>NZ_JAEACF010000001.1:1352992-2029489 GCF_016401385.1 Fictibacillus halophilus | reverse complement strand
AAGCCAAACTAACAAACGGAGTTGATATGATGAAATGGTCAGAGATTAGCATCCACACTACTCAGGAAGCTGTTGAACCAGTATCGAATATTTTACATGAGGCGGGAGCTAGCGGAGTTGTGATTGAGGATGTAGATGACCTCTCTAAAGAGCGTCAATCCGTATTTGGCGAAATCTATCAGCTGAACCCTTCTGACTATCCTTCTGAAGGCGTAATTTTAAAAGCTTACTTACCCGTCAACAGTTTTTTAGGTGAAACGGTTGAAGAGATCAAACAAGCGATCACAAATCTTGTGAAATACGATATTGATATCGGAGCAAACACGATTTCAATATCAGAAGTAAATGAGGAAGAATGGGCGACTGCTTGGAAAAAGTATTATAAACCAGTAAAGATCTCAAAACGGATCACAATCACTCCTACATGGGAAGATTATAAACCTGTACATTCAGATGAACTTATTATTGAGCTTGATCCAGGTATGGCTTTTGGTACAGGAACACACCCAACTACTGTCATGAGTTTGCAAGCTATTGAAAAATATATAGCTGAAGGTGATTCAGTTATTGATGTAGGAACGGGATCTGGTGTATTGAGCATCGCATCAGCTATGTTAGGTGCCAATAAAGTTGAGGCGTATGACCTGGATGAAGTGGCAGTGAATTCTGCACGACTTAATGTAAAGCTGAACAAAGTAAACCAAAAAGTGCATGTTGATCAGAATGATCTTTTAAAGGGGATTGAAGGTCCAGTTGATCTTGTAGTAGGGAATCTCTTAGCAGAGATTATACTCTTGTTTGTTGAAGATACAGCTAAAGTATTGAAGCCAGGTGGTTATTTTATTACGTCTGGGATCATCCAAGGCAAAAAGCGCGATGTAAAAGCTAAATTGGAAGAGCATGGACTTACGATCGTGGAAGTATTAGAAATGGAAGATTGGGTTGCGATCGTTGCCCAAAATAAGCAATAGGATAGGACGTGCATTTCATGCAAAGGTACTTTGTTTCATCAGAAAACTGGAAAGATGACTCTGTTACGATTACAGGGGATGATGCTAAGCACATCTTAAAGGTGATGAGAATGCAAGTAGGAGACAATTTCATCTGCTGTGATAACAAAGGTCGTACATCTTTGTGTGAAATCATAGAGGTTGACGGTAACGAAGTAGAGACGAAGATTGTGAATGATATCGAGAAAAAGGCTGAGCTTCCTGTCTCTGTTACCATTGCTCAAGGACTGCCAAAAGGGGATAAGTTAGAATACATCATCCAAAAAGGTACCGAACTCGGGGCTTTGTCCTTTTTTCCATTTTCAGCAGACCGATCTGTTGTAAAATGGGATGACAAAAAAGCGGTGAAGAAAAAAGAAAGACTTGAGAAAATTGCAAAAGAAGCAGCAGAGCAATCACATAGAAACCGGGTTCCAGACATTTTGAATCCTGGTTCTTTTTCTGATTTGCTAAAAATGGCAGAACAGTATAAGATAAAAATCGTTGCGTTTGAAGAAGAGGCAAAACAGATGGAAATCTCTAGATTTGCTTCTGCTTTACGTACAGCTGAAATAGGAGACTCAATCCTTTGTGTGGTCGGCCCAGAAGGTGGCATCAGTGATAAAGAAGCAACCTTGTTAAGTGATCATGGATTCTTATTGTGCGGGCTGGGTCCTAGGATATTAAGGACAGAAACAGCACCGTTGTACTTGTTATCAGCTATTTCTTATCATTTTGAATTAAAGGGGTGATCAATATGCCATCCGTTGCATTTCATACATTAGGTTGTAAAGTAAATCATTATGAGACTGAAGCAATCTGGCAGCTGTTTCAAGCTGAAGGATATGAACGTACAGATTTTGATAGTACAGCAGACGTCTATGTAATCAATACATGTACCGTAACAAATACGGGAGATAAAAAGAGCAGACAAGTTATACGAAGAGCTATCCGGAAAAATCCGGACGCTGTTATTTGTGTAACAGGTTGTTACGCTCAAACTTCGCCTGCAGAGATTATGGCGATTCCAGGGGTAGACGTTGTTGTCGGCACACAAGACCGTTCTAAAATGCTTACTTACATTCAACAATATAAAGAAGAACGTATGCCTATTAATGGTGTGTCGAACATCATGAAAGCACGTGTGTATGAGGAACTAGATGTTCCTGCATTTACCGATCGAACACGAGCTTCACTTAAGATTCAAGAAGGATGCAATAATTTCTGTACATTTTGCATTATTCCTTGGGCAAGAGGCCTCCTTCGCTCTCGGAAACCTGAAGATGTACTTTCTCAAGCTCAGCAGCTTGTAGATTCTGGTTACAAAGAGATCGTTCTAACAGGCATTCATACAGCTGGATACGGAGAAGATATGAAGGATTATTCTTTTGCAAAGCTGTTGGATGATCTTGATAAGAACATCACTGGTTTAAAACGCATCCGTATCTCATCCATTGAGGCTAGCCAGATCTCTGATGAAGTGATTGAAGTTATGGGCAGATCAGACAAAGTAGTTCCTCATCTTCATATACCACTACAATCAGGGTCTAATACCGTGCTTCAACGAATGAGAAGAAAATACTCTATGGAAATGTTCGGTGAAAGATTAGACCGTCTAAAAGAAGCACTTCCAGGACTTGCGATTACATCAGATGTAATTGTTGGGTTTCCAGGTGAGACAGAGGAAGAGTTCATGGAGACGTATCGTTTCATCGAGAAACACAAATTTATGGAACTTCATGTATTCCCATATTCCAAGCGTACTGGCACACCAGCTGCAAAGATGGAGGATCAAGTTCCAGAGGATATTAAGAACGAACGCGTACACAAGCTGATCGCCCTCTCAGATCAATTAGCAAAAGAATATGCATCTAACTACGAAGATACAGTTGTTGAGGTAATTCCTGAAGAGGCATTTAAAGAAGACCCTACGAACAAACTATACGTAGGATACACACCTAACTATCTTAAAGTTTTATTTGAAGGAAACGAAGAGATGATTGGGAAATTGGTGAAAGTGAAAATCACTGAAGCTGGGTATCCTTATAATAAAGGTGTATTTGTAAAACAAGAAATGGAAGAAATCCTAAAGCAAGCTGTTTCAAGCTAACATCCTGGAGTTCAAGCCAGGATGTTTTTTTAATCCTGCTAGAGGTTTCTAGGCGTTTATGTAAAATTTTTAAGATGCTCGATTTATGTCGAAAAATTTGTTATGATACTAACGGTGTTTAATTTTTTTATTTAGAAAGGGTTTGTTGAAATGAGCAATTTAAACGTTGCAAGAATGATCGACCACACAGCATTAAAAGCTGAAACTTCAAAGAAAGAAATCTTAACTCTTTGTGAGGAAGCTAAAAAATATAATTTCTTTTCTGTTTGTGTTAATCCAACTTGGGTTTATACAGCATTTGAACAACTAAAAGAATCAGATGTTGCTGTTTGTACAGTAATTGGTTTCCCATTAGGTGCAAACACTCCAGAAGTAAAAGCGTTCGAAACGAAGAATGCGATTGAAAACGGTGCAACTGAAGTAGATATGGTTATCAACATTGGTGCATTAAAAGATGGCAACTACGAGTTAGTTGAACAAGATGTTCGTGCAGTTGTTGAAGCAGCTAAAGGCAAAGCTTTAACAAAAGCGATCATTGAGACTTCACTTCTTACAAACGAAGAAAAAGTTAAAGCTTGTGAGATCGCTGTTAAAGCAGGAATTGATTTCGTAAAAACATCAACAGGATTCTCTACTGGTGGAGCAACTGTTGAAGACATCAAATTAATGCGTGAAACGGTTGGCCCGAACATCGGTGTTAAAGCTTCTGGCGCTGTTCGTGACCGCGAGACGGCTTTGGCTATGATCGAAGCTGGTGCAACACGTATTGGAGCAAGTGCGGGAATCGCGATTGTAGAAGGCGGCACATCTACTTCAGATTATTAATTTTTACTATTAAGTCATTTTCCTTATCTTAAGACCAACTTGTTTAAATTAAGTTGACCGTATTGCAAGGATATATTATAATGGCAAAAGATATGTGACGCATCTTTACTTTATGTAAGGGTGGTCTGGAGGGAGGGAAATACAAATGGCAGAAACACGTATTCGCAAGAATGAATCCATTGATGATGCTCTTCGTCGTTTTAAAAGATCCGTTTCCAAAGATGGAACATTGGCTGAAGTTAAAAAGCGCAAGCATTATGAAAAGCCAAGCGTAAAGCGTAAGAAGAAGGCTGAGGCAGCAAGAAAGCGTAAGTTCTAAGCGGGGTGTAAGTAAGTAATATGAGTCTTCTTAATGAATTAAATCAAGATATGAAACAAGCGATGAAGGACAAGAACAAGCAAAAGCTTTCTGTAATTCGCATGCTTAAGGCATCACTTCAAAATGAAGCCATCAAGCAGGGGCGTGAATTAAACGAGGAAGAAGAGCTTACCGTTCTTGTACGCGAAATGAAACAAAGAAAAGACTCCCTCCAAGAATTCGAAAAAGCTGGCCGCGATGATTTAGTCGCTGGACTTCAAGATGAAATTGCTGTTCTTACGCCATATTTACCAAAACAGCTCACGGAAGAAGAACTTCAAGAAATCGTTGCTCAAACTATTTCTGAAATCGGTGCTGCTTCTAAAGCTGATATGGGTAAAGTTATGGGGGCGCTCATGCCTAAAGTTAAAGGGAAAGCCGATGGCGGACTCGTTAATCGTATTGTTCAGCAACAATTATCATAATTGAAATGACAAACGCTCTGTATTTATACAGGGCGTTTTCTTATTTTTTGAAACTTTTTTCCACAAATTAACGTAAAATAGAGTGGAGGGGGTGTTAGTTTGTGAAAAGGATTCGATTATTCATCTATATGCTTTGTCTGATTTGGGGTATTTATGGTGTACTTTCAACTTCCCATGTATTTTCAGCAGGGAAAGGGAAGATAGTTACTTTCATTCCTGTAGAACATGAAGTAGAAAGAGGCCTTGAAGCTTTTTTAGATCGGAGTATCCAAAAGGCAGAGAAAGATGGAACTGATCATATCGTTCTAGAGATTTATACTCCTGGAGGCAGAGTAGACGCTGCACTACATATCGCAAAAGTCATGAGAGAATCAGAAATTCCAATCACAGCGTATGTGGTTAAAAACGCTTTTTCAGCAGGAGCGTATATCGCTTTAAACGCTGACCAGATTGTTATGAAGCCATCTACTACAATCGGATCTGCCGCAGTGATCGACAGTCAAGGAAATACCGCTGGACAAAAAGCAGAGTCTGCCTGGAAAGCTGAAATGCTTGCAGCAGCAGAGCTGAACGATAGAGCTCCAATTTATGCTGAGGCGATGGTAGACCCAGACGTTGAGATTCCTGAGCTTGGATTAGAAAAAGGTGAACTGCTTACTCTTACAGCTAGTGAAGCATTGAAAGTAGGCTATGCAGAAAAAATCGCAGAAGATCGTCAAGAATTATTAGCATACCTGGATTTGGAAGATGCAAAAGTTTTAGAGTCTAATCCTACTTTTGCTGACAAGGTAGCGCGCTTTGTTACAAACCCTGTCGTAGTGCCTATTCTTTTATCATTAGGAAGCCTAGGGCTTGTTTTAGAGCTTTATACACCTGGTTTTGGGATTGCAGGCTCTATCGGTGCATTATCATTATTGTTGTTTTTTTACGGTCATATGATAGCGGGGCTAGCTGGTTGGGAAGCACTCATATTATTTGGTGTTGGACTGATCTTATTGATCCTAGAGTTGTTTCTGCCGGGTGGTATTATCGGTATACTGGGGGTGGTCGCAGTGTTAACAGGTTTGATTATGGCAGGTGGATCATTATCAGGAATTTTAATCGCTATTGCCATAGCGATAGTTGTTACAATTATTGGATCTTATTTCTTCTTACGATCATTTGGTTATAACGGGTCATTAAAGAAACTCGTTCTATTTGATTCTACAAGCTCTGAAAAAGGTTACTTATCTCATAAAGAACGAGAAGACTTAACAGGCCGGATAGGAATCACAGCGACAACTCTACGACCGTCTGGAAGTGTGAAGCTTGATGATGAATTCTTAGATGTAGTAACTGAAGGATCGTATATTGAAAAAGGTACGCCGGTAAAAATCATTAAAGCTTCAGGTGGACGTGTTGTAGTGAGAGCTATTGAAAATAACGAATAAATAATGAATGGAGAGTGTGTAGATGTTAGAATTTGGATCGATCGCCAGTATTGTTGTCATAGGATTGATCGTAATCGCTTTAGCCGTTTTGTTTACATTTGTGCCCGTAATGTTATGGATCTCTGCTCTAGCAGCAGGAGTGAGAGTAGGGATCTTTACGTTAGTTGGGATGAGATTAAGAAGGGTTATTCCGAATCGTGTAGTTAACCCATTGATTAAAGCTGTTAAAGCAGGATTAGATTTGAGTACGAACCAGCTCGAAAGTCACTATCTAGCAGGAGGAAATGTTGACAGAGTAGTAAATGCTTTGATTGCTGCTCATCGTGCAAATATAGAACTCAGCTTTGAAAGAGCAGCTGCCATTGATCTTGCAGGCCGTGATGTACTTGAAGCAGTTCAAATGAGTGTAAACCCTAAAGTGATTGAAACGCCTTTTATTGCCGGTGTTGCATTGGATGGTATTGAAGTGAAAGCAAAAGCAAGAATTACCGTTCGTGCAAATATAGAACGGCTGGTAGGTGGAGCAGGTGAAGAAACAGTAATCGCTCGTGTTGGTGAAGGGATCGTTTCAACAATCGGTTCCTCTCAAAATCATAAAAAAGTTCTTGAGAATCCCGATATGATTTCACAGACGGTCCTCTCTAAAGGATTGGACGCTGGAACGGCTTTTGAGATTTTGTCCATTGATATTGCAGACATCGATATTGGCAAGAATATCGGAGCAGAACTTCAAACAGATCAAGCGATGGCTGATAAAAATATCGCTCAGGCAAAAGCAGAAGAAAGACGTGCGATGGCTGTAGCGAAAGAACAAGAGATGAAAGCAAGAGTTCAAGAGATGAGAGCGAAAGTTGTAGAAGCAGAAGCAGAAGTACCAATGGCATTAGCAGAAGCTCTTCGTTCTGGAAACATGGGTTTTATGGATTATATGAACATGAAGAACATTATGGCAGACACTACGATGCGTGAATCGATCAGTAAATCATCAACCCCTGATAAAGAGGATGATGAAAAAGGACGGAAGTTGTAGGGATGAACATTATAGAAGCGATTATTGAACTCCTACTTGCTAATATCGCTTTTGTTATTCTGATAGCAGGCGGCTTGTATAGTGTCTTTAAACGCCAAAAAGAAATGAAGGAAACGAAACGTTCGGAACCGAATCGACGGAAAGCAGAAGCACCAAAACAAACGGTTTCACCTTTTGGTTTACCCGCTGAGCCTCGAGTTAAAGAAGTTAAAAAATCGATTGAAATTGAAAAGGATAAAATCAATCAAAAAGTATACAAACAACCTTCATATACACGTGAAGTGAATAAAGCGCGAGCAGAAAAAGTCTCTAACCGATATCAAGATAAAGAAGATACAATAATGAACGATTTTAAAGTAAATCAACAAGAATTACAAAAAGCGGTCATATGGTCAGAGATTCTTTCTAAGCCTAAAGCGTTGCAAAAACGTTCTTAACTAAAGGTAACTTGTAATTAGAGTGATAGTTTCCCCCCTTCTCTCATAAAAATGGAGAGAGGGGGTTTTTTTATGGGCAAATTGCGGCAGCAAGTGAACAAGTGGATGATGCAAAACCTTGAGCTACCAGCAGATGTAGTGATGGATTTACCCCGAATCACGATGATTGGACAACTGCACATCTATATTGAGAACCATAGGGGTGTTAAGGCCTTCTCAAATGAACAGCTCACACTCAAACTAAAACAAGGCGTTCTTCATATAAAAGGAAGTGAGTTTGTTATTAAAACGATCTTACCTGAAGAAATTTTATTAGAAGGTACGATCTCTTCTGTCGACTTCGAAAACGAATAACACTCTAAACATAGGGAGGGACAAGATGAAAAATAAATGGAACCATTTGAAAGGGTACGTAAGGGTAGAAATTATTGGACAAGATTCTAGTTCATTTATCAATACGTGTATTCAATCAGGTATTCAAATTTGGGATATACAGCCTCTTGAAAACAACCGTGCACTCGTCTCCATATCTGTCTCAGATGTACAAAAAGCAAGAGGAATCTTAAAAGAAAACAAGTTGAAGATCAGGATTAAAGAAAAGAAAGGGACGCCTTTTCTTCTGAAGAGAATGTGGAAGAGGAACGGATTTATCCTAGGTATGCTCTCGTTTATTTGTCTATTATTTTTATTATCTAATATGATTTGGAATATAAATGTTACGGGGGCAAATCCTAAGACAGAATATGAGTTAAGAAAAGCAGCTGTAGAACTTGGAGTCACAAAAGGTAAATTTATTTTTTTGTTGCCGAACGTTCGAGAGATACAGCGGGATTTAACAGAGAAGATGGATAACGTTACCTGGATTGGTGTCACTCAGCATGGTACATCATACCGATTTGAAGTGGTCGAAAAAGAGATTCCAGAAGCAAAGCAAGTTACAGGGCCAAGACATCTTGTCGCAACAAAGGAAGCTGTGATTCACTCCGTATTTGTCGAAAAGGGACAACCTATCGTAGGTGTTAACGACTATGTTAAAAAAGGATCGTTGTTAGTCTCAGGTTTGATCGGAAAAGAAAAAAAACCGCAGCTTGTAAGTGCGAAAGGTGAAATTTGGGGAGAAGTCTGGTATCAAACAGAGGTTGAAGTACCTTTGAACACTTCCTTTCAAACATACACCGGCAAGTACAAAAACAGGCATTTCGTTTCACTTTTTGGACTAAATGTTCCTGTTTATGGATTTTCAGAAGGAGAATTTAAAGATAAAACGGAAACACTAAACGAATCACCTCTATATCTAGCTAAATGGAAAATGCCGTTTTCTTATATAAAGAAAGAGATCAGGGAAACGGATGGAGTAAAACGTTCTTATACGAAAGCCGAGGCAATTGAAGTAGGAAAAAAGATGGCGAAGAAAGAACTTTCAAAAAAATTGCCTGATGATGCAAAAATTAATGGCGAAAAAGTTTGGCAACAAAACGTCTCGAATGGTAAAGTTAAACTAACGATGCTCTACCAAGTAATTGAAAATATTGCATCTGCACAACCTATACCTATCCAACAAGGAGAATGAGTAGTTTGTCAGAAACGAAAAGACTTAATTCATTACAACTCGAAAATACGACAGAAGCAGCTTCACTTTTTGGGCCTAACGATGCTTTCTTAAAGGTGATTGAAGACAAGCTTAACGTTAGTATCGTCACTAGAGGAGAAGACATTTTAGTATCTGGTGAACTGAATAAAGCCGAAATGGTTGAAGAGACTCTGTTTGTCTTGCTGAAGTTGGTGCGAAAAGGTATCAAAATCTCAGAAAGAGACATTGTTTACGCTGTTCAGCTTGCAGAAAAAAATATGCTAGATGAATTAAGTGAGCTTTATGAAGAAGATATTGCTGTTACTGCAAAAGGAAAACCAATCCGTGTAAAAACGCTAGGACAGCGTCATTATGTGCAGTCCATGAGAAAGCGCGACCTCGTTTTTGGTATCGGTCCTGCTGGTACAGGGAAAACCTATCTTGCGGTTGTTATGGCAGTCAACGCTTTAAAAGAAGGTAAGATGAAAAAGATCGTCCTTACTCGTCCTGCTGTTGAAGCGGGTGAGAGCTTAGGGTTTCTCCCAGGTGATCTTAAAGAAAAAGTAGATCCTTATCTACGTCCCCTCTACGATGCTCTACATGACCTTCTAGGGGCCGAACATACAGAAAGGCTAATCGAGCGAGGTACGATTGAAATTGCTCCACTGGCGTACATGAGAGGCCGTACGCTTGATGAAAGCTTTGTAATATTAGATGAGGCTCAAAATACTACACCAGAACAGATGAAGATGTTTATAACGCGTCTTGGTTTTGGATCGAAGATGGTCATCACAGGTGATCTTACACAAATAGATCTTCCTCGTGGAAAAGAATCGGGATTGAAAGTAACTGAAAAAAGGCTTGAAAGCGTTAAAGGCATCGATTTTATATACTTAAAACAATTAGATGTTGTTCGTCATCCGCTTGTTCAACGAATTATTGAAGCATATGAAACATACGAAGACTAAGGACTCCATCCATTATGGAGTCTTTTTTCTTTGTCTTAAAGGATGATCAGCAGTCCTATTTCTGTATGTATAGAGGGATTTAGTGGCAAATTGAATAAATAAGCCAATTAACTAAGCTTTTCTTTATGAGAAGTACCATAATTGACCAACTTTTGCTAAGATTAGAATAGGATGTACAGTTTAAGGAGTGGTAGCGTTTGGCCAATTTCAGGCATCTTTTGTCTAATTACTTTCGTTTGAGTGTAGCAACAGTATCCTTTATCGTTATGGGAATCATCCTGTTTTCCCTGTTAGTTAGCAACGTAACTCCTAATGTAGTGGATGTTAACGTTTATGAGCGTTCACCACGGGACATTCAATCACCGATCACGATCCCTTTAGAAGATCAGACAGAAGCCAGAAAGAAGCTTGCTGAAGAAAGTGTCAAGAATGAGTATACCTTTAATAAAGACCTCGCCTTAGTACAGGCAGAAGCATTAAAGGATTTATTAGATATCGTTATAACGATCACCGAATCTGAAGAAAAGAAGAAAAAGGAAGATGAGACTACTCTTACTTTAGAACAAAAAGTCATTCAATTAAAAGATTCGATCAATAAGTCTGATATATCAGATGAAACGTATATCGCACTCGCTGAAGCGAGTAAAGCAGAATTGAATAATGTGAAAAATTTAGCTCCTGATGTTGTAAATAAAGTGTTATCTGAGCCCGTAATGGTCGAAGAAGTCGAAGAAGCAAGAAGTGAAGCTATCCAGCTAATACGTGATAATAATCTCCCTTATTCTCTTCGAAATGCAACAGAAGAAATTACGAGAAGCTTTATCATCGCTAACAGAACGTTAGATACAGAGAAAACACGTCAAAAACGTAAAGAAGCGAGCGACAAAGTAGAAGAGGTTGTGATCAGAGAAGGGGAAGTTCTCGTGAAAAGCGGGGCAGTGATCACGCCTGAGATCTTTGATAGGCTCAAAAAAGTTGGATTATTAGATCAGGAAATGAAAACGTATCCTTATTACGGATTGTTTCTTTTTGTACTGATCGTGATGGCTGGTCTATATTATTTTATGAAAGAAGAGCGTGAGAAAGAGCATTTTCGAAAATATGTAACCATCTATGCGCTATTGTTCACCTTAACACTCGTTGTGATGAAAGTGCTGAGTGTTAGTACAGAACTTGGTCTGATGAGTCTCATGTATGCTGTACCTGTTGCGGCAGGTGCGATGATGATCAAGATGTTGTTCAACGAAGAGCTTGCAGTCGTTTCTACCATTATCTTTGCATTTAGTGCTGCATTGATCTTCAACGAACAAACAGCCGGAAATTTTAACTTTATCATGAGTATGTATGTTTTATTTAACGGTATTTCAGGTATCGTGTTTTTAGGAAAGACACAACAACGTTCGAAAATCTTGCAAGCTGGATTTTTCGTTTCTTTTATAGCCATCCTAACCGTAGCGAGTGTCCTATTGCTGCAAAACGGAAAATTTACATCTCTGCAGATCGGTTTAGATCTTGGTTGTGCAGCTATATCAGGTTTTGTTTCAGCTGTGTTAACACTAGGCCTTCTTCCGGTCATAGAATCATCGTTTAACATTTTATCTGTGACAAAGTTAATCGAGCTCTCAAACCCTAACCATCCTATTCTAAGAAAAGTGCTCATGGAAGCCCCAGGGACGTATCATCATAGCATCATGGTCGCCAACCTTTCAGAAGCGGCATGTGAGTCTATAGGGGCTAATGGGCTACTAGCTAGAGTTGGATCCTATTACCACGATGTGGGAAAAACAAAAAGACCGCATTTTTTTATTGAAAATCAGATGAATATGGACAACCCGCATGATAAGATAGCACCACAGTTAAGTAAGACCATCATCACAGCTCACCCATATGATGGAGCTGATATGCTCAGGGCAGAAAAGATTCCGAAAGAGATTATCGATATCGCTGAACAGCACCATGGAACAACACTGTTAAAATTCTTTTATCATAAAGCAGCTCAACTATCAGACAAGGAAGTAGCAGAATCAGACTTCCGATATCCTGGCCCAAAAGCTCAAACAAAAGAAGTTGCGATCATCGGGATCTCTGATGCTGTAGAAGCGGCAGTTCGATCGCTGTCAAAACCTACACCAATTAAAATCGATGGAATCATTCGAAAAATTATTAACGACAGGCTAGAAGATGGTCAGTTCGATGAATGTGATATTACGCTAAAAGAATTAGACATAGTTGCAAAAACGCTTACAGAAACGTTAAAGGGAATTTTTCATTCCCGAATTGAGTATCCAGAAGAAACAAAAAAGGTGGAAAAACAATGATGCTACATGTAGAGTATTTGAACGAAATCGATGAAAACAGCTCTGAATTTCAAGAGCTATTAAGCAAAGTTCTTGAAAAAGCAGCAGAGATGGAGAAAACAGGTCAAGCGGAAGTATCTGTAACGATCGTGACAAAAGAGCGAATTCAGGAAATAAACAAAGAATACAGACAAAAAGATAGTGTGACGGATGTTATTTCTTTTGCTATGGAAGAAATGGGTGAAGATGAGACAGAGATCATCGGTGGAGAAGAGACAAGGTTCTTAGGGGATATAATCATCTGTCTTGATGTTGCCAAGGAGCAAGCAGCAGAATACGGACACTCTCTAGACAGAGAGATGGGTTTTCTTGCGGTTCACGGCTTCTTGCATTTGTTAGGTTATGATCATATGAACGATGAAGATGAAAAAAGAATGTTTGGCAGACAAGAAGAGATTCTGGAGCAATATGGTCTGAAAAGATGATCGATTGGAAAAAGTTGTTCTCAAGTTTTGGCTTTGCTTTTAAAGGAATAATTGCAACTTTTAAATCGGAACAAAATTTTAAAATCCACACCTTTATGAGTGTAATCGTGATTATTATCGCGATTGCACTTGATTTTTCTAAAGAAAGATTTGTCCTATTATTCATTGTAATCGGAGTCGTATTAGCACTTGAACTTATAAACACTGCAATCGAGAGTACGGTGGATCTTATAACAGAGAATAAACACCCACTCGCAAAGAAGGCAAAAGATGCTGCTGCAGGTGCAGTTTTGGTTTTTTCAATATTTGCTGTTATAATCGGTATACTGCTATTTATTGAACCGCTGATAGATAGTATGAAGCTATTTTTGTTAAGAAGGTGAAAGAGTAATGAATAAAGAACAATTGATGGATCAAGCGAAAATCGCACGTGAAAAGGCTTACGTACCTTACTCGAAGTTTCAAGTAGGTGCAGCTCTTCTTACGGCTGATGGTAAAGTATATAACGGAGCGAATATTGAGAACGCTGCGTACAGTTTAACGTGCTGTGCTGAACGTACCGCGTTATTTAAAGCGTATACAGAAGGTGACACGAAGTTCAGTGCAATTGCAGTTGTAGCAGATACGAAGCGTCCTGTACCTCCTTGTGGGGCATGCCGACAAGTTATCTCTGAATTATGTCCGCCAGAAATGCCTGTTTATCTAACGAACCTTAAAGGTGATGTACAGGAGATCTTAGTAAAAGATTTATTGCCTGGAGCATTTTCACCGGAGGATCTAAATGACTAAAGAAGGCTATAAATCTGGTTTTGTTACGATTATCGGGAGACCTAATGTAGGTAAATCCACACTCTTAAACAAAGTGATCGGACAGAAAATCGCCATAATGAGTGACAAGCCTCAAACAACAAGAAATAAGATTCAAGCGGTTTATACAACAGAAGAATCTCAAGTCATCTTTATTGATACACCAGGTATTCATAAACCGAAGCACAAGCTAGGCGATTTTATGACAAGAACGGCACAGCAAACGTTAAATGAAGTCGACCTTATCCTGTTCGTTATAAATGCAGAAGAAGGGTATGGCCGTGGTGATCAGTTCATTATCGACAGACTTCAAAATGTGAAGAATCCTGTTTTTCTAGTTATCAATAAAATCGATAAAGTACATCCTGATCAATTGTTGCCGCTTATTGATATGTATAGAAATAAATTAGACGTTGCTGAAGTTGTGCCGATCTCTGCACTTAACGGAAACAATGTGGACACACTTCTAGAACAGATCGTTTCCTACATGGAAGAGGGGCCGCAATTTTACCCTGAAGACCAAGTAACTGATCATCCGGAGCGTTTTATAACGGCAGAATTAATCCGCGAGAAAGTTCTACACCTTACTCGTGAAGAAATTCCTCATTCCGTTGCAGTAGTGATTGAAGAGATGAAAGAACGAGAAGAAAAGAACGTCGTGTTTGTGAACGCAACAATCATCGTAGAACGATCGTCTCAAAAAGGAATCATTATCGGGAAACAAGGAAAGATGCTAAAAGAGATCGGTAAAAGAGCAAGAGCAGACATCGAAACGCTCTTAGGATCGCGTGTCTTCTTAGAATTGTACGTAAAAGTACAAAACGACTGGAGAAACCGCCAAAAGCAGCTAACCGAGTTCGGTTTTAACGAGGATGAGTATTAATTTTTTACTAAAGTTTATACTTAAGCATTTCTAAGTTTGTCATTATTGCATGGTTGATTGGAATGCAGGATGCGAGACTCCTGCGGGACGAGTGGGACAGGTGAGACCCCTCAAGGCGCGTAGCGGCGAGGGGGCTCACCGCCCGCCCCGCGGAAAGCGAGTATCCGGAATGTAAATCAACCACTTTCAATTTGGCGAATACATCTAAAGTAAAAAACTGTTAAAATTTCCTTGACATGAAATAAACAATTAAGGTGAACCTAGTTATTACAGGAGAAAAAACAAATAGAAAGGTGTGTCCAACATGAAAGAATTTACTTGGAAAGTATTCTGTGAAACGGGCAGTATTGATACCTATTTGTTATACAAAGAGCTAGACCATGAAATAACAGCACTATCAGCAGTTATTCCTTATGAAGAGTCTCTTGAGGAACCTCCATTTCATTAATAAGTAACTACGGTGCCTCCTTGATTGAGAGGGTGGTGATTTACCTTGCTTTATAAAGTGGAAGGAATCGTCATTAAAACCGTTCCGTATGGTGAATCCAATACGATCATCACTTTGTATACAAAAGAATTTGGGAAAGTAGGCGTAATGGCAAGGGGAGCCAAAAAACCCAAAAGCCGCTTTACTTCCATTACGCAACTTTTTACATACGGAATTTTTGTTTTTCAAAAAGGTAGAGGGCTTGGAACTTTACAACAAGGTGAAGCGTTATCCTCTTTTAGAAAAATAAGAGAAGATCTGGTTAAGACAGCTTATGCTGCTTATTTAGCAGAACTATTAGATAGAAATACTTCTGAGGGTGATCTTAAACCGGACCTTTACGGATGGATCAAACAATCTTTAGAATATATCAATCATGGTATAGATCCCGAGGTTATAACCTTTTTATTCGAAATGAAAATTATGAAAATATCCGGAATCGTACCTGAACTAAGTAAATGTGTTTCATGTCACTCAACGGAAGGCGATTTTTCTTTCTCGATTAGAGAGGGAGGTTTCCTCTGCGAAAGGTGTTCATACAAAGATCCTTACAGGATGCAGATTTCAAGAGGTTCAGTAAAGCTGCTCCATATGTTCTATCACCTAGATCTTGCTAGGCTCGGAAACGTTTCTTTAAAAAAAGAAACGAAAAGGGAGCTTCGAATGTTATTTGACGCCTACATGGACGAATATTCAGGAGTATTTCTTAAATCCAAGAAATTTCTGAAACAATTAGATGATTTATCGTGAAAAACTGTGAAGCTTTCATTCTTTACAGTTTTTTTAGTTCGCTTTCTCACACAAATAGGTTATAATAATGAGAATAAGTATAACACATTGGATGCGGCAAAAGGTGGTGTACACGATCGAACTTAATAAGAGGCAGCAAAAAATCATTGAAATTGTTAAAGATAACGGACCTATTACAGGAGAACAAATCGCAGATCAACTAGATCTCACAAGAGCAACACTCAGACCTGATCTTGCTATTCTAACGATGGCAGGTTATTTAGATGCAAGGCCAAGAGTCGGTTATTTTTATACGGGGAAGACAGGTTCTCAGCTCCTAACGGAAAAAATAAAGAAGATTAAAGTTGCTGAATTCACATCGATGCCTGTTGTCGTACAAGATTCTGCGACGGTTTATGAAGCTATCTGTACGATGTTTTTGGAGGATGTTGGAACTTTATTTATCATTAATAAGAACGGACATCTTGCTGGCGTAGCTTCACGAAAAGACTTATTAAGAGCAAGTATGGGAAAACAAGAGATTAACAGTATCCCGATCAACATTATTATGACAAGAATGCCTAATATCACATATTGCTTTAAAGAGGATTTTCTACTAGATATCGCACACATTCTGATCCGGAAACAAATCGATTGTCTTCCGGTAGTTAAACGCTCAGAGGATGAGAGTGGCTTTGATGTGGTTGGAAGGATTACGAAGACGAATATTACAAAAGCTTTTGTAGAACTAGCACATGACGAATTACTATAATTGAATGGGGAGGCCAACATGACAGGACGTCCTATCGTATATGTCGTATCCGATTCAGTCGGAGAAACGGCAGAGTTGGTTGTTAAAGCGGCGGCGAGCCAATTTAATTCAAACGGAATAGAGATTAAGAGAGTTCCCTATGTGGAAGATAAAGAGACGATTGATGAAGTCATCTCATTAGCGAAGGATCACAACGGGATCATTGCGTTTACACTTGTCGTGCCTGAAATAAGCGAGTACGTTGCTAAGCAGGCTGCGTTGTACAACATCCCTACAGTTGACATCATGGGTCCGATTATGAATCAGCTGCAATCTCGGCTGAATCAAGTTCCGAGATATGAACCCGGAGTCGTGCATAAACTTGATGATGATTACTTTCGAAAAGTAGAAGCTATTGAGTTTGCCGTTAAATATGACGATGGCAGAGATCCTAGAGGAATATTGAAAGCAGATGTTGTTTTAATCGGTGTTTCAAGAACTTCAAAAACACCACTTTCACAATACTTAGCACATAAACGTTTAAAGGTCGCGAATGTACCTATTGTTCCAGAAGTAGAACCACCAGAAGAATTGTTTAAAGTTTCACCTAACAAATGCTTCGGTCTTAAGATAACGCCTGAGAAATTAAACGATATACGTAGAGAACGTTTAAAAGCGCTTGGTTTAAACTCTGAAGCGAACTACGCAAACATGGAAAGAATCAAGCACGAGCTTGTCTACTTTAACAAAATCGTTGATCAGATTGGATGCAGAGTGGTTGAGGTCTCAAATAAGGCTGTCGAAGAATCAGCAAATGTGATCTACAATTTGTTCCAAGGTAAGTCTTATAAATAAAGCGCAAATGATTGCGCTTTTTTATTTTCATCATTTTACTGGTAAAACCGAGAGAGTTTTATTATAATATTACATTGTGATTAAATTTTATAAGTTTGTCAAAAATAGTGATAAATTGAGTATGCTAATTTTATGCAAATGCTCTCATATGAAGGAGAATCACTGTAAAAGTAGAACATAAGTATATGGAAAAATTAATTGGTAATGTATTCGTAGATGCAGATGCTTGTCCTGTAGTGATAAAGGAAGAAATCTTTAAGTTCTCCAGGATGTTTGATTTTGAGCCCATATTTGTCACATCTTATGCTCACGCAAGCAGCACTGACCAGCCTGGGCACTGGATTTTGGTAGATGCAAGTCCTGAAGAAGTTGATCTTTATATACATAATCATTCGAAGAAAAATGATCTTGTTGTAACTCAAGATCATGCCCTCGCAAGTCTTCTTCTTTCAAAAGGGGTTTACGTTATCACCCCAAGGGGGAAACAGTTTCAAGAGAATGAAATGGAGCAAGTTCTTCATGAACGCTACATGTCTGCAAAAGCTAGACGTTCTGGCAAGCATTCAAAAGGACCTGCAAAATTTAAAAAAGAGGACACAGAAAGATTCTGCACAGTTTTTTGCGAAATCCTGTCGAATGTTGAAGGAAAATAACATTGTGCCACGAATATATATCTAGTGTCTAAAAGAAACAGAGATTCTGTGGTGGTAATATGGAACGTATACCTGAGGATTTAATAGAGAAGGTCAGGTCATCAAGCGATATAGTTGACGTGATCAGCGATTATGTACCTCTTAAGAAACAAGGCAGAAATTATTTTGGTCTATGTCCTTTTCACGGGGAAAAATCGCCATCCTTTTCTGTCTCACCTGAAAAACAGATTTACCATTGTTTCGGTTGTGGAGCAGGAGGCAATGTTTTTTCTTTTTTGATGAACATTGAAGGATACTCTTTTATTGAAGCTGTTACGCAGCTTGGGAAGAAAAGTGACATCGAACTTCCTCAAATTCATCAGCAAAACTTCTCCGAAAAAAGCTCTGACGAGAAAAAAGCGATGACTGAGATTCATGAGTTGTTGGCTAAATTGTATCATCACTGCTTACTTCACACAAAACAAGGAAGGCCAGCATTAGAGTATTTGGAGAAAAGGGGATTCACAAGAGAATCCATAGAGCGGTTCCAAATTGGTTTTGCCCCAGATTCTTGGGAGACCGCATCACAATTTCTCCAAAAGCGAGGAATGGATTTACACATCGCTGAAAAAGTTGGGTTGATTGGAAAGAGACAATCTGATGGAAAACCGTATGATCGATTTAGAAATCGAGTCATGTTTCCGATTTGGGATCGTACGGGTGCGGTTGTAGCTTTTGGCGGCCGGGTTTTAGACGGAAAGGACGAGCCGAAGTATCTTAACAGTCCAGAGTCGAAGATCTTCCAAAAAGGAAGAACTCTTTATGGATTAAACCTTGCACGTGCTGAGATGAGGCAGAAACAACATGCTGTCATCTTTGAGGGTTATGTTGATACAATTGCTGCCTATAGAGCAGGAGTTACAAATGGTGTTGCTTCATTAGGTACTTCGTTAACGGAGGATCATGCAGCCATTCTGAAACGAAATGTTCAATCTGTCACAATCTGCTATGACTCTGACCGAGCAGGTGTTGAAGCTGCGTTTCGAGCTTCAGAAATTTTAACAAAACAAGGCTGTACCGTGAAAATTTCACAGATGCCTGACGGAATGGACCCCGATGACTATATTTCGCAATTTGGAAACGATTCGTTTTTAAAAGATATAATAGGGGCTAGCCTAACTGTGATGGCATTTAAAATACAATATTACAGACGCGGTAAAAACCTTCGAGATGAAGGAGAACGGATGATCTATATCGAAGAGATTATCCAAGAAATTGCTCGTCTGCCAAAAGCGGTTGAACGAGATCATTATCTCCGACAGATCGCTTCTGAATTTAATCTGTCATTAGATGCTCTTAAACAACAGCAGACACAGACTTTCAAGCAACTGCAAAGGTCTAAGGATAACGGCCCTAAAAAGCGGGATAATAATTTTAGAATACAAACACTTTTGCAAAAGTCATTGTTGCCGAGAAATCTGAATGCTGAACGTATTGTTCTTGCTCATATGTTAAAAAGTGAGGAAGCCGCTTTCTTAATTCAAGAAAAGTTGGATTCAGGCTTTAATGTTGAAGAACATAATGCGATTGCTGCATACTTATATGCCTTTTATGAAGAAGGAAATAAACCCAATGTAGGGTTGTTCATGCAGCGTATCGATGATGACAAATTAAGAAAGTTAGCTTCAGAATTGGCGATGCTTACAATCAGTGAAGAGCTGAATGAAATAGAGCTCGCAGATTATATTCGTATTATTTCTAGCTATCCTTTATTGCGAGAGATACAAGAAAAAGAAAAGCAGCAAGAAGACGCAATAAGAAGGAATGAAATAAAACTGGCAGCCCAAATTGCCCAAGAAATTATGAGAATGAAAAGATCTCTTAAATAATCGGGATGTAGGATGGTTGAAGTTTTGGAAGGAGGGGATCGAATGGCTGAGAAACCAAACCGTCAAGGAACGGAAGGCGAATTAACCATCGATCAAGTTAAAGAACAATTAGTTGAGGCCGGTAAAAAGCGAGGACGGCTAACATATACTGAAATCACAAGTAAGCTGGCACCTTTTGAACAAGATTCTGATCAAATGGACGAGTTCTATTCATACCTCGAAGAACAAGGTGTTGAAGTTGCTGAAGCGTCTGAAGATGCAGAAGACGAAGAAGATCCTAAGTTCGAAATGGAAAAAGAGGAAGAAGAATTCGATCTTAATGACTTAAGCGTACCACCAGGAGTTAAGATCAACGATCCGGTGCGTATGTATTTAAAAGAGATCGGACGTGTAGACTTACTTTCAGCAGATGAAGAGATCGAACTTGCTAAGCGTATTGAGAACGGTGATGAAGAAGCTAAACGCCGTCTTGCAGAAGCTAACTTACGATTGGTTGTAAGTATTGCAAAACGTTATGTTGGTCGTGGAATGCTGTTTCTTGATCTTATCCAAGAAGGTAACATGGGATTGATCAAAGCTGTTGAAAAGTTCGACTATGATAAAGGATTTAAATTTAGTACGTATGCGACTTGGTGGATTCGTCAGGCGATCACTCGTGCTATTGCTGACCAAGCTCGTACGATTCGTATTCCCGTTCATATGGTTGAGACGATTAATAAACTGATTCGTGTTCAACGTCAGCTACTTCAAGATCTTGGGCGTGAACCATCACCTGAAGAAATCGGTGCTGAAATGGAATTAACGCCTGAGAAGGTTCGTGAAATCCTGAAGATTGCTCAAGAACCAGTCTCTTTAGAAACACCTATTGGTGAGGAAGACGATTCTCATCTTGGTGATTTTATTGAAGATCAGGATGCATTAGCCCCTTCAGAAGCTGCTGCCTATGAACTATTGAAAGAACAGCTTGAAGATGTTCTAGATACCCTAACTGACCGAGAAGAAAATGTTCTTCGTCTGCGTTTCGGACTTGATGACGGACGAACTCGCACCCTTGAAGAAGTTGGTAAAGTATTTGGCGTAACTCGTGAACGTATTCGTCAGATTGAAGCTAAAGCACTCCGTAAACTCCGCCATCCAAGTAGAAGTAAACGATTAAAAGACTTTTTAGAATAGAAAGTTTGCCCAACTCTGGGCAAGCTTTTTTTATTTCTTTTATTTTACTTATTATTCCACTTCAATGCAAACTCACCAAAAACTCATTTTGCACTTGCTTTTTCTACGAAATTCTATTTGTTGCTTGCTTATTCTACTTTATATTAAATTAAAAATTCTTTAAATCTTGTAAAAATTCAGCCTTTATATCTATAATAAATATGTAAGCGCATACAAATAACAGCGTAAATTTATTAAAGGGTGGGATGCAACCATGAATTTTACATTAACAGAAGAGCAGTTGATGATTCAAAAAATGATGAAAGAATTTGCAGATGAAGTGGTAGCACCGGGAGCTGAAGCAAGAGATAAAAATAAAGAATTCCCGGTAGAGATTTTTCAAAAGCTTTCTAAATTAGGAATGATGGGTCTGCCTTTTCCCGAAGAATATGGTGGAGGCGGAGCTGATACAATAAGTTTTGCCATTGCTGTAGAAGAACTGAGCCGCGCTTGTGGTTCTACTGGAATTACATATTCTGCACACGTATCTTTAGGTGGAGCTCCCTTAAACCTATTTGGCACTCACGAACAAAAAGAAAAATATCTAACACCAATCTGTACAGGTGACTCACTTGGAGCATTCGGATTAACAGAACCGAATGCAGGTTCTGATGCAGGTGGTACAGAAACAACAGCGAAAAACGAAAATGGTGAATGGTTCATTAATGGCTCTAAATGCTATATCACGAATGCGAGCTACGCCAAGCACTTAGCGTTAACCGCAATTACGAATAGAAATGGTAACGATAAAGAAATATCAGCAATTATCGTACCAACAGATGCAAAAGGATTCTCTGTTATTGATAATTACGAGAAAATGGGTCTTCACTCTTCAAATACGACTGAACTTTTTATGGAAGATGTGAGAGTGCCTGAAGAAAACCTTTTAGGAAAGCGCGGAGACGGCTTTAAACAGTTCCTGGTAACGTTGGATGGAGGAAGAATAGGTATTGGGGCTATGGCGGTTGGAATTGCACAGGCGGCCTATGAGAAGGCTCTAACCTATGCGAAAGAGCGGAAACAATTTGGAAGATCCATTTCGAAGTTTCAAGCGATTCAATTTAAACTTGCAGATATGGCAATGAAGATCGAACTTGCAAGATTAATGGTATACAAAGCGGCGTGGCTAAAAGATCAAGGTAAGAAGTTCTCAAAAGAAGCTTCCATGGCAAAATTATATGCATCAGAAGCATGTATGCAGATCTGTTCTGAATCCGTTCAAATTCATGGTGGTAACGGCTATATGAGAGATTATCATGTGGAACGTTACTTCAGAGACGCTAAACTTCTTGAGATTGGAGAAGGTACATCAGAAATTCAACGGATCGTTATTGCAAGAGAGATTGGCTGCTAACAATCGTTAAAAAGATTAAGTGATGGGGTGAATTATGGCTGAACTAATGAAAGTAACTGTAGGGGATTGTTTAAGGAAACAAGCGTTGAAACTTAAGGATCAAGAAGCTATGGTTTACAGTAAACTAGGAATTCGCTACACCTATCAAGAATTTTATGAATTAACGACAAAAGTTGCCAAAGGTCTGATGGCGATGGGCATTGAAAAAGGAGACCATATAGCTGTTTGGGCTACAAATGTACCTGAATGGCTGCTGCTTCAATTCGGGTCAGCCAGAGCTGGTGCCGTTTTAGTCACGGTCAATACGAATTATCAGTCATCTGAATTAGATTACTTGTTGAAGCAGTCTGATGCGAAAGCTTTATTCTTTATAGAATCATTTCGAACTACATCTTACAAAGATATGGTAGACTCCGTAAAAGATCGATTAGCGGAATTTCCTGTATTGAAACATTTTATTCAACTAGATGCTGAATCTTCGTCCTATGAGATTTTTTCCGATATGTTGGAAGCTGGGAATGTGATATCTGATGAAGATCTTCAAAGAAGAGAAGCATCTCTTCACTGTGATGATGTCATCAATATGCAGTACACGTCTGGAACTACAGGATTTCCAAAAGGAGTCATGCTAACGCATTACAATATTGTGAATAACGCGAGACAGATTGCGGAAAGCATGAACCTAACAAGTGCAGATCGATTGTGTATACCTGTTCCTTTCTTTCATTGTTTTGGATGTGTACTAGGTACCCTTGCAGCAGTTTCAGTCGGAGCTACGATGGTGCCAATCGTCCAATTTGATCCTCAGGAAGTTTTGGAAACGGTTCAAAACGAAAAGTGTACAGGATTACACGGAGTTCCGACAATGTTCATAGCGGAACTAAATCTTCCTAATTTTGATTCTTATGATTTAGGAACACTTCGTACAGGAATCATGGCAGGATCACCTTGTCCGATTGAAGTGATGAAGAAAGTGATTGAAAAGATGGGAATGTCAGAGATAACAATAGCTTATGGGCAAACAGAATCATCTCCTGTTATCACTCAAACGAGAACGGATGATCCGATCGAGCGGAGAGTAGAAACGGTTGGAAAGAAGCATTCTCAAGTAGAAGCAAAAGTGGTCAATCCTATAACAAATAAAGAAGTGAAACCTGGTGAACAAGGAGAACTTTGTACACGAGGTTACCACGTCATGAAAGGCTATTACAAGATGCCTGAAGCGACGAACGAAGCGATTGATTCGGAAGGATGGCTTCATACTGGAGACTTAGCCACTGTTGATAAAGAAGGCTACTTTAAAATCACAGGTCGCTTGAAAGATATGATCATCCGTGGCGGTGAGAACGTATATCCGAGAGAGGTTGAAGAATTCCTCTATTCACATCCTTCTATCCTTGATGTACAAGTAATCGGTGTCCCGGATAAAAAATTTGGAGAAAAAGTAGCGGCATGCATCCAGATAAAAGAAGGTCATTCACTTTCTGAAAATGAATTGAAGGCTTATTGTAGAGGAAAAATCTCGCACTTCAAGATTCCAGAATATTATCTCTTTCTTGATCAGTATCCGATGACTGCCTCTGGAAAAGTACAGAAATTTAAGCTTCGAGAACAAGCGATAGAGGCACTTTCAGTTATACATGAATAGCCACCAGTAGTGTGGCTTTTTTCTTTTTTGTACCTCTTCACATAAAGTGAATAACTGAATCTACAAAACTTAGGTAAAAAAGTTTAAAAAGTTAATGCTGTGACAAAACTGGGAAAAATAGAGTTTGTACTTCCCAAGTAAACGCTTTTACAGTACAATAGGTTATGGATTGTTTACTATACATATTAAGATTATCAAGATCACAACACATGTAGTGTACAGACGAAGGAGGAATTTGCATGAAACGTAATCCACTCATTCCTTTTGCCATTATTGGAGTTATTGGAATTGTTCTTATGCTTACAATGGGCGGATATGGTATCAACAAAATTCATACGGCTAGTGAAAATAAAGAAAAGGCTGCTATGGATCCGGAAGCTATTTTTAAACAAAACTGTTCTTCTTGTCATGGACAAAACCTTGAAGGTGCATCGGGACCAGCACTTGATAAGATTGGTGGCAAGTATAAGCCGGAAGAAATTGCTGATATTATCAAAAACGGTAAACCAGGTGGAATGCCAGCTGGTGTCGTAAAAGGTGAAGAAGCTAAAATACTAGTTGATTGGTTAGCAGAAAAAAAATAAAATAAGAAGAGCTTCTTGTTATTTATAACAAGAAGCTCTTTTCTTTGTATGATGTGATCGTAATTTCGTACTTTTCTAAAAGCTATATGTCTTTCTAGCTTTCTTTTACAATAAATGATTGAAGTTGCGAATACTAAAACGAATAAACTAATTGAAACGGTGATGAAAATGAATTCAGAAAAATTATCAAATCGACTCGAGCGAGTTGCTTCATACGTACCTGAAAACACAATATTAGCAGATATCGGATCTGACCACGCATATCTTCCTTGTTATCTAGGTCTAAAAAAAGTGATAAAAAAAGGAATTGCAGGAGAGATTACAGACGGCCCTTTTTTATCCGCTAAAGAACAGGTGGATTTAGATAAACTAAACGATGTGATCGAAGTAAGGAAAGGTGATGGACTTTCCGTGCTTAACCCAGACGAAGCAGAAGTTATCACCATTTGCGGCATGGGAGGTTCTTTAATCACTTCTATTCTTGAAAAAGGAAAGAATAAGTTAGGTCGTGCAAGACGTCTTATTCTTCAACCTAACATTGGATCAAGTACAGTCAGAAAGTGGCTTTTAAAAGAGAACTGGGTATTGATTGATGAAGAAATTTTAAAAGAAGATGGTAAGATTTACGAGATCCTTGTAGCTGAACGTTCAGGGGAACAACCTTATTCTGATCATAAAGAAGCGGAATTATTGTTTGGCCCATTCTTATTAAAAAATCAGAACGAAGCGTTTAAAGAAAAGTGGGCAGGGGAAGTCAAGCAATGGAATGCAATATTGACTCAAATGGAAAATAGTTCAGGAGCGACAGCAGAAGAAAAAAGAGAAGAACTAAGAAGAAACATTAAATACGCAGAGGAGTGGATTTCTTGAGTAAATGTGCAAGCGGGCAATACATCATTTCTTTATTAGAAAGTTTCGCACCTAAAAAGATGGCTGTAGAAGGAGATCCTATCGGCTTGCAAGTAGGTTCATTGAACAAACCTATAAAAAAGGTGATGATCGCCCTCGATGTATTAGAAAGTGTAGTGGATGAAGCGATTGAAGGAAAAGTTGATCTGATTATTGCACATCACCCTTTGCTTTACCGTCCGTTGAAAAAAATTGATATCGGCACATCTAAGGGCAAAGTTATCGAAAAGTTAATAAAGAACGATATAACGGTTTATGCTGCACACACGAACTTAGATGTTACTTCGCTAGGGGTTAATGAATGGCTGGCAGATCAATTGCAATTAACGAGCACCGAAGTATTATCAACAACATATGAAGATAAACTCGTAAAATTATCTGTGTTTGTACCTCGAACACATGAAGAACAAGTCAGGTTTGCCATCGGTAATGCTGGAGCAGGTCATATCGGAAATTACAGTCATTGTTCGTTCTCTAGTGATGGGACCGGTACCTTTACCCCATTAGAAGGAACCACGCCATATATAGGGAAACAAGGGCAATTGGAGAAAGTAGAAGAAGTGAAGATCGAATCAATCATGCCAGAATCTATTCAAAAAGTTGTTGTTTCGGCAATGAAAAAAGCACACCCGTATGAAGAAGTGGCGTTTGACCTCTATCCGCTTTTGAATAAGGGGAAAGAGCTCGGGATTGGAAAGATTGGTAAGCTTTCTAATGAAATGACCCTTCACGAATTTGTAGATCATGTAAAAAAAGCTTTTGGATTATCAAATCTTCGCGTTATTCAAGGTAAAAATTCTATAATAAAAAAAGTTGCTGTCGTCGGAGGCGATGGTAACAAATACATCTATCCAGCTCTACATAAAGGAGCAGATGTATTAGTAACAGGCGACATCTATTACCACAATGCACATGATGCTCAAGAAGAAGGTTTAACAATCGTGGATGCGGGCCATCATATTGAACAGATTATGAAGAGTAAGCTCAAGGAATTACTTGAACAGAAACTGAAAAATAATAAGTATGAGACTGCTGTTGTAGAATCAAACATCATTACAGATCCTTTTACTTTTATGTAGAATAGAGTTAAAATCCATACACTTACAAAAAAAGAACAGCTGGAAATACCCAGCTGTTCTTTTTTATGACTTCTTCTCTTTTACTTTTGGAAGTATGCGATTAAGTGTTACCTTACGCTCTTTTTTCCAGGTTTCTTCATTTTGGTCATCATAGTTTTTAAGGAAATCGATAACTTCTTTCGTTATTGGTGTTGGTGTAGAAGCACCAGAAGTAATTCCTACCTTCTTTACGCCTTCTAACCAACTAAGTTCGATTTCAGATACATCAGAGATTCTGTATGCTGTTGTTCCTGCAATCTCTTCTGAAACTTGAGCTAACCGATTTGAGTTATTGCTTCTAGGATCTCCAACTACAAGTACCAGGTCACAATCACCTGCTTGATTTGCAACAGCTTCTTGCCTGACTTGAGTTGCCAAACAGATCTCTTTATGAACTTCAGCAGAAGGATATCTCATAAGCAGTCTCTTAATGAGTTCAGCTACATCCCATTGACTCATCGTCGTTTGATTTGTAATGAGAATCTTTTCACTGTTCACGTTTAGTGAATCTAAATCATCGGTATTTTCAACCAGGTGTACGATATGAGGTGCGATTCCGATCGCGCCTTCTGGTTCAGGGTGACCCTTCTTACCGATATAGATGATCTCATATCCTTCTTTCTCTTTCTCGCGGATAAGGTCATGCGTTTTTGTAACATCAGGACATGTAGCATCGATCTCATATAAGCCCTTTTCATGGGCAATCCGTCTCACTTCTGGTGAAACACCATGAGCCGTATAGATAACCGTGCCTGATTCAATGTTCTTAATAATTTCAAGTCTGTTAGCTCCATCAAGTGTAATGATTCCTTCATCTTCAAAGGCATCTGTCACATGTTTGTTGTGAACGATCATACCTAGTATATAGATGGGTCTAGGCAATGTCGGATCATTCGCTGCTTGGCGTGCCATAACCATAGCGTCCACTACGCCATAACAATATCCTCGTGGAGATATTTTAACGATTTCCATATTGGATCTCTCCTTTATTTCATATAAAAGACAGCACAGAGATCTATGCTGTCTTGGGAGATTTACTTCTGTATGTGTTTATTATAAAGGAGAGACCATAAGAACTCAAACACTATACTCATACATATAGTTTCGGCCCGGATAGGTGGTAGCCTTTAGGTACGTTTGTTTTAGGTGCAGCTGGTACCGCTTTTGTAGCAGTTGAAGTTTTTTTAATCATTGGTGATGCCTCGGCCTGTGTGGATGTCTTTGTAGACTTAGGACCAGCCACAATCACCTTTTCTTCCGTTTCAGTTTTTCTTTTTTCTTTCTTTTCATTTTTCTTTACTACATTTTTCTTAGCATCGTTTTTCTCATTCGTTTCAGTCGCTTGTTCTGTGTTTTCCGGTTTTTCGGAGGTATCTGCCTCAGTATCATTTTCTGCCTTTGAGCTCGAACCGCTTTGGAAATCTTTAAGAGCTGTCATGATGGAAGGCAGATTTCTCATTGCAGGACCATATTGTTTGATCATAGGTCCCATCGTCTCAGCGACTTTTAAGACCTTTTGCACGTTGTTCAACATCGTAAACACACTTGTTCCACCTGTAATACTTCCACCGCTGCCAATCGTCCCCAAGAATCTGTCGACAGAACCCATCTGACGCGGCATACCATTCATCCCATTCATGTTTTGAAGATAAGGATTTACTTGAAAGGGCTGCATGGGATGCTGAGGTTGATTTGGATATCTATAAAAAGGCTGCATAATTCCCCCTCCTTTCCAAAATAATACGCTCATATATAGAATATGAAATTAGAAAAACATGTGTGATATTTATCCCTGTTTTCTTATTAATCTTCAGGATGGTTGGCTTAAATGCATAACTTACTCTATAATACTAAAAGTGAAGAATTTATATTTGAAAAGAAAAGGTGAGCGTATGAAATCTCCGTTTGAACGGTTAAAAATAAACGAATCGCTCCAGACTGCTTTAAGCAGTATTGGATTTGAAAGACCAACTGATATTCAAGAGCGTGTTATTCCTGGAATTATTAACGGACAAGACATGATCGGACAATCACAGACAGGTTCAGGAAAGACATTTGCGTTCCTGCTACCATTGATGCATAGAATAGATATCAAAAAAGACGAGGTACAAGCTGTGATTACAGCTCCTACTCGTGAATTAGCACAGCAAATTTATAATGAGTTTCTAAAGATTTCTGAGCATATGCCTGAGGATAAGCAAATCCGTGCAAAAGCGATTGTTGGTGGAACAGATAGAAAACGAATGGCTGAAAAATTAAAAACAGTTCCTCAATTAGTGATCGGTACTCCTGGTCGTATTAAAGACTTAGTAAACGCTCAAGAGCTAGTTGTCTTCACAGCGAACATGCTCGTAGTTGATGAAGCCGATCAGATGCTCGATATGGGCTTTATTGAAGATGTAGATTTAATCGCTTCACGTATGGCTAACGAACTTCAGATGATGGTGTTCTCTGCGACAGTTCCAGAAAAGCTGCAGCCATTCTTGAAAAAATATATGCAGAATCCTAAACACGTTCATGTTGAACCTCAACATATTACAGCAAAAGACATCAAGCATGTTCTCATTCAAACAAAACATAATGACAAACTTCCGACTCTGATCAAAACTGCAAGAAATTATAATCCATATTTTGCGATTATATTTGCTAACACAAAAAAAGCAGTCGATGAGATTGCAGATGCTATGAGTGCTGAAGGAATGAGTGTTGAACGTCTTCATGGTGACATTCCGCCTCGTACAAGAAAGAACATCATGAAACGCGTTCAAAAAGCGGAGTTTCAGTTCTTAGTGGCAACTGACCTTGCAGCTCGAGGCATTGACATCAAAGGTGTCAGCCACATCATCAACTATGAGTTTCCGAAAGATCTAGATTTTTACGTGCATAGAGCAGGAAGAACGGGTCGTGCAGGAATGTCAGGAATCTGTGCATCTCTTTATGAGCAAACAGATCAGCATTCTGTTCAAAAATTAAAAGAGAAAAAGATTGTTTTTCACATCGAACAATATAAGAACGGTGAATGGGTACCTGTGAAGCCGAGCAAGAAAAGTACAGGTGCAAAAGAGCAGGATGGCGTTTATGTACCAAAACCGCGTAAAGTAAAGCCTGGTTATAAGAAGAAAATGGACGAGCAGAAAAAGAAACTAATGAAGAAGAAAAGAAGAAACATCAGATAGTAGGTTAGGGAAGAGGGGAAAATATGATTAAACTAGGATCTCACGTTTCAATGAGCGGTAAAAAAATGCTTCTCGCTGCAAGTGAAGAAGCTGTTTCATATGGTGCCAACACATTTATGATCTATACAGGTGCACCCCAAAACACGAGACGAAAAAAAATTGAAGACCTTAATATCGAAGCAGGAACGAAACACATGATCGAGAACGGAATCGTTGATATTGTCGTTCACGCACCGTATATCATCAATATCGGAAATGCTGTAAAACCTGAAACCTTCGAGCTAGGAGTCGATTTCTTAAGAAGAGAGATCGAACGAACTGATGCACTGGGTGCAAAACAGATCGTACTTCATCCCGGAGCACATGTTGGAGAAGGTTCCGAGATTGGGATTAAAAAAATCATCGAAGGTCTTAATGAAGTATTAACAAAAGAACAGAATGTTCAAATCGCACTAGAGACAATGGCAGGTAAAGGTTCTGAATGCGGCAAGACATTTGAAGAACTTGCACAGATTATTGATGGTGTAACGCTGAACGAAAAACTTTCTGTTTGCTTTGATACGTGTCATACACATGATGCGGGTTATGATATCGTTAATGATTTTGATGGAGTAATGAACCAGTTCGATAAAGTGATCGGAATGGATCGTATAAAAGTTTTTCATATTAATGACAGCAAAAACGTAACGGGAGCTGCTAAAGACCGACATGAAAACATTGGCTTTGGACATATTGGCTTCGATGCCTTAAATTACATCGTTCATCACGAGCAGTTTAAGGATATACCGAAAATTCTTGAAACACCTTATGTAGGTACTGATAAAAACAACAAAAGACCTCCATATAAATTAGAGATCGAGATGCTCAAAGCAAAAGTGTTCGATCCAGAACTTCAGAACAAGTTATTGAACGCATAATGTTGAATAATTCTAAGACAAAAAAGCCACACATCTGTGCGGCTTTTTTGTTTTACCTATCAATGTACGTTTGAATTAAGTATTGGATATAGTTCGCTTTTTCAGGGCTAACTTCTTTTGCGATGGTAGCAATGATCATCTTGCGCTGTGATAGATTCTTAATATCAATCGTCTGCCTTCGCAATATGTTTACGATCTGTACCGCTTCTTTTTGTGAAATGGGAAGCTGATATTGCGCGGCTAGTGAGATCAGTTCATTCGGACTGATCGAATTAAGTTTTTGATTTACAAAATGAACAATGATTGGATTCATTTAGAAACCCCCTCCCGACTTTCTCATTGTATGAGGAAGAAGGAAAGAAAGTGCTAAAAAAAGACTTCGGAATATTGTCCAAAGTCTTTTTGTTTATATTTTTATACGATTGTATGAAGAATAAAATTCATAAAGAATAAAAAGGCGATTACATACATCGGTGCTGTAACCTGTTTCTTTTGTCCCGACATCCATTTAACAAGCGGATATGCGATAAATCCAAATGCAAGGCCATCTACGATGCTGTACGTTAATGGAATCAGCGCAATGATAAGAAATGATGGAAACATTTCTGTAAAATCAGCAAAAGGAATATGCTGAATCTGCTGAACCATCAGACCGCCAATGATAATCAAGATAGGAGCGATAGCCCCATCAGGAATATAGGCTATAAAAGGTGCTGCAAACATGGATAAAAAGAACAATACAGCAACTGTAATACTTGTAATTCCCGTTCTGCCGCCTTCTTGTATTCCAGATGCACTCTCTACCGTGGAGATCGTAGGACTAGTTCCGAATAAACCAGAAACGATAGATGAAGCTGCATTCGCTTGAAATGCCTTTGGAAACTTCTCTTGATCAGGTAACAGGCCGTATAACAATCCCATGTTCTCAAATGTGATAATCATGGTTAATGAGAACGTTGCAATCCAAAAGGAAAGCTCTGTTATCCCTGAAAAATCAAAGGCAAAAAACAATTCTCCAAACGGCTTAAAAGAAAATCCATCAGACATTCCTTTAACTTCTTGTGTATGACCCATAAAGAATCCGATAAGAGTTGTCAAAGCAATCCCGATTAAAAAACTTCCTTTTACGTTTTTTAGAAACAGAGCCAGTGTTACCGATAGACCTATTACCGTTAGGATAGCGTCAGGACGATCTAAATGGCCTAACTTTACAAAGGTTGCGGAGCTCGCTTCTATGATTCCGCCTTTTTGTAGTCCAATAAACGTTAAGAACAAGCCGATTCCTACTGTTATGCTATGTTTCAATGATTGTGGAATACTTTTTGAAAGAATGTCCTTTAAAGGTGTTGAAGCTGCGATTAAAAAGAATATCCCAGACATCACCACAGCAGCAAGAGCTTCTTGCCAGCTTAAATTCATACCTTGCACGATAGTATACGTGAAAAACGCGTTTACCCCCATGCCCGGCGTTAATACGATCGGAGCCTTTGCATACAGCCCCATGATCAGACAACCAACTACAGAAGTAAGGATCGTAGCGAGAACTACCCCCTCATACGGCATCCCAGCATCTGCTAATATTAGTGGATTAACGACAATAATATAAGCGATGGTGAAAAATGAGGTGATCCCTGCAAGTACTTCTTTCTTTAGTGAAACTTGATTTTGTTCCATTTTTTCCTTCCTTAAATCTTAAAAACATCCCTCTCCCACCCAGCAGTTTCCTGCCAGAGTTGATTATATAGCAAATGTAGAAATATGGCTAGAGAAAATCGTTTACAATCTTGTGTCCACACTATATAATTTGACTTAAGTAAAAAAGTTGCCTAAAGGAAACATTTTCTTCTTCAAAAAATATTCACTTTCCTTCTTTTCGTTTCATACAATTGTGAAGGGATTATTTTTTTAATTTAAAGTTGCGCTTGGGCAAAAAAAGTTACTGAACGAAAAAGGAGGTCTTTTTCAATGGATGAAGCATTAAAGATTGATCATCTATATGTGTCTTACTTAGGAAACCAAGTAGTAAAGGATATATCTTTCTCAGTGAATAAAGGGAGTTTAGTGGGAATAATCGGACCAAACGGTGCTGGTAAATCCACTATGATGAAAGCTGCTTTAAATTTAATACCGAAAGACAAAGGTGATGTAGAGGTATTTGGAGAGTCTCTAAAAAAATGGAGAAAAAAAATAGCATATGTTCCGCAGCGATCAGATATCGATTGGGATTTTCCGATCACAGTATTTGATGTCGTACTGCTTGGAACGTATCCAAAACTGGGATTGTTTAAGCGTCCTACAAAAAGTGATAGAGAGTGGGCTTTTGAATGTTTGAAAACGGTAGGTATGGAAACGTTCAGTAATCGACAGATCGGTGAACTCTCAGGTGGGCAACAGCAAAGGGTATTCCTTGCTCGAGCATTGGCTCAAAAAGCTGAGTTATTCTTTCTCGATGAACCATTCGTCGGAATTGATGTCGCAAGCGAAGAGACGATTATTCATATTTTGAGAGATCTGAAAAAAGAGGGGAAAACCATTCTGGTCGTACACCATGATTTAAGTAAAGCTGAATCCTATTTCGATCACTTGCTGCTATTGAATAAAAATATGATTCATTATGGTGCGTCTGAAGAAGTTCTTCAGCCAGAGGTGATTACAAAAGCTTACGCTAATCAGTTTTCATTTCTTCAGCCTAAAGGAGTGAATGTGACATCATGAGTATTTTTGAATTCTTTCAAGCGTTATTTCAATATGAATTTTTACAGAAAGCATTGTTTACTTCTGTAATTGTAGGGATTATCTGTGGAATCGTAGGATGCTTTATCATCTTAAGAGGCATGGCGTTAATGGGGGATGCCATCTCTCATGCTGTGTTGCCTGGTGTTGCGATCAGCTATATGTTAGGGATTAACTTTTTCTTTGGAGCTGTTATAACTGGGGTTCTTACTGCGATCGGAATTGGATATGTGAGCCAAAACAGCAGGATTAAACATGATATGGCTATAGGTATCATGTTTACGAGTATGTTTGCTGTAGGGATTGTCATTATAACTATGATGAAAAGCTCTGCCGATCTGTATCATATTCTTTTTGGTAACGTTCTTGCAGTTCGAATGAGTGACATGTGGATCACACTTGGAATCGGTGTACTGGTAATTGGGTTAGTTGTTCTATTTTACAAAGAGCTTCTCGTTTCAACCTTCGATCCAACGATGGCACAAAGCTATGGATTGCCTAACAAATGGATTCATTATTGTTTGATGGCAGTATTAACAATGGTCACAGTTGCATCGCTGCAAACGGTAGGAATTGTTTTAGTAGTTGCGATGCTGATTACACCGGCAGCAACCGCTTATCTATTAACCAACCGATTGTCTGTCATGATCTATCTGTCTGCATTAATCGGTGTTATTTCTTCCGTGTTTGGCTTGTATTTCAGCTTTACGTATAACTTGGCATCAGGTGCAACGATCGTATTAGTTTCAGCTTTTCTGTTTGCTCTCGCGTTCTTCTTTTCCCCATCACAAGGAATCGTTTGGAAAGCGTACAAATCTAGAAAAAACAGACTAGAGCTGTTGGAGAAATAAGGAGGAGGATTATATGTTTAAAAGAATTACAAAGCTCGTTTTAGCAGGATCATTATTAGCAGCTGCAGCTGGATGCAGTGCTGGTGGAAATGATTCAGAAAAGGTAGAAGTCGTAGCTACTTATTCTATCATCTATGACTTAGTTAAGAATGTAGGCGGAGACAAGGTAGAAGTTCATAGCTTAGCACCTATTGGTTCGAATCCTCATGAATATGATCCGCTTCCAGAAGATGTTTTAAAAACAACAGATGCAGATGCAGTTTTCTATAATGGTTTAAATCTTGAAGAAGGAAATTCATGGTTTGACAAATTGATGAAAACAGCTGATAAAGATGGTAAAGATGCACCTGTTTACCGTGTAAGTGAAGGGGTAGATGCGATCCACCTGGAATCTAAAGGTCTTGAAAAACAATATGATCCACATGCATGGCTGAATATTGAGAATGGGATCAAGTATGTTGAAAACATCCGAGATGCATTGATAAAAGAAGATCCAGAAAACAAAGAGTACTATAAAAAGAACGCTGAAAAATATATTGGTGAACTAAAAGCTCTTCACGACAAAACGATCGCAGAATTAAGCAAGATCCCTAAAGAGAAACGCGTACTTACAACAAGTGAAGGAGCGTTCAAATATTTTGGAGAAGCCTACAACATGGAAACGGCTTATGTTTGGGAGATTAATTCAGATAATCAAGGATCACCACAGCAGATTAAAAGCTTAGTCGATTTCCTCAAAGAAAGAAACGTTCCAGCTCTGTTCGTTGAAACAAGTGTCGACGCTAGAAGTATGGAAACAGTATCTAAGGAAACAGGTATTCCTATTAAAGGAAAAGTGTTTACCGATTCTCTAGGTAAGCCTGGTAAAGATGGAGACACTTATAAAAAAATGATGGAATGGAACACAGAAACGATTATTGAGGGATTAAAATAAGAATTATAAAAAGAAGCTGAAAATGTTCAGCTTCTTTTTGTTTTTACTAAACAATGCTTTATAATACGTAGAGTGAAGTTTACATTAAAGGTGGAAAAAAGTATGAATATAAAAGCAGTCTGTTTTGATATGGATGGTGTGATTGTTGATACGATGCGTCACCATGTTGAAGCATGGCGGCATGCATTTAATATAAATGGCTTTGATCATGAAGAACTCGTCTTTTACTTAAGAGAAGGAATGCCAGGAAAAAAGACAATCGTAGATGTTTTTAATCATTCTAATGTCGAAGTTAATGAAGAGTTGGTCAACAGTATATATGTTCAAAAAAGAGATTATTTTAAGGAACATGCACAATATGAATTTATAGAAGAAACCGTATCTACACTTATAGCCTTAAGAGATGAGCACATTCCTATTGCAGTCGTTACAGGCAGTAGAAAAGAATTTGTTTCTGAAGTTTTAAGTAAACTGCCTGTTACTTTTGATATAATTGTTACGGGAGACGATGTGAAAGAAGGAAAACCATCGCCTGAACCTTATCTATTAGCTATGGATCGACATTCCTTTAATCCATCAGAGTGGTTAGTTATTGAAAACGCCCCACTTGGTATCCAATCTGCTAAAAGAGCAGGCGCTTATTGCTTAGCTCTTGAAACGACTCTTGATAGTAAGTACTTAAAAGAAGCAGATGTAATTATCTCACCAAAAGATTTACATCGCCATGTAAAGAACCTCATAAAAGGTTTGAAATAAAACCAATATAGCATGCTCACGGAGCATGTTGTTTTACTTTGTTCATAATTCGTGTATACTATGAGACAGTTTAAATCGTACTCATTACTACTTATTTTCATTTTTCTCACGGAGGTTAATCATGAATAACAATATAGAATCGATAGCCATTCGTGTAGATGATTTATCGTTTCATTATGGCGATAAAAATGTTCTCCAGCATGTAACGATGGAGATTAAGAAAGGATCTTTTCTTGGACTAGTTGGTCCGAACGGTTCAGGTAAATCTACACTAATTAAATGTATATTAGGTCTCCAAAAGCCTCAAGAAGGAAACGTTTATCTTTTTGGGGAAAAAGTAAATAAATTTAATGATTGGGACAAGGTAGGCTATGTTTCACAAAAAGCGAATAGCTTTAACACGGCCTTTCCTGCAACAGCGTTTGAAGTTGTATCAATGGGGCTTTTCGGTAAAGTGGGATTGTTTAGATTCTTAAAAGCTTCAGATAAGAACAAAGTATGGGAAGCGTTAAGATCAGTGAAAATGGATCAGTATGCTCACCAGAACATAGGAGAGTTATCTGGAGGGCAGCAACAAAGAATCTTTATTGCTCGAGCTCTAGTTAGTGATCCTGAACTATTAATATTAGATGAGCCTACTGTTGGAGTCGACACTGAATCGTCAGACTCTTTTTATAAGATGCTTAAAGAACTTCATCGTGAGAATAACATGACTCTTGTTTTAGTGACTCATGATGTGGGTGTGATGACGAATTATGTAACAGATGTCGCTTGTTTGAATAAACAGATTCATTTTCATGGAAATACGAGAGAGTTTGAAGAAAGTTCTTCTGAAAATATGTCTGCTTTTTATGGTCATCATGTTCATGTGCTTCACCATGATCATGGTCACGAGTAAGGGGAGGAACACATGTTACCGTTTTTAAAATATGAATTTTTACAAAATGCCTTCTTAACAGGAATTATGGTCGGCTTGCTTGCTCCTGTATTAGGGGTTTTTATTGTGGTAAGACGGCAAGCGTTAATTGCTGATGCTTTGTCTCATATCACATTAGCGGGAATTGCCGCTAATCTGCTTTTGGGAAAATGGTCTCCCTTCTTTGCTGCCGCTAATCCTATCTACATGGGGATGGCTTTCTCGGTGGGTGGAGCTATATTTATTGAACAGCTAAGAAAAGTGTACAAGCACTATGAGGAGCTTGCTATACCTATTATTATGTCGGCGGGAATAGGTCTTAGTGTTATCTTTATCTCAATGGCAGACGGTTTCAACACCGATCTGTTCAACTATCTATTCGGAAGTATCATTGCTGTTAAGCGTTCGGATGTTTGGACCGTATTTGCCATTCTTATTGTCGTTCTTTTATTTGTATTTTTTATGTACAAAGAATTATTTGTCTTATCTTTCGACGAAGAGCAAGGAAAGCTTTCTGGAATTCGAAGCAACTGGATCTTGGTCGCTTTTATGGCAATTACCGCTTTAGTTATTGCTGCATCTATGAAGATCGTAGGCATTCTGTTAGTATCAGCACTCATGACGTTACCTGTTGCTGCAAGTATAAGAATCGCAAAAGGGTTTAAACAGGCCATTTGGCTCTCCGTTCTTTTTGGTGAGATCGCTGTAATCGCAGGTATGTTTCTGTCTTACTACCTTGATCTAGCATCAGGTGGAACGATCGTATTGTGCTTGGTTGTCATATTATGCTTAAGTATCTTTTATAAAAAATTTACAGGTTCCAGAAAGGTGGGTCACTTGTGAAATTTGCGATGACGATCGAACAGGCAATGGAACTTCTTAGGGAAAAGGGCTATAAGTATACGGAAAAAAGAAAAGATCTTCTTTCCTTATTTGCTCGTGAAAAGAGATATCTTACAGCTAGAGAAGTTCAGGAAGCACTCAAAGATAAGTATCCTGGGCTTAGTTTTGATACGATCTATCGAAATTTAACCACATTCGTTGAATTAGAATTGCTCGAAGAAACAGAGTGGGAAGGCGAGAAAAAGTTTCGGTTTACGTGTTCACATAATGAACATCATCATCACTTAATCTGTCTTACATGTGGGAGTACTAAGTCTATTCATACGTGCCCAATGGAAGTGTTGGATAGTGAATTGAACGGTTTTGACGTGACGGGTCATAAATTTGAGATCTATGGTTACTGTGAAACGTGCAAAAATTAAACTTTTTATAACGAATGAAGTATGTATCTCCTTTTATTTAGCCAAGCTAAGGTGAAAGGAGGTTTTTTTATGCCTGAAGTTAAATGTAATGTATCGAATTGTACGTACTGGGGAGAAGGCAACAACTGTGTAGCTGATGCCATTCTTGTAGAGATCGACAAGCATGCCAATATGTCTGTTGACATGAGTGCAGATGGGAGCCTCCATGGTGATGCGGCTCATAAAGATGCTGCTCACGATACAGCTGAAACATGTTGTCATACGTTTAGAGCTAAACATTAAACGAAGAGGCCGTAAACGGGCCTCTTTTTCAATGCCCATAAACTAACATCTATGAAAAAGTCACTTTAATGCCATAATAAGAACGCTCCTTAACACGATAAGAGGGGGAATCATCATGGCATACGAAAGAGATGACCGTACAATTAATAATAACGAAGCGGTATTTCGTGAAGAGATGGCCGCGGAAGCTGTACCGGTTCCTGTAAGAAGTGATATGACGTTACCTGAGAACGAAAGACCTCGTTATTCAGAGCGGGACGGCGATCACAGACATGAACACAAAGATTCACGGGAAAGAGCAGGAGGTAAAGCGACTGGAATCATCGCAATCATCCTTTCTGTTTTATCTTTGTTCATACTTCCTGTGTTGTTTGGGGCAGCAGGTATTGTTGTCGGATTCATTGCCAGAAGACAAGGTGCACATTCGCTAGGAAATTGGGCGATCGGAATTGGTGTCGTATCGATTATCATTTCGTTATTTTTTGCACCATTCTTTTAAAGGAAAAAGGAGCAAAGGAGAAGCTAACCGCTTCTTCTTTTTTATGGGATAAGGATGTTTTTGAATACATTGCTGTTTTTGAAAGGCTGTTTTAGTAGGCTTTGTAGCTTGTGGAAGTAATTGATTTCCGTTTCAGGTACTCGCTTTCCGCGGGGCAGGCAGTGAGCCACATTTGGACGTTTCACTTTTAAGTGTCTCACCTGCCCACCTGTCCCGCAGGAGTCTCGCACCTTGCACTCCAATCAACCCATCTTCGAAGAAAAGAAAAGGCCCTTTTCTGTAAGATTGTTGTTCTTAGGACGTTTTCATTTCTTCCTCTAGCAAGTTGATTGTAGCGTAAGGTTGCCTGCCTGCCACATGAGGAGCTTCTCGCAAGGCATGCGACGAGGAAGTTCACTTCTTTAGCATAGATTTGTAGACGCAGGAGCAGAGAGACAACCTTGGAGCGGGCTGGTGGAGACTCCTAATGGCGCAAAGCGGCAGGAGGCTCATCGTTCGCCCCATGAAAAGCGTGCAACCTGGAGCGGAAATCAACTACTTTCAGGAAACACCAATGTATACGAAAACAGTTTTTTGAAAAAGCAAAGATCGATTATAGCAATAGAAAAAAGCTCCCAAAGATGGGAGCTTTTCGAATTTATACTTGCTGAGCCGCAGCTTCAGCTTTTAATTTTTCTTCATGTGCTTTTGCTAAAATGTCTACTTCTTTTTTAAGTTCATCTAATAGTTGATCTTCTGGAATCTTCCTTATGATTTCTCCGTGACGGAATAACAATCCTTCACCACGGGCACCAGCTATCCCGATATCCGCCTCACGTGCCTCTCCAGGTCCGTTTACGGCACATCCGAGTACAGCGACTTTGATCGGTGCGCGCACGTTTGAAATATACTCTTCAACTTCATTTGCGATTGAAATCAGGTCGATCTCAATTCGTCCGCAAGTTGGGCAAGAAATCAATGTGGCAGCATCGGAAAGAAGTCCGAATGATTTCAATAATTCTCGTGCAACCTTAACTTCTTCAACAGGGTCTGCACTTAGCGAGATGCGAACGGTGTTTCCTATCCCTTTATGAAGGATAGCACCTAGTCCAGCAGCACTTTTAACGGTACCTGCAAATAGTGTACCTGATTCTGTGATGCCTAGGTGTAAAGGATAATCAAAGGCTTTTGCAGCTTTTTCATAAGCTTCAATAGCAAGGTTAACATCAGAAGCTTTCATGGAAACGATAATATCATGAAAATCAAGATCTTCTAGAATTTTGATATGATGCAGAGCACTCTCGACCATACCATCTGCAGTAGGGTATCCATACTTTTCTAGATATTTTTTTTCCAGAGAGCCAGCGTTAACACCGATTCGGATTGGAATCCCTTTTGCTTTTGCAGCTTTTACTACTGCTTCAACCTTTTCACGGCGGCCGATGTTACCAGGGTTGATCCTAATCTTGTCTGCTCCACCTTCGATGGCTTTCAGCGCAAGCTTATAATCAAAATGAATGTCTACAACTAGTGGGATATTAATTCTCTTTTTTATGTCTGCGATCGCTTCTGCAGCACGCATATCAGGACATGCAACACGTACTACTTGGCAGCCCGCTTCTTCCAAACGTAAGATTTCAGCTACTGTAGCCTCAACATCGTGTGTCTTTGTTGTTGTCATACTCTGCACAATAACCTGATTAGTACCACCTATTGTTAAGTTTCCTACTTTTACAGGTCTTGTTTTAGAACGGTGGGTGATTTCACTCATTGGTGAATCGCTCCTTTTTTCAAATTGACAGTATTATTCTGTCCTATCATCAGTTCATTTTAGCAGGGAACATTTTGTTTTGACAAGTAATGTTATCTCATTTACTTAGGATATAAAGGGAATTTGTAAGATTTACCTAATTGTATATTCTCTGGATTCACTCCAGGGTTCAATGATTTGAAATCCTTTATCATAGATACAATAGAATAATTTTTATTTGAATTAAGTTCTTCTACAACAGAAATTAACGTGTCTCCAGGTGTTACTTCATATGTTTTAAAATTTTGTTTGTTCTTATCTTGTTTCTTTTCCGTATGTATTTCTGCGTTGGCAGGACTCGACTGAGGGAGTGTCCCAATTTTTAAATCATAAGCTACCACATACAAAATAAGCATGATTACACAAACTCTTATGAATCGTTTCATAAATTCCCTCTCCTTTCGCATATGTTACTATATGCTTGTCCATTTTCTTTATGACAAGTTTAAAGTGACTTCACTTCTATGCTTGGTGTAAAATGGAAAGGCAGGAAGGACAGAAAAAAATAACTTTCTGCGTATCTTTGTAGTTGTACCGATTGGAGAGGTGAAAGTTATGAAAAAAATAAAAGTACTTGCTCTGCTATCCATAATGGCTGGAGCGCTATTTATTGCTCCTTTAACAATGTATGCTGATGCTGCACCTGGCGACATTATCGTTACGTTAGGTGAGAACTTAACAGAAGAACAAAAAAGCGAACTATTAAAAGAAATGGACGTTCCTGCTGATGTAGAATCTGTAGTTGTTACAAACGAAGAGGAACATCAATATTTAGGTAACTATATTTCAAAAGCGCAAATCGGATCAAAAGCGATCTCGTCGACAAAGATTACAATTGGCGATAAAGACCAAGGGTTGTCTGTCAAGACCAACAATATTAATTGGGTAACAGAAGAAATGTATATGAATGCTTTAACGACTGCCGGTGTAACTGATGCTGAGATCTATGTCACAGCACCATTTGAAGTTTCAGGGACAGCAGCATTAACGGGTATTATAAAAGCGTACGAGTCTACAGCACAGATTGAAATTCCAGAAGCTCAAAAACAAGTGGCAAATGAAGAGATGGTAAAGACTGCAGAACTTGGTGAGAGAATCGGAACAAAAGAAGCCACTGAGCTGATGACACGTGTTAAAGAAGAAATCGCGAAAAATCCGGTACAAACAGAAGAAGATCTACGAGCTTTGATTGAAAAAGTAGCTAAAGACATGGGGATCGAACTAACACAAGAAGAACTAAACGGGCTGCTTGCTTTGTTCAATAAGATGAAAGATTTAAATATCGATTGGGATCAAGTTCAAAATGGCTTAAAGGACATCAGTGATAATCTTGGTAATTTCTTAAATGATGAGGAAACTCAATCTTTTTTCCAAAAGATTATCGATTTCTTTATGGCCATCATTGATGCGATTAGATCACTCTTTAAGTAAACATAAAAAATAAGCGGCCAAAGCCGCTTATTTTTTTTGAGGAGTTTTTGTAATTGCTAAGACGCTGACTAGAAACGCAACGATCCAGAACCAAAAGAACGAGTTAGGGATATGCAGATTAATCATAAATAAGATCGTTAGGACAACAGATGGGAATGTGATGCTATAGCATGATAAAACCCAAAGGTGCCTATAAGAGATTCGTTTACCTAGAATCTTTGTAATCAGATTTAATATACCTGCTAAAAGTGAAGCTCCACTAAAGAGAATGCCAGAGAACAGCACATACATCACTATGTAAATGACGGCAATTATGATAGGGAATATCCCATCTAGTGTAGAAGCGAAATTTTGCATTTGATCAGGATTCAATCCAAAACTTTCAAAATTTCTCATAGAATCATTTTCTGATACAAGGTTATATAAAAATAATACGAAAACTGGTAACATGCATAGAAGGGTTAACATTAGAACGTACAGAATAGTACTGCCTACACCTAAATATCGAAAACGGGCGATAGATTGAACAGAATATAAACTTTTTATTAAACGATTATGTAATCTCATATACAAACTCCTTATAATATTGGCATAACTAGTGTACATGAAGCCTAAATAATCGACAATAAAAGAAATTGTACTTTTTTACAATTTTATTTACATCTTGTTTGTGAATAGAGATAATGTAACAGATTTACATAGATGGTTTTAAGGAGAGATGTAATCATTGGATTTTCAAGAAATGCTATTTAAGTTCATAGGAGGATTGGGGATCTTCTTATTTGGTATTAAGTATATGGGAGATGGCCTTCAAAATTCTGCTGGAGACCGTTTAAGAGAAATACTTGATCGTTTAACAACCAATCCGTTTATGGGTGTTTTAGCCGGAATATTTGTAACGGTTTTGATTCAGAGTAGCTCGGGGACAACTGTTCTAACTGTCGGGCTCGTAAATGCTGGATTCTTAACGCTAAGACAAGCAATTGGAATTATTATGGGAGCTAACATCGGAACTACCGTGACTTCATTCATAATAGGTATTGATATTGGAGAATATGCTTTTCCGATCATTGCTGTTGGATCTGTTCTTATCTTCTTTATTAAAAATCCGAAGTGGAATTATGTAGGGCAGATCATATTTGGATTCGGTTCATTATTCCTAGGATTAAGACTTATGGGTGAAGGAATGCAGCCGTTAAGCAATTCGGGAGCATTTGAAGAGCTAATGTTAACAATGGGTGATAACCCGATCCTCGGTGTAGTGTTTGGTACCTTGTTTACCCTAATTATTCAATCTTCAAGTGCAACGATCGGCATTCTCCAAGAATTGTATTCTCAAAATTTAATTAGTTTGAATGCAGCCCTACCAGTCTTATTCGGAGACAATATTGGTACCACAATTACTGCTATTTTAGCGGCTATAGGAACCACTGTTGCCGCTCGACGTGCAGCATTAACGCACGTTATCTTTAATGTTTTGGGTACAATAATATTTATGATTCTATTAGTTCCGTTTCAAACCTATATTGAATTTTTGGCTGGGAAGCTTAAGTTAGAACCAGCTATGCAAATTGCATTTGCACACGGAACATTTAACATAACGAACGTGTTCATTCAATTTTGGTTTATAGGTGCTTTAGCTCTTTTGGTGACAAAATTAATAAAGGGTGAAGATAATTTTATTGAATTCAAGGCAAAGCATTTGGATGAGATTGTCTTAGCTACGTCACCAACTCTTGCTATACAACAAGCCAAGAAAGAAATCATCCGTATGGCAAGTTATTCACAAGAAGGCTTGAATCAAGCCGTACATTATTTAAACCAAATGGATAAAAAGACATCTGCAAGAGCTCTACAATACGAGGAAGCTATAAATAATCTTGATCGTCAGATTACTTCTTATCTTGTAAAACTATCTGCCCATCCGTTAACTCCACAAGAATCCAACGAACATTCAATGCTGCTAGATACAACTCGTGATATTGAAAGAATTGGAGACCACATGGAGAATATAATTGAACTAGTAGATTATTTGATAAGAAATAATGTACGTTTAACAGATACCGCAAAACAAGATCTTAATGCAATGTTCGAATTAACCCTCTCAACAGTAGATAAATCTGTAAAGGCATTAGAAGTGGAAAACATTGAACTAGCCAAAGAAGTACTTGGATTGGAAGACAAAATTGATAAAATGGAACGAACTCTTCGAAAACAACACATTATGCGTATGAACGAGGGACAATGCGAAGGTAATGCGGGTATTGTGTTCGTAGATATTGTCAGTAACCTTGAAAGAATAGGGGATCATGCTGTAAACATTGCAGAAGCTGTATTAGAGAAGTAAAATGAATCAAGAGGCTATTTTAGTCTCTTGGTTTTTTATATATTGATGTCCTAGATTCCCTAAGGAGAAGTACATATGGATATTTTATATTGGATCATCATAGGTATAGCATTTCTCATTAGCTTTATAGCGTTAATCTATCCGATCTTACCGGGTGTATTATTTCTTGCTGCTGGTTTTGTTATCTATGGATTTGCTTTTTCGTTCGAACCCTTCACACCATTCTTTATTATTGTTCAAGTATTATTGTTTATCAGTTTATTTGTTGTGGACTATGTAGGAAATGCGTATGCAGTGAAGAAGAAAGGCGGATCAAAAGCTGCCCTCTGGGGAAGTACGATCGGTTTGATCGCAGGACCATTTGTTATTCCGGTCGCAGGGATTTTGGTTGGACCGTTTATAGGTGCTGTATTAGCCGAACTGCTTTTTCAAAAGAAAGGAATTAAAGCAGCAGTATCAATAGGCATAGGGACTGTTCTTGCCTTTGTCGGTACAACACTAATAAAAGTTCTGTCGCAAGCTATAATGATCGGTTATTTTTATTTCCAAGTCTTATAAAACTTCCTTGCTAATTACGTACTACCCATGCTATATTATTTTTGTTCTGAAAAAGCACATGTGTTCGTTTAAGTTTATTTTAAAAATGTTATTGACTTTAAACGCGGCATCGTGCTATAGTAGTTCTTGTCCTTAACAAACGTTAAGACGTTATTCCACAGTAGCTCAGTGGTAGAGCTATCGGCTGTTAACCGATCGGTCGTAGGTTCGAGTCCTACCTGTGGAGCCATTTTGGCGGTGTAGCTCAGCTGGCTAGAGCGTACGGTTCATACCCGTGAGGTCGTGGGTTCGACTCCCTCCGCCGCTACCAAAATGTTTCTTTACTCACGATGGCGGTCGTGGCGAAGTGGTTAACGCATCGGATTGTGGTTCCGACATTCGGGGGTTCGATTCCCCTCGTCCGCCCCATAACATTTACATAAGTTTTTCCATTGGACCCTTAGCTCAGTTGGTCAGAGCGGTCGGCTCATAACCGATTGGTCGTAGGTTCGAGTCCTACAGGGTCCACCATAATCGAGGAGGTATACCCAAGTCCGGCTGAAGGGATCGGTCTTGAAAACCGACAGGGGTTTAACGACCCGCGGGGGTTCGAATCCCTCTACCTCCTCCATTACATATTTGGCTCGATAGCTCAGTCGGTAGAGCAGAGGACTGAAAATCCTCGTGTCGGCGGTTCGATTCCGTCTCGAGCCACCATACATATATAACATCAACCTTACGATAAGCGTGTCGTAAGGTTTTTTTATGTTTAAAAAGGGTACAGTGTTTAAGAATTGAAAGTTCGTTATAAATTTGATAAGGTAAACATGTTGAATACTTTCTAAACAAGAAAGTTGATTAAATGGTTTCACTTTTCAAGCAACCCTTGAAAATGAACATAAAATTTTACATATTATGAGGAGGAAATGAACATGGCTAAATTTGAACTTCCTGCATTACCTTATGAAACAAGTGCACTTGAACCGCATATTGACAAAGAAACAATGGAGATCCACCACGGTCGCCACCACAAAACATACGTTGATAACTTAAACGCTGCTCTTGAAGGGCAAGCTGAGTTTGAGAACAAAAGCTTAGAAGATCTTTTAACGAATTTAGATGCTCTTCCAGAAAGCATCCAAAACGCTGTTAGAAACAATGGTGGTGGACATGCGAACCATAGCTTATTCTGGGAAGTAATCGCACCAGGTGGAGCTAACACACCTTCAGGCGAACTTGCTGAAAAGATTAACAACAAATTTGGAAGTCTTGATGCATTTAAAGAAGAGTTTGCGAACGCAGGGAAAACAAGATTCGGTTCTGGCTGGGCTTGGCTAGTAGTGAACAATGGAGAACTTGAAGTAACAAGTACTCCAAACCAGGATACTCCGGTTATGGAAGGAAAGACACCTATCCTTGGACTTGATGTGTGGGAGCACGCTTACTATTTAAAATATCAAAACAAGCGTCCTGATTACATTTCAGCTTTCTGGAACGTTGTAAACTGGGACGAAGTTGAAAAGCGTTATAACGAAGCAAAATAATTAAGTAATGAAGCCGCTGGAAAGCCAGTGGCTTTTTATTATGCCTTTATCATGGATTTCATAATGATCAGATAATCTTACGAGCAATTCATCTAACATGAAGTTTCCATCACCAAAGGGAACAGCTGACTGAACAACAAATACATTTTTTGATTGAAAATACCAAATTAAACGATGATCTACATCTTCGTTCTTAGAACTCTGTATGGTTTGAAACAGAAGTGCTTCATCAACAATTTCAAATATCCAATACTCAAACAAATTCGTTCACTCCTTCTTTACAAAAATCCTCTTTCATAATCGTTGTTGCTCCGTTCCAGGTTGCTCACTTTTCTCGGTGAGCCACATTCGTACCTTACGCGTATAAATGTCTCACTTCCCGCCTGTCTCATACGAGAGTCTCGCACCTTCAACTCTAATTCAACCGTCAAAGAAGAAAAAAAGAAGACAGCCTTTGCAAAAAAATCCAATTTCTTTAATAGTGAATAGCTCCCATCGTCTTGAAAGACACTAACGACGATATGTAAGGGGGCGAATACATGAGAATCAAAAAATTCATGGATACCGACCAGTACCCTAGAGATTTGTTTTTGCTGTTGTTTGTAGGTGGATTGTTTACGTTAAGTACGGCTCTATCTAATACATTTGTTAACATATTTCTTTGGAAACAATCCGGTAAAATTACGGATATTGCCTTTTATAATCTATCGATTGTCATCATGCAGCCTATAGCGTTCTACCTGGCAGGTTGGTTTGCCAAAAAGATCGATCGAGTCATCGTACTTAGGATAGGCGTTTTAATCCTTGCCTTGTTTTATATCGGAGTCCTTTTGATGGGTTCAATGGCAAGTAATTATCTCATTTTATTAGGAGCGATGTTAGGATTCGGGTTGGGATTTTACTGGCTTGCATTTAATGTATTGACTCTAGAAGTTACAGAACCTGAGACTCGAGATTTTTTTAACGGCTATTTAGGTGTTTTGAATTCGATATCAGGAATGATTGGACCACTGAGTGCAGGTTATATCATTACTAGGATGGACAAACATCAGGGGTATGAAACCATATTCAGTATATCAATGGTCTTATTTTTGATAGCCGTAGTCATCAGTTTCTTTTTAAAAAGGAGAAAAGCGGATGGTCAATACGGCATCCGAAAAGTATTGCAAGAACGTAAACACGACAAAGCATGGCTTCAACTATTGAGAGCACACTTTTTTCAAGGATTCCGTGAAGGTACTTTTATTTTTTTAATCGTGATTTGGGTGTACACCGCTTCTAAAAGTGAATTTGCACTTGGAACGTATGGATTTGTTCAATCCTTTGTTTCGTTTATCGGCTATTACTGTGTGTCACATTATTTGAATCCAAACAATCGCATGAAGGCGATATTTGGAGGAGGACTGCTATTGTTTGTGTCTCCATTCCTGCTATTGTTTCCTATTTCATTTACGCTTCTGATCATTTATGGAGTTTCTGTATCGATCGCTTATCCTTTATTGTTAGTGCCTTATGTATCATTAACTTACGATATTATTGGAAAATGCCGTGGTATACACGAAAAAAGGATTGAGTATATCGTGGTTCGTGAGATGTATCTGAATGCAGGGAGAATCGTTTCTATTCTTACGTTTATCACCGTAGTTCATCTTCTATCAGAAGAAAGAGGCATTCCATTATTACTTCCTATTCTAGGTGCTGGACACTTTATTATCTTTTTCTGCTTAAGAAAAGTATCGGTCCCTCCCCATAACTCTTCAAAAACGATAGAGATTGCTGAAACTCAACAAGATGGCAACAATCCAAATAAACAATGATTATCTTTTGACATAATTACCTTGGTAAGGATACTATTATTATGTAGATATAATTACCGGTTCGCTTTAGACACCTTTTTAAAGGTGTCTGTGCTGTTTTAAAGGGAGATTTACAATATTATGAAAACAAAAGATAAAAAGAAGAAAAATCATGTTCCGATTCGTATCAATGCCTTATTTCTATCTGTATTTTTTCTCTTTTCTGTTCTAGTTCTCCGCCTTGGCTATGTGCAGATTGTGAAAGGGGAGGAATATCAGCGTACAGCATATCTAACAGAAAACGTTACAACAAAACTTGATGCGCCGCGAGGGAAGATGCTTGATGCTAACTATCGCGTAGTTGTTGATAATGAACCTGTCTTCTCTATTACATATACGAGAACACAAGAAGCTGATGCAGAGGAAAGACATCAGTTGGCACAGAAGCTTGCAGATCTCATCGAAAAAGGAACAGATGAGCTTACTGAGCGAGACAAAAAAGACTATTTTATTTTTCTGAACGAAAAGCAAGTTGAATCAAGAATTTCTAAACAGGAAAAGAAAGATACACCTCCTGAAGAGCTATACGATCTAATGCTAGAAAAAGTAACAGAAGAGGATATTAACTCATTTTCAGAAAAGGAACTTGAAGTTCTGGCCATAAAAAGCGAGATGGACCGTGGCTACACATTATCTCCACAACGTATAAAGATTGGCGCGACCGAAAAAGAGATTGCGATGATCAGTGAACATTTACCTGAGTTAGAAGGGGTGGACATTAAGCCGGATGCTGAACGCTCTTATCCGTTTAAGAATTCATTTCGTGATATATTCGGCCAAGTAAAACAAATTCCAAAATCGAGAATGGACTATTATACTTCTCGAGGCAACGATCGCAATGATATGGTTGGAACGAGTTTTCTTGAAGAACAATACGAATCCCTGCTTCGCGGTACAAAAACGAAAATTAAATATGTAACAGATAAAAAAGGGAATCCAGTTGGTGATCCTGTTGAGGAAGAAGGAGCAAGAGGTAGCGATCTTGTATTAACAGTTGACATGAGTCTTCAACAAGAGGTCGAAAAAGTAATTGAAGAAAAATTAAAAGACGCTATCCGAGGAAAAAATGCTTACGCTAACAGTAAGTTAGATAGCGCCTATGTTGTGATGATGGATCCGAATACGGGTGCGATCCTCTCTATGGCTGCTAAAGAATATGATCGTAAAAACGGAAAATTTAAAGATATTCCTTTTGGTAACGTTTATCATTCTTATGCGATGGGCTCAACCGTTAAAGGAGCTACCGTACTCACCGGCCTACAGCAAGGTGTTGTATCACCAAATACCGTGATAAATGATGCACCACTCACATTTGGAGATGGAAGATCTTTAAAATCACATGAAAGTATGGGGCCGGTTGATGCTGTAGAAGCACTTGAGCGTTCATCTAACGTGTATATGTGGCACATTGCGATGAAACTTGCAGGATACGATTATTCGAACAAACGATTTAATGAAAATAAAGTTCAAGAAGCATTCGAAATCTTAAGAAACTCATACAGCCAGTTTGGGCTTGGTGTACCAACTGGAATAGATCTTCCTTCAGAAGCTACGGGGTATAATACCGGAATGAGCCGGGAACTATCACAAGCGATGTTCTTCTCTATCGGTCAATTTGATACGTACACACCGATGCAGATGGCACAATATGTTTCAACTATTGCTAATGGTGGATTAAGGATGCAGCCGCATCTCTTGAAAGAAGTGAGAGAGCCCTCTGTAGATCCAAATAAATTAGGAAAGCTTCAGTACCGTTTTGAACCAAACGTCTTAAATAAGATTGAGATGTCACCTAGTCAGATAAAGGTTGTACAAAAAGGATTTTATGAAGTGATGCATGGTAATAACGGTACCGCGGCTTGGAAGTTTAAGAACAAAGACTATAATCCAGCAGGGAAGACAGGTACTGCTGAGATTGATAAAGCTACCGGAATCGTTAACAAAACATTGATCGGATATGCACCATACGAAAATCCAGAAGTAGCATTTGCTGTTGTAGTTCCAGATATTAAAGAAGGAAATACAAACAGTGAGATCGCTGAGGGTGCGTTAGACGCTTACTTCTCAATGAAAAAAGAAGGAATTCCGACTAAGCCTGATCCAAAAGAAGAAAACCAAGAGAAACCACGCTAATCAAGCGTGGTTCTTTTTGGTATAGATAAATTCGGAATGTAAACACTAAGAACATATTCACAGATAAGCCAGTCTTAACAATACCTTTACAATTCATTAAAACGCAGTTCATATTCAAGGTTTATTGTAGAACATGTAAGAAAGAAACAAACGTTAAAAAAGGGATCATGACCTGAGAAAATTTCTCTAACATGATAAGACGAAATAATCATATTTTAGGGGGACCTATCAAGATGAAGAAAATGAAGTCTGTGTACCTTTTAGCAGTAATGTCGCTAATCCTAGTTTTCGCTTCAGCATGTGGAAACAAGAGTGAAGATGGAGCTGCAGGCGGCGGAGATCTTAGCGGAAAAATTAAAATTGATGGATCTTCCACAGTATTCCCAATCATGGAAGCTGTTTCTGAAGAGTTCCAAGCTGCAAATCCTGAAGTACAAGCACCTGTAGGAGTATCTGGAACGGGTGGAGGATTTGAAAAGTTCGTTCGTGGAGAATTAGATCTTGCGAATGCTTCTCGTCCGATTAAAGATGAAGAAAAAGCAGCAGCTGAAGAAAAAGGCATTAAATATACAGAATTTGAACTTGCGAAAGATGGTCTTTCCGTAGTTGTTTCTAAAGACAACGACTTCGTTGATCACCTTACATTAGATGAACTGAAAAAGATTTTCTTAGACGAAAACCCTGCTAAAACATGGGCAGATGTTCGTGAAGGTTGGCCAAACAAAAAAATCGAAGTATTCTCACCAGGAACTGACTCTGGAACGTATGACTACTTCGACGAAGTAATTCTGGAGGAAAAACCTATGCGTCGTGACGCACAGCTTTCTGAAGATGATAACGTACTTGTGCAAGGCGTAACAGGCTCTGAAAACGCGATTGGATTCTTTGGATATGCGTATTACCAAGCAAATAAAGAAAAAGTGAAAGCTGTACCAATCGATGGAGGTAACGGACCAGTTGAACCTTCACCTAAGACAATTGAATCTGGAGAATATGCACCGCTTTCTCGTCCATTGTTCACATATGTGAATAACAAAGCTTTAAAAGATAACGAAGCAGTATATGAATACATGAAGTTTGCTCTTGAAAACTCTGGAGAACTTGCATCATCTGATACGATCGGATACGTATCTCTTCCTAAAGAGAAATACGAAGAGCAAATGAAAAAGCTAGATGAGCTTGCAGGTAAATAAACATCCTTTATTGAAAATAAAGGAATAAGAATCATATACAAGGGTGAGGAGCGAGAAATCTCCTCACCTTTCACCTGTTTAGTATTGTCGAATTATAGGAGGTCTTGTTGGTGTCCAGAGATAAATCAAACCAAAAATCAATCCGCTCTATGATTCAGGAGAATAAGTCTTCAAGAAGTCAATCGGCGGTAATGGAAAAGGTTGTTCCAAAACTCTTTCTAATCTGTGCAATCATATCTATCTTTACAACTATAGGTATTGTCTTTACATTGTTAACAGAAACTTTTACTTTTTTTAACCGAATCTCAATAGTTGAGTTTTTCACGAATACACGATGGTTTCCTTTTGCATCTGACGAAAATGCTGACTTCGGGATCATTGCTCTAATAATGGGTACATTGACGGTTACAGCTATTGCGATGGTTGTGGCTATCCCGATCGGTCTTGCTGCAGCTATATATTTAAGTGAGTACGCATCAGCAAAAACAAGAAAAATTATTAAGCCTATTCTAGAAGTGTTGGCTGGAATCCCAACGATTGTTTATGGATTCTTTGCTCTCACGTTTGTTACACCTTTATTAGATAAGATCATTCCAGGCGGAATTTCAATCTTTAACGCACTAAGTCCCGGGATTGTAGTAGGAATCATGATTATTCCGATGATAGCATCATTGTCTGAAGATGCGATGAATGCCGTACCGAACTCTATGAGAGAAGGTGCGTTAGCTCTTGGTGCAACACGTTTTGAAGTGGCAATGAAAGTAGTACTTCCGGCAGCACTCTCAGGAGTTATCGCATCATTCGTACTAGGAATTTCCAGAGCAATCGGTGAAACGATGATCGTTACAATTGCGGGTGGTTCTAGGCCAACAGCTGATATCAATTTAACAGAGTCGATCCAAACGATGACAGCTTATATCGTTCAGGTAAGCCAAGGAGATACAGGCTATGGTACAACGATCTATTACAGTATCTATGCAGTAGGTATGACTTTGTTCGTATTTACATTAATCATGAATCTACTTGCTCAATTCATTTCCCGCAAGTTTAGGGAGGAATATTAATGCCATTAATTAATAAAGAATCTGTTAAAAAAAGAATGGGGAGCAGGATCGCGGCAAACGGTTTTGCTAAATTCCTCTTTGTTCTTGCAACATGTTTTTCATTACTCGTATTAGGTGTATTAATTTACAGAATCTTATCAGAAGGTTTACCTTATCTTAGCTTGGATTTTATTACAAACTTTGCATCTCGAATGCCTGAACGTGCAGGGATATGGGCTGCGCTACTCGGGACCATTTGGGTAATGGCAGTTACTGCACCAGTTTCATTCATTCTTGGTGTCGGAACCGCGATCTATCTAGAAGAATATGCGAAAAAGAATGCTTTTACTAAATTTGTTCAGATAAACATCTCAAATTTAGCAGGTGTTCCATCAATCGTATTCGGATTATTAGGTCTCACGATTTTCGTTCGTCTTCTTGGCTTAGGTTCAAGTGTTCTTGCGGGTGGTTTGACGATGAGTCTATTAATCCTGCCTGTTATCGTAGTTGCTTCACAAGAAGCGATCAGAACCGTGCCAAGAGAAATTCGAGAAGCTTCTTTTGGAATGGGGGCTACAAAATGGCAGACAATCAGAAGAATTGTGTTTCCTGCCGCGCTTCCTGGGATCTTGACTGGAACAATCCTTGCCTTATCTCGTGCTGTAGGTGAGACTGCACCACTATTAGTATTAGGTGCACTGGCTTATGTAGCGTTTGTTCCGGAAAACATATTCTCGCAGTTTACAGTATTGCCGATTCAGCTGTATAACTGGACAAGTAGACCACAAGAAGAGTTTCATATGATTGCAGCGAGTGGAATTATCATCTTATTGATCATCTTGCTGATCATGAATTCAATCGCAGTATTAATCCGAAATAAGTTTCATAAACGCTTCTAATAAAAGTAGGAGGACGAGAACATGGATATTACAATCAACAAACAAATGGTTCAAAAAAATGAAAAAGAACAGGATTTTACACCTGTTTTTAAGATAAATAATTTAAACTTATGGTACGGACAGGATCATGCATTAAAAGATATTAAATTTGATATCCCTGAAAAGCAGGTTACTGCCATCATCGGACCATCCGGGTGCGGTAAATCAACATTTATTAAAACATTGAACAGAATGGTAGAAATGGTTCCTATCGTTCGTATGTCCGGGGAAATTATGTATCGGGATAAAAATATTTTTAATCCTAAATACGGCGTTGAAGAACTTCGTACGCAAGTTGGTATGGTGTTCCAAAAACCAAATCCATTTCCTAAATCGATCTATGAAAACGTAGCTTATGGCCCACGTATTCATGGAATTAAGAATAAAAAAGTATTAGATGAAGTTGTAGAGAAAAGCTTAAAAGGTGCCGCGATCTGGGACGAAGTAAAAGACCGTCTGCATGAGAACGCATATGGTTTATCAGGTGGTCAGCAACAACGTTTATGTATTGCAAGATGCTTAGCGATCGAACCAGATGTTATTCTTATGGATGAGCCTACTTCTGCTCTAGACCCGATTTCAACTTTAAAAGTGGAAGAGCTCGTGCAAGAGCTTAAGAAAGACTATAGCATCGTAATTGTTACACATAACATGCAACAAGCGGCTCGTATATCAGATCGTACCGCATTCTTCCTAAATGGGGAAGTAGTGGAATATACAGATACGAGCACATTGTTCTCAAATCCATCCGATAAGCGAACAGAAGATTATATTACGGGACGATTCGGTTAATAAAGAGATTAGGAGTGAGTTAAATGGTGGTTCGTGAAAATTTTCAGCTTCAGTTAGAAGAGATGAAACAAGCGATCGTACAAATATCTAAATTGGCAGAGGAAGCATTAGAGCTTTCTGTCGAAGCATTAAAGAACCAAGATCTCGATAAAGCCCTACAGATTATTGAAAATGATAATCGCATCAATGTCCTTGAAGATGAAATCAACGACATGGCCATTCTATTGATCGCTAAACAAGCACCTGTAGCATCAGATCTAAGACGAATCGTTGCAGCCATAAAAATTTCGTCTGACATTGAAAGAATGGCTGACTTTGCCGTTAATATTGCGAAGTCAACGATTCGAATCGGGAAGCAAGAGCTTATCAAACCATTAGAAGAGCTTCCTAAGATGGCACATCATGCGATTGCCATGCTTACAACTGCTACCAAGGCATATGTGGAAGAAGATGTGGCTCTAGCGAAGAAACTAGCAGAACTAGACGATGAAGTAGATGAAACATACGGAAAAATTATAAAAGAGCTATTAGAGCTTATGACAAAAAATCCTGAACATCTTTCTCAGATCAGTCAGCTTCTGTTTGTATGCAGGTATATCGAGCGTACAGCGGACCACGCTACAAATATCGCAGAGAGCATTATCTTTTTAGTAAAAGGAAAAAGATACGGTTTAAACGATTAACCATTTAACTAAAAAAACTATACTAAATAAAAAAAGCAAGCGCTGAATCTCTCAGCGCTTGCTTTTTTTTATGTAGAATTATGAACTTGTTATTTCTTTCGCGATTTCATCAAAACTCATCTTACTGTTTACTTGATGAGATTCAGCTCTAACTGCACCTTCTAAATTGTTCGTGCGCAAATATTTTAAGAACTCATCGCTATTTTTAATTATGTTTTCTTTTTGCAGAAGATCGCATACTTCTCCAGTGCTCATTCCTTGAGTGATCGTTAAAGTCATCTGATACACTTTTTCTTCCTCTTTTGGAGGGACAGTTTTAGGTTCTTCTTTTGCAACCGGAGCTGCAACTGTATTTTCAGTGTCTTTAAGTGAAGTATACTCTTCCTTTGAAATTGCTAATTCGCCTTTTTCAGAAAGATATTGTGCTACTGACTCTTCTGTAAGTTCAGAAGCGTTTTCAGTGTCAGCCGTATAATAAAAACCAGCCAAAATTCCTGTTGAAAGAATAATACCTGCTGAAAATCCGCGAAGGTTTTTGCTTGTCATACCCATTACCCCTCACAAATTAGTTCTTATCGTTAATCATCATTTCGTCTTCAAGAACTTTTAGTTTCTTTTTTATTTGATAGATCTCTTTCATTAGCTGAATAGTAAAGTTCTCCAACTGTGTTTCTACTGAAGCTTCCTTGTTTTTTCTAAAGGAAAGAATCAAAAGAATAACACCTACTAGTAACAATCCAAAAATAGCAAACTCCATAATATCCTCCCTAATTTAAAGCTATACCCTTTACTTTTATAACATAGTATTCTGCTGTGGTATAGGCTTTTTCGCAAAAGTTTACACAAATTACTACAATTCGACTATTTTCTCAATTAACTCCAGTGTAACAATAGAAGGAATGAAATAAAATCGACGTTTTTTGTCTTACTTTGTCAATTTAACAGAATAATCAGAGAGATTAACCGGTTACAAAAACTTTACATATACGGAAATCTCAAGTGGGGTAAGGAAGCGCCATTTCTCGACATTTTTGACACATTGTATATAAAAATATCCAGTGATACGATTATAAAAAAATAAGGTAATAAAGAAACGTTTATTAGAATAATAGATTAGGATGAGGTGATGAACTTGATCGAAGATATTGTGAAATTAAAGGAAAATGGCTTAACTCTCCAAGAAATCGCACAAAGAATGAACATGTCTTTAGGAAAGGTTCAGTATCGCTGGAATAAATACCGGCAGCAGCAAACGCCATCGAATCATGAAATTTCATCTCAACCCGTTCTTAAAAAAGAGAAGTGGTCGATGCCCTTTGAATATGAAGAGGCTAATGTTCATTTGATGCCAAGAACCCCGGATAGTTTGTATGCTTATTGGAGTTTTTCTGAATCAACAAAACAGATGGCAGAACATCATTTTCGCACAAAGTGGGAAGAGCTTCCTTCGATACTAAAAATCTATGACGTAACGGACATTGATTTCTTCGGACATAATGCTCACCGGACGTTTGAGGTAGAGCTTCCGTCGATGACTAACAATTGGTTCGTTCACTCCTTAGAACCTGGAAGAACATATATCGCTGATATAGGTACGCGTACGTTTGATGGAAGTTTTTTCACACTGTTACGATCAAATCCTGTCGAGACCAGTCCTTCTCTTTATAATAGTTTTCATGATGAAAAGATCGACAGATGGAAACACCAAAGTGTTGAACAGCCGGAATGGCTAGAAAATTTTTCGACCTATTCATATTATCAAAAAATTAGATAGGAGAGTAAAACATGTCTAACGGGTATTTTTCATTAGTCTTGCACGCTCACCTTCCTTATGTGAGGCATAAAGAAGCGAATCGATTAGAGGAAAGATGGGTATTTGAGGCACTTACTGAGACATATATCCCGTTATTATGGGTACTCGAAGATCAGCCTGAAACCTTGTCTTGGACCTTATCATTCTCCTCTCCTTTATTGGAGTTATTGAACGATCCAGTCATTCAAAAACGTTACCTAGAACATTTAGACCTTACGATAAAACTTGTTAAAAAAGAAAAAAAGCATTCTACCTATAAGGAAGAAGAAAAGATTATCGATTTTTACGAAGATCGTTATAAAAGAATCATGGAAACCTATCAAGAATTCGATTGTAAAGTTACAGATGCCTATAAACACTATATGGATCTTGGGAAGGTTAATTGCATCACTTCCTCTGCAACCCACGCATTCCTTCCCTATATTCAAACTGAGCAAGGAGTTAAAGCACAAATCTTTGCTGGCGTTCAAACATTTGAAAAGTATTTTGGTGAAAAACCTAAAGGGTTCTGGCTCCCAGAATGTGCATACTCTCCTGGAGTAGATAAAGCGTTAGCTGATGCAGGTATTCAATATACTTTTGTAGATGAAGAAACTCTACTCAGAAGTAAGCCTGTTCCATCTAAAGGAATTGGAGCTCCTGTTTACTCTCCACATGGGATAGCATTGTTCTCAAGAAATCAATGTATCTCAGAAACGATATGGAACTCTTCTGTTGGTTATCCTGGCGATTTTGATTATCGAGAGTTTTATCGAGATGTTGCGTATGAACGAGAAAATGATTATATAAAGAGCTTCATTCATCCAGAAGGGATTCGAGTCGATACTGGATTAAAGTATTGGAGAATAACTGGGAAAACCGAGAACAAAGACTGGTACCATAGAGAATGGGCATTAAATAAAGTGCAAGATCATGCTCATGATTTTTGTCATCGAATTACAGAATATTTACATACCAACGAACAATCTTACCCTCCTCAACTAATAACTGCACCATTTGATGCAGAGCTATTTGGACACTGGTGGTTTGAAGGACCGGAATTTTTACTTCAATCCATGAAAGTTTCAACGAAACAAAACATCACGTGGATCACACCTCAAGAATTTCTAACAAGACATTATCAAGATTTAGAGACAGTTAGACCATGCTTTTCAACATGGGGCAGAAACCAAACAGGTGAAGTATGGCTGAATGAGTCAAATGCTTGGATGTATAGACACTTGCATCACTGTGAAAGAAAGCTGGTCGAACTCGCAGCACGTCTTTCGCATGATGAACCAAACATCGTTGTTGAACGATATGCAGATCAGATGGTTCGTGAATGGATGCTTGCTGTCAGTTCTGATTGGGCTTTTATCATTGAAGGTAATAGTGCTACAGAATATGCAAAGTCAAGATTTCAAGAGCATATCGAGAGGTTTCATGAACTGAATCGCTCGATTGATAATAAAACATATCATCTTTCCGAGATAGCAGACTATGAAAACCAATACCCATTCATGCTTAAAACAGGTTTGTGGCACTTCTTTAAGAATAAACATGATGAGTATGTGGCGTCTCATTATAGTGAACAAAAGGCTAAAGGCAAAAAGAAGATATTAATGCTTTCATGGGAATTCCCTCCTATGGTAGTAGGTGGCTTAGCACGGCATGTATTCGATCTTTCTAGAAAATTGGTCGAGCAAGGAACGGATGTATATGTCATTACTTCGTCTGTCCCAGGATATCCGGAACATGAAGTGAATAATGGTGTTCATGTATACCGAGTTGCTGGTAAACAGCCGAATTTTGAGTCGTTTTTCCATTGGACTGGGAGTTTGAATATGGCCATCACTGAACAAGCGCTGGCATTAGCAAATAAGTTTGATTTTGACTGCATTCACGCACATGATTGGCTCGTTTCCGTTTCTGCACTAGCCATTAAAAAACAATTGAACATCCCTTTGATCACTACTATTCATGCAACAGAACATGGTAGAAACAACGGGATCACATCACCTCTACAATACGAGATCAATCAGAAGGAATGGGAACTAATGGATGGATCAGACAGTCTGATCGTGTGCAGTGACTATATGAAAAATGAGCTAACAGGAGTTTTTAGCATACCTGAAGATAAGATAACGATTCTTCCAAACGGAATTGATCCAGAGCAGATCACATTTCAAACAGGTACTTTTATAGAAGATACGAGAAACGAACAAGAACTTCTTCTTTTTTCAGTTGGCAGGCTTGTAAAAGAAAAAGGATTCCAAACGATCATTGAGGCTGCAGATATTTTAAGGAATAGGGGCAAACAAGTCAGATTTGTAATAGCTGGAAAAGGTCCTTTAATGGATGAACTAAAAGAAATGATCAGACAGAAGAATCTAGAGGAGTTTGTTCATCTGGCAGGATTCGTTAGCGATGCGAAACGGAATGAATATTTTGCAAAAGCTGATGCTGCCCTTTTTCCAAGTCATTATGAACCATTCGGCATTGTTGCACTTGAAGGGATGGCGTCCGGAAAACTGACCATCGTTTCTGATACGGGTGGATTAAGGGAAATTGTTGATCATGAAAAGACAGGGCTAAAAGTATATCCGAACGATCCAGATAGTATTGTGTGGGCTGTAGAATATATCCTTAGCAACCGTGAACGCTGCCAAGACATAGCTAAAAACGGCGAGGAAATAGCTAGAACCGTTTTCAGTTGGGATTCTATTGCAGAAAAGACTGCAGAACTATATAAGACAGAACAAAATAAAACAACAAAAGTGGGAGGTATTGTTTAATGAAGGGTGTAATTATGGCTGGTGGAAAAGGGACACGATTAAGACCTCTTACATGCAATATGCCAAAACCAATGGTACCAATGCTTCACAAACCTGTGATGGAATATGGTATTGAACTTCTTAAAAAATTTGGCATTACAGATATCGCCGTTACCGTTCATTATTTACCAGACGCAATCAAAAATTATTTTGGTGATGGTCGCGATTTTGGTGTGAACCTTCAGTATTTTGTTGAAGATTCTCCTCTGGGAACAGCGGGGTCCATTAAGAATGCTGAGGAATTTTTAGATGAGCGTTTTATCGTGATATCAGGCGATGCGTTAACGGATTTCAACCTTGAAAAAGGTATTCAATTTCATGAAGATAACGATTCGCTCGCTACTATCTTCATGAAGCAAGTTGATTCGCCATTAGAATATGGTGTGATCATGACCAATCAAGAAGGAAAGATCATTCGATTTCTTGAGAAGCCAAGCTGGAATGAAGTCTTTAGTGATACGGTGAATACGGGGATCTATGTACTTGAACCAGAAGTATTTAATTATATTGAAAAAGATGTTCCAGTAGATTTTAGTAAGGATTTGTTTCCGCTACTTATGAAAGAGGATAAAAATTTGTTTGGCTATCAAGCAGAAGGCTATTGGTCTGATATAGGGAGCCTTCAGCAGTATCGCCAATCGCATTATGATATGTTGAACGGATTGGTGGATCTACCTTTTGCCGGAGAGGAAAAAGAGCCTGGTGTTTGGATTGGGAAGAATGTTTTTATTGAAGATGGAGCCGAGATTGAAGCGCCGGTAAGTATTGCAGATGGAGCGGTTATCCGAAAGGGATCACATATTGGCAAACTATCTGTTGTTGGAAAGAACAGTGTAGTAAGTTCTGGGAGTTCTTTAAAGAAAACGGTTTTATGGAACGATGTTTTTGTTGGAGATCAGTGCGAATTAAGAGGAGCAACGATCGCAAACGGTACGAAAGTAGAAAAAGATGCTTCTGTATTTGAACATGCTGTAGTCGGGAACCATTGTACGATCGGTAAAAACGCGACACTAAAGCCAGACGTAAAGATCTGGCCAGAAAAAGAAATCTTTGAAGAAGCTCTTGTTCACACCTCAATCGTATGGGGGAAAAAAGCTACAAAATCTCTGTTTGGATCGAGAGGGGTTTCTGGGATTGCGAACGTTGAGATCACACCAGATTATATCGCAAGACTTGCATCGGCCTATGGAGCTGTTCTTCCTTACGGGTCACAGATTATCATCGCAAGTGACTCACATGATTTTTCAGTTATGATTAAACAATCTTTTATTCAGGGTCTGCATTCTTCTGGTGTTCACACGCTTGATATCAGTCCTACTGTCGCACCAGTTGTCCGTTTCTCTATCGAAGAAGAACGCTTAGAGGGCGGTGTTTACGTAAGGTTCTCAAACCCTACGGGAGAAAAACAACTAATGATCGAATTCTATGATAACAAAGGGCTGCCGATTCATTCAGACCTTGAAAGAAAGATCGAGAATGCCTATTGGCAGGAAGATTATAGACGTGCTTCATTTGATCGTATTGGAAAAGGTGCCGTTCAGGCGAACAAACATGAAGATTACATTTCCGCTCTATTAGAAGAAATCCAAGAAAAGGGGATTCAAGAAGCTAAGTTTAGAGTTGTGGTAAATTACAATCATCAGCCTTATCTGAATTTTATCCCTAATCTTTATAACCGATTGAACTGTGAGATCCTGACTGCTCCATATCAGACGAAACCGGAGGAAATGGCATCCTTTGTAAGAGTTACAAATGCCAATATCGGGGTTTTGATCGGAGAAGCGGGTGAGACTTTGCGTCTCATTACAGAGACAGGTGAAGTGTTGGATGAAGAAACCATGCTTGCTCTCTATGTTTTCACAGCATTTTCTCAAGGTAAACAAAAAGAGATGGCTATCCCGGTATATGGATCATCTGCCCTAGATTCCATTGCAGAGCGTTTAAAAGGTAAGCTGATCCGTACGAAAGCTAATCCACGTTCTATCATGGAAGTAGGGGATGGGGTTCTAAATTATCAATACGACGCTCAATATGCGTTTGTACACATCTTAGAGATCATGGCAATGCAAAAGATCACATTATCTGAACTCGTGAAGATGCTTCCAGATGTGCATATGTTAAGAGAGTATGTGCCTTGCCCAAAAGATAAGAAAGGGCGAGTGATGCGCAGACTTATGGAAGATATCCGTGATAACAATGTAGAATTGCTGGATGGCATTAAAGTCTTTCATCCTGAAGGAGGATGGACGCTTATCCTTCCAGACGTAGAACAACCTGTTTTCACGGTGTACTCCCAGAATACGGATCCTGAACAAGCGAAACAAGCGGCATCACAATATATCGAAAAAATCCAGTTATATCAGCAGGTGTAACAGATGCCAAGACATTTGGTTTTAGGAAACGGAAAATTATTGATTAATTTAGATGAATATTTGCAGATCAGAGACATCTATTTTCCTTACGTCGGTCAGCAAAATCATGTCCAGGGGCATGTTAACCGTCTAGGAGCCAGTATCAATGGCTCCTTTTCTTGGCTTTCTTCAAAAGAATGGGTGATCGAGCCGGGTTATCATTTAGATTCACTCGTTACCCTCTCATACGCAAAAAACGCAAAAGAAGGTATAACGCTTAAGATTGAAGATGCCGTTCATCAAAGAGAAAATATGTTTATGCGAAGAATCACCGTATTAAACGATTCATATGAAGAAAAAAGGATCAAACTGTTCTTTCACCAAGATCTTTCAATATATGAGAATGAAGTGGGAGACACAGCCTACTTTGATCCTGAAAAATCTGTGATCATCCATTATAAGAAGAATCGTTACTTTCTTTTTACAGCATCATTCGATCAAAAGGGAATCGACCAGTACACAACAGGGGTGAAACGTTTTTTAAGTGCAGAAGGAACATGGAAAGATGCAGAAGATGGTCATCTTCATGTGAACCCGATCGCCCAAGGATCAGTGGATAGTACTTTCTCCGTACAAGGCATCGTTCCGCCACATGGAAAAGGAGACGTAAACTATGCTTTAACCGTTGGAAAAAGTAGAGAGGAAGTTTTTTCGCTTTACGATTACCTCATGGAGATCGGTCCATCTTTAACGTTAGATAAGATAGATGTGTACTGGAGGAGATGGGTTAATAAAACAAAGATCAATCCATGCAACCTTTCTGATGAACTTCTTGATCTATATAACAGGAGTTTACTGATCATTCGTACTCAAACGAATGAGAACGGCTATATTATTGCTGCGAACGATTCCGATATTCAGCATTATAACCGCGACCATTATAGTTACATGTGGCCAAGAGATGGGGCGTTAATAGCCGCTGCTGTCGCAAAAGCGGGCTTTCATGGAATGGTAAAGAATTTTTATCGCAGATGTGCGGATGTACTAACAAAAGAGGGGTACCTTCATCATAAATATAACCCCGACGGCTCGATCGGATCATCATGGCACCCTATGATCGACAAAGAAGGTTCTAGCCAGTTGCCAATTCAGGAAGATGAAACAGCGCTCGTACTGTGGGCATTTTGGGAGCATTATAAAGCAACAGGAGATATTGAGTTTGCTCAATCTCTCTATCGGTCATTAGTGCGTCCGAGTGCAAGATTCTTGCTTCAATATATGCAAGAAGAGCTAGACCTCCCGTTACCTTCTTATGATCTTTGGGAAGAAAGAAGAGGGATCTTTACCTTTACTGCTAGTTCTGTATATGGTGGCCTTATGGCTGCTTATTCTTTCGCGACACTTTTCGGCGAGGATGACCGAGCAGAAAGGTACAAGAAGGGGGCAGACCGAATAAAAGCTGGAATGGAGAAGCATTTATACGATGAGAGTTCAGGAAGATTTTTAAGAGGCATCTATCTGTTGGATGATAACGCTTATAAAAAAGACTTCACGATGGAATCAAGCATGTATGCTCTTTTTGCGTTCGGTGTATACCCTGCCGATGATGAACGTGTTGTCCGAACGATGCAGCAGATGAATGAAGAGCTGAGCATTAAGTCCGGTGTAGGCGGAATAGCAAGATACACGAATGACTATTACTTTCAACAAACGCATGATATGACAAGAGCGCCTGGGAATCCTTGGCTAATCTGTACGCTATGGCTTGCTAAATGGTATGTTCAATGTGCGAAGTCACTTCAAGATCTAGAGCGGCCGCATGAAATTTTACGCTGGGTTCACGAGCATAGTTTTTCTACAGGTGTTTTACCTGAACAACTGCACCCGTTTACGGGAGAGGCTTTGTCGGTTGCACCTCTCACCTGGTCACATGCCACATTTATTGATGTTCTCAAAGAATATACGAAAGTCTATGAGAAACTTTCACAAAACTCACTTGCTCGTTAGAAAAGAATTTGTTATCATGTTATGGTATGGTTTAATAGAGAATATGACTGTTAGTAACCATGATAATGTACTTTGGTAAAGATGTGGAGGGAAACAACAATGCGTGTAAACATTACTTTAGCTTGTACTGAAACTGGTGATCGTAACTACATCACTACAAAAAACAAGCGTACGAATCCAGACCGTTTAGAGCTTAAAAAATACAGCCCACGTTTAAAGAAATACACAGTTCACCGTGAAACAAAGTAATTTCACGTTGAAGCGCCTGAGACCCATGCAAATGAGGGATCAGGCGTTTTTTCATGCAATCATACTCATGATATGATAAATACATCACGTTATAGAGGTGTTTAATCCATGAATAAATCACAATGGCGAAAAGAGTTAAAACAATTGTTACTCTCAATGGGAAAAGAAGAAAGAAAGGCAAAAAGCGAAGCGATTTCTAATTTCTTATTTCAAACAGACGATTGGAAAACAGCAAATTGTATCGGCATTACTGTCTCGAGAGCTTTTGAGCTCGATACGTCTTACATCGTAAACCAAGCGTGGAGTGAAGGGAAGACTGTCGGAGTCCCTAAGTGCTACTCTAAACACAAACAGATGGAGTTCCGAGAGATACGTTCTTATGAAGCATTAGAAAATGTATACATGGATCTATACGAACCTAAGATTGATGTTACTTCATGCATAGAGCCGTCTCAAATGAACATGATTATCGTCCCAGGACTAGTATTTGATAGAGACGGGTACAGAATCGGTTACGGAGGTGGGTATTTCGATCGCTATTTAGAATCTTATGATGGATCTAAACTTTCACTTGCTTACACCTTGCAGACTACGGATTTTCTTCCACATGAAAACTATGATGTTCCTGTTGATCAGATTATTACGGAAGATGGTCGATTCAAGTAGATGATAAACATACTAGTAGGTATCGCTCTTCTTTCCATATTGTCAGCCTGCTTTAAATGGCTCACCATCGCAGGAAGTTTAACAGCGTTTATATTGGGTGTGATTATATATCTTGCCTTTGGTTGGCAAGGTTTGATCATACTCGGTCTGTTCTTCATAACTTCTACATTTTTGACCAAATGGAAAAAAGACAAAAAACAGGATCAAGACGCTTTAAACACCGAAGAGAAAAAGGGAAGGTCGGCCGGGCAAGTGCTTGCCAATGGTGGAGCTGCTCTACTTGCAGCAATTGCTCATCTAACGGTTTCAGATCCTGTATGGCTTATAGTATTCGCTGCTACCTTTGCAACAGCTACAGCAGATACATGGGCTTCAGAGATCGGTGTCCTATCACAGCAAAGACCGTTTCATATAAAAGAATGGAAGAAGGTCGATCCTGGCTTATCAGGTGCAGTATCAAGTCTAGGTACAGTTGCAGCAGCTACCGGAGCATCTTTAATAGGCTTTGGCTTTTATTTTCTCTATGAAACATCATTTAGTATTCTGTTGTGTATTGCGATCTCTGGATTTTTAGGCAATGTAGCAGATACCCTTTTTGGGGCTTGGTTTGAACAAAAGTATGTTTGTTCTATTTGTAAAAAAGAAACAGAAAGTCACGTTCATTGTGGTGTTAAAACAATAAAAGTATTTGGGTATTCCTTTTTTACAAACGATCTTGTGAACTTTTCTTCTACTATTATAGGAGGTATGATTGCGGGAGGTTTATACACATGGATCATAACTTGAGCGTAATAGGGGTTGTTCTTGCAGGCGGTGAGTCTAGAAGATTTGGAAGTCCAAAATTGTTCGCTAAATGGGGTCATACCACTTTTTTTGAAAAAGCGATGAATGCGATCGCTCCACATTCAGATGAGCTGGTAGCTGTCGTTCGTGAAGAATGGATGGAGAAATTAGAGCAAGACCATTCTCATGCTGCAGAACTAATTTCCGATGTTGAAGCTTTTAGAGGTAAAGGTCCATTAGCCGGCATATACAGTGCGATGCTGAAAAAAAAGGGAGATTATTATTTGATTACCCCTTGTGACATGCCTAGAATGAGCAGCCATATGTATGGAACATGGATAGAACGGGCTATTGAACATCCCGAGTATGACTGCATCGTTCCAGTTTTGAACGGAAAAGTCTATCCGCTTAACGGTGTATACAAGCGATCTTGCCTTCCTGAATTGAAAGAGAACTTAATGAAGGATAACTTAAAGGTTCTTTCATTACTAGACCGTAAACGTACGAAATACATAGAAGTACGAAAAGAAGAGGCTCACTTTTTTGAAAATGTAAATACGAAAGAAGACCTTTTAAATCTAGAGGACGAATAAAAAGTGCATTCCAAACAGAAAGTAGTAGCAAGGAGGTTTTCACATGAAAGGATTTGTGATTAAAAGCTTTTTGATATTCCTTGCTATTGTGCTCGGTTACAGAATGAGATACCGTTTGATGAATAGCGCTCTTGGCAACCCGTTTATTCGTCGTTTCTTAGTGGGAAGTGCTATGTCATTTCCAGGTTTGCGATCTAAAATGATGGATGAAATCATTTGACCATGCAATCGGAAAAAACAGCATTCTTCTTCGATCTAGACAATACGCTGTTTGATTATGAAGCCTCCTTTAAGAAGGCTTCTTTATTTGCATTTCGTTCCATCGTCTCTTCAGATGAGATAAATATGAATGTAGAAGGTAAATGGTTTTCTTGCTATAAAACGTTTTGTGATTTTTATTGGCAGGCTTATGAAAAAGGATGGATCAACCGAAAAGAATATCAAAGGAACCGCCTATTATCTTCATTACGCGCAATAGGACTAAGAAATTTTAGTAACCAAGAAATCGAGAGGTATCAACAGCTTTTTGAAGAGAATGTACATCTATTTGTGCAACCCTACTCATGGGTAAGAGATATCTTTGAGTTGCTAAATCGATATGAAATTACGCACGGTATCATCTCCAATGGAGAGGCTGCCGTTCAGAGAAACAAGATAAAACATCTACAACTAGCTATTCCTGAGGAACATATATATATTTCATCGGAAATAAAAGTGGCTAAGCCTAGTCCGGAGATCTTCCATCTTGTAAAAAGGAATACAGATGGTAGTGACTTTTACTATATTGGTGATTCTTATTCTTTAGATATGGTTCCAGCGATCCATGCTCTTTGGACAGCTATATGGTGGAATCCGTTGAAGCATTCTGTAACGAATGACAAACGTCCTCATCATACCTGTTACTCTAGCCGTGCATTAATAGAAGTCATCACGAGATATATTGAATCAGCTGGATGTTCTCTCCATTAGTTGTTTGAAAGAGAACGAATAAATATTTTTTGTCTTTGCTGATCAAGATGAAAGGCATCGAACTTCCGATTGGACTTACTCTCTGTCCATTTTTGGTCGTGATTCCTACAAAGTAATTCTTGTATAATCCTTCCCAAAGCTTCCCGATAATTTCCTGACTTTTGGATGAAGAGAACCCGGGTAGTGGTTTTCTGTTATAATCCGTTAACGACTCTAATGAGATCACGTAATATTCGTTTATGTCAATCTGATAGAAGTTTGTTGTTTGAGTAAGTGTTTGCTGTAAGTATTTATTCGTTTTTTCATCCAGATCATTTTTAGCTTTCCGTTCCGTGTTATCCTTAGGAATCTTAAAACTTGAAAAGGATTGACCTAGTTTTGCTGCATATAGATAATCATTACTCATTCTCTGTACAGAACGATATTTCTCTTCGCTAAGATGGATCTCTCCTTGATGATAGGAGATGGCCTCCCATAGCCCCGGTATCGAACTTATAACATCTTTTTCAAGGTCAATTTCAACAGCAGATGTTTTCCACTCTGTCATCTTGTTGTTAAGCCTTCCGTTCTCATAAATCATTGCAATATCTTGCCTCAAATAAACACGTTCAGAAGTCTCAGAGTTCACTTTCCAAAGCAAGTCATAACTTGAAGAGTTCCCGTTTAGGAAAGATAGATTCGTATCTGCTTCCTTAAAAGAAAATGCATTGTCTAACGGAAAGAATGTAATGCTTTCACGTGCTTCTTTTTTGACAAACGGCTGGTAGATGATACCTATTACAAGTATAATAATTAACAGATAAATTGAAATTCTCCACTTCATACAAATCAGCCTCCCTTTCGGACAACTTGTTCCTAAATTCTATGCATCCCTGTCCAAATTAGAAGGCTCGAGTTCAAGAAAACGTATGAAGGGGTTAAAAGAGAGGGGTTAGACGATTGGAAATACGAACAGAAGAGATCGTAAGTTATATTAAAGAACTCGTACATATCCCAAGCCCGTCTGGGAATACAGAAGCCGCAATCGAGTTTATGAAATCATTCTTTGAAGAAAATCAGGTATCATTCAAAACTTCGAACAAAGGTGCTGTCATCGCTACCATTCCGGGTGAAAATGATTCAAAACATCGCCTGTTGACAGCACATGTAGATACTTTAGGTGCTATGGTGAAAGAGATCAAAAGCGATGGCCGTCTAAAATTAGACTTAATCGGTGGATTTTATTGGAATACGATAGAAGGAGAATATTGTTCTATACACACAAACTCAGGAAAAACGTTTAGTGGCACGATCATGATGCATCAAACAGCTGCTCATGTATACAAAGGAATGAATGAATTAAAACGTGATCAGAAGAACATGGTTGTTCGAGTAGATGAAGAGTTTCATTCTAAGAAAGATGTTGAAGAGGCGGGAATCTCAATAGGAGATTTTGTTTCTTTCTATCCTAGATTTGAGCAATTGGATAGTGGATTTGTGAAGTCGCGTCATCTAGATGACAAAGCAAGCGTTGCAATCTTAATGCATGTGATTAAACAAATTAAGACCCACTCAATCAAGCTGCCATACACGACTCACTTTTTAATTAGTAACAATGAAGAGATTGGATATGGTGGTAATTCGAACATACCAATCGAAACAGTCGAGTATTTAGCGGTTGACATGGGAGCAATCGGTGATGGTCAGTCAACAGATGAGTTTACAGTAAGTATCTGTGCAAAAGACTCTGGGGGTCCTTACCATTATGGTTTAAGAAAACATCTTGTAGCCCTAGCTGAAAAACAAAATATTGGATATAAAGTGGATATCTATCCTTACTATGGTTCAGATGCTACAGCTGCTATTCGTGCTGGTGCAGATATCGTGCATGGTCTGATCGGACCTGGAATTGATGCATCTCATGCTTTTGAACGTACACATATCAAGTCTTTAAAAAATACAGCAGAACTTATTCACGCCTATTTAAAGTCTCCACTTGTATAGCCTAAAAGCTCCTTAGCATAGCTAAGGGGTTTTCTTTTTCTATACGATCATTGAATCTGTTGGATTTATGAGACATTTAGAATAATCGTTGTTGACCAAGGTATGAAACATGAAAAGAAAGTGAAGGATGATAGGCAGAGGAGTGATGAAAAAAATGTCATATCTGCCAAAAAAACAACCTCTTTCACCAAATTTTAATGAAAACGTTCAGTATATGAAAGATCAACTAGGCGTCGATATAAGTTTTGATTGTATTCATCTTGATTTAGAATATGCCGGAAGAAGAATGGCCTTATTTATGGTAGATGGATTCGTTAAAGATGATATTCTTCATTATTTAATGAAGTTACTAGCCGATCTCGAGCCAGGTCAATTAGATCCGGATCCACTTGTAAAGTTGATGAAGACGTATCTGCCCTATATAGAAATCTCTACGTCAGATGATTTGAACCAAGGAATCGATTGGGTTTTAAGTGGTCCCACAGTTCTGCTCGTTGAGGGAGTTTCTGAAATCCTTCAAATCGATGCAAGAACATACCCGGTTCGAGGACCTGAAGAACCGGATGTTGAGCGCGTTGTTAGAGGAGCAAGAGATGGTTTTGTCGAAACAATCGTGTTCAATACCGCACTCACGAGAAGAAGAGTTCGTGATCGTTCACTTCGTATGGAGTACATGAGTATAGGCAGGCGATCGAAGACTGACGTATGTATTTCTTATATTGAAGATATTGCAGATCCGCATATCGTGGAACGAATTAAGGAATCATTGAAAAAAATTGATACGGATGGACTTCCGATGGGTGAGAAAACAGTCGAAGAATTTATCTGTGGCCGGCACCTCAATCCTTATCCGTTAGTGAGGTATACAGAACGTCCTGATACAGCAGCGGTTCATTTATTTGAAGGACATGTTTTAGTTTATGTAGATGGATCACCGTCTGTCTTGATCACACCAACCACTTTTTGGCATCATCTCCAGCATGCAGAAGAATACAGGCAGAAACCGGTCGTTGGTGCTTATTTAAGGTTTGTGCGATTTTTAGCTGTGTGGATATCGATCTTTTTATTGCCATTATGGTACCTGTTTTCCGTACAGAAAGAACTTCTACCAGTGAATTTATCCTTCATAGGTCCTGAAGAGATAGGTGTCGTCCCATTGTTTTTGCAGTTTGTGATCATCGAACTAGGTATGGATATGCTCAGAATGGCTACGATTCATACGCCTACATCTGTTTCAACCGGACTAGGATTGGTCTCAGCGATTGTGGTCGGACAAGTAGCGATTGAAGCTGGTTTATTTGTAAATGAAGTAGTGCTCTATATTGCTGTAGCTGCAATTGGAACATTTGCTACTCCAACGTATGAGCTTAGTCTAGCAAATCGGTTATTAAGACTTTCTTTATTAGGTTTAACTGCACTGTTAGGTGTACCAGGATATATAGTAGGCTTTACATTAGCCGTATTATTCTTTGTGTCGTTCAAGTCCTTCCATATACCTTATCTCTGGCCTTTCATTCCTTTTAATCCAAAGGCGATCCGAGATGTGATCTTAAGGATTCCAATGCCATTAAAGAACAGAAGGCCAATCGTATTGCACCCAAAAGACCCCGACCGTTAAAGTTTAAGACAGCTGACCTTTTTCAGCTGTCTTTTTGTATGTAAATTCTGTGCAAAGGCTTGCATTTTTCCCTATACTATTTGTTATAATGACAAAGGTGATTATAATGAAAACAATGTATGATGTTCAACAGCTATTAAAAAGGTTTGGAACCTTTATATATACAGGAAACAAGATAGCTGATTTAGAATTGATTCAAGACGAAGTTAGAGAACTCTATGAACAAAAACTCATTGATGTAAACGAATTCAAGAATGCAATCATCATTATTCGCGCAGCACACAATAAATTACAATAGAGGATGAGACAAGATGGAGAAATGGTTAGTTGGTGTTGATTTAGGTGGAACGACAATTAAAATCGCTTTTGTAACGTTAGACGGTCATATTGTAGAGAAATGGGAGATCCCTACAAACATTAGCGAAGACGGAAAGCATATCGTTACGGATATTACTGAATCCATTAATTTAAAGCTAAAAGATTTATCAGAACCAAAAGAAAAGCTTGAAGCAATTGGAATGGGCGCACCAGGTTTCATCGATATGAAAACAGGATTCATCTACCATGCCGTTAACATCGGTTGGAGAGATTACCCGTTAAAAGAAGAGCTAGAAAAAGCAACAGGTCTTTCTGTCATCGTTGATAACGATGCTAACATCGCCGCGATCGGAGAAATGTGGCGTGGTGCAGGTGATGGTGAAGGTAACTTATTGATGGTTACATTAGGTACTGGAGTAGGTGGCGGAATTATCGTAAATGGACATATTATGCATGGAACAAACGGTATGGCTGGGGAGATCGGCCATATTACGGCTATACCAGATGGTGGAGCTCCATGTAACTGTGGTCGTACCGGCTGCATTGAAACGATCGCTTCTGCAACAGGTATCTCACGAATTTCAAAAGAAAAAGCTCTTCATGACACATCTTCGTCTCTTAATGCAATATTAAAAGAAAATGGTGTGATAAAAGCTAAAGATGTTGTTGAAGCTGTTGAAATGGGAGATCAAGTAGCAATTGATACGTTGGAAGAAGTGACATTCCATTTAGGATTAGTGATAGCAAACCTTGCAAACAGCATTAATCCAGGGAAGATCGTAATCGGTGGAGGAGTCTCTAAAGCAGGTCATACCCTAATGGAACGTTTAGAACAGAAATTTAAACACTTTGCACTTCCGAGAGTTGCTGAGGGTGCTGAAATGAAAGTGGCTACGTTAGGCAACGACGCTGGTGTAATCGGAGGAGCTTGGTTAGCGAAACACAACCGCTAATAATAAGTTCTGGATGTGTAGCTGTGGCAGTGTAGGTAATAGGAAGGAACTTTTCTCTTCACAGAGCTTTGTAAACATTAGTTTAAATATATTTGAGGAAATTAAGAATTGCGAATCGCTTCTCGGCGGTTCGTTTTCATTTTTTTTTTGAAACTTTTTTGAGTCAAGTTCGTCTAATGGTTTATGGATTTAAAAAAGGGGTAAAACTAATATAGTTTTGTTGTCCTATTTGTCAGAATCTTGAAATAGTACGTTAGGGTATTGAATTCTTGTGTGAAACCATTTAATATACTCTTTATGTAATCCTTTGATTAAGGTTTTGTAAATATGTAAAGGATGAATTTACATTCTTGATCAATGCTTACCGGATGCAATGAGAGTTCAGTTAAAAGGAATAAAAATGAAAACGAGAGTTCTTTTTGATTGAGGAGGTCAGAGAACATATGAAAGAAAAAATGAAACAAGCTTTTGCTGAATATAGATTTTTCTTTATAGCAATTGCTTTATTGTGGATTAAAACATTTATCATTTATAAAACGGCATTTGAACTGCCGATGGACAACAAAGTTCAAGAGTTAATTCTGTTTATTAACCCGATTAGTTCCATCGTTCTTTTCCTAGGTATAACACTTTACTTCAAGGGAAGAACGCACAGAAGAATGATCGTGGCAGTCAGTGCGATCATGAGTTTTGTTATGTATGCCAATATGGTGTTCTATCGTTTCTTTAATGACTTTATTACCATTCCAGTTTTGTTTCAAACAAGCAACATGGGTGACTTAGGTAATAGCGTATTTGAATTGATTCAACCTACTGATTTATTGGTATTCATTGATATCGTTATTTTGGCTTATTTTATGAGACGAGCTGATTACCGTCCTGCACGTGCTTCACGCAAGCAGATCACGATTACTTTTGCTGCTGCAATTGTATTATTTATTGTTAATGTTGGTATCGCAGAAACTGAAAGACCGCAATTGTTAACACGTACTTTTGACCGTGAAATGTTGATTAAAAACATCGGTTCATATAATTATCACATCTATGATTCCATCATTCAATCTAAAGCAAAAGCACAGCGTGCATTTGCTGATGGAAGTGAGATTACAGATGTTGAGAACTACTCACGTGCAAATTATAAAGAACCAAATCCTGAAATGTTTGGAAAAGCGAAAGGTAAGAACGTTTTCGTTATTTCAGTTGAATCAACACAAAACTTTGTTATAAATGAGTCGGTAAACGGTAAAGAGATCACGCCGTTTATGAATGATCTAATCAAAGACAGTTATTACTTCCCTAACTTCTATCACCAAACAGGGCAAGGTAAAACGTCTGATTCAGAGTTTTTATTAGATAACTCTTTATACCCACTTCCAAGTGGAGCGGTTTTCTTTACTCATTCTCAGAACCAATACAATGCAACACCAGAAATTTTAAAAGAGCAAGGTTACTATTCATCCGTACAGCATGCTAATAACAAAAGTTTCTGGAACCGTGATATCATGTATGATAATTTCGGTTACGACCGTTATTACTCATTAAAAGATTTCGAGGTAACACCTGAGAACTCAATTGGATGGGGCTTAAAGGATAAAGATTTCTTTAAACAATCCATTCCACATCTAAAAGAGATGCAAGCGATGAACAAACCGTTCTATACGAAATATATTACGTTAACGAATCACTTCCCGTTTACGTTAGAAGAGGAAGATGAGACGATTCCAGAATGGACGTCTAGCGATGGAACAGTTAACCGTTACTTTACAACCGTTCGCTATACAGACGAAGCTTTAAAAGAGTTTTTCGATGATGTTAAAGAAGCAGGTCTTTATGAAGATTCAATCTTTATCATGTATGGTGACCATTATGGGATTTCCGAAAACCATAATGATGCGATGGGGCAATTCTTAGGAAAAGAAATTACTCCTTTTGAATCTACTCAATTGCAAAAAGTACCTTTAATCATTCATATGCCAGGTGAAAAAGGAAAGACGATGGAAACAGTCGGTGGACAGATCGACCTTAAACCAACGATTCTTCACTTGTTAGGTATTGATACAAAAGGTGACATTCAGCTTGGCTCTGATTTATTCTCTAAAGACAGAGAAGATTTTGCTGTACTTCGTGATAATTCTTATATCACTAAAGATAATGTGTTCACAGACGGCAAGTGTTATGACAAAGCAACGGGTGAACCTGTTGAAGGTGAGAACAATGCTTGTGAGCCATACAGTGAACGCGCTAAGACTGAACTTGATATGTCAGATCGTATCATTTATGGAGATCTTTTAAGATTCTACGATAAAGATAAAGCAAAAGATAAAGCTGTTAAGCAAGAAGAAAAGCAAAAACAGTAAAAATAGAAGCACTCAACTTCGGTTGAGTGCTTTTTTTCTGCATAACTGCTTTGTGCAAACATACACCTTTAAGAGGAAGGTTTAAAGGGAGGGCTATGTTTGGAAATTGTCATGCGTAACGGCGATTCTTTTTGGTATTACTCACGTCTATTATCTATCCCTTACGTGTTGATTAAGGACTCTAATCCTAACGTAACAGCAACGAATATGCATGCAGGGGAGAGCATAGAGATTCCTGGAATGTTCTTAGAAAAATACAAGATTAAAAATGGTGACACGTTTTTTACAATAGCAGATAAATTTGATATTCCTCTTGATGCCTTATATCTAGTTAACCCTACAATAAAACCGAAGGAAATATTTACGAAGGACATTATCAATATTCCTAGAGTGTTGCCGTATCCATCTATCAAATGTCAGAGAAAATATGATACTGCTGCACTAAAATATGATTTGGATAAACTTCTTAACGTATATCCATTCATTAGAAAACAGGAAATTGGTAAATCTGTTCTCGGCAAACCTATAGATATGCTTATAATTGGAAATGGAAAAAAGAAAGTGCACATCAATGGTTCGTTTCATGGAAACGAATGGATTACTTCAGGGGTCCTGATGAAGTTTATTAATGAGTATGCAGCTGCACTTTCAGCGGATAAAATTTTGAATGGATATAAAGCTGCGGACTTATATAGGGATACTACACTTTACGCCGTACCAATGGTCGACCCAGATGGAGTCGATCTCGTTTTGAATGGTCCTCCTGAAGATTCTGAGTGGAAAGAGCTTGTCTTAAAATTAAATAAAGGAAGCAAAGATTTCTCAGGATGGAAAGCGAATATTCGCGGGGTAGACCTTAATAATCAATTTCCTGCAAGATGGGAGCTTGAACAAGTAAGAAAACCAACTTCTCCTGCCCCACGGGATTACCCTGGTATCGCTCCATTAAGTGAACCAGAAGCAAGAGTGATGGCAGAGATTACAGAAAAGCACCTATTCGACCGAGTGGTAGCCCTTCATACACAAGGTAAAGAATTATACTGGGGTTTCGAAGGGGAAGAACCTATGCCGATATCAGGAGAGATCGCTGGTGAATTTGAGAGGGTTAGCGGGTATAAAGCGATTAGGTATGTGGATAGTTATGCGGGCTACAAAGATTGGTTTATACAAGAATACAGAAAACCTGGATTTACCATCGAACTCGGAATAGGGGTTAACCCACTTCCATTAAGACAGTTTGATACGATCTATGAAGATACAAGAGGAATTATGTTAGCAGCTCTCTACATGTAAGATAGGAGTGAGACTTCTTCTGAACTATATGCCTCACTTCAACCCCATTTATGTTATTTAAAAGAAAGAAAAAACCATCAGAAAGTGAATTCTGATGGTTTTTTGAGTTTTTAATGGCCTGTAGAGCCGCCGCTGCCTACTAAAACGTCCAGAACAGTCATGACTGTAAACCAGCCAAAAACTGCAAACGTTAAAAAGGCAAAACCTGCTGCCATTAAATTTTTAATTTTTAACGAACGCAATAGTCCCAACGCAGCTAAAATAGCTACTAAGCCGAATATAATGGCTAATCCCATTATTCTGTGCCCCCTTGCTCTGGAGTAATACCAATCCTATGTATAAGTATAACGCTTTCACACAGGTATAACCTTGTATTATTTTACTTGTTTTATTCTGGTTTGTCGAGTGCACATTGGAACAAAATGAACTCAATTGTTAGTTTATAGGCAGAAGCCCACTTTTTAACAAGAAGTTTATGTTGGCTCCCAAGGATAAAAAACCTTTGTTCTTTATCAATGATTTCTGCTATTAATTCTTCTTCTGCTTGAAGTAGAAACATCGTCTTTTCTTGCTCTTCACCTTCCTTGATATAAAAGACACATATCATATCAAGATAAAGATACGTTTGTTCTGAGTCAGATGTAAATCCATAATCCTCAAATAAAAGAGTCGTTCTTAAAGGTTTGATTGAAAGCAGAGGTATTGCTTCAAAAAGGTCTTCATCTCTATGAGAAGTAATGATCAGATCTTCTTGCTGATCATACACAGAAACAGGAGCGGGTGTATCTATATTTTCGTATCCGAAAAATACTTTCATGTGTTTCCTCCGAAATAATGTTTGTTTTAGTGTAAGATAGAAAGTAACAACTTGCAATTGGAGGCTTATATAATGAAGTGGAAAAAGTTAACGGTGGGTCCTGTACAAGAGAATACATATATTATCTACAATACTCAGAATGAAGCTATAGTCATTGATCCAGGTAGTGAAGGGAGAAAGATCATACAAGCATTAGAGTCATTAAAAGTGAAACCTTTAGCCGTATTATTAACGCATGCTCATTTTGATCATATCGGAGCGGTAGATGACGTCCGTGAAAAATATAATATTCCGTTGTATGTTCATAAAAAAGAAGCAGATTGGCTGAGTGACACAAAAAAGAACGGATCAAAATATTTTGGTCAAAGCATTACAGCGAAGCCAGCAAGTCACATCTTAACGAATCAAGACAATACATTGAAGATCGGAAGTTTTTCATTCGAGGTCCTAACGACTCCTGGTCATTCGCCGGGAAGTGTTTCGTATTATCTTAAAAGCAGTGGAGCTGTTTTTTCAGGTGATGCTTTGTTCGCAGGAAGCATCGGAAGAACAGATCTGCATGGCGGAGATCAGGAGGTACTGATTAACAGCATTCATGAAAAACTGCTTAATCTGCCAGAAGAAACGATCGTTTTATCCGGTCATGGGCCAGAAACAACAGTTGGAATGGAAATGGATTCGAATCCATTTTTAAGCGGGTTTTAATCGTGTTACTCACGAGTTTGCTGCAAAAAAGATTAGAACAATTTGAATGGATAACGATGGAAGAGTTCATGGAACATGCGCTGTATCATCCGATAGAGGGTTATTACATGAAAGAGAACACGAAGATCGGTAAAAATGGTGACTTTTATACGGCTAGCCTTGTGTCAGACGTATTTGCTAAGGTGTGGGCTGATTTATTTTTAAGAACGATAGCTGATCATAACCTTGATCCAATAGTCGTGGAGTTTGGAGGAGGAAGCGGTCATTTTGCACGACAAGTTCAAGAGAGTTGGTCTTCAAAATCAATCGAACATATTTCGTATGTTATCGTAGAACCTAGTCCTTACCATAGAAGCTTATTGGAAAGAAATTTAGCTGGTTTTCCGGTTACAGTTCTTTGTTCATTGGATGAACTGATTCAGCGTTACCCATCATTTAAAGGGCTTATTTTTGCAAATGAAGTACTTGATGCGTTTCCCCTTCGAATATTTCAGGAAAAAAATGAAGAATGGTATGAAAAAGGAGTCTCATTGCTTAGAAACAATGAAGATCTTTGTTTTCTTTATAGAAAAGTGGAGGATTCTTGTTTAGAAAAGAAATTGGATGAAATCTTTTCTTCTAGAGACAAAAAGAATGAACTTGAAGTATCCTTTTCCATGCTCACTTGGCTAAAAACCATTTATGAATGGATAGAAAAAGACTCTTGCTTATTTTTTGTCGATTACGGATTAATAGGTGAAGAGTGGAACACCATACCGTTAAAAGAAGGAAGTATAAGGGGCTATTATCGTCATCAAATACAAAACAATCCATTAGCATTTCCCGGGATGATGGATATTACGTGTCATATAGATTGGGATCAAGTGATACGGGTAGGGAAGGATTTCGGTGTTAAAACTTTACGTTTAATGAATCAAGGAGACTTCTTATTAGAAGAAGGACTTTTAACACTGTTGCAGGATACACAAAATAAGGACCCATTCTCGATAGAACATAAGAGAAACCGTGCCATACGTTCATTCCTTCTCGATCACACTTTAGCGAATGGATTTCAAATTATACAACAAAAAAAGCAGACCGTATCGTAACGGCCTGCTTTTTTGTGGCTCTTTTAGAGAACGTATTAGTGTCCGCCACCAGCGCCAGGAGTCATCATAAACGTTGACCAGTATGTAAAACCAACAAAGAAAACAGTTAAATAAGCACCAAAGATATAAATATACATACGCTCAGATAAGTTCAAATACCCTAAAGAAACGAACATAATCGTTTGTCCTAAGAACAATAACGCCATGTCTTGCATATCGCCTAGATACGCCATGACTCCGATGATTCCAGTCCAAAAGCCTAAAACCTTATACATTCTTGACATATGTATCCCCTCCTTTTTTCGCCAATACTTGTATCCTTTAGTATTATATATGAGTTTCCACTCACTTGTAAATGCCAATTGTAAGCGGATAAATACACAATTTAAAGATAATTCATGAATATTAGCTGTTTTTTGGTTTATTATGCCTCTTTTAAAGGTAATGTAAACCAAAAGGAGTGAGTCTTATGAGTTCAATAACATTTTACACATACCCAAGCTGCACCTCGTGCCGTAAAGCGAAAATGTGGCTTAAGCAAAATAAAGTATCGTTTGATGAAAGACACCTATTCAAAGAAACGCCGTCGGTTGAAGAACTTAGAGAACTATTGAAACTAACAAAGTATGGAACAGAAGATATCTTGGCTAAACGAAGTCAGTCATTCAAATCACTTGATGTTGATATTTATGATCTTTCAACCAATGAACTATTAACGCTATTGACTAAAAACCCAAAACTATTAAAACGCCCATTAGTTACAGACGGAAAACAACTCATAGCGGGATATAGTCCTGGAGATATGAAAAAATTATGTTCAACAAAAGAAAAAGAACACATTTCTAGTCATGTGTCCTGAACATAGCACTCTTTGCGTTTAAAGAGTGTTATTTTTTTTGGCTGGGCTAGCTGGATTCGAACCAACGCATGACGGAGTCAAAGTCCGTTGCCTTACCGCTTGGCTATAGCCCAATGCAACAATACTAGTATGAGCTCTGTCGAAATTTATATACATACATTTTTTGAAAAAATGCAGGAATTGTCGTTTTATGAGAGAAATGATTAACCAATAAAATAAAAGGGAGATGATACTATTTGCCGATAAAGCTATTAGGCAATACAATCCTTCATGAAGCAGCTCTTCAGAAAGCATCAGACATTCATTTTATACCGATAAAAAAAGGGGGGATCGTCCAATTCCGTATAGATGATCGGCTGATTGAACACAGAACGCTTACTGGAGAAGAGTATATCAGGGTGCTCGCTCATTTCAAATATTCCGCAAGAATGGACATTGGCGAACATCGTAAGCCTCAGAGCGGTTCTATGGACGTAATGATTAATAATGTAAATGTAAATCTTCGTTTTTCATCTATACCATCCGCGTTTAATGAATCACTCGTCATTCGATTACTTCCTCAGCAAGAAACACTAACTCTTCATGAACTATCACTTTTTCCTCATATGTTCCAAAGACTTTTATCCCTTATCAAACGATCCAGCGGTCTCTTATTGTTCTCCGGACCGACCGGATCAGGTAAAACCACTATTTTATATTCCTTACTTCATCACCTCCAAAAAAACTACAAACGACAAGTCGTAACGCTCGAAGATCCCGTGGAACGTAAAGTAGATTCGTTTCTGCAAATGGAAATCAATGAAAAAGCAGGTCTGACATACGGTGAAGGTTTCAAGTCATTATTGCGTCATGATCCCGATGTCATCATGATCGGTGAGATCAGAGATGAATCAACAGCGAGACTTGTTATTCGCGCGTCATTGACTGGACACCTCGTATTATCTACGATGCATGCTGCAGATTGTATCGGGTGTATCGAACGTCTTCGAGAATTTGGTATCCAAGAAACGGAACTGCAACAAACATTGATGGGAATTGTATCTCAGCGTCTGATCTCAATACCGTGTCCTTTTTGTGGAGACGAATGCGTTGATTTTTGTTTTAAATCTAGAACGTATAGAAGAGCTGGAATATACGAGATGCTTTGCAATCAGGAACTATTATATGCTTTAAGTAAGGTGAGTCGTAACAAGCCTACTTATAAAAATCTCTCTTTTTACTTTAACCACGCCTTTGCAGCAGGTTATGTAACAAAAGAAAGCTACGAAAGATGGATGGGAGGAGAAACAAAAATTGATAAGAAGGGGCTGGAATCGGACTTCTCAAGGGACGTTTCTTTTTAAGCTTGGTTTTTTGTTAGATCAAGGCTATTCCATTAACAAGAGCATTGAGCTCGTCAAGTCTCAGCTTCCGCAAAAACGGCGAGAAGTTGCTGATGACATGCTTGAGATCCTTGTCTCTGGAAATCCTGTTATCGATATCTTTTCGCCATTGCATTTGCCAAAAGAAATTGTAAGTTCTATAGCTATAAACAGTGCGAATGGCAACTTGACGAGAAGTCTCATGGAGAACGGAACGTTTATGAAGAAAAAAGCTGATTGGCGTGCACGTTTGAACAAATCGATTAGATATCCTCTCTTCCTGCTATTCCTTACCGTATGGATCGCGATCGTATTTTATCAATTCTTATTTCCTCAGTTTTCAATCCTGTTTTCATCACTTGAAGTCAAAACCCCGTTGTTTACTACATGGATGCTTACGTTTTTAGGAATCATGCCAGTCTTTGGAGCATGTTTCCTCGCTTTAGGCATCACTCTATGGATTGTCATCACTGTTATGAGAAAGAGGGCTAAGCCTTCTACTCAGATGGACCTACTCATGAGAATTCCAATCTTAAAAAAATTTCTTGTTTTAATGAATACACATTTCTTTAGTGTTCATTTTGGGTCGATGCTGCAAAGTGGTTTATCTGTTTCAGATGCCCTTCTTGTTATGGAGAAGCATTTAGACAAAGGTTTTTATAAGGAAGAAAGTCAGAGGCTTCAAAAAGGTCTCCTAAATGGAGCTGAACTAACTGACCTATTGCTTGCAAAGCCATATTTTACGAATGAATTAGCCGAGATTGTTCGCTTTGGTTTGGCTCATGGAGAACTTGGCAGAGAATTGATTTCTTATGGCGAATGGATCTTTAAGGAGTTGGAAGAAAAGATCTACTCATCGCTGCAAAAGATACAACCCATTCTATTCGCAGGGATTGGTGTATTTGTCTTATTAATGTTTGCCTCTATGTTATTGCCTATGTTTACACTCATGGAAGCGTTATGAGGAGGAATAATATGAAAAATGAAAAAGGATTTACTTTGATTGAGATGATGATCGTGCTTTTAATTATTTCGGTGTTAATGCTTATCGCTCTACCGAGTATGACAAAGAATAACAGTCTCGTAAAATCGTTAGGCTGTGAAGCGACCATTGATCTTGTGCAAGGGCAAGTTGGGGCCTATGAGGCAGAAAAAAACACACTGCCTACAATAGAAGAACTGAAAGATGGTGGATATATTGATACGGCAACATGCCCAGACAAAAAACCTTTGCTAATCGATAGTAAAGGAGTCGTTTCAGTGAGCAGTGAAGAGTGAACGGAGGAGCAGAGCACATAAAGAAAAGTCAATTAGGTTTTAGTTTGATAGAGATGATGATCGTTCTTTTGATCATTGCTACAATTAGTGCTGTTGCGTACCCATCTTATGATAGTTTTAGAAAAAATCGGGAGACTGAATATTTTATCCGGACTTTTCAAAAAGATATCGTGCACATGCAACAAAGAGCAGTTAATGAGAATCGAACCTATAACTTATCGATCGATAATGAAAAGCATAAATACGAAGTGCGAGGAAACGGCAGTAAAGAACCCGTAAAAAAGCACTTTCCAAAGCATATCTGGTTTGAGAGTCATTCGATGATATTATCTGTTCAATTTAACCAGAATGGAAATATCAGTCGCGCAGGGACGTTCTATATTCACTCTGCTAATGCTTCGTATAAGATGGTTTTTCAATTAGGTAAAGGTAAATTTTATGTTGCGAAACAATAAGGGCTACCTTTTGCTTGAAGCTTTGTTTAGTGTACTGTTGATTTCAGTAGTGTTTTCGATATGTTTGCCTTTCATCAATACCTCGTATCAAGAACAAAAAACCTCAGAGCAACTGCTATATGCGATGACAGAAGCGGATCATGCAGCTGCCTCAAGAAGTGTGACGACGCTTGTAACAGATGAGCGTGAGTGGATAGATGATGGAATAGTATATAAGCTAAAAACACGAAAAGGTGTGACGGATGAATACGAAACTTGTATTTCGTTCAGAGGTTCTAACCAAAAAGAGTATACAACATGTGCGAGTTCATTCTAGAATTACCGCAAACAAAAACGGCTATACGCTTGTAGAATCGATGATCGCTCTAGGCGTATTGATCGTAACTGCTTTTATGATCACACTGTTGTTAACACATTTACAAAAACAACCACAATCTATTCAGTCTGAGGAAACAGCTCTGTTTTTTTCAATGATTGGAAAAGAAATAAGAGAAGCAGCGGCTGTTGAGGTAAAGAACAACGCGTTGTTTATTACTTTATCAACCGGTGAAGTGATCAGTTTTACACGTTATCATTCTCTTATACGAAAACAAGTGGATGGGTTGGGTCACGAAGTATGGGTTCAAAATATTCAAGAGATGAAAGTAGAAGAAATTCAGGATAGTTTTGTTAACGTTACGCTGACGGATAAGGAAGGAAACGAGGCTCGTCGTGGTTTTAGGAGAATGGGTCATGAATGAGAGAGGAATGGTTTATCCTTTAATCCTAACTCTTTGCTTTATCGTCTTAATTTTCTTTAGTTTTCTAACAGAAAAAGTAGCTTCAGAACGGCGTTTTGTATACATGCAAGAAGAGCAACTCAGACAAGTTCGACTTATCCAGCAAGGTGTTGATCGAGCTGTTATATGGGTAGAGAATCTTGCAGTTTATCCATCAGAACGTATACTTAACGTTAACGAGGGACAACTAAAGGTGTTGGTTACGCAAACATCTGTTGATGAAGTAATGTTCATGATTGAAGCTGTTACCTCGCGGCAGTCTACAAAAAGGGTAAAAGTGTATTATAATGTTACCCAGAAAAGCGTTACAAAATGGGTGGAGGGTTAAATTTGAACACCATATATTTAGTCGGTTTCATGGGTTGTGGAAAAACATCTGTAGGAAGAGAGCTTTCAAAACGTCTAGAAGTTCCTCCTTATGATGTTGATTCAACAGTTGAAAAAGATCGCGGACAAACGATAAAAGAAATATTTAAAAACGAAGGGGAAGAGGCTTTTCGTAATTACGAGTCTCTTGCCATTCGTCAGCTGCCTGTACAACATGCTGTTGTTATGACGGGAGGCGGTGCGGTCGTAAGAGAAGAGAACCTAACGTACATGAAGAACAATGGGATTGTCATCTATCTAAAGACGAGTTTTCCAGTTCTTTGGGAAAGGCTGATGAAAGAAGAAGAGAGAAACAAGAGACCTATTCTATTAACTTCTTCAAAAGAAGAGGTACAGAAACTCTTTAACGAGAGAAGTTCACATTATGAAAAAAGTGATATTGAGATCGTCACAGACCAATTTACGACTGAAGAAGTATGCGCCCACATTTTAGAAAAATTAAGCCGTTTAAACCTACGTTAATTGGCCAAAACTAATCAATGAGTGCTTCTATAAGGGAGTTTTGCCAATGGCTGCAGGATCAGACGTTATCAAGTTTCTTACTCAGAGAGTCGTTAAATATTTGGATGAACCACAATCAGTAAGAAAGGAAAGGCGTATCACAAAAAAGAATGAGCGGGAGCCTTTACTTACTTATCTTTTTGGTGTTGTGCCAATGGGACTTGGTCTCGTGTTCCGTAGAAAGAGAAAGAAGTAGGCTGGAAAAAGGAAGAGCCGGGATACAGTTCCCGGCTCTTATTTATTAGGCAAGATAGAAAAGTCCGCCATTTATGATCTCTACGATAATCTGTGGCTCATATTGGGTACGAAGTGCTTCTTTTTCTATGTGATAGGCTTCTGGTTTCGTTAAAGAATCCTCATAAAAACTCTCTAATAGTTCGAGATCTTCATTCCATCTTTTTTTAGCATCTTCGGCCCACGTGTGATCATCTGCCTCAATGACTTCCTGAATTTTATTTTCCAATCTTTTTATCGCACTCTGAGGCTTAATAAAAGGAGAGAGCGTATAACAAAAATCTGGGATCCTCTTCGTTAACAGCATTTTTTGAAGGCGTTGATGAAATTGATCTTCTATCGTTCCGTTTATTAGTTGAATGCCGTATGAGAGAACCTGATCTTTCTTTTGATCACACTGAAACGTAACTTTAACGTTCAAACATAACCAAGGTTGCAGTGGTACCTGTGCTCCTTGCTGAGGAACAGATTCATACAGCCGAATGAAAGAGGCGAGCTTCTTAGTCGACCCAAAGATCTGATGAAGTCTCGGTGAACCAAAGTGGATAAACTCACCTTTTCCATCAGGAGCTTGCTGTTGACCCGTTACTAAAGTTAACGTCATCGGATTCGGGGTACCTCCCGTTTTTTCGAGATAATGCCAGTAGAACGGACGGTTCATTAAAACTTTATCGAGTTCAGTGGTCAGTTGAACCTTCATATAACTAAAGTTTTTCTCTTGAATCCTACATTCGTTTGCATCAAAATATCGCTCAAGAAAGCGATGTATCTCGTGCTGCTGCATGCTCTTCCCATCCTTTCTGCTTGATCCCGCCATCAAGGTTGATCAAGGAAGCAAGGTTATCCATCTTTACTCGGATCTCACCTTCACTTTCAGACGTATTCATGATATCTGCAATATGGCGTTCTATGTTCTTGATTTCAAATTTCGTTAAGATTTCATCGAGTTCTCCAATAACACTCTCAAACAGATTGATCTTATTGTACAGCAAGTTTAAGATGTGCTCTTCAATCGTATTCTGAGTAGCGAAGTTATAGATATGAACGTCACCTTGCTGACCGATACGATGGATACGTCCGATCCGCTGCTCGATCCTCATCGGGTTCCATGGCAGATCATAATTGATGATATGCTGACAGAACTGCAGGTTTATTCCTTCACCACCGGCTTCTGTTGCGATCAACACTTGAGCTCGTGTTCTAAAGAGGTGAGTCATCCAGTCCTTTTTGCTTCGCTTAAACCCGCCTCTAAACGGTACAGAAGAGATGCCGTGCTGCTGTAAAAACCATTGCAGATACAATTGAGTACCACGGTATTCTGTAAAAATGATGACCTTGGAATCAATCGATTGAATCAGCTCTAACGCTTTTAGAGCTTTAGAGTTTTGATCGACGAGTTCAATTTTCTTCATCAACGCTAAGACTCGTTGTTCCATTAAAGAGTTTGATACATCTTTTTGAAGCATATTTTTTAATGTTAGAAAAACGGCTTCACGCGAACTGCATGCTTCTCGCTGCAGGGTTACGATAGAAAATTTACTTCGGTCAAAGTAAGAGTCTTTTTTTAGTTGAGAGATTTCATCGTATAGATCACGTTCTGTTTTTGATAATGTAATAGGAATGGTTTGAACAAGACGCTTCGGCCATTTTAGACCAGTCTCTTCTCGTCGATTACGAACCATCACCTTATTTACGAGCTGCTTCAGCTTTTCTTCATTTTTTAGTGAATACTTATCTTCTTTATAATCTTTGTCAAAGTTTTCTCGATTTCCTAAATGGCCAGGCTTTAATAGAGATACAAGATTAAAAATCTCCTCAACTCTGTTTTGTACCGGAGTAGCTGTTAATAGTAAACAGAACTTCTTTTTTAATAACTGTACAAATTCATAGTTTTTCGTTTTCTTGTTCTTTAACTTATGTGCCTCATCGATGATAACAAGATCATAGTCTTGATTAAGAACGATGTCGCGGTGCGGGGCTCGTTTTGCCGTATCAATAGAGGATACGACTACATCGCATTGTTCCCATACATATGCCTTTTTCTGAGCAATTGCAGGAATAAAGAACTTTTGATTCAGCTCGTTCGTCCATTGAATAACGAGTGATGCAGGAACGAGGATCAAAATTTTCTTAGCGAGTCGGCGTATCATGTACTCTTTTAGAATCAAACCTGCTTCTATCGTTTTTCCTAATCCTACTTCATCTGCCAAGATTGCTTTTCCGTTCATCTGTTCAATAACGGTAGTCGCAACGTCCAGCTGATGAGGCAAAAAAGTCATCTGTGGGAGATGATCTGGAGCTTGAAGACCGAGGAAATCAGGAATTGCTAAGTGGTGTTCGGCTTCAAGAGCTAAGTTATATAATTCCCAATTGGCCCAAGGTCCATCTTCTTCCACACGCTTTAAAAAGTCATCATGCCATTCTCGCTGAAACTGAACGTCGATTTTCATAACGGATTTCCTTTCTTTAAAAAAGTTCGTTGCCATTCCTTTTGTAAAAATGATAGGATAATAATGTAGTAAACATAGTAATAGTATGTGCGACCTTGGACAATAACATACTCGCGAATGAAAGTAAGAGGAGAGACTGCGTTAGCGGCGCCGAAGGAGCAAACAATTGTGAAACTCTCAGGCAAAAAGACTCTTGCTAGACGCATCTCTGGAGAGTGCTTTTTTAATAGATGAAAGCCACCAACGAAGAAACTCAAGGATATTTACTTGAGAAACTTACAGGTTGCAGGACAGAGGATCCCATTTATAAGGGGTCTTTCTGTCCTTTTTTTGTCCAGAAAAGTCCGAAAATTTTTAAGTATGAAAAAGGAGGAATTCACATGGCTACATTGTTACGAACACCGTTATTTGAGACATATAAAGAACACGGTGGAAAAGTAATTGATTTTGGTGGTTGGGAGTTGCCTGTTCAGTTCTCAAGTATTAAAGAGGAACACGAAGCGGTTAGAACGAAAGCCGGTTTATTCGATGTATCTCACATGGGAGAATTTGATGTTCGAGGACCTAATGCCCTATCGTTCTTGCAATATACAATGACCAATGATGTTTCGAAACTTCAAAACGGCCAAGCGCAATATACGGCTATGTGCTATGAAAACGGTGGTACAGTAGATGACCTTTTAATCTATAAAAGAGATGAAAACGATTACTTACTCGTTGTGAATGCCTCAAATATTGAAAAAGATTTTGAATGGCTTATGAGCAAGAAGCCTGAAGGTGTAGAACTTGTGAATGTATCTCCTGAATATGCGCAGCTTGCTATTCAAGGACCTAAAGCAGAAGAGATTTTACAAAAACTTACGGATACCAATCTTTCTGAGATCGGATTCTTCCGTTTTAAAGAAGATGTTTCACTAGCTGGAATATCTGCTCTTGTTTCTCGAACAGGCTACACAGGAGAAGATGGGTTTGAGATTTATTTGAAAACTGAACATGCAGAAAAACTGTGGAGATCGGTTCTTGAAGCGGGTCATGAAGATGGATTGCTTCCTGCAGGACTTGGGGCGCGTGATACTTTGCGTTTTGAAGCGAAGCTTGCTCTATACGGTCAAGAACTCACAAAAGAAATTACCCCGATAGAAGCAGGTATCGGATTCGCTGTAAAAACAGATAAAGAAGCAGATTTTATTGGAAAAGAAATTCTAGCAGATCAAAAGAAGAACGGTGCACCTCGTAAGCTAGTTGGTATCGAAATGATCGATAAAGGAATTCCTCGATCACATTACGAGGTATTTAAAGGTGATGTGAAGATCGGAGAAGTTACAACAGGAACACAATCGCCAACATTGAAGAAGAACCTAGGACTTGCTCTACTTGAAAAGGATTTCACGGAGCTTGGAACAGAGGTCGAAGTACAAATTCGTCAAAAACGTTTAAAAGCAAAAGTAGTCGCTTCACCATTTTATAAACGAGGAAAATAAGATATTTAAGGGGGAGAAACCATGACGTTCCGCTATTTACCGATGACTGCTCAAGACAAAAAGGAAATGCTTGAAACGATTGGAATCGAAACGACAGAAGATCTTTTTCAGGATATTCCCGAAGAAGTTCGGTTTAAAGGACGCTTACAAATCGAGGAAGCTTTGTCAGAACCTCAACTAGTTAAAGAGATGAGCCGCTTGGCAGCATTAAACAAAAATACAAAAGATCATGCTTCGTTCTTAGGCGCTGGTGTATATGATCATTACACACCATCAATCGTAAACCACATGCTTCTTCGTTCGGAGTTCTATACAGCATATACACCATATCAGCCTGAGATCTCTCAAGGTGAACTTCAAGCGATCTTTGAGTTTCAAACGATGATCTGTGAACTAACAGGTATGGATGTTGCCAACTCTTCTATGTACGATGGTGGAACTTCACTTGCGGAGGCTGGTTTATTATCAGCAGCTCAAACACGTAGAAAGAAAATTGTTGTATCAAAATCCGTACATCCAGAATCACGTGCCGTTTTGCACACTTATGCAAAAGGCCAGCATCTTGAAGTGGTAGAAGTGGATACAGAAGATGGTGTTACTTCATTAAATGCATTGCGTGCCGAAGTTGATGAACAAACAGCATGTGTGATCGTTCAATATCCTAACTTCTTCGGTCAGATCGAACCTTTAAAAGAAATAGAAGAAATCGTGCATAGTGCTAAAGGAATGTTCGTAGTTTCTTCCAATCCTTTAGCACTCGGCGCACTGACTCCTCCTGGTAAATTCGGTGCGGATATCGTAGTTGGTGATGCACAGCCGTTCGGGATCGCACAAGGTTTTGGCGGACCACACTGTGGATATTTTGCAGTAACAACCAAATTGATGCGTAAAGTTCCTGGCCGCTTGGTCGGTCAAACGGTTGATGAAGACGGGAAGCGCGGATTCGTTCTTACCCTTCAAGCAAGAGAACAGCATATCAGACGTGATAAAGCGACGAGTAACATCTGTTCGAACCAAGCGCTTAACGCACTTGCAGCTTCAATTGCCATGACGGCACTTGGAAAACAAGGTGTGAAGGAAGTAGCACACCAAAATATACAAAAAGCTCATTATGCAAAAAAAGTTCTTGAGGAAAAAGGATTCAAGACAGCGTTCACTGGACCTTTCTTTAACGAGTTTGTTATCGAGTTAAAGTGTACAGCTAAAGAAGTGAACGCCAAACTATTAGAATCTGGCATCATCGGTGGATATGATTTAGGTCTTTCGTATTCAGAACTTAAGAACCATATGCTTTTAGCGGTTACGGAAATGAGAACAAAAGAAGAGATCGATCAGCTTGCAAATGTATTGGAGGGATTAGCATGCGTACAGAACATCAGTCATTAATTTTTGAATTGTCTAAACCAGGTCGAGTAGGGTACAGCATCCCTGAACTTGACGTTCCAGAGATTAACGTAGAATCTATCATCCCTTCCGATTATTTGCGTACGGAAGAAGCGGATCTTCCTGAAGTGTCAGAGCTTCAAATCGTTCGTCATTACACAGCGTTATCCAATCGTAACCATGGTGTGGATTCTGGTTTTTATCCACTTGGATCATGTACGATGAAATATAATCCGAAGATCAATGAAGATGTAGCACGTTTCCCTGGATTTGCAAATATCCATCCGCTTCAAGAAGAAGAAACGGTTCAAGGTGCGATGGAAATGATGTACCGTCTGCAAACATCTCTAGCTGAGATCACAGGTATGGACGAAGTAACTCTGCAGCCGGCAGCTGGTGCACATGGTGAATGGACAGGTCTTATGATGATCCGTGCTTACCATGAAGCAAACGGTGATTTCAATCGTACAAAAGTAATCGTTCCTGATTCAGCGCACGGAACTAATCCAGCGTCTGCAACCGTTGCAGGTTTTGAATCGATCACGGTGAAATCCGATGAGCGCGGTCTTGTTGATCTAGAAGATTTGAAACGAGTAGTCGATCAAGATGTTGCGGCTCTTATGCTTACAAATCCAAATACGCTTGGTCTTTTTGAAGAGCATATATTAGAAATGGCTAAGATCGTCCATGAAGCTGGCGGAAAGCTATATTATGACGGAGCGAACGCAAATGCGATATTAGGATTTGCTCGACCTGGAGACATGGGCTTTGATGTCGTTCACTTGAACCTTCATAAAACGTTCACAGGGCCACACGGTGGTGGTGGACCAGGATCAGGACCAGTTGGGGTTAAGGCAGATCTGATTCCATTCTTGCCAAAACCAGTTCTTGTTAAAGAAGATGATCTTTATAAATTCGAATATGATCGCCCGCAATCGATCGGACGAGTGAAGCCTTTTTATGGCAACTTCGGCATTAACGTACGAGCATTTACGTACATCATGACGATGGGGCCAGACGGGTTACATCAAGTATCAGAGAACGCCGTATTAAATGCTAACTACATGATGCGCCGACTTGAACCTCATTTCGATCTTCCATTTACACAACACTGTAAGCACGAGTTCGTATTATCAGGTCGCCGTCAGAAGAAACTTGGCGTAAGAACGCTTGATATCGCAAAACGTCTCTTAGACTTTGGCTATCACCCGCCAACGATCTACTTCCCGTTAAGTGTAGAAGAAGCGATCATGATCGAGCCAACAGAAACGGAATCGAAAGAAACACTCGATGAATTTATCGAAAAGATGATTCAGATTTCAAAAGAAGCAGAAGAAACACCTGAATTGGTTCAAGAAGCTCCTCACACTACAGTTGTTAAACGACTGGATGAAGCAACAGCCGCAAGAAAGCCAATCTTAAAATATTCAAAACAAGTTTAAACATACAAAAAAGCAGCTCTGGAAATTTTCCTGAGCTGCTTTTAATATTAGTTTGATTTTACACGGCCAGTCCATTTGCGGAAGCCGCCATGTAGGTGATGAAGCTGGCCATATTTTTTCTTTTTAAGAAAATTGGCTGCACGAGCACTTCTGAATCCACTTTCACAATATAGATAAACAGGCTGATCGCTGCGCACTTCTTTTAATCTCTGTCTCATTTGAGAAAGAGGAATGTTACGTGCTCCTAGGATATGTCCTTTTTTAAACTCTTCAGGCTCACGAACATCGATCAGTTGTGCTTTTCGATAACCTGCTTTAAACTCTTCCTCGTTTAAAGTAGTTAAAAATCTCTTTTGATAAAGCCCCATACCAATTACATACGCCAATAAAGCTACTACAATACCTGCTAAAACTATCCATCCCATAACGCTTGCACTCCTTTAAACAATCTACCACAATTATAGCGGTGCGCGGCTCTATAGGCAAAAGAAAAATCTGACTTTAAGCGATTGTTTTGACACACTCGCCGAATTTGGTACACTAGTTACGAATGAATGGCAGGGAGACGAAAAACGTGGAAAAAGAAAACTGGTATTATATCGATTCTGGAAATTGCGAACCTGCAATTAATATGGCAATGGACGAAGCACTTCTAACTTGGCACAGTGAAGGAAAGATTCCACCTGTTATCCGCTTTTACGGATGGAATCCAGCTACTCTATCTATTGGATACTTTCAAAAAGTAGAAAAAGAGATTAACCTTGATGCTGTAAAAAAATATGGACTGGGCTTTGTGAGACGTCCAACAGGTGGTCGCGGAGTTCTTCATGATCAAGAACTCACATATAGCGTCATCGTATCTGAATCACACAAAGATATGCCACAAAGTGTAACCGAAGCTTATCGAGTGATCTCAGAAGGAATCAAAGAAGGGTTTCAAGGTTTAGGCTTAGATGCTTACTTCGCTGTTCCGAAAACAGAAGAAGAGCGTGAAGGGTTGAAGAATCCCCGGTCAGCAGTTTGCTTTGATGCTCCTTCGTGGTATGAATTAGTCGTAGAGGGAAGAAAAGTAGCGGGAAGTGCTCAAACGAGGCAAAAAGGTGTGATCCTGCAACACGGATCAATTCTTTTGGACCTAGATGAAGACAAACTGTTCGATCTGTTTAAGTATTCTAGTGACAGATTAAGAGAGAGAATGCAGACAGCGTTTAAGAAAAAAGCTGTGGCGATCAACACACTGCTAGATGCTCCTGTTTCAATTGATGACGCGAAGACTGCCTTTAAAAAAGGATTTGAGGACGGTTTAAACGTAAACCTTGTGCCGTACACGCTTACAGATGATCAGTGGGCAGAAGTACAAAACATAGCCGATACTCGTTATCGTAACGATGAGTGGACGTTCAGGCGTTAATAGTGAAAAATCGAAATCTCATAGAGATATCGATTTTTTATTTTTGCTCTCTAATTATCAGAAAAAAAGATGTCAAGATATTAATTTTTTTTGGAAAGTAAGAGGATATTTTGAAAACCAAGAGTTCGTACGGCTTTTCAAAACTACCAAATTATACAAATCTAAAATAAACCCCATTCATTAATAAAATCATCAAAAATATTCAGGATTCATCAAATTGCTGTAAAATCCTCATGATTTTAAGTTTGACAATTTTTTTTCTTTGACATGAGGTTTACGTATATATAGTATAAGGGTAGAACTTATACATACAAGATATAGATGTGCATCCGTATGTGATTTTAATAGAGGAGGAGAAAGATGGACACAGTCGCAACTGTTAAAAAGGGTATTAATATTGACGCTCTCAACAGTGATATAGCTCAATTTCCACAAGTGCACCCCGTAACTTCTACAATGAAAACAACACACAAAGGTGTTTCACGGCTGGTCATGCTAGATCGATACAGCTTCAAAGACACAGAGAAGAAAACCTTAAAACCGGGTGATTTTGTTGTATTAACGGTAAAAGAAGACCCAAAATTTCCAGCAAGAGGGCTAGGCTATATTCAATCTGTCAACTGGGATGATAAAAACGCAGTTGTATTGGTTGAAGATGAGTTCAAAGCAGTGCTAGAAAAGCCGGAAGAAGCTGAATCTGGTTTGATCACACGTTCACTAGATGTGATGGACAAGCCGTTAGAAGTTTACTACGAGCAGATCGCACTAAGAAATGCCACAGGCTTAGCATCTGTGGAAACGACAGAAGAAAAACGCCAAGAATCATTCAAAAAGTTTTATAAAGAACTTTCAGAAATGAATTTTGTACCTGCTGGACGCGTTTTATACGGAGCAGGCGCAGAAACAGATGTAACGTATTTTAACTGTTACGTAATGCCATACGTGAAAGATTCGCGTGAAGGCATCTCTGATCACCGTAAGCAAGTCATGGAGATCATGAGCCGCGGCGGCGGAGTTGGAACGAACGGATCTACGCTTCGACCGAAGAACGCACTAGCAAGAGGCGTAAACGGAAAATCATCTGGATCAGTATCCTGGTTGGATGACATCGCGAAGTTGACGCATCTGGTTGAGCAGGGCGGAAGTCGCAGAGGCGCTCAGATGATTATGTTAGCGGATTAAAAAAAACAATAAAAAATTCCTTTTATAGGGGGTATTCAAATGAACAACTATGAATACCTACATGACTTATACATTAATAAAAATAAATCTGCATTAGAAATTAGTATTCTTACAGGAAAAACGAGAAACCAAATAAAAAGGTTACTTAGAAAGTACGGGATAAGAAAAACCGTTATAAAAAACTCAGGGAAAATTTATGATGATATAGTCTGGTTAAAAACACAGTATATAGAATATCAAAAAGGTTACACTCAAATTGCTGATGAATGCGGTGTTAGTTATTCGGTTATACTTGATCGTCTTAGGTATCATGGTATACCTATCAGAAACCACCACGGAATCGATAAGGGTAAGCCAAATAGAGGTAAAAAAAGGACAAAGGAAACCATTGATAAGATAAAGGCATCCAGAATAAAAAAAAGAGTAAAGATTAGATGCTTTTATTGCAATCAACTCAAAGAGATTAGATTCTCTTCGTATAAAAAGTCTCAGAATAACTTCTGTAATCAAACTTGTTATAGAAATTATCTTTTTGATAACCGAAAAGAAACTATAGATATAACCGATTCAGCAGACTACAAAGAGTGGAGATTGAAAGTATATAAAAGAGATGGGTATCGTTGTAAAATGCCACTATGTAATAGTGATACAAGAGATATTGCAGCACATCATATTTTTCCTAAAAAAACATTTCCTGAAAAGATGTTTGAAATTTCTAATGGTATAACATTATGTAGAAAATGTCATGAAAAAACCTATGGTAAGGAAAAAGATTATATAAATTGTTTAGTCCGCGTCGTTCAGAAAATGAGCGACTAGAAAATCGGGTGAATTGCTGGAAACCCCTTAGAGCCAATCTGCTAAATCGGGACCGGAAACGGTGAACGTAAATGCTAGAAAAGTGATTGGATTGGGAAATCAGCAGCCAAGCCTCTAAGTCCTTTTGGATATGAGGAAGGTTCAACGACTATCGAAAGTTTGCTAAGGTGAATGAGTAGAGTAGGGAGAGATTCTTCCGAAGTGCCCGACTCCTAACAGGTTATGCTGAGGATGATGATATAGTCTAGTCCCGATAGGCTTATTGCCTTGAGAAATATCTCTAACGAGAGGGTATTAACGTGGCACCCTGACATCATTGATTTCATTATTTCTAAAATGCAAAATCCTCGCATTTTGCGTTACTTAATTGAAAATACAAATGACGAGAAGATTAAACAAGTCGCTCAAGATAAATTGAAGTTTACACCACTGACACCAGCTCAAAAAGCGATGTACGAAGGAATCCTTCGCTATAAGGATATTCCAGGGACAGGCGGATTTGATTCGGACGTTCTACGCGATGCTGAGACAATGCTTCGCGATGGAGGAACGTACAGCGTTCATAATTCTGAATTTTTAACAGGTGCAAACATCTCTGTTACGATCACGAAGGAATTTATGGAAGCCGTAGAAAATGACTCTGAGTATCTATTACGTTTTCCTAGCGTTGAGGCATACACGCCGGAAGAGATGGAAGCTTACAACAACGAGTGGCATGAGGTCGGAGATGTTCGTGTTTGGGAAGAGAAAGGCTATGGTATTCGCGTATACAAACGAATTCAAGCACGGGAACTGTGGAACCTGATCAACATTTGTGCAACATACTCAGCTGAGCCAGGAATTTTCTTTATCGATAATGCAAATGACATGACGAACGCTACAGCTTATGGACAAAAAGTTGTAGCAACGAACCCATGTGGAGAACAACCACTTGCACCATACAGTGTCTGCAACCTCGCTGCAGTTAACCTTGGAAACATGGCTGACAAAGAAAACAAAACGGTGGACTTTGAAAAACTAAAACAAACGGTTGAAGTTGGCGTACGTATGCAGGACAACGTAATTGATGCAACACCATACTTCTTGGAACCAAACCGAGTCCAAGCACTAGGGGAACGTCGTGTAGGGTTAGGAGTTATGGGATTACATGACCTTCTTATCTATTGCGAGACCGTTTACGGATCTGAAGAAGGAAACCAACTGGTAGACCAAATTTTCGAGACGATCGCTGTAACGGCTTACCGCACTTCAATCGAACTTGCTAAAGAGAAGGGAAGTTTCCCGTTCTTAGAAGGCGATTCAGATGAGACGACTAACGAGTTGCGTAGACGATTTACTGAAACAGGGTATATGAAGAAGCTTCCTGAAGATTTACGCAAAGACATCTTAGAATTTGGCATTCGTAACTCTCACTTGTTGACTGTTGCTCCAACTGGATCCACAGGAACCATGGTTGGTGTCTCCACAGGATTAGAGCCTTACTTCTCATTCTCATACTTCCGCAGTGGTCGTCTTGGGAAATTTATTGAAGTGAAAGCTGATATTGTAAAAGAATATTTAGACAGCAATCCTGAAGCGAACGAAAATGAACTGCCTGAGTGGTTTGTTGCTGCAATGGAGCTTGCGCCAGAAGCACATGCAGATACTCAATGTGTCATCCAGCGTTGGGTAGACAGCTCGATCTCAAAAACGGTTAACGCTCCTAAAGGTTATACAGTTGATCAAGTTCAAAAAGTTTACGAACGCCTTTATAAGGGTGGAGCAAAAGGTGGAACGGTGTATGTAGATGGAAGCCGTGACTCACAGGTTCTTACACTAAAAGCGGAAGAGACATTTGAACAAACTGAGATCGATCTTGGTATGGAAGAAGAAAAAAGCAAAGTTGTTATTTTAGATACGATCACTGATCTTCGTTCTACAGATGTTACCATTGGTAACGAAGTTGGAAACACTTGTCCGGTATGTAGAAAAGGGAAAGTGAAAGAAATCGGTGGATGCAACACATGTACAAACTGTAACGCACAGTTAAAATGCGGACTATAAAAAGGAAGGGAAGGAACTGGAAATGTTCCTTCCTTTTTCTTTTGTGGTGATTGGCACATACTAACTCCATCATTTGTGAAAAAAAATTGTGGGGTGTATGACTATGGCTGGTGCCAATAAACCGTTTATGCCGCAGTTGATCTATTTTGAACCGCGAGCACTTGAGTATCCATTAGGTAAAGAACTGTACGATCGTTTTAGTAAGTTAGAAGTTGAAATCAGAGAGACCACATCACATAACCAAATTCGTGATTTGCCAGGAGATAATGACTTTCAAAAATATAGAACGGCAAAATCAACGCTTGTGGTAGGTATCAGAAAAACGTTGAAATTTGATACATCAAAACCATCTGCGGAGTATGCGATCCCTCTTGCTACGGGATGCATGGGGCATTGTCACTATTGTTACCTACAGACGACACTCGGCAGCAAGCCTTACCTACGAACATATGTGAATACAGATGAGATCTTCGCGCAAGCCGAAAAGTATATGCAGGAAAGGGCGCCTGAGATCACGCGATTCGAAGCTTCATGTACATCTGATATTGTCGGCATAGACCATCTTACACATAATTTGAAAAGAGCGATTGAGTTTTTTGGTGCAACAGACTTAGGTCGACTTAGATTTACGACGAAGTATCATCATGTAGATCATCTATTAGATGCGAAACACCAAGGTAGAACCCGCTTCCGTTTTAGCGTAAACTCCCAATATGTAATAAAGAACTTCGAACTTGGAACAAGTCCGCTTGAGGAGCGTATTAATGCTGCCATAAAAGTTGCAGAAGCAGGGTATCCATTAGGTTTTATAGTGGCACCACTTTATCTTCATAAAGATTGGGAAGAAGGCTATAAAGAACTTTTTGATATCTTAGAAGCGAAGATTCCAAAGCATCTAACGAACGACCTTACGTTTGAGCTGATTCAGCACCGTTTTACGAAACCTGCAAAACGTGTTATCGAAAAAAACTACCCAAAATCAAAGCTTGAAATGAATGAAGAAGAGCGTAAGTATAAGTGGGGTAGATATGGAATTGGAAAATATGTTTATCAAGATGATCAGGCGACAAGACTGCGTGAAACGGTAGAAAATTATATTCATACGATGTTTCCACAAGCAAAGATTGAATATTTTACTTGATCAAATGCCAAGACAGCTTCCCTTGTCACGCTTACCATTCTATAGTATCCTTTTTATAGAGACCAAGCTGGTTTAGTATAGGGAGTGAACAATTTGCCGCCAACCCCAAGTATGGAAGACTATATAGAACGCATCTATGCCCTAATCGAAGAGAAAGGCTATGCCAGGGTATCAGATCTCGCTGAGAACCTAGAAGTGCATCCCTCTTCAGTAACCAAGATGATTCAAAAACTCGACAAAGGCAAGTATGTCGTTTATGAAAAATACAGAGGTTTCGTTCTAACACCGAACGGAAAAAAACTTGGAAAACGTCTAGTTTATAGACATGAGTTACTTGAAGAATTCTTGAAAGTTATTGGGGTCGACCAAGAAAACATCTACCAAGATGTTGAGGGTATCGAACATCATTTAAGTTGGAACGCTATTGATCGAATTGGAGATCTAGTTCAATTTTTTGAAGAAGATGAAAATCGGATAAAGTCATTAAGAGAAGTTCAAGCAAAGAATGAAGAACAAGAACAATCATAAATTTTTATGGTTGTTTTTATTTTGTTTTTTTATATATACGTGCTAAGGTCCGTCGAGACAATTGGACAGTATTCTGTAAGAAGTGGACAGTAAAATATGAAAAGTGGACAGTATTTTTCTAAGAGTGGACAGTAAATGAAGAAAACCCGACAGTATTTCTTGTGAAGTGGACAGTAAAATTGAAATCTCAACCATACCCAGCCTGTATCCCTTGAGAATACCGTAAGTTAGTTCCGCCTCCCGCCTCCCTGACCAAAACAAATCATAATAAAAGAGGTTATTTTTGAAGAATCGGTAATAAAGGACATCTTCTACTGATTAGGATAGTAGTGGAGGAGATGTTTATGCGAATTGATGGTGTGTTTTCAGGTGGAGGCATCAAGGCGCTTTCGTTGATTGGTGCTGTTGAAGCAGCTGAGAATCGTGGCCTCTGTTTCGAGAGGGTAGCTGGGACAAGTGCGGGGGCTTTGATGGCTGCTTTGATCAAGGCAGGCTATAACGCGGGAGAAATGAAAGAAATCATTGATAAATTAGACTTTCGAAAGTTTCTGGATACAAGCAAAACGATTGTGCCTGTTCCTTTTATGAATTGGTTGAAACTTTATTGGAAACTAGGTCTTTTTAAGGGAGATTATCTAGAGAACTGGGTAGCTTCTCTTCTAGCGGCACGGGGAATTGTTACGTTTGCGGATATTCCTTATGGCAGTCTTAAGATCATTGCGTCTGATATTTCTCGAGGAAGGCTGATCGTTTTGCCAGATGATCTCGAGGAGTATGGGTTATTGCCGGAGCGTTTTCCGGTGGCAAGAGCGGTTAGGATGAGCTGCAGTCTTCCTTATTTCTTTTATCCCATCAAACTTTTTAATCGTGTTGGACAAAAAAGTCTTATAGTAGATGGAGGCGTTTTGAGTAATTTTCCGATGTGGCTTTTTCAAAGAAAAGACAGGGTGCCTGTTCGGCCGGTGTTAGGTTTTCAATTGAGTTCGTACATCAACGACCATATTCCAACTCATAATGTAAAAAATGCGGTTCAGCTGTTTAAAGCTTTGTTTGAAACGATGATGCAAGCGCATGATAACCGATACATCGATTCGCATGATGCCCGGGATATTATTTTTATGCCCGTAAAGCATGTATCTGTTATCGATTTTCAATTGTCTTCAGAAGCAAAGAATGAACTTTATACGTTTGGTCATGACCGAGCTGAGCAATTTTTACAGAGCTGGATAACAAGTAAGAGATACCCGAATCCAGCATATAAAAATCGAGCCTAATCCTTAAAAGGAGGCTCGATTTTTTTTCTTATTCTTTTTCCCTTCGATCACGGTTAAGTGATGTTCACGTGTTTTCTTTCTTTGTGCGGAACTCTTAGCAGTCTTTTTGCTCGAGAACAACGGTGAGGCAGTTTTTGCTGGTTTTTGGTTCGTGCCATACCGTTTTTGAGATTGCTTGACTGCTTTTCTATACTTGCCGTTTACACCCGATGAGGTTCTGCGAAAGATAAAGTAAAACACGGCGACCACTGCTGCTCCGATCAGAATGGTTGTAAATAAATCGCGAGGTGAAGTGACTAGTTGATAGAGAATACCGACAATAGCCAGTGAAATAACAAACCAAATGATAGGATGCAATCTTCTTTGATTCTGTTGCAACAGGTTCACCTCCTTATGATTAAACGATTTTACTTGCGTTAAGTTCACTTTCATAGGATGCGTCACGACGTAACATTTCATTAAAAGAAATAATAGAAACTTCTATTTGTTTTTCATCGGGTTCTTTCGTTGTTAAAAGTTGAAGCCATAAACCAGGGTATCCAAGGTAACGAAGAACAGGAACATCTCTTAGTTTATTAGTTAACTGTAATACTTCAAAAGATACCCCTAAAACGACAGGAATAAGCGCGAGTCTGCATAAAATTCTTAGCCATAACGGATCTGATGGAAAGAAATAATAGATAAACATGCCGACGATCACGGTAAATAGAATAAAACTGCTGCCGCAACGGTAATGAAGCCTTGAATGCTTCTTTACGTTTTCAACGGTGAGCTCATCTCCTGCTTCATAGGTGTTGATTACTTTGTGTTCAGCTCCGTGATACATGAATACTCTTTTGATCGCTGGTGTTAAAGAAACAAAATAGATGTAGCTTAATAAAAAGATGAACTTGAACAAACCTTCTAACAGATTCTGTCCTAAATGACCGGGTACGATAAAACGAAAAGCTTCTGCTAAAAAAACGGGTACGAGCGTAAAAACAAATTTTCCGAATAGGAAAGATAATACACCGATAATGGCTAAAGAAAAGAAAAAGGCAAATTTAGATGGTTTTTCTTCTTCCTCTTTTTCTTCTTCACCGGGGTTAACACCAAATCGTTCAGCTGAAAAATTTAAATGCTGAGTACCGTTCATACTCGCTTCGATAATGGCTATAAATCCTCTTAAGAAAGGAATCTTCTTTAATTTTGAAAGAACAGGAGAAGGTTTTTTCTTAAGTTCGAAATACTCGATCGTATCATCATTTCTGCGTATTGCCGTTACATAGGTGTGCTTTCCGGCAAACATAACCCCTTCTAATACGGCCTGGCCGCCGTAAGCGGGCTTTTTCTCTTTTGTCATGTTGAACCCCCAGCCTAAAGTTTTGTAGGTACTTTCTATTCTACAGGAAAGCAGGATATTCCTCCACAAAGGATGATTGTATTTTTCCCATTTTATACATGATTTACCCGGAATATGATTGGTTAAGAGTGTGAGAAGTTTGGGCAGTGGTTTTGTGGACATACTAATAGTGTTGGAGGTGGTCGTTAATGAGCGATTCAAAACTAGAACAAAATAAACAAGAATCTCAATCTTCATTCATGAGCAGAGTCGTTGGTGTTGGTTTTTTTGGAGGCTTGATTTGGGCTTCTTTCGGATTTATCGCCTACTATTTAAATTTTTCAAAAGTAGGTCCTGCACTGGTTTTAGCACCATGGGCACTTGGAAAGTGGAAAACTGAGTGGATTGGCCAACTAATCAGTATTTTGATTATTGCTCTACTTTCGATCTTAGTAGCAATTGCATATCGATATGCGTTTGCCAAGATCAAATCCATGTGGGCTGGTATTCTTTTCGGTGTTGCACTATGGGGAATTGTATTTTTCTTGCTTCACCCGATCTTTCCGGGATTGGAACCCATGAATACGATTGGTAAAAATACGATAACAACAACGCTGTGCATCTATATTTTATATGGTGTTTTTGTAGGTTACTCGATCTCATTTGAATACAGTGAACGTCATGGCCAGTCCCAAGGAAACAAGGAATCTACACAAAGTTCGTAACTATTCAAATGATTAGACGCTATGATAGAATGTTTTATGAACATTCTATTTTTTTATGCAAAGGCTAGGTGTTTCGGGTGAAAAACAGAAACTTTCTTGTTATAAACGGACCGAACTTAAATCGATTGGGGAAGCGGGAGCCTGGCATATATGGCGCGCATACATTGGAAGATCTAGAAGAGGAACTTGTTTCTTTTTCAAAAGAACTACTCTTGGATATCTCATTTAAACAAAGCAATAATGAAGGAGATCTCATTGATTTTATTCACGAAGCTGAAGGTGAGTTTAGTGGTATCGTTTTAAACGCAGGTGCCTATACTCATTATAGTTATGCCATTAGAGATGCAATTGCCAGTGTTGATGTCCCCGTAATCGAAGTCCATTTATCAAATGTTCATGCTAGAGAGGAATTCCGACGAGAATCTGTTATTGCTCCAGTTACGATCGGACAGATTTCGGGATTTGGTTTTGATAGTTATAAATTAGCTCTTCAAGTTTTTCATAATCAACAGAAGGGGGAAACGTTATGAATCGTGTAGAACGGGCAAGACGTTTATTCGATACGTTTGATATTGATGCACTATTGGTTACATCTTCTTCAAACCGTTTTTATTTAAGTGGTTTTAAAGGAAGTTCAGGCGTGCTTTTGATCACGAGAGACGAAGCGATTCTAGTGACTGATTTTAGATATAAGACTCAAGCAGCGGAACAGGCACAAGGTTACCGTGTTGTGATGCACACCGATCCTATTCCCGAAGAGGTTGCAAAGTTAACGAAGGAGCTTTCTGTGCGTAAGCTTGGTTTTGAGCAAGACCATGTGACATACTCTACATTCCGTACATATGAGAAACAATTAGATTACAATACAACTGAACTTGTTCCGGTATCCGGGCTTGTGGAAAAGTTGCGCTTGATTAAGGATGAATCAGAGATTAAGATAGTAAAGGATGCAGCATCCATTGCCGATGCCGCTTTTTCACATATTATCGAGTATATTCGCCCCGGACTTACTGAGCGGGAAGTATCAAATGAATTAGAATTCTTCATGAGAAAAAATGGAGCCGTCTCTTCATCGTTTGATATTATTGTGGCTTCAGGCTACCGATCAGCACTTCCGCATGGAGTTGCTTCGGATAAGAAGATTGAAACGGGTGAATTGGTAACCTTGGATTTTGGAGCATACTACAAAGGTTATTGTTCAGATATCACTCGTACTGTAGCCATTGGAAATGTTTCGGATGAGCTAAAAGAGATCTACCAGGTCGTATATGATGCACAGATGCTAGGTATGAAAGGCATTAAACCAGGAATGACAGGTAAGGATGCAGATGCGTTAACGCGTGATTACATCGCTTCAAAAGGATATGGTGATTACTTTGGACATTCAACAGGACATGGAATTGGCTTAGATGTGCATGAAGGTCCAGCTCTATCCATGAAGTCTGACACGGTTCTTGAACCGGGAATGCTTGTGACAGTTGAACCAGGTATTTATATCTCAGGTGTAGGCGGAGTTCGGATCGAAGACGATGCTCTCATTACAAAAGACGGCAATGAATCACTTACCCACTCTACTAAAACCCTTTTAACGTTAAGTTAAGGTATTTCAGGAGGATAAAACATGATTTCAGTAAACGATTTTAAAACAGGATTAACGATCGAGGTTGACGGAGGAATCTGGCAAGTTCTTGAGTTCCAACACGTAAAGCCAGGAAAAGGAGCAGCATTTGTGCGCTCGAAACTTCGTAACCTTCGTACAGGTGGTATCCAGGAGAAAACATTCCGCGGTGGAGAAAAAGTAGCAAAAGCTCATATCGAAAACCGTAAGATGCAATATCTATATGCATCAGGAGATACTCACACGTTCATGGATAACGAATCTTATGAGCAAATCGAACTTCAAGCTTCTCAAATCGAATACGAATTAAAGTACTTGCTTGAAAACATGACCGTTCACATCATGACGTACCAAGGTGAGACGATTGGTGTAGAACTTCCAAACACCGTTGAATTAGTAGTAGCAGAGACTGAGCCTGGTATTAAAGGGGACACAGCTTCTGGTGGAACGAAGCCAGCGACGCTTGAAACAGGCTTGATCGTACAAGTTCCTTTCTTCGTAAACCAAGGGGACAAGCTGATCATCGATACAAGAAATGCAGCTTACGTTTCTCGTGCATAGTCTATAACTTTGAAACCTCATTCCATTCTGGAGTGAGGTTTTTTTATGTAGTAATGATGTAGTAAGCTTCGAACAGGACGCAAATGGATGCAGGTTTGTTTGAAGTAGGGTATCTGATGCCTGTTGTTTGTCGATTCTTGTAGACTCGCGGATATAAGGCAAGAACTCGCGGGATTAATGCTGAAACTCGCGGAATTAAGTCCGAAATTTCTTGAATGTTTATAAGGATTTCAGGGATTAATACCTAAAATACCCCACTACGTATAGTTCCACATACAGTGTTTAGAACCTTTGCTCACTATTTTGTTTATCTTCCATAAAAAATCACTTAAATCCGATTGAAATTGGAAATAAACTTTACATAACCCTATATTTATAAACAATCTGAGCTTTTTTTCTACTACAGTGGCTTCCGACTTATTTTTTCAATCAATTGATACCAATGGGGCTTCCTACTATATGAGAAGCCCTACCATCAATACAGACTCTTTCATGAATGTTTTATGAACAATCTATCAAAAACCCCTCTATCTTCCCTTCTAACTTCAAATCTACCTTTATTGGCATAAAGCTTAAATGTCTGCCATACGTTTATAGTACTAGCCTTTTAAAGGAGAAAACGGTCATGGAGACGATCTTTAGACTTTTTCCAGATAAAATTCAGCATATCTTAAGAAATTTGCCCCCATCTGTTCTTCAATCTGTAGAAGAGATCAGGGTTAGAATTGGACAACCGATGGAAATCCTTTGTTCCGGCAAACCGATCTATCCGTCTGAAGGTTCAATCACGGCTGAAGAATCGCAAGTATTGCTCAATCGGTTAAGTCAGCACTCTCTCTACGCACTTGAAGAGGAATTAAAAAGGGGCTATATCACCATCTCAGGCGGTCATCGTGTAGGACTAGCAGGAAAAGTGATCACTGAGCATGGATTCGTAAAAGCCATTAAAGATATTAGTTCGTTTAACGTAAGGATAGCAAGAGAGAAGATTGGAATCGCAGAACCGCTTGTTTCTTATCTTTATCAAAAAAAATGGCTCAATACATTGCTGATCGGTCCTCCACAAACCGGGAAAACCACTTTATTAAGAGATATTGCAAGACTCGTGAGTTGTGGCCTTCAGCAAAGAAATATTCCTTCTTTTAAAGTTGGAATAGTAGATGAGCGCTCTGAAATAGCGGGTAGCATAAAGGGTGTTCCGCAACATACCTTTGGAAGACGTGTTGATGTTCTTGATGCATGTCCGAAAGCGGAAGGGATGATGATGCTCATTCGTTCAATGAGCCCTCAAGTGATGATTGTTGATGAAATCGGTCGAAAAGAAGACGGTGAAGCTATATTAGAAGCGATGCATGCGGGTGTTCAAATGATTTTTACCGCACATGGTAGCTCTATAGAAGATGCACTGAAACGACCTGTGATGAAACCTTTAGGAGATCTTTCTTTATTTGAAAGGTATGTTATTTTGAGCCGAGATAAAGGACCGGGAACGATTCAAAGAATCTATGACGGAGCATTGAATGAGATCTACAGATCATCTGGTGGTGCAGCATGATGAGTTGGATAGGTGCGATCGCTATTCTTTCAGCCACAACGGTCTTTGGTTTTGAGTGGGCAAAGCGAGTAAGAGAACGGCCGAAGAAGTTAAGAGAATTAAAAGTAACCCTACAAGCCTTGGAGGCCGAGATCATGTACGGATCAACTCCTCTTTATGAGGCGTTTTTGCATATCGGAAGACCTTTAAAAGAACCTTTGTCCACTTTCTTTCTTACCATATCAGACCGATTAGCGGAAGGCGAGCTTTCGGTGCAAGAAGCTTGGGATAATCAGTTAGCTGTTCTGGCCAAAGAAACTTCTTTTAAGATGGGGGAGATCGAAGTCCTCCGCCAGTTTGGGGCAACCCTTGGCAGGCATGATAAAGAGCATCAGCAGAAGCAGATTCAGTTGACGTTAGCTCACCTTAATCGCGAAGAAAAAGAAGCAAGGGACATACAAGAACGTTATGAAAAAATGTGTAAAAGTCTTGGGGTTTTAATGGGACTTTTAATCGTTATTCTCTTAATGTAACAGGGAGGTTTTACGAATGGGATTGGATGTAAACGCGGTGTTTCAGATTGCTGGACTTGGCATTATCGTTGCGATGCTTCATACCGTATTAAAGATGATCGGAAAAGAGGATTATGCTCACTGGGTCACTCTTCTAGGTTTTGTTGTTGCCCTTTTTATGGTCATCACTCTTTTAGATGATTTATTTGAAAAAGTAAAGGGTGTCTTTTTGTTTCAGAATTAAGGAGGGGGCCAGATTGGAAATTATCCAAATTGTTGGTTTTGGACTGGTTGCTGCTTTCTTAGCCTTAGTCCTTAAGGAACAAAAAGCGAATTTTGCTTTTTTGGTCACACTCATGGTCGGAGCAGGAATCTTTTTGTTTCTGATTGATAAGATCGGGCAAATTCTAACGATGCTTCAACGGCTTGCCATCAACGCAAATGTAAACATGGTCTATGTTGAAACGTTACTAAAGATAATTGGTATTGCTTATATTGCTGAGTTCGGAGCACAGATAACCAGAGATGCAGGTCAGGGAGCTATAGCTTCTAAGATTGAACTAGGTGGTAAGATACTGATTCTCGTGATGGCGATACCAATTCTAACGGTCATTATTGAAACCGTTCTGACGCTTATACCGAAATAAGAAGGCGGGTTGTAAAGATGAAGAAAGTGATGGTGCGGACAAGTCTACTTCTACTCATAATCTTTTCCTTCAACCTATTTGGCCCCATAGAATCCGCATCAGCGAGCTCGATCACTTCAAAAATGGTAGATCAACAAGTTTCCTCTATGCAGCTAGATGAAATCAAACAATACTGGGACAGCATCTCCCGTGAGTACGGAGGATTCTTGCCAGAAAGCCAAAAAGGAACCTTCCTTGAATTTGTAAAAGGAGAAAAAGAATTTTCTATAAAAGGCTACATGATCGGCCTTTTAAAGTTTATGTTTCATGAACTTGTTGTTCACGGAAAACTGCTTGGAACCTTAATTCTGCTTACCGTATTCAGCATGCTGCTTCAATCCATCCAAAATGCTTTTGATCGATCAGCTATCTCTAAAGTGGCGTATGGCATTATTTATATGGTTTTAATCATTTTAGCTTTAAACAGTTTTCATGTTGCGATTTCTTATGCAACAGAAGCGATCGATAGCATGTTAAGTTTCATGATTGCCCTCATCCCCCTTCTGCTGGCTTTGATGGCAACGGTGGGAAGCATCGCTTCAGTCGCTTTTTTTCATCCGGTTATCTTGTTTTTAGTCAATACTAGCGGCCTTTTAATCAAGAATTTTGTATTGCCGCTTCTTTTTTTATCTGCACTATTAAGCATCGTTTCAACGATGTCAGAGCATCACAAAGTCACACAGTTGGCCAAGCTGTTAAGAAATATCAGCATGGGTGCACTCGCCTTTTTTTTCACCGTTTTCCTAGGTGTAATGAGTGTACAAGGTGCAACGGCAGCAGTGGCAGATGGAATTACGATCAAGACAGCAAAATTTATAACAGGTAATTTTATTCCCGTCGTAGGCCGTATGTTTACAGATGCGACAGATACCGTCATGAGTGCTTCTATCTTACTAAAGAACTCAGTAGGCATAATAGGGGCACTATTGTTACTTCTTTTAGCTATATTTCCTGCCATCAAAGTTTTAATACTAGCTTTTATATATAGCATGGCTGCAGCCCTTCTTCAGCCTTTAGGCGGTGGGCCGATTGTTGAATCATTAGGCATCATCGGCAAGAGTGTCATGTTTATCTTTGCGGCCCTTATGACGGTGTCTATCATGTTCTTTTTAGCTATAACGATTATAATCGCAGCCGGCAACGTTACGCTGATGGTCAGATAGGAGGGGAGTCATGGCATTTTTAACGGAATGGATAACCAATATTATTATTCTTGTACTTTTAGCAGGAGTCATCGAGTTGTTGTTACCTGGTAATCAATTTCAAAATTATATCAAGATGGTTGTAGGTTTACTCATCCTACTCGCCATGCTCTCTCCACTGTTCAAACTAATTAATACAGATCTAGATCAAGTGTTTCTCGCAATGGATCTACCAGCACCTGCGAAAGAAGACGAAATAAAAAATTCAATAGAAGAGAATAAAAGTGAAATACAATCCGCTCAACGTGCATATATATTAGAGCAAATGGCTGTCCCAATGAAAAAACAAGTTCAAGAGGAGTTGAAACAGACTTATGAGTTAGAGATTGTCGATCTTCAAATTCAAACGGAAATCGGTAAAGAGCCGTTGGAGCCTGAAGATATAAGGGGTGCCAAAGTGGTACTAGCCAAATACCACGACCAAGCAGAAATCTCTGAAGTATCAGAAGTAGATGTCAGTGTTTCTGATCCTGAGAGAAAAGAATCGCTCGAACAACCGGTTTCTAACGAAGTCATCCAGTTTTTGACCAATCAGTGGCAGTTGGATGCAGACCAAGTTGATGTACATTTGGAAGGGGGAGAGGAGTTATCCCAATGAAACGTTCATTTTGGGAACAGATAAAAAAACGGCTGCAGCTGAGTGATAAAGCAGGGAATAAACAAAAGTACTTACTAGTCTTACTTCTATTGGGAATTTCTCTTATGTTTATTAGCAAAATGATAGACTCCCCTGCTCAAAAAAGTTCATTAAACGGACTGGTGCCAGAATCGAAGGTAAAATCGGAGGCGGTTTTTAAACAAGCGAAAGAAGTCACTGACAAGAATATCAAAACGTATGAAGATCGTTACTCGAATGAACTTAAAGATCTATTAGAACAGATGCAAGGAGTTGGCAAAGTTTCCGTTATGGTAGAACTTTCAACAACAGAGAAAAGAGAGTTTGTTACTGACGATAGCACACAGAGCCAGACTACATCGGAAAATGATAAAAACGGCGGTAAGAGAACGATAGAAGATCAAAAGATAGATGAAAAAGTAGTTATCATCTCAAATGATGGCAGAGAAGAGCCGATAACCGTTACTACAGAAAAACCAAAGATCAAAGGTGTGGCGATATTGGCACAAGGTGCAGAGAACATCCAGACAAAGTCTATGATTATAGAGCTCGTTAAAAAGGTTTTTGATATTGGTAGTGACCAGATTTTTGTAGGACCAAAAAATCCTGAGGGGGAATAAACAAATGTTATTGAAAAAACAAACCGTTTGGCTTCTGACTATGCTTAGCTTAATCATTGTGCTGTCTGTGTATTATATTACAGCACCTGGAGGAACGGATGATCTTGCTTATTTGGAGGCAGGAAAGAAGTCAGGTAAGGAAGCGACTGTGTCAGGTGTTGCGAACGACGATGTGTTTACTGCGCTTCGCCTTGAGCGAGATGAAGTTCGTGATGAGATGAGTGCTGATTATGTAGCTGTTGCAGGATCTGAGGACGCTTCTGCTGAGGTTCAAGCTGATGCGTGGGCTAAGATGACAGAGCTTCAGTCACTTACTATGCAAGAATCAACAGTAGAAACATTGATCAAATCGATGGGATTCAATGATGCTTTAGTAAGCACGATGAACAATGAGATCAAAGTAATTGTAAAAGCTGATAAACTATCGAAAAAAGAAGTGGTTGAGATCATGAATGTGGCAAACGAACACCTTGGTAGCGGCAAAACAGTAGCTGTTGAATACCATGCATCCAAATAGATAGACTTTAAAAAGTACGAAAGCCGGACATTCCGGCTTTTTTCTTTTTGTGATTTCATGATATATTGGATAGAAACTTAAAAGCGTCATTCAAGTTTGCATTTCTTTATGACGGGAAATGATAGAAAAAAGTGAAGAGTAATCGTAAACGCTTACAATGTATGACGTAATCGTGTACTATTAACTTGAACATGATTCTAATGTATCCACGAAAAGAGAAATGTGGTATATTACATGTGTTAAGACCTAGTCACAATAGAAGGTGCTAAATAAAAAATCTAACCTGGATAGGATTGTTAAAAGGAGTAGAGATCATGCTAAAAATACAAGAAATCCGTGAATTGATTAAACTTATTGACAAATCAAGTATCAACGAATTCAAATACGAAAATGATGGTTCTAAGATTGTTCTTAAAAAGGACAGTGGATCAGTTGTTTCTTATGGAGCAGAAGAAGTTGTTTCTCAGCCCGTAGTGACTCAAGCGCCCCCTGTAAAAGAACAGGCTCCAACAGCTGAAACGGTTAAGGAAAATACAGAAGTTAAACAAGAAACAAAACAGGCAGACGAAGATGCTAACTTACATAAAGTAGTTTCACCTATGGTAGGTACGTTCTATGCTGCTTCATCTCCAGATGTTGATGCATTTGTTAAGCCAGGAGATAAAGTTTCTAAGGATAGCATCGTTTGTATCATTGAGGCGATGAAATTATTCAATGAGATCGAATCGGAAGTAAATGGTGAAATCGTAAAAGTATTAGTTGAGAACGGACAATTAGTAGAATACGGACAACCTCTGTTCCTTGTGAAAGCAGAATAGGAGGGTATGTCTATGATTAAAAAGCTATTAGTAGCAAACCGTGGTGAGATTGCTGTAAGGATTATTCGCGCATGCAAAGAGCTTGGTGTTGAAACAGTAGCCGTTTATTCAGAAGCTGATAAAGATGCCTTGCATGTCCGTTTGGCAGATGAGGCTTATTGTATCGGGCCGACTGCTTCAAAAGATAGTTATCTAAACTTCACTAACATAATGAGCGTTGCGACACTAACTGGTTCTGAAGCCATTCATCCTGGATATGGATTCTTGGCAGAGAACGCTGACTTTGCAGAACTTTGCAGAGAGTGCAATGTAACGTTTGTCGGTCCAAGTGCTGAAGCGATAAACAAGATGGGTATTAAGGATGTTGCCAGAGCAACAATGGCAGAAGCCGGAGTTCCTATCGTACCGGGTTCTGACGGGATAATTAGGGACAAGGAAGAAGCCATTGAACTCAGCAATAAAATTGGGTATCCTGTAATTATTAAAGCAACAGCAGGCGGTGGGGGTAAAGGGATCCGCGTAGCTAAGAATGAAACGGAACTCTTAAAAGGCATTGCGATCACTCAGCAAGAAGCAGCAACTGCTTTTGGTAACCCAGGTGTGTATATAGAAAAATACATTGAAGATTTCCGACATGTTGAGATACAGGTGCTTGCAGATAACCATGGGAATGTAATCCACTTGGGAGAAAGAGATTGCAGTATCCAAAGACGACTTCAAAAGCTTTTAGAGGAGACACCATCTCCAGCTATCTCCCCATCTAAACGTCAAGAGATGGGTGATGCGGCAGTAAAAGCAGCAGAAGCCGTTCAATATTCTGGTGCTGGTACCGTTGAATTTATCTTTGATCATAATACAGGTGACTTCTATTTCATGGAGATGAATACTCGAATCCAAGTAGAACACCCTGTAACAGAGATGGTAACAGGGATTGACCTAATCAAGGAACAGATTAAAGTAGCTTCAGGTGAGAGATTGCGATACAAACAAGAAGATATTGAGTTTGATGGCTGGTCGATCGAATGCAGAATAAATGCAGAGAATCCGGAGAAAAACTTTATGCCATCTGCAGGGAAGATTGAGATGTATCTTCCACCAGGCGGTTTAGGTGTTCGAGTTGATTCTGCTGTTTATCCTGGCTATACGATTCCACCATTTTATGATTCTATGATCGCTAAAGTTATTACTTACGGAAATACTAGACAAGAAGCGATCGACCGTATGAAGCGAGCGCTAAGTGAGTTTGTTATTGAAGGAATTCATACGACCATTCCGTTCCACCTGCGTCTGTTAAACCATGAGACTTTTGTGAATGGTGACTTTAATACAAAGTTTTTAGAAAATCATGATTTAACTTCAAAAAGCGAATAAGTACGGAGGTGTTTAATTGATGAACGAACTATCATTTGAAATGGAAAGTTACTCATCAGAATTAGGAAAAGTTGAAATCTCACCTGAGGTCATCGAAGTTATTGCTAGTATTGCGGCTTCTGATGTTGAAGGTGTAGCTTCTATGAGAGGCAGCTTTGCAAGTGGTGTAGTTGAGCGACTTGGAAAGAAAACGCATGGCAAAGGCGTTAAAGTTGAACTCTCAGAAGCAGGTATTTCAATCGATGTATACGTATCAATGAAATATGGAGTTGCGATTCCAGATGTAGCTCAAAAAATTCAAGATTACATCAGACAAGCGCTTCTAGACATGACAGCACTAGAAGCAACGGATATCAACGTATTCGTAGTTGGTGTTCAATTTGATTCAAAAGAAAAACAGAATGAAGCACCAGAAGTAGATTATTAAAAAGATCAAAGGGTGAGTTCTACTTGCCCTTTGATCTTTTTTCTTGTTTTTTATTACGTTGTTCGTTGAAATTATAGTTGAGGCGGGGGTATAGGGTGGCAGAATAGTAATCGAATAGTGTCTACTCGCCGGTATTCGGGCAAAACTCGCCGGATTAAGTCCGAAAATTCTAGAATTATCTCGTGAATTTACTGAATTCACAGTCTGGATACCCCACCTCGTATAGAGTGAAAGTAATTTTGAGACTTAGAAACCAATAGCTTGCGAAGAGAACCGATAGTGAAAAGATAAAATACTTTTTCATTTATCAAGCAACCCTTAACAGAAAGTAAAAAAACTGAATGTTCGGAAGGGTTAGTAAGTCCATTGTTCGGATTGTAACGAGTCCTAACATTATGGTATTATGCTAGATAGAAATTGTTCGCAAATAGAAAGGAAGTCGGATTATGAAACGCAGACTTGCCAGAGAAAAGGCATTTCAATCGCTTTTTCAAATTGAAGTAAGTGACATCTCAGCTAGTGAAGCTATGGAGCATGTTTTAGAAGGAGAGCCATCAGACGAATTCTTAACAAAGATGGTTCATGGTACGGTTGAAAAGAAAGAAGAAATCGAGCGTTTTCTAACGCCTTATTTAGAAAAATGGAGCTTTTCAAGACTAGCAAACGTGGAACGTGTCGTTCTTCAGATGGCAGCTTACGAGTGGCTGTTCATGGAAGAGGTTCCAAAGAACGTAACTTTGAATGAAGCGATCGAAACAGCAAAAATCTTTGGCGGTGAAGAAGCAGGACGTTTCGTAAACGGTGTCCTAGGAAAAATAATCAAAGATATAAACAATAATTAATTAAATAATAAAACCAACTACTTTTGAGGGGGACTTTAGAATGGCTGTGTTAGACGGAAAACAAATTGCGAGAGAGATCAGAGAGAAACTTGCAAAAGAGATCCAAGACCTTAAACAAGAAGGAATTGTTCCGGGTTTAGCTGTTATTCTAGTAGGCGATCACCCAGCGTCTCGTTCATATGTATTAGCAAAAGAAAGAACGTGTAAAGAGCTCGGTATGCATTCGGTATTGACGGAGCTTCCTGAATCTATTTCTGAGAATGAATTGTTACAATACATTCAAGCGTTTAACAATGACGAACAAATTGATGGGATACTCGTACAACTTCCCCTTCCTTCACATATTAGTGAATCAAAAGTAATTGAGGCGATTCTGCCTGAAAAAGATGTAGACGGGTTTCATCCGATTAATATCGGACGAATGCATGCAGGAGACGAGCAAGCATTCATACCGTGTACCCCGCTTGGGATTTTAGAGATGGTTAAACAAACCGGTGAAGATATTTCAGGGAAACATGTTGTTGTTGTAGGCAGAAGCAACCTCGTTGGAAAGCCAGCCGGCCAGCTTTTCCTGCAAGAAAATGCAACGGTCACGTTTTGTCACTCAAGAACAAACAATCTTCGTGAACAAACATTACAAGCTGATATTTTAATTGCGGCGGTAGGAAAACCGAACCTTATTACAGAAGATATGGTAAAAGCAGGTGCTGTTGTCATTGATGTAGGTGTTAATCGTAAGGAGAATGGAAAGCTTTGTGGAGATGTGGACTATGAGGCTATTAAACCTAAAGCAAAACATATCACTCCTGTTCCAGGTGGCGTTGGCCCTATGACGATTACGATGTTGATGAACAATACGGTTCTTGCTTCGAAATGGAGAAAGAAGCTAAAGGAAGTACATTAATGCAAAACAACAATCGGTATGTTCCAATATCGGCTGTAACCCGGTATATTAAAAGGCTATTTGAAAATGACGGTAACTTACAAGATGTTTGGGTAAAAGGCGAGCTATCTAATGTTAAGCTCCATAGCAGAGGGCATTTGTATTTTACGTTGAAAGATGCAAACAGCAGAGTTTCTGCTGTTATGTTTGCAGGAAACAACAGATATTTAAACTTCAAACCTGAAGAAGGAATGAATGTATTAATTCAAGGCTCGGTCTCTGTTTATGAACCTCAAGGGCAATACCAACTCTATGTCAGAACGATGCAGCAAGACGGTGTTGGTAATTTGTTTCTAGCGTACGAAAATCTTAAGAATACGTTAGAACAACAAGGGCTTTTTGATCCTATACATAAAAAGCCGCTGCCCAAATTCCCTTCGACGATAGGCGTAATCACTTCACCAACAGGAGCTGCCATAAGGGATATTGTTACTACCATAAAGAGAAGGTTTCCTCTAGCTGCTGTCACGATCTATCCCGTACTCGTTCAAGGACCAGGCGCTGCTCCATCCATCGTTCGGGCAATTGAACGAGCGAATGCACTGAATGAATCAGATGTTTTGATCGTAGGACGTGGTGGAGGTTCGATAGAAGAGCTATGGGCGTTTAATGAGGAAAGTGTTGCAAGAGCGATTTTTCAATCCAATCTGCCGATTATTTCTGCTGTGGGTCATGAAACGGATTTTACGATTTCAGATTTTGTAGCTGATCTAAGAGCACCAACACCAACAGCTGCGGCTGAGATGGCAGTGCCTCATCTAGATGAACTAAAGGATCGATTATTCCAAAGAAATGTTCGTCTGAAAAGGGTGATGAATGAGTTTGTAGCGGGTCATCAACAGCATTTGTCCCGACTACAAAAATCTTACGCCTTTAAATACCCAACACAACTGATTAAGCAAAAAGAGCAAGAACTTGATAGGTGTATGGATCAATTAAAACGTACGGTTGGAAGCTTTGTTGATCAACATCAGAATCAACTTTCACAGATTAAACGTCAACTTTTACTGTTTTCACCTAGAGGTCAGCTTCAGAAGGCAAACGAAAGAGTCGTTTCTCTGCATAAGACATTGCTAAAAGAAACAAACCGTCACGTAAGGCAGCACCAGAAGGATTTTTCTAACAAGATTTCTAGGCTCTCTTCCCTTAATCCTCTGGCTGTAATGGATAGAGGATACAGCTTGACCTATAAACAAGGCAAAGACGAATTGGTTAAATCAGTATCACAGGTTAAAGCTGGGGATGCATTAACGATAAAGTTAAAAGATGGACAGATTGATTGTCACATCACTGGAACGGAGGCGTCTTTTACGAATGACTGAAAAAACAAGCAAACTTACATTTGAAGAAGCTATGATACAGCTAGAAGAAATCGTTGAAAAGCTTGAACAGGGAGATGTTCCTTTAGAAGAAAGTATTGATCTGTATCAACAAGGAATGAAGCTCTCAAAATTATGTCATACGAAATTACAGAACGTTGAGAAGAAGATGGATACGATTCTGCATGAAGACGGAAAAGAAGAACCATTCGCGATTCAGGAGGAAGATCATTGATAGCGTTTGAACAATATCTTCGAGATAAAAAAACATTGGTTGAAGAAAAGATGGTCGCTTATTTGGACAAGTTGGATGCTCCAGAAACATTAAAAAAATCGATGCTATATTCAATTTCTGCAGGTGGAAAGCGAATACGTCCAATCCTTGCCCTTGCAGTTATGGAATCTTTTGAAAAGAATACAGAAGAAATAGTAGATGTTGTTTGTTCGATTGAATTTGTTCACACTTATTCTCTGATCCATGATGATCTTCCTTCTATGGATAATGATGATTATAGAAGAGGCAAACTCACTAACCACAAAGTTTTTGGCGAGGCTCAAGCGATATTAGCAGGTGATGCTTTATTAACAGAGAGCTTTAGCTTGATTACGAACAACTCCTTTTTAACAGCTGTCCAAAAAGTTCAAATGATTGCAGTATTATCAAAAGCAGCAGGAGCAACAGGTATGGTCGGTGGTCAAGTAGAAGATATAGAGGGAGAAAACAGAAACCTCTCGTTAATGGAGTTAGAAAGCATTCATGAAAAAAAGACAGGTAAGATGCTTGAATGTTCAGTGATCATAGGTGGAATTGCAGCAGGAGCTTCTGATGAAGATCTTATGCACCTGACAAACTATGCACGGCATATCGGAATTGCTTTTCAGATTCAAGATGACATCCTTGATGTAACAGGGAATCAAGAAGAGATAGGTAAACCCGTTGGAAGTGATGAAGCCAACTTGAAAACCACATACCCTAAGATTCTTGGTCTTGATGGTGCAAAGAAAGAAATGGAAAATCACATACATATTTCTTTGGACCATTTAAACAAGATCAACGGAAATACAGGCATATTAGCGTCCATCGCTGACTACATTATAAAAAGAAACCATTAAGAGATTGTTGCAAAATTGGAAGTATGATATGATATTATTTGCTTTGGAGTGGTGCAGTATTCTAGTCAGCCCCCCATTCCTGAAGGCGGGCCTAAAAATCCGCCAAAGGGCACATCGATGAAGTTCCTTGTATTGGCTTGAGGCGCCCAGCCTTGGGTCATCGCTGGGAGTTAAGGTTGAAGGGCGATCCACAATGGCATGTGGGCGAGGACCCTTCTTCCGCGGAGGCCCCCATATTTGCGGTTTGTGTTCAAAAGACCTTACTGCGAAATGGGGTTTGAACCTGCTTAGCTTTTTTTCTTGTTCACAGGAAAAGAAGGCGAGCAGCGTAGCCTGCCTTGAGTGGAGCTTGAGGGGATTATGGTGTGAAAAGCCTGTATCGGTTGGCCGCTGATTATGAGCTTTATACCATATGAAATCTTCTCTGCAAAAGAGGCTAGGGAATGTGCGTGAGGCTGTTGAGGAAAACTCCTAGACTGTTCTGCCCTGACACCTATTAGGGATTATAGTGCGGACTAAGTGGTAATCTAGTCTAACGTTTGGCAACAGCGTTAAGAAGAGAGTAAAGGGAAACCGCGAATATGGCGACATTTCGTACTCTTCTGGGAAAACCTACTGGACCTAAGCCGCAGTCTTTACTTAATAAGGTGACCACTCCCTATTACATAAAGTGACCAAAAGGTGAGGAGTTATGCATGAAGCATTCCTTTACTAAAACACTCAAATGGAGTACAAGCATTGCCGTTATCACTCTTGTGTTAGCGGCTATTTTTACAGTTGTATCCTCTTTTTTGTTAAATGGAGTTTCGTGGGCTATCGGGATGGGAATCGTCTTTCTAATCGTATTAACCGGGGTTCTGTTTGACATAGTGGGGGTAGCATCAACAGCTGCGAATGAAGTTCCGTTTCATGCGATGGCTTCTGAGAAGGTTCCTGGAGCAAGACATGCTATAATCATTACAAGAAACGCAGATCGTGTAGCGAATTTTTGTAACGATGTTATCGGTGATATCTCTGGAATCGTTAGCGGAACAGCATCTGCTGCAGTTGTTGTAGAACTTACACTCTCTATGGGGAATAGTTCTGGATCAAACTCCGAGTATTTGATCTCGATCGTCTTCACTAGTGTAGTTGCTGCACTTACTGTAGGAGGCAAAGCGTTAGGAAAATCATATGCGATCAACCACTCAACCTTTATTATTTTTCAGGTTGGGCGTTTATTATATTTTTTAGAGGAAAAATTAAGAATTAAACTGCTATCGCCTGCTAAAAGAGAGAAGAAAAGGCGTTAATGGAAAGAGAGGCATATTCCATGAACCTGGAAGAAATTCAAGATCCTCAGTTTTTGAAAACGTATGAAACTGAACAATTAAATAAATTAGCTGCCGAAATTCGTTCTTTTCTAATTGAAAAACTTTCAGTTAGAGGAGGCCACCTAGGTCCTAATCTTGGCGTTGTAGAATTAACGCTTGCCATGCACAAAGTCTTTGACAGTCCGAAAGACAAATTTATTTGGGATGTAGGTCATCAAGCTTATGTGCACAAGATCCTAACGGGAAGAGCGTCTCAGTTTGATACACTTCGTCAGTATAAAGGTCTCTGTGGTTTTCCTAAAAGGATTGAAAGCGAACATGATGTTTGGGAAACAGGGCACAGTTCTACATCACTTTCTGCAGCTATGGGTATGGCTATCGCCAGAGATCTTAAGAAAACGGATGATAAAGTTCTTGCGGTCATTGGTGATGGTGCTTTAACAGGCGGTATGGCTTTAGAAGCGCTGAACCATATCGGTCATGAAAAGAAAGACTTAATCGTTGTACTTAACGACAACGAGATGTCTATCGCACCAAATGTAGGGGCTCTTCACAACGTTTTAGGACGCATGAGAACAGCTAGAAAATACAATAAAGCAAAAGATGAGCTTGAATCACTAATCCGTAAGATACCTGCGTTTGGCGGGAAATTGGCTGCAACGGCCGAACGTGTAAAGGATAGCTTGAAGTATTTGTTAGTATCTGGCATGTTTTTTGAGGAATTGGGCTACACCTATTTAGGACCAGTTGATGGTCATGATGTAGACGACCTGATCGAAAATCTAACATATGCGAAAAAGACGAAAGGTCCTGTAATCATTCATGTTCTTACGAAAAAAGGAAAAGGATATGAACCCGCTGAGAGTGATAAGAAAGACAGCTGGCATGGTGTAGGTCCTTATAAGATTGAATCAGGTGAGCAAATCAAACCGCAGCAAGTAGGACCTTCTTACAGCGGAGTTGTCAGTAAAACACTCGAGACTCTTTCACATAAAGATGATCGTATTGCTGTCATAACGCCTGCCATGACCATTGGCTCTAAGCTAACGGATTACGGCAAAGCGTTTCCTGATCGCTTGTTTGACGTTGGTATTGCTGAACAGCATGCAACAACGATGGCAGCTGGGCTTGCGACGCAGAATATGAAACCGGTCCTATCGATCTATTCTACGTTTTTGCAGCGAGGTTACGACCAAGTTGTTCATGATGTAGCGAGACAGAATTTGAATGTCGTTTTCACAATAGACAGATCTGGTCTTGTTGGTGCTGATGGAGAAACGCACCAAGGTGTATTTGATATTGCTTTCTTGCGTCATATCCCAAATATGGTATTGATGATGGGGAAAGATGAAAATGAGCTTCAGCATATGGTTTACTCTGCTCTTAACTACGAAGATGGTCCGATTGCGATCAGATTCCCAAGAGGTAACGGTTCAGGAGTACCGATGGATGAAGAGTTCGAGAATATCCCAATTGGTTCATGGGAAGTGCTTAAAGAGGGAGACGACGTTGCGATTCTTACGTTCGGAACGACGATTCCAATGGCACTTGAAGCGTGGGAAATCCTTGCGAAATCAGGTGTCTCTGCACGTGTGATCAACGCTCGTTTTATTAAACCGCTTGACTCAAAAATGCTAAAAGAGCTTTATGCGGAAAATATGCCTATATTAACTCTTGAAGAAGCAGTTCTTCAAGGCGGTTTTGGAAGTGCGGTATTAGAGCATGCAGCAGATCACCAGGCTAATGTGATCATCGATCGCATGGGAATACCAGATTGCTTTATCGAGCATGGAAGTGTAACAAAACTATTAGAAGAGATCGGAATTACAACACCTGATCTCGTTGAGCGTGTGAAAGCACTTGTTAAAAGAAAGGCAGAAAAGGGTCTTCTTACATGAAAAAAGAACGTGTAGATGTACTGCTTGTCAATCGAGGACTTTGTGAAACACGAGAAAAAGCCAAACGATCTGTTATGGCAGGTCTTGTGTATTCAGGAACGAACCGGATGGATAAGCCAGGAGAAAAGATAGAACAAGATGCGCCTCTCCAGGTTAAAGGAGATGTCATTCCTTATGTAGGAAGAGGCGGATTGAAGCTTGAAAAAGCACTTCAGATTTTCGATTTTGATGTTAAAGAAAAGATTGGGATGGATATTGGAGCTTCAACAGGCGGTTTTACAGATTGTGCACTTCAAAATGGCGCATCTTATATTTATGCGATCGATGTTGGCTACAATCAACTAGCCTGGAAGCTAAGAAATGACTCTAGAGTAGCGGTGATGGAAAGAACAAACTTTAGGTATGTAACCCCTGATCAGCTACAACAGGGCATTCCTCACTTTGCCACAATTGACGTTTCATTTATTTCTCTACGAATTATACTTCCTGTGCTGACTCAGCTTATGCCAACTGGCGATGTGATCGCTTTGATCAAGCCTCAGTTTGAAGCAGGACGTGAAGAAGTCGGGAAGAAGGGAATTGTTAGAGATCCAAAAGTTCATAAACGCGTGATCGAAGAGATTACAGATTTTGCCCGTAAAACAGGGATTAATCCTGTTGCATTGTCTTTTTCACCTATTACTGGTGGGGATGGCAACATAGAGTTTTTAATGCATGGAAAAGTGAATAATGAGGACTTTCAAACCATAACTTCAGAGAATATTGAAGAAGTTGTTAAGTCAGCTCATGAAACATTAAAGAAAGAGCGGGAATAAATTCCTCGCTCTTTTTATTATTCTATTAATGAAAAATTTACATCCTATGCACAATAGTATAAGATAAAGGCAGAATGTGACAGTGTAAATTGAGGTGGATCACGAGTGAATAAAGGACAACGACATATTAAAATACGTGAAATGATTAGCAATCATGATATTGAAACGCAAGACGACTTAGTGGAACTGCTCAAGAATGCCAACTTTAATGTAACCCAAGCAACAGTTTCCCGTGATATTAAAGAACTGCATCTTGTGAAAGTACCGATGAACGATGGTCGCTATAAATACAGTCTTCCGGCTGACCAAAGATTCAACCCACTGCAAAAATTAAAAAGAACGCTGACTGACAGCTTTATTAGTATTGATTATGCAGATCATCTGATCATTATGAAGACACTTCCTGGTAATGCAAATGCCATTGGAGCGTTAATCGATAAGCTAGATTGGGAAGATTTAATGGGAACGATCTGTGGCGATGATACAATTTTGATTATTTGTCGTTCTAAAGAAGTTAGTGCAGATGTTTCGCAGCGCTTTTTAGATATGCTGTAATTTTTAAAATAAGGTGTGATGTAATTGCTGGCAGAATTAAGTATTCGTAATTTTGCTATTATTGATTCTTTGAGTGTTTCTTTTACAAAAGGGTTAACCGTATTAACAGGTGAAACAGGGGCAGGAAAGTCCATCATCATTGATGCGATCGGACTTTTGATCGGCGGCCGCGGTTCTACGGAATTTGTGCGCTATGGTACTCAAAAGGCAGAGATCGAAGGTTTGTTTCATATTCATCCAGGTCATCGTGTTTATTATAAATGTGAGGAATTTGGTATTGCGATTTCGGATGAAGATGAGATGGTCGTGCTCAAAAGGGATATTACAGAGAATGGAAAAAGCATTTGCAGAGTAAATGGAAAGCTTGTTACGCTGTCTGTTCTTAAAGAGATCGGACAGGCATTAGTAGATATTCATGGTCAGCATGAAACGCAATACTTAATGCAGCCTGATAAGCATCTTTTTTTACTCGATAGTTTTGGTGATAAGGATTTTAAAAAAGAGTTGATCGCGTATGAATCAACATTCAAGGACTATAAAGAAATCAATAAGCAGCTTTCTGAGCTATCTAGAAACGAACAAGAGATTGCACAAAGAATAGACCTCCTTGAATATCAGTATCAAGAATTAGCTGGTAGCAATCTCATTCCTGATGAAGATGTTAAGCTTGAAGAAGAAAAACGAATGCTTTCAAATTTTGAAAGAATTCATGGCTCTCTTCAGGATGCCTATCATAACCTTTATGGTGAAGGAAAAGCACTTGAGTTAGTCTCTAGTGCGCTAGCTGATTTCTCGCAAGTCGCAGCACTTGATGAATCATTAAAAGCTGATGAAGAGCAATTTGGCAACAGTTTTTATGTATTAGAAGAGCTTACATATAAGATTCGGGATATGTTTGATTCATTAGAATACAATCCGGAAAGGCTTAACAGCATCGAGTCCCGTCTTGATGAATTGAGTAAGCTTAAACGCAAGTATGGAACTTCAGTTAAAGAAATGATCGATTATAGTGAAAAAATCAAAAAAGAATTAGAACTTATTCAAAATAAAGATAATCATATTGAAGAGCTCAAAAAGAAGCAGGATAAGCTTATTGCAAAACTTGAGACCTCAGGAAAAAGACTGACTAAAAAGAGAGCAGAGACCGCAAAAGTCTTAAAAAATAACATACAGCAGCAGCTAAAAGAACTTTATATGGAAAAAACCAAGTTCGAAGTCGTGATGAAGAGAACGGAGGATAATCAGTTTTTGAGAACGGGACTTGATTCTGTAGAGTTTTATATCTCTCCGAATCCTGGGGAACCACTTAAACCGTTATCCAAAGTCGCATCAGGTGGTGAGCTTTCAAGAATCATATTAGCGCTAAAAACCATTTTCTCTGAAAATCAAGGTATCACCGCTATTATTTTCGATGAAGTGGATACGGGCGTTTCTGGCCGTGTCGCTCAAGCAATTGCGGAAAAGATCTACAGAGTTTCAGTCGGCTCACAAGTGCTTTGTATTTCTCACCTTCCACAAGTTGCTGCAATGTCTGATACGCATCTTCATATTTCAAAGGATACACTGCAAGGAAGAACGGTTACAAAGGTTCTTACCTTAAAAACAGATGAAAAAGTAAATGAAATAGGAAGAATGATCTCAGGGGTTGAGATAACAGACCTTACAAGGCAGCATGCTCAGGAATTATTAGAGCTTGCAGCGTCCATCAAAAAGACATCATAAACTTTATGCATGAAAAAGCTATCCATTTAAGGAATAGCTTTTTCTTTTTTCTTGGTTATAAACTCATGGTCCGTAGGCTAAATTAAAGGTACAGCCATGGTGAGGGTGTGAGCTAGGAGCGAGGAGAGTGTATGATGTATAAGGATTTACTTCGGCGAATGATCGGCGTTATTCTCCTTGGAAGTTTAGTGGGGATCGGTTTTTTGTCTCCTGTGCGTGAATATGTAGCACTGCCTGAATCGATTACCTTTTTTGAAGGACAGCATGTCATGCAAGCCCTTCCTGTTGGAACAAGCATAAAACAGGAAGAAACAAATATTTATACGACTGCAATGGAAAGCGAACATAAAGTTTCGATACAAGCCAAAACAAACGGTGATAGCATGGCAACTCTCGAAGCAGCAAGTTTTCCCATAAAAAAGATGAATGTAAAAGTTTTATCTGATCTAAAGGTTGTACCTGGTGGACAATCAATAGGAGTTAAATTAAATACTCTAGGGGTACTGATTGTTGGGCATCACCTTGTAAATACAACAACAGGAAAACAATCTCCAGGTGAAATTGCCGATATACAAGTAGGAGATATTATTACCAAAATTAACGGAAAAAATATTAAAAAAATGGGAGATGTAAGCCCATTTGTTAAACAATCTGGTGAAACTCGAAATCCTTTAGACGTAACGATTATTCGAGATGGTAAAACGTTTCATAAAACACTTACTCCTCTGCAGGATAAGAATGATCAGTCTTATCGCATAGGACTATATATTCGTGATTCAGCAGCGGGTGTAGGAACACTTACCTTTTTTGATCCAGCGTCCTATAAATATGGTGCACTCGGCCATGTGATTTCAGATATGGATACCAAAAAGCCTATTAAGGTAAATAACGGGGAAATCCTAGGATCTACCGTTACTTCCATTGAAAAAGGTTCAAACGGTCATCCTGGAGAAAAGTTAGCGCGCTTTTCCAATGACCAAAGAGTTTTAGGGGACATTTCAAAGAACAGTCCATTTGGCATTTTTGGAAAATTAAACGATAAATTATCGAATGGGGACTGGAACAAACCGTTGCCAATCGCCCTGTCTCATCAAGTTAAAGAGGGTCCAGCAAAGATTTTGACTGTCGTTAACGGATCAAAGGTTCGAGAATTTGACGTTGATGTTGTGAGCTCCGTTCCGCAGAAATTCCCTGCCACTAAAGGAATGGTCATTAAGATTACAGATCCTGAACTTTTAAAAATTACCGGTGGAATCGTACAAGGAATGAGCGGCAGCCCAATCATTCAGAATGGAAGAATTATTGGAGCCGTTACCCATGTGTTTGTAAATGACCCAACATCAGGTTACGGCGTTCATATCGAGTGGATGCTTGATGAAGCCGGTGTAGATATTTATAAAGATGCAAAACAGGCGAGTTAACTCGAAAAACCGGTTGAATCTCACCGGTTTTTCTTGTTATCTTATCAACTTATCACTGAAATAAAAAATAGCTAAAGAGTCATTCTTCTTTTAAGTGTATGAACATCTCAACTCTCAAAATGAGTTGAGATGTTCTTTTTTTTTGAGTTTATAGTGGGAACGTCCAAAGTGGTTCGTTCAGCTACGACGAGCAAAAGAGGTCTTCTGCTATGATTTAATTTTAGATAATTTAGACAATCCTATGAAAATTTTGTATAATGAGGGATATAAAGAAAATTCGACAAAACTGCTTTTGGAAATACAATAACTGTCGAAATTCAAAGTAAATTGAAGGAAATGGCTCTATCTGCTACAAAAACAAAATAATTTTAAAAAATTTAAAACAAAATAAAGGGATTTAAGATTTATTGTTGAAATGTTACATTGGGAAAAACAAGAAATTGTTGGATGGGGAGGAAATAATGGTGCAAAAAATTAAAGTTTGTCTAGCTGATGATAACCGTGAACTGATTAGTCTTCTGAGGGAGTATCTTTCAAGTCAAGATGATATGGAGGTAATTGGGGTAGCTTACAACGGTCAAGAATGTTTATCCGTTTTAGAGAATAAAGATCCTGATGTACTAGTTCTTGATATTATCATGCCTCATTTAGATGGATTAGCAGTGCTTGAAAAGATTAGATCTAGCGATGATCTGCCTCAGCCGAATGTTATCATGTTAACGGCGTTTGGTCAGGAAGATGTTACGAAAAAAGCCGTAGACTTAGGTGCATCATACTTTATTTTAAAGCCATTCGATATGGACAACCTAGCGAGTCAGATCCGTCAGATCTGTGGAGCAGAAAAATCAACTGTACAGCGTGCGTCCGGAAATAATCGAAACAACTTCCAATCTACAATTAACAATAAACCACGCAATCTGGATGCGAGTATCACAAGTATCATTCATGAGATCGGCGTTCCTGCTCATATTAAAGGATATATGTACTTAAGAGAAGCGATCTCTATGGTATACAATGATATTGAACTATTAGGATCGATCACAAAAGTTCTTTATCCAGATATCGCAAAAAAATTCAATACAACATCTAGCCGTGTTGAACGTGCTATACGTCATGCGATTGAAGTTGCATGGAGCCGTGGAAACATCGACAGCATCTCATCCCTATTCGGCTATACCGTATCAATGTCAAAAGCAAAGCCTACAAATTCAGAGTTCATCGCGATGGTCGCGGATAAGCTTCGAATCGAACATAGGGTAATGGCATAATTACTTACTTATAAAAATAACCATCTCTCAAAATTGAGAGATGGTTATTTTTTTCTGTATTTTAACTGAACTTTATTTCTTTTACGGTCTCTGTAAAAGATGAATCCACCTACAAAAGCTAAGCCTGCTAAGAAGCTTAACAACCCAGCGATAAATTGTAGCCATAAGAATGGAAACGGAAACTGCAAAACTCCAAATAACGTGTCTCTCATCCATTTGATGCCCATCACGGCCATGATTCCAGGGATTAATACGATTACCAATGCTGCATATCTGCTCATGAAGAATACACTCCTCTACTTGTCTTATTGTACATAAAGTTAAAATTATTGTCGATGTAAAATAAGTTTGCAAACCCTTTCATAGTGAGCTATGATAAACTTATGAAAAATATTGCACGTTATAATTAAAGGTGGGCTAATTGTTGCAAAGGATCGCATTGCTGGTAGTGCAAGAAGAATTAGAATTAATTCAACAGATCAATCAATCCGAACTTTTTGAACTTGCGGCTCTTTTGGAAGGACCTCTTCAATCGTTGCCGGCCATATTGGATAACATCCCGGTATATACATATTCTTCGGCACCAAATGAAGAGGTGGACGTTATTGTTTATTCGGATTCTCTTAAAGAAAACGCAGATTGGGTATATGAGAATAAGTACCCAACGTCAGGGAAATTGACTACTTCTCAATTTCGATTTCTGTTATCAATTCCTAACGAAACAAAAAATAAAAAAGAAATCGGGCATCTGCAGCAGCTCAAAACGATATTAGACAATACACACGACGGCATGATCGTTATTGATCAAGATTTAACAATTACTATATTTAACAAGAGTGCTGAAAAAATGACAGGTTTGTCTAAAGAGCAAGCTGTAGGAAAATCTATTCTTGAAGTAATGCCTAACAGCCAGCTTCCAAGAGTTATGGATTCAGGCATAGAAGAAGTGAACCAAGAACAAATTTTAGCTAATGGTACGAAAATCTATACAACGAGAACACCTATTTTAAATCACGAAGGTCGAAAGCTTGGTGCTTTTGCCGTCTTTAAAGATATTACAGAAATCGTAGACTTGGCAGAAGAAGTAACGAATTTAAAAAGCATACAAACGATGTTAAGAGCTATCATCCAATCTTCCGAAGAAGCCATATCTGTTGTGGATGAAGAAGGAAAAGGCATTATGATCAATCCTGCTTACACGAAGCTCACAGGTTACACAGCAGAGCAAGTAATTGGGAAACCTGCAACAACTGATATTTCTGAAGGTGAAAGTATTCATATGCAGGTTCTTAAAACACGCAAGCCTGTACGGGGTGCTCGTTTAAGAGTTGGACCGAACCGGAAAGATGTAATCGTTAACGTTGCACCTGTAATCGTGGATGGTTTATTAAAAGGCAGTGTAGGTGTTATACACGATGTTTCAGAGATAAAAGGACTTACAGAAGAACTAAATCGGGCAAGACAGATCATTCGTACTCTTGAAGCGAAATATTCGTTTGAAGATATTATTGGTTCGTCCGAAGAAATGAGTTTTGCAATTGATCAGGCTAAGCTTGCAGCTTCTACTCCAGCAACCGTTCTCCTTCGTGGTGAATCAGGAACGGGAAAAGAGCTTTTTGCTCATGCCATACATAATGCGAGCAGCAGGAAGTTTAACAAGTTTATACGTGTCAACTGTGCAGCCCTGTCTGAATCGTTACTAGAGAGCGAACTGTTTGGTTACGAAGAAGGTGCTTTTTCCGGTGCGTTAAGAGGCGGGAAAAGAGGACTATTCGAAGAATCGAATGGTGGAAGTATCTTTTTAGATGAAGTGGGAGAGTTGTCGCAGAACACACAAGCTAAACTTTTGCGCGTGCTGCAAGAGAATGAAATCAGACGTGTTGGTGGGACTAAAGCGATTCCGATCAATGTACGTGTTATTGCTGCAACTAATGTCAATCTTGAAAAAATGATTGCAGATGGCACGTTCAGGCAGGATTTGTACTACAGACTGAACAGGATGCCGATTTATATTCCACCATTAAGAGCAAGAAACAATGATATTTTGCTTTTAGCTTATCACCTTCTGCAGAAGTTAAATCAAGACTATGGAAGAAACATTGATTTTATTAGCAAGGATGCTGAAGAGTTTTTATTAGCGTATCATTGGCCGGGAAATGTTAGAGAGCTTGAAAATGTATTAGGAAGAGCGATCATTCACATGAGTCATACTGATTCGCAGATCAATCGGAGTCATATTTCGTTGTTATCTTTAGAGCCATCAAATAAAGAGGACCTCCAACTGCAAGCTATGACCGATACAACCGATGATGCGAAGACTTTAGCCGAACAAATCGATGCGTTTGAAAAACGTATTTTAACAGAAGCTATAGAGAGGTTTCGTGGCAACAAAACGAAAACAGCAAAATCGCTAGGTATCTCTCTTAGAAATTTTTACTATAAATTAGAAAAATACAATCTTGATGAAAAATTGCGCAAATAATTTCATGCAAATTATTGCAAGGTATATGCATTTTATTGCATAGTTAAATCAGGAAATCTACTTTTTAAACACATTTAGTAGTTGGCATGAAAATTGCATAGTTAATAAAGCGGTTAACAAGGGGGGATAGCATGCGTTTACAAAACTTGGTGAGCCAAGCCAAAAATCAACAAGAGAAACCAGTCATCGCAGTGGCAGAAGCTGGGGATCAGGAGGTTTTGGAAAGCATACTGAAATCATATAAAGAGGGGCTCGCCCATTTTATTCTATTTGGAAACGGTGACAAAATTTCTGATTGGTTAAACAGAAATGCAGATGTTCCGTTGGATGGAATAAAAGTTGTACCTACCGATACAGCTTCGGCTGCGTTAAAGGCGGTAAAAGCTGTTCATGATGGAGACGCTGATATTTTGATGAAAGGGCTTATCTCAACTTCTGCTCTTTTAAAAGCAGTCCTAAATAAAGAATTTGGTCTCCGTACAGGCAAAGTGTTATCACATGTTGCTGCATTTGAAGTAGAAGGATTTCAAAAATTGATTTTTATTACAGATGCTGCCATGAACATAGAGCCTGACCTTAATCAAAAAGTACAGATCCTACAAAATGCTATCGATTTTGCCGTTCGAACCGGGGTGGAAGTTCCAAAAGCCGCTGTACTTGCAGCTGTAGAGAACGTTAATCCTGCTATGCAAGCCACATTGGATGCAGCGAGTCTAACGGTTATGAACCTTAGAGATCAAATTAAGGGCGGCATAGTCGAAGGTCCATTAGCTTTAGATAATGCAATTTCGAAGGAAGCTGCCGCTCACAAAGGAATTACAGGGAGTGTAGCTGGGGATGCAGACATCCTTCTTGTTCCTAATATAGAAACAGGAAATGTTTTGTATAAATCGCTGATCTATTTTGCTCGTGCAAAAGTTGGAGCTGTAATCTGTGGTGCTAAAGCGCCAATCGTTCTAACGTCCAGAGCTGATTCAGCAGAAAGTAAATATTATTCTATCGCTTTAGCTGTAAACTCAGTCATCACTGACAATTAAACCTTAGGAGGAAAACACAATGGAAATTTTTAAATATATGGAAACTTACGATTATGAGCAAATGGTGATCTGCCAAGATAAACAATCTGGTCTAAAAGCAATTATCTGTATTCACGATACGACACTTGGACCTGCACTTGGTGGAACGAGAATGTGGACGTATGAAACAGAAGATGCAGCGATTGAAGATGCATTAAGACTAGCTAGAGGGATGACTTATAAAAACGCAGCGGCAGGATTGAATCTTGGCGGCGGAAAAACAGTAATCATCGGTGACCCAAAGAAAGACAAGAACGAAGAAATGTTCCGTGCGTTCGGACGTTATATTCAAGGACTTAATGGACGTTATATTACAGCAGAAGATGTGGGTACTACTGTTGAAGACATGGATCTTATCTACCAAGAAACACCTTTCGTAACGGGTGTATCACCTGCTTTCGGTTCAAGCGGTAATCCTTCTCCGGTAACGGCTTACGGCGTATACCGTGGTATGAAAGCGGCAGCAATGGAAGCGTTTGGTACAGATTCTCTAGAAGGAAAAGTTATCGCTGTTCAAGGTGTTGGACATGTTGCTTACACACTTTGTAAACACCTTCACGAAGAAGGCGCATCATTGATCGTTACAGATATCAATAAAGAAGCTGTACAACGTGCAGTAGAAGATTTTGGTGCAAAAGCTGTTGAGATCGATGAGATCTACAGTGTTGATTGCGATATCTTTGCTCCATGTGCACTAGGAGCTATTATCAACGACGATACAATTCCACAGATCAAAGCAAAAGTTATTGCAGGAGCTGCTAACAACCAACTTAAAGAAACTCGTCACGGTGATGCGATTCATGAGATGGGAATCGTTTATGCACCAGACTATGTAATCAACGCAGGTGGAGTTATTAACGTAGCAGATGAGCTTAACGGGTATAATCGTGACCGTGCAATGAAAAAAGTAGAAACGATCTATGACAACATCGCGAGTGTTATCGAGATCTCAAAACGTGATAACATTCCAACGTACCTTGCAGCAGATCGTCTTGCAGAAGAGCGTATCGAACGCATGAGAAAGTCTAGAAGTCAGTTCTTATTAAACGAAAGACATATCCTGTCTAACCGATCTCGTTAAGAGTTCGTATCAATGGAGGTTTGAAACGTGCATCAAATAGAATTTCGCATACTAGTGATCAATCCGGGGTCAACCTCTACTAAGATTGGTATTTTCGATAACGAACGGCCAGTATTTGAAAAAACGATCCGTCATGATACAGAAGCCATCCATTCGTTTGATTCTGTTATTGATCAGTACACTTTTAGAAAAGAAACGATCTTAGAAGCTCTAGACTACGAGGGCATCAATATTTCAAAGCTCAGTTGTGTGGTCGGCCGCGGCGGTTTGTTAAGACCGATCGAAGGTGGAACATACAGCGTTAATGAACCGATGCTCAAGGATCTGAAAAATGGTTACGCTGGTGAACATGCTTCGAATTTAGGTGGAATCCTGGCATTTGAAATAGCAGAAGGTCTGAATATCCCATCTTTTATCGTAGATCCAGTTGTCGTTGATGAGATGGATGAGATCGCAAGAATTTCGGGTGTTCCTGAAATGGAAAGAAAGAGTATTTTTCACGCGCTGAATCAAAAGGCAGTTGCTCGACGCGTAGCGAAACAGTTGAATAAATCTTACGAAGCTCTACGGCTCATTGTCGTTCATATGGGTGGGGGGATCACGGTAGGTGTCCACAAGGACGGAAGAGTGGTCGATGTAAACAACGGACTGCATGGAGAGGGACCTTTCTCTCCTGAACGTGCAGGCACTGTTCCGATAGGTGATCTGGTTTCACTCTGCTTCTCTGGTGAGTTTTATGCAGAAGAAGTAATGAAGAAGCTTGTAGGCCAAGGTGGCCTTGTTGCTTACCTGGGAACAAACGATGCAAGAACCGTTGAAGAAAGAATCGAAAACGGTGACAAAAAAGCAGAGCTTATCTATGATGCGATGGCCTATCAAGTTGCAAAAGAGATCGGATCAGCAAGTACGGTTCTCTATGGACAAGTTGATGTGATCATCCTAACAGGTGGTCTCGCTTTCGGAAAAGAATTTGTTAAGAAGATAACTGACCGCGTTGAATGGATTTCTGATTGTATCATTCAGCCGGGAGAGAATGAGCTTCAAGCGTTAGCAGAAGGTGGCCTTCGAGTACTAAGAGAAGAAGAAACAGCAAAGGTTTATCCTGGGGGAAAAACGATTGCTAGAGTGTCACTGGATTAACTAACAGCAAAAGGAGATATGAGCGATGTCAAAAGACTTTGATTTGGTCATATTGGGCGGAGGGACTGGCGGCTATGTAGCTGCCATCCGCGCTGCTCAATTAGGGAAAACCGTTGCAGTTGTTGAAAAAGGAAAGCTTGGGGGTACTTGCTTACATAGAGGATGTATACCAAGTAAAGCGTTATTAAGAAGTGCTGAAGTATACAAAACAGCAAAAAAGGCTGCAGACTTTGGTGTTGAGATCGAAGGGCTAGGCTTGAACTTTTCCAAGATGCAAGAACGTAAGCAATCCATCGTCAATCAACTACACATGGGTGTACAAAGTTTAATGAAAAAAGGAAAGATTGAAGTCTATGAAGGAATCGGTCGTATACTAGGACCTTCTATTTTTTCACCAATGCCAGGTACCGTATCAGTAGAGTTTAATGATGGTACAGAAAATGAGATTCTTATCCCGCAGAACGTAATTATTGCAACAGGCTCTAGACCACGTTCATTACCAGGATTAGAGATTGACGGTACAATTGTTATGTCTAGTGATGAAGCGCTAGAGATGGAGTCGTTGCCATCATCAATCATCATCGTCGGCGGTGGAGTGATCGGCATTGAATGGGCTTCTATGCTCAATGATCTTGGAGTGGAAGTAACCGTATTAGAATATGCGGACAGAATTGTACCGACAGAAGACGAAGAGATTTCGAAAGAAGCAGCGCGCGTTCTTAAGAAAAAAGGCATCAAGCTCGTAACGAGTGCGAAAGTCCTTCCTGATACATTAGAAAAAGGTGAAGGCGTAATGATCTCGGCTGAACATAAAGGCGAGACAAAACAATTTAGTGCAGAGAAGATGCTCGTTTCTGTAGGCCGTATGGCGAACACAGAAGGAATCGGTTTAGAGAACACCATCATTAAAGTTGAAAACGGATACATTCAAACGAATGAATATTTCCAAACCGCAGAGAGCCACATCTATGCGATCGGAGATGTAATCGGAGGACTTCAGCTTGCGCATGTTGCATCACATGAGGGAATCACGGCAGTAGAACACCTCTCTAACCTGCAACCTGAGCCGATCAACTACGATAATATTTCAAAATGTATCTATTCAAGTCCAGAGATGGCAAGTGTTGGCCTTACTGAGAAACAAGCAAAAGATCAAGGCTTCAACGTAAAAGTCGGCAAGTTTCCTTTTAAAGCGATCGGAAAAGCCCTTGTATATGGTGAAAGTGATGGGTTTGTTAAGATCGTTGCAAATAAAGACAATGATGACCTTTTGGGTGTTCATATGATCGGACCTCACGTAACGGATATGATCTCTGAAGCCGGCTTAGCGAAAGTTTTAGACGCAACACCGTGGGAGATGGCTCATACCATCCATCCACATCCATCTCTATCAGAAGTATTTGGTGAAGCAGCGTTGGCTGTTGAAGGAAAAGCAATCCATTTCTAAGGAGGTTAAAACAAATGGCAGAATTACGTCATGAACAATTAGGCTTAACCAATGAAGATGTAATCCATATGTATAGAACGATGTTATTAGCAAGAAAAATTGATGAGCGTATGTGGCTATTGAACCGTGCGGGGAAGATTCCTTTCGTTATCTCGTGTCAAGGGCAAGAAGCAGCACAAGTTGGTGCAGCGATGGCTCTAGATAATGAGAAAGATTTTGTGCTGCCATACTACCGCGACATGGGTGTTGTTTTACAGTTTGGTATGACAGCGAAAGATCTTATGCTTTCAGGTTTTGCAAAAGCAGAAGACCCTAACAGCGGCGGTCGCCAGATGCCAGGGCATTTTGGTTCTAAAAAGCTTCGCATCGTAACAGGTTCTTCACCTGTTACAACTCAAGTTCCTCATGCTGTAGGAATTGCGCTTGGCGGAAGAATGGAAGGCAAAGACCTAGTAACGTTCACAACGTTTGGTGAGGGCTCATCTAACCAAGGAGATTTCCACGAAGGAGCAAACTTTGCTTCTGTTCATAAACTTCCTGTTATCTTTATGTGTGAGAATAATAAATACGCAATCTCGGTTCCAATCTCTAAACAGCTAGCTTGTGTGAACGTTTCTGACCGTGCGATCGGTTACGGAATGCCAGGAGTAACAGTGGACGGGAATGACCCACTAGCTGTTTATGAAGCTGTTAAAGAAGCTGCTGATCGCGGTCGACGCGGTGAAGGCCCTACTTTAGTTGAGACAGTAGCGTATCGCTTAACGCCTCACTCATCAGATGATGATGATCGTGCGTACAGAACGCGTGAAGAGGTTGAAGAAGCGAAAGCAAAAGATCCGATTCATACGTTTGCGGCTTACTTAAAAGAGAATGGTATCTTGACAGAAGAACTAGAAAAACAGATCACGGACGAAATTCAAAAAGAAGTGGATGAAGCTACTGATTATGCAGAGAACGCAAAATATGCTGATCCTGAAAGCGCACTTCTTCATGTTTACGCAGAGTAAAGGGGGAAAACGAGATGCCGGTAATTTCATATATTGATGCTGTAACACAAGCGATTCGCGAAGAGATGCAACGCGATAAGCGAGTATTCGTAGTAGGTGAAGATGTTGGTGTACGTGGAGGAGTTTTCCGTGCAACGACTGGGTTAATTGAAGAGTTTGGAGAAGAGAGAGTGATCGATGCTCCTCTCGCAGAATCTGCTATTGCAGGAGTTGGTATCGGTGCGGCGATGTACGGTATGCGTCCGATTGCAGAGATGCAGTTCGCTGACTTTATCATGCCAGCCGTTAACCAGATTGTTTCTGAAGCTGCTAAGATTCGCTATCGTTCGAACAATGATTGGACGTGCCCGATTACGATTCGTGCTCCATATGGCGGTGGTGTTCATGGTGCACTTTATCACTCACAATCTGTTGAAGCACTATTCGCTAACGTACCAGGCTTAAAGATTGTTATGCCTTCTACGCCTTATGATGTAAAAGGTCTTTTGAAGTCTGCAATCCGTGATGAAGATCCCGTTCTTTTCTTTGAACATAAACGTGCCTACCGACTGATTAAAGGCGAAGTACCGAGTGAAGAATATACACTGCCGATCGGAAAAGCAGATGTGAAGCGTGAAGGAGAAGATATTACCGTTATTACATACGGACTTTGTGTACACTTTGCCCTTCAAGCGGCTGAGAAGTTAGAAAAAGACGGAATCTCAGCTCATATTCTCGATCTTCGTACCGTTTACCCATTGGATAAAGAAGCCATTATCGAAGCAGCTTCTAAAACAGGTAAAGTGCTACTCGTTACTGAGGACAATAAAGAAGGAAGCATCATGAGTGAAGTTTCTGCGATCATTGCTGAAAATTGCTTGTTTGAATTAGATGCACCTGTTCAACGCCTGGCAGGTCCAGATGTACCGGCGATGCCGTATGCTCCAACGATGGAGAAGCACTTTATGGTGAATCCTGACAAAGTAGAAAAAGCCATGAGAGATCTTGCGGCATTTTAACAATAGGAGGGGACTTTAATGGCTACAGAGAAAATTACAATGCCCCAATTAGGGGAAAGTGTGACAGAAGGAACGATCAGTAAATGGCTCGTTCAGCCGGGTGATACGGTTAAAAAATATGATCCTTTGGCTGAAGTGATGACAGATAAAGTAAATGCAGAAGTTCCATCATCTTTTTCTGGAACAATAAAAGAACTGGTCGCTGGCGAAGGAGATACTCTTTCTGTAGGTGAGCTGATCTGCTATATCGAAACAGAAGGAGAAGGCGGGGGAAGTGCAGCATCAACTTCAACTGAAGAAAAGCCTGCTGAAACGGCAACAACACCTTCAGTATCTCCGAGTGTAAGTGCTGCTAAGCCTGCGTCAAACGTCAATCGAGCGGCAAGAGGTCGTTTTTCACCTGCAGTTGTACGTATGGCATCTGAACATGGCATCGATCTAGACCAGGTAGAGGGATCAGGACAAAGCGGAAGGATCACTCGAAAAGATCTACAGAGAATCATTGATTCTGGTGAGATTCCTACTAAAGATAACAAGCCAGCTGCAAAAGATGTTTCTGAAGCACCTGCTGCTGTTAGTGCACAAAATACGGCTCAACCGCAACAATCAGCGCCAGCATTAAAGCCGGTTGCGATTGACACTATGCCTGGGGATATTGAAATTCCGGTATCAGGTATCCGTAAAGCGATCGCTCAAAACATGGTTCGCTCAAAGCACGAAGCGCCTCATGCATGGACGATGGTAGAAGTGGATGTAACGAACTTGGTAGAATATCGTAATTCTGTAAAGGGTGATTTTAAAACAAAAGAAGGATACAACCTTACGTTCTTGCCTTTCTTTATCAAAGCTGTTGTCGAATCACTAAAAGAATTCCCTCAGATCAACTCGATGTGGGCAGGAGATAAGATCATCCAGAAAAAGGACATCAACATTTCAATCGCTGTTGCAACAGATGATGCACTATATGTTCCAGTCATCAAACATGCAGATGAGAAGTCTATCAAAGGAATCGCACGTGATGTGAAAGAACTAGCTGATAAAGTAAGAACGAATAAGTTGGCTGGTGACGACATGAAAGGCGGAACGTTTACCGTAAATAACACGGGTTCTTTCGGATCTGTGATGTCTACGCCGATCATCAACTATCCGCAAGCGGCTATCCTTTCTGTAGAATCGATCGTTAAGCGCCCGGTTGTTATGAACAATGGCATGATCGCTGTACGAGATATGGTTAACCTTTGTCTTTCTCTAGATCATCGTGTTCTTGATGGCCTTGTATGCGGACGCTTCTTAGCTGCTGTAAAAGCACGTTTAGAGAGCATGACAAAAGAAAATACATCCATTTATTAAAAAATGTGTTTTTCAGGTTTATGCGGGTTTTATTGCGGGTAGAGATAACTATCAACACCTCCAAACCCCATAACCCCCTAAGAAAAATGCCGTACATGTTACGGCATTTTTCTTTTTTATATCGCGATAATTGAGTACAATAAGAAAGAAAGGAGCTGAATACGAATGAACTTTCAATTTAATCTTTTTAATGATGTAGTAGAAACGGCTCGTAAAGAAATGGTAGAGGCTGGCTATACACAGCTATTCAAACCAGAAGATGTTGAAGAAGCTTTTCAAAAAGAAGGTACAACACTTGTTATGATTAATTCCGTTTGTGGCTGTGCTGGAGGAATCGCACGCCCTTCGGCTTCATATTCGGTAAAACAAGACGTTCGCCCGGACCATCTTGTTACGGTATTTGCCGGACAAGATAAAGAAGCAACAGAAACAGCGCGTTCTTATTTTACAGGCTATCCACCGTCATCCCCATCATTTGCACTGTTAAAAGATGGAGAGATACAAATGATGGTCGAACGTCATGAGATTGAAGGCCACGAACCGATGGAAGTTGTAAACAAGCTAAGAAGTGCTTTTGAAACCTATTGTAAGTAGGGATAAGAAGTATGTATGAACGAAAGCTGGCTAGATTTTGAGCCAGCTTTTTTTTAGTTCCTCGTAAAATGAAGGAAAAGTATGAGGTGAAAAGCGATTCTCGAGATTTATGATCGATTCCATTGATTTATGAGCGTTTATAAAGATTTATGATCGATCATTGAACCATTAATCCAAAATAGCTTTCTTACTCCAACCCGAGCCCCTTTCTCACAGCCCACACATGAGACGAATGAAATAATAGCTCCTCAGCTTGATCAATATTCATCCACACTAACTTATGATCTTGATCTAATGGCTCATTTGCATACTCTCCAAAGGAACCTGTATAAAAATACCCATCATTCATTAGATGTTCGCCTTGTCTCGTTCTAAAATATTGCTTTGCATTTCCTAAAAATTGCTCCATCTTAAATGTATAGCCTGTCTCCTCGATACATTCTCTTTTCAAACAGACTATATGATTTTCTCCAGTTTCTATACCGCCTCCCGGTAAGAATCCTTTGCCATTCTGAACGATAACGGCAATATTCCTATTATCATCCACGACTATGGCATACACAGCTTCTCGTTTACGATAACGAACATCCTTCATCTTTTCACCAAATTGCAAAGTAACCATCCACCTTACTTGAATGCATATAAATACATTCAGAATTATTAAAATACTTAATTTTGCATAATTGTGTGTTAATATTCATTTTAACGAATAAATATAGACGTATTGTACAGGGGGAACTACAAATGAAACGAAATCTTTTTAGCATTTATTTTATCATAGTACTCGCATTGTTGGCGGGTTGTGGGGCAGTTGAAGAAAAGAGTTCGACTAATACAGGGAGCGACTCGTCAGAGAAGACGTTAGTGATGGCAACTTCAGCAGATTATCCTCCTTATGAATATGTGGAAACAGCAAAAGGTGGAGAGATCGTAGGTTTTGATATTGATGTAGCGAATCATATCGCAAAAAAATTAGGATATAAGGTTGAGATAAAGGACATGGACTTTAACGGGTTGATTCCTGCATTAGACAGCGGCAAAGCTGACTTTGTAATCGCTGGAATGACACCTAATGAAGAACGAAGAAAAACTGTAGATTTTTCAGATGAATATTATGCAGCCCAACAATTAATCGTTACAAAAGACAAAACCATTAAAAGTGTGGAGAATCTTGAAGGCAAAACAATTGGCGTACAATTAGCTTCCATTCAAGAAAAAGAAGCAGATAAATTATTAAAGGATCATAAATTTGAAGTTGTTCAGCGTAACAAAGTAACTGAATTGGTTCAAGAGATGAAATCAAACCGTGTAGATGCTGCGATTATTGAAGATGCAGTAGCTTACGAGTTTTTGAAGAAAAATAAAGACCTTTCCTCTTTCGCACTTCCAAACACTGACGCAGCAGGATCGGCTATTGCTTTTCCTAAGGATAGTGAGCTGACTGAAGCATTCAATGCGGAATTAAAGAAGATGAAAGAAGACGGTACATTGGACGAGCTAGTTGAAAAGTGGTTCGGTGTTAAAAAATAGAGAAAGAGAGTGGTAGGCATGAACTTGGATTTTGCCCAGCTCGTGCCTTCTATTCCGTATATTCTATACGGAATATGGGTTACGTTGCAGTTCGTGGCGGTATCGTTAGTACTAGGATTTTTATGGGGAACGGTACTTTCCCTATTTAAGATAGGTAAGATCACAATCTTAAGATGGTTTGCAGATGCATATACTTCGGTTTTCAGAGGAACGCCGTTAATTCTTCAGATGCTGTTGATCTATTATGCTGTACCTCAGCTAACGGGAGTCGATATTGGCGCATTCTCAGCAGGGGTTCTAACATTTGCTCTTAACTCGGCAGCATATATTTCAGAAATTATTCGTGCCGGTATCAATGCAGTCGACAAAGGACAGAAAGAAGCTGCTATGGCTTTAGGTGTTCCATATCGCACGATGATGCTGAAGATCATTCTACCTCAAGCCTTCAAGAACATTTTACCGGCATTGATGAATGAATTTATTACATTAACAAAAGAATCAGCAATCGTCTCCGTTATTGGAGCGCTTGATATTATGAGACGAGCTCAAATCGTTGGGGCGAGCAACTATCGCTTTTTTGAACCTCTATTATTAGCGGGGCTTGTTTATTATCTATTAGTGATGATGTTGACGTTGGCTGGTCGAGTTATGGAGAGGAGGCTTGCTAAGAGTGATTGATGTTAAAGGTTTGAAAAAAAGATTCGGAAATAATGAAGTGTTAAAAGGGATATCAACTTCGATAAAAAAAGGAGAAGTTATCGCTGTGATCGGGCCTTCAGGATCAGGTAAGTCTACATTTCTCCGCTGTTTGAATCTTTTAGAAACACACGATGAAGGTTATATTAAGATTGAAGGTAAAGATATAAAAGAGATGGAACTTCACCTTCGTAAAAAGATAGGGATGGTGTTTCAGCATTTCAATCTGTTTCCTCATTTAACCGTTTTAGAAAATGTTACATTCGCGCCTCAGCAAGTATTAAAGATCTCCAAGAGTGAAGCTGAAAAGGAAGCTTTAGATCTTCTTAAAACAGTTGGACTGAGTGATAAAGCGAACAGCTATCCTTCAAACCTCTCTGGCGGACAAAAGCAGCGGGTGGCGATAGCGAGAGCCCTCGCTATGAAACCTGAAGTTATGCTTTTTGATGAACCAACTTCGGCTCTTGACCCAGAGATGGTAAAAGAGGTGCTGCAAGTGATGAAGAACCTCGTCAAGCTTGGCATGACGATGGTTATTGTGACACATGAGATGGGCTTCGCAAAAGAAGTTGCCGATCGGGTTCTGTTCATGGACGATGGAAAATTAGTAGAAGATCAAGTACCTGGTATTTTCTTTGAAAATCCGAAAACAGATCGAGCTAAAGCTTTCTTAGAAAAAGTGCTATAATGCTTAAAAAAGGGACTTCTTAGCTGAAGTCCTTTTTCGTTTCTTAAATTCCATTGAACTGTGGAATAATGGTATAAGATGCAGAACGAGATCGGAAAGAAGGCATGCTTTTTATGAAATTCACTATTGGCTATCGAACATTAAAGACTGCAATCGGAGCAGGTCTTGCTATCGCCTTAGCTGAGTGGCTAGGGTTAGACTTTTATACGTCTGCCGGTATACTAACCATTCTTTGTATAAAGATAACGAAGAAGAAGTCGATCATCTCTTCATGGGAAAGATTTGCTGCTTGTATACTCGGAATTGGATTTGCGAGTGCAATCTTTTCACTGATCGGCTATCATCCTTATGCACTAACCGTTCTTTTAATTCTATTCATTCCAACACTCGTTTCCCTAAATCTGAAAGAAGGCATCATTACATCGTCGGTCATCATCCTTCATTTATACACCCTACAAAAGGTCACATGGGAAATCGTGCTTAACGAATTTAGCATCATCGTAATTGGTATAGGGATGGGATTAATCATGAATCTCTATATGCCTTCGGTGGAAAAAATACTGTTAAACATGCAAAGGGAACTCGAAAAAAGATACAAAGTGATCTTTCATGAATTTCATCTGTATTTGGCTCATGATAAACACGAATGGGACGGAAAAGAGATTACAGAATGTGCAGATCTTATCTCAAACGCGAAAAGTATTGCATTTCGAGACATTGAAAATCATTTTCTTCGTTACGAAAACCAGTATTATCACTATTTTAAGATGAGAGAAAAACAGTTTGAGATCATCCAACGAATGCTACCGATCATTTCTTCCATCGATAAGACATATGTTCAGTGTGAAAAACTAGGAAGCTTCTTCGAACGCCTAAGCGCAGCCGTACACCCAGGAAATACAGCGGTTTTGTTTTTAGATGATCTCGAAAAGATGAGACAAGAATTCCGAGAGATGCATCTACCAAAAGACAGAGACGAATTCGAAACACGCTCAAAACTCTACCAGCTACTTCAAGACATCGAGGATTACTTAATCATCAAAAGTAAATTTAAGAAGTAGGCTAAGACTTTTTTTAAAATTATTTAACGTAATTTTCGACTAAGGTATTGATTTTGATTACTTCTCATCACTGAACAGTTGACTGTAGTGAAAGGTGCGAGACTCCTGCGGGACAAGCGGTCAGGTGAGACACTTAATGGCGCATAGCGGCAAGTGGCTCACCGCCTGCCCCGCGGAAAGCGAGCAACTGTAACGAAAGTCAACTCTATCAAAAATCACCTAAGAAAAAACTAAAAAAACCCACTCATGACTTCCCCTGCATTTACAAATACTAAGTAAAAAATGACAGGGTGATAAAAATGGGAAAACTCAAGTTAGCTTTTATCTTGTTATTTTCACCAATTTGGCCGATCGGAGATGCACATGCTTTAGGAGACCCTTATGTAATCATCAACAAAACATCCAACAGACTTGCATACGTTGAAGATGGGATGATTAAAGAAATCTATAAAGTAGCAACAGGCAAGTCAAAAGAACTAACACCAGAAGGCGAGTTTACAATCACGGTAAAAGCTGTTGATCCTTATTATCGAAAAAAGGATATACCAGGTGGCGATAAAACGAATCCGCTCGGCACACGTTGGATCGGTTTTGACGCAAACGGAACGGACGGTCGCACCTTCGGAATACATGGAAATAATAATCCATCAGCCATCGGAAGATATGTCACGGCCGGTTGCATACGTATGTATGAAAAAGATGTTCAGAAGCTTTACAGCAAACTAAAGATAGGCACAAAGATAAAAGTGATCCACTCCGCAAAAAGCTTTGAAGATATCATAAAACAGTAACGTAAAACCCCCAGTCCAACGAGGACTGGGGGTTAACCATTTTTATAAGAAAAAAGCGACTCCTGTTAAAAGACTGCTTAGAACAAGACAGATAATCATAATGTACACAATCGTTTTTATTAGTTTTTGATTCAAAGCCTTTACCCTCCTATAAACATTTCCATCTTAATTGTATCGTGTTTGGAAAGCAGAAACAAGAAATCCTAAAATACCAATTTGCAAATTTAGTCGAAAATTTGCGGTATCAAGCAGGAAAAAGCGCTTACAAAACGAAAGATGTTATGTTGAGACTATTTTTCTTTGTTAAACAGGAGGCTTCTAATGGATAAACAACAGCGTATAAAAGAATGGCAAGAAAAGACCGCACAATCAATGAATAGATTTCCAGAACGAAAAGAAAGGTTTCATACTTCTTCAGATATAGAGGTTGAAAGGCTGTATGGTACAGAGGAAGAGCATTATCCAATGGAATCGTTGGGGCTTCCGGGAGAATATCCATACACACGTGGCTCTCAATCCACGATGTATCGTGCAAGATTCTGGACGATGAGACAATACGCCGGTTTTGGCTCGGCAGAAGAAACGAATAAACGTTTTCGCTATTTGCTTGATCAAGGGCAGACCGGGCTTTCTGTAGCATTCGACCTTCCTACACAAATCGGGTATGACTCAGATCACTCGATGTCACGCGGTGAAGTAGGGAAAGTAGGAGTAGCGATTGATTCGATCGAAGACATGGAAGCTCTTTTAAAAGACATTCCGCTCGATAAGGTAAGTACTTCGATGACGATTAACGCACCTGCTTCTGTTCTGCTCGCTATGTATATCGCTGTTGCTGAGAAGCAGGGAGTAGGTCCAGAAAAACTTTCAGGAACGATACAGAATGATATTTTAAAAGAATACATCGCGCGTGGTACATATATTTTTCCACCAAAGCCTTCTATGCGATTGATTACAGATATCTTCGGCTATTGTCAGGAATTTGTACCAAAGTGGAATACGATCAGCATCTCTGGCTATCACATTCGAGAAGCTGGGGCGAATGCCGCGCAAGAACTTGCTTTTACAATTGCAAATGGACTTGCCTATGTGGATGCTGCGATAGAAGCCGGACTAAATATCGATGACTTTGCTCCGCGGTTAGCCTTTTTCTTTAACGCGCATAATCAGTTCTTTGAGGAAGTTGCGAAGTTCAGAGCAGCTCGTAGAATGTGGGCTAAACTTATGAAAGAACATTATGGAGCAAGAAATCCAAAGTCATGGCAGCTTCGTTTTCATACACAAACGGGAGGATCAACCCTCACGGCACAGCAGCCTGATAACAATATCGTACGAGTTACAACCCAAGCACTTTCAGCCGTCCTAGGTGGAACGCAGAGTCTTCATACGAACTCAAGAGACGAAGCACTTGCTCTACCAACTGAAGATTCGGCTCGAATCGCTCTTCGTACTCAGCAGATCTTAGCTCATGAAACAGGTGTGGCTGATACTGTGGATCCACTTGCAGGTTCTTATTACGTAGAACATTTAACAGATGAACTAGAACGAAAAGCAAACGAATACATTGAGAAGATCAATCAGATGGGTGGAGCGGTTGCGGCCGTTGAACAAGGATACATGCAGCGAGAGATCCACCATACGTCCTATGAAACTCAGAAAAAGATCGAGAGTGGCCAAGAAATCATCGTAGGCATGAATAAATTTAGTATTGAAAATGAACCACAGCCTGAATTGTTAAGAGTGGATCCGACTTTAGGAGAGAAACAGAAAGAAAAGTTGCAAGCACTGAAAGCAAAGAGAGATCAAAACCGAGTGAGCGCTCAGTTGGAATCATTACGTGCTGCAGCTAAAGGCGATGATAACTTAATGCCGATCATCGTTGAATGTGTAAAATCATATTGTACGATCGGAGAAATATGCGGTGTGCTTCGAGAAGAATTTGGAGAATATACAGGGGTCTAAAAATAGAGAGGAGTGGAGAAACGATGAAGAAAACGATTCGTGTTTTAATTGCCAAACCAGGACTCGACGGTCATGACCGAGGAGCACTTGTTGTTTCTCAAGCGTTAAGAGATTATGGAATGGAAGTCATTTATACAGGATTAAGACAAACACCAGAACAAATAGCTGCTGCTGCTGTTCAAGAGGACGTGGATGCGATCGGTTTATCTTGTCTATCAGGCGCACACAACGAACTTTTTCCAGAAGTGATGAGACTTCTTCATGAAAAAGGAGCAGACGATATTATCGTTGTCGGTGGTGGGGTAATTCCATGGGAAGACATTCCCTTCTTAGAGTCTAAAGGGATCCAAAAAGTATTCACACCAGGAACCCCGACGATCGAAACAGCTAAATTTATCGAACAAGCGGTATATAAACGTGATGGGATTACAGAAGTAGTGTTTTCAGGAGTGGCGCCAGAAAAGATCGATCATATTGGAATCGCTGTAAAATCTTTAGATGAAGCGCTCCCGTTCTACGTGAATGTTCTGGGGTTAACACTAGAAGCGATCGAGGAAGTTCCTTCACAAAAAGTGAAAGTGGCTTTTATAAAGATTGGTGAGACAAGATTAGAACTGCTTGAAGCACTAACTGCAGAAAGTCCTGTCGCGCAGTTTATCGAAAAGCGTGGGCAAGGTGTCCATCACGTTGCTCTTGGCGTTACAAACATCCAAGATCGGATCGATGAGATGAAAGCAAACGGCATCAAGATGATTCATGATGCTGCTGTTCCCGGCGCAGGCGGTGCGTCAGTTGCTTTCATGCACCCTTCTTCCACACACAAAGTGTTGTTTGAGCTTTGTGAGAAGACGAAAAGTAAGGAGGAAGCAAAATAATGGACATCTATGACAAAATCAATGAACTTTATGAAAAGAAAACAGAGATTGAATTAGGCGGCGGTGATGACCGCATTGATAAGCAGCATGAACGGGGAAAGTTAACGGCACGAGAACGCATCGATCTTTTACTTGATGAAGGAACGTTTGTTGAACTAAATCCCTTCATGGAGCACCGTTCACATGACTTTGGCCTTTCTGGTATGAAAGCGCCAGGAGAAGGTGTAGTGACGGGCTACGGAAAGATTCATGGCCGTCCCATTTATTTGTTTGCTCAAGATTTTACGGTATTTGGCGGAGCACTTGGAGAGATGCACGCAAAAAAAATCGCTGCAGTGATGGATCTTGCAGCTAAGAACGGAACTCCTTTTATCGGGTTGAACGATTCTGGAGGTGCTCGTATACAAGAAGGTGTCATGTCACTTGATGGCTATGGTCATATTTTTTATCGAAACAGCATCTATTCTGGTGTGATTCCTCAAATCTCCGTTATTATGGGACCATGTGCAGGGGGAGCGGTGTATTCTCCAGCGATCACAGATTTTGTGTTTATGGTGGAAAAAACAAGTCAGATGTTTATTACAGGACCAAAAGTAATCGAGACTGTAACAGGGGAAAAGATTTCCTCTGAAGATCTAGGCGGCGCTGAAGTTCATGGATCTAAGAGTGGGAACGCACATTTTACAGCACCATCTGAATCAGAAGTGTTAGAAGATGTTCGACGTTTAATCTCTTACCTTCCGCAGAATAATAAAGAGAGAACGCCAGTCTTACCTTGGGGAGATGAAGAGGATGATCGCCCAGAACTTACAGAGATCATTCCATTCGATTCCACGAGGCCTTATGATGTAAGAACGGTTATCCAAGAAGTGGTAGATAAGGATTCATTCATGGAAGTTCATGCTCAATTTGCAAGAAATATAGTTGTAGGTTTTGCAAGGATAAAGGGTGAAGTGATAGGATTAGTATGTAATCAGCCAAAAGTCATGGCTGGAGGACTAGACATTGATTCTTCAGATAAAGCATCGCGATTTATCCGTTTATGTGACTCTTTCAATATTCCAATCATCACGTTTGAGGATGTAACAGGATTCTTTCCAGGAGTAAAACAAGAGCATGGCGGCATTATCCGTCATGGAGCAAAGATTCTTTATGCTTACTCAGAGGCAACTGTTCCAAAGATAACGATTATTCTTCGAAAAGCATATGGCGGTGCATATGTAGCTTTAAACAGTAAATCTATCGGAGCAGATTTAGTATTTGCATGGCCGAATGCAGAGATTGCTGTTATGGGGCCACAGGGAGCTGCGAATATCATCTTTGCCAAAGAAATCGAACGAAGCGAAGATCCTGAAGCGACGAGGGCCGCTAAGATTGAAGAGTATCGTACGAAATTTGCTAACCCTTACATCGCTGCTGCAAACGGGATGGTGGATGATGTTATTGATCCGAGAGAAACGAGAATCAAGTGTATTCAGGCGCTTGACATGCTGCGCAACAAGAGCGAAGACAGACCTTACAAAAAGCATGGAAACATACCACTATAAGAAGCGAGGGAATACATAAATGGTAAATGCAGACCGTTTGTTAAACGAATTTTTAGAGCTTGTTCAGATCGACTCAGAGACTAGACATGAAAAAGAGATCTCAATCGTTCTTAAAAAGAAATTTGAAGAGCTCGGAGTTGAAGTCTATGAAGATGATGCTGAATCAACAACAGAGCACGCAGCAGGAAATTTAATCTGTACGTTAAAAGGAAATAAAGAAGGCGTTGACACGATCTATTTCACTTCTCATATGGATACAGTTACTCCTGGTAACGGGATCAAACCTTCTATAAAAGACGGATATGTAGTAACGGATGGAACTACGATTCTTGGAGCGGATGACAAAGCAGGTCTTGCTGCTATGTTTGAAGCGATTAAAGTGCTAAAAGAAAACAACATTTCTCATGGTGATATTCAATTTATCATTACGGTAGGAGAGGAATCTGGATTAGTTGGAGCAAAGGCGATGGACGCGTCTAAAATCACAGCAAAATACGGTTTTGCTCTAGACAGTGACGGACCGGTTGGAGATATTATTGTAGCCGCTCCTACACAGGCAAAAGTTCGAGCAAAGATCTATGGTAAATCGGCACATGCAGGTGTGGCTCCTGAAAAAGGAGTGTCAGCCATCACGATTGCAGCGAAAGCGATCGCTCGCATGCCGCTTGGCAGAATTGATGAAGAAACGACAGCAAACATCGGCCATTTTCATGGTGGAGGTACAGGAGAGCAAACAAATATCGTTTGTGACACTGTGTTCGTCCTTGCTGAAGCTCGTTCATTGATCAACGAGAAAATGGAAGTTCAAACAGCAAAAATGAAAGAAGCTTATGAATCAGCTGCTGCAGAATTAGGCGGACGTGCAGAAGTTGAGATCGAAGTGATGTATCCTGGGTTTAAGTTTGGTGAAGGTGATCATGTTGTAGAAGTGGCTAAAAAAGCTGCTGAGAAGATCGGACGTCCACACAGACTTCTTCATAGTGGTGGCGGAAGTGATGCGAACATTATCGCGGGTCACGGTATTCCAACTGTAAATCTAGCTGTAGGTTACGAAGAGATTCATACAACGAATGAAAGAATGCCGATTGAGGAATTGACGAAGACCGCAGAAATGGTACTTGCGGTTATCGAAATAACAGCTGGCGAATAAGAAAAATGACGAAACTTGGCGGAATTTCGCCAAGTTTTTATTGTTGAATAGGCCTTGTTGCCTGTTTTTGTTGCTCTTTAGAACAAAATGTCGCAAAAAGTTGACAGTCACTTTATGATTTATGTAAGATGTTTTTATCATGTAAATGAAAATATTGGAAATTTAAAAGAATCTTATTTCGGGGGAGGAAATGGGATGAGTCAACTATCTGACATGCATATGATGGTCAATTATATGCGTGGCGTTTATAAAGTTTTAGAAGAAGATTGGCAGAAAGCAGCGAAAGCCATTGGATTAACTCAAGCCGAGCAACATATTTTATGGATTGTTTCACTTGAAGAAGACATTACGATCTCTAAGATCGCTTATTACGGATTGTGGGATGTATCTACAGTTATGCAAGTGATCAAACGACTAAAAGATAAAGGCTATGTGAGATTAGAGAAAAAGAACGATGACCGCCGAATATCTTATGTTTATTTAACAGATGAAGGTATGGTAAAACATAAAGAGTCCACGAGCTTCAACTGTCAAATATACGGCTTTCTTCAAAAATGGATGGAAGATGAAAGTAAAAAAGAATTCTATCGAGATCTGATTCAATTACATAAAGATTTAAACAAGCATTTTCATGGTGAAGAATTTGTTGAATGGGTAGAAGATACTGGTAAGCGGCTTCACAAGACAAGGTAGATACCTTGTCTTTTTCTTTTGCGTAGACAGTCTTTCCTTTTGTTTTTAAAGTCTGTTCTAACATATACTAATAGATAAGTTTTGATAAAGGGAGTGTTCATGTGCTTCAGTCTCCTGGGTCTAAAAGAAGAATCATATTTCATGTGGACATGAACAGCTTCTACGCTTCAGTAGAAATGGCTGAAAACCCTGATCTTCGAGGAAAGCCAGTTGCGGTAGCAGGAAATGTAGAAGAACGAAAAGGGATCATCGTAACATGCAGTTATGAAGCGAGGGAAAAAGGTGTTAGAACAACGATGCCACTTTGGCAAGCTAGAAAGCTTTGTCCCAATCTTGTTGTTGTACCCCCAGACTTTGAAACATACAAAATGTATTCATCACGCATGTTTCAGCTTCTGCAGGAATATACAGAAAAGGTAGAGCCTGTTTCCATCGATGAAGGCTATATGGATGTGACAGACTGCCAAGAACCACTTGAAATGGCAAAAGAGATTCAATCAAGGTTATTGAATGAGCTGAATCTGCCATCATCGATCGGAATCGGTCCTAATAAATTTCTAGCTAAAACAGCTTCCGATATGAAGAAACCGCTCGGAATCACTGTTCTTAGAAAGAGAGATCTCAGAGAGAAGCTTTGGCCGCTAAAAGTGGGGGAAATGCACGGAATCGGCAAGAAAACCGAAGAAAAGTTAAACAAATATGGCATCATGACAATAAAAGATCTGGCAGATGCCGTAGATTATGAACTAAAGGTTCGTTTTGGAATCAATGGTATCAAGATGAAAGAAAGAGCAAACGGCATCGATACGCGTCCAGTTGATCCAAGTGCTGCCAGTGATTATCGGTCGATTGGCAGTTCTACGACATTGAGTGAAGATCTTGTCTCTGTTACGGAATCAGAAGCTGTTTTTAAGAAGCTCGCGGAAAAAGTATCGTCTCGGCTTAAAACAAAAGGGTATGTAGCACTAACCCTCGCGATCACCATTCGCTATAGCGATCGTAAAACGATTACGAGAAGCAAGATGCTCGCAAACGGAACACAGCATTCAATAGATATCCAAAAATCAGCGGTCGAGCTCTTTCGCAGACATTGGAATCATGAACCTGTTCGTCTATTAGGTATAACTGCTACAGAGGTAGTGGAAAAAGATCAAGCTACTTATCAGCTTGATCTGTTCTCTGTCGAAAAGAACGAAAAAGATGCTCTCCTTCACGATGTATTGTCCTCTATTGAGAGAAAGCATGGAGAAGGCATCATAAAAAAGGGAAAAAAGTAACAGGAGCTGATCGTTTCATGATCTTTAAGAACAGCGTGATTAGAACAGTAATGTTAACTGCGCTTTGCCTCGGACTTTTTATTCTGTTTGCCTCTGTTTACGAACAATCAAGAGTAGAAGTTCTTGATGTGTGGGCAATGAAAAATGTGTCTGTCATCCATCAGCCTGCTCTAAATGATAGCTTTACTTTCCTGACAAACATCGCTTCACGACCGTATCAGTATGCGATCTTTATCTTCTTTGCTGTAATCTGGCTGATCGGTGAAAGAAAGTGGATAGAACCGTTCGTGTTAGGCATTTGTCTATTCGGTATTCGCTTTGAAAATCAATGGTTTAAAGAATGGTTTGAAAGAGACAGACCGATGTACGATCGTGTTATTGAAATTACAGGGTATAGCTTTCCAAGCGGGCATGCTATGATCTCCATCGCTTTTTTTGGTTTGCTTACCTATCTTCTTGTACAAAACTATTCTTTGTTGTACAGATATCGAAAGTTTATGTATGTCGTTACTGCCCTTTTTATTGGATCGGTCGGTTTTAGCAGAGTATATTTAGGAGTTCACTATCCTACAGATGTTCTAGGTGGGTTTGCGGCTGGAGGAACATGGCTTTTAATCTGCATTTTGCTGTATAAATGGCTGAACCATGTTATTAAGAGGAATGTTTCATATGAATAAGAAAAGCTGACTCTTCAAAGAGCCAGCTTTCCATCGCATTCTTACCAACCACGTTCATATTGTTTTGGACTTTCGATCTCTGTTCCGAGATCTTGTGCTGCTGATCGAGGCCAATACGGATCTTTCAAAAACTCTCGACCGATAAAAATAAGATCAGCTCGTTTGTTTTGTAAGATTTCTTCTGCCTGCCTACCTGTTGTGATCAAACCAACAGCTGCTGTTGCAATTTCAGCTTCGTTTTTAATTTTGTCTGCAAAAGAAACTTGATAACCAGGGAACGTTGGAATCTTCGCTGGTACAACAGCTCCTGAACTACAGTCGATAAGATCGACCCCGTCTTCTTTCATCCACTTCGAATAGGTTACAAAATCTTCTGGTGTATTTCCTTCTGGATGATAATCATTCGCTGATATACGAACAAACAGCGGACCTTCCCATTCTAGTCTGACAGCAGCAATGATCTCTTGTAAAAATCGGTAGCGATTTTCTTGACTGCCTCCATAAAAATCACTTCTTCTGTTGGACAGAGGTGAAAGGAACTCATTAATCAAATATCCGTGAGCTCCGTGGATCTCAATCACATCAAAACCTGCTGCCTTCGCTCTTTTTGCCGCACTTCTAAATTGATTCACTGTCTCTTCGATCTGCTGAAGTGACATTTCTTCTGGAGTCTTCATCTTTTCAGAAAAAGCAATAGCAGAAGGGGCAATAATCGGCCCGTCTATCATAGCTTTACGACCTGCATGGGCGATCTGAATCGCTGCTTTTGAGCCATTTTCTTGAATGGCTGAAACGAGTTTAGACAGACCTTCTACATGGCTGTCATCCCAGATTCCTAAGTCTTCAGCACTTATTCTTCCTTGAGGGCTAACGGCTGCTGCTTCTGTCATGATAAGCCCGGTTTGACCCATTGCTCTGGACGTATAATGAGTCATATGCCAAGGGGTAACAATTCCATCTTGTTCGTAACAAGAATACATACACATAGGTGACATTACGATCCGGTTTTTTAACGTTACGTCACGGATTGTCAATGGTTGAAACAATAACGGTTGAATATGAAACAACTCCTTTTTCTTTTAGCACAAACTTTTTAAAACAACATTCCTTTTCTTTCTCATTGTAAAACGTTTGATCACTATTTTTGAAGAAATCTGCTCTTTGAATGTGGTTGAAGGCTGTTCAACAGTTCTCTTGCTAGAATCGGATAGTCGGTTATGATCGCTTCGGTGTCCCACTCAAAAAAATACTTCATCCACTTTTGACTGTTTACCGTATATGGACGAACAGGAATATTATTTGTTTTAAAACCTTTCATAATGTAAGGGTGCAGAGATTTATAGTTCGGGTGCGCACTTTGTGAACAAACCGCTTTAACATACTCCCACGGTTCAAATAATCCAGAAGAGTATAGGGGAGCAGTCTGCACGTAACCGTTCATTTTTCTAATTTTGACCAAACTGTAATGATTGAATGAGGAGATCACAGTACGATCCATCATTCCATAGTGATGCAACAATTGAAGTACCTTTTCTTCAAGACCGTTATATTCGATGATATTGTTTTTTAATTCGATATTAAGCAACATAGGCAGCGGGGCTATCCATTCTAAGAATAGCTGAAGAGAAGGAACGGATTCTTTGCTAAACGACTTTGAAAACCAGCTGCCCGCATCTAGTTCCGCTAGTTCATCATACGTGTAATCAACAACATAACCTTTTCGGTTCGTCGTACGATCGAGCTTCTCATCATGAATGATGACAGGTACACCATCTTTAGATAGCTGTACATCAAGTTCGATCCCATCAGCACCATCTTTAAATGCTTTTTTGAATGCAGCCATCGTATTTTCAGGACAATCCTTACTAGATCCTCTATGAGCAAATATATAGGTCAAGAATGTAAGCTCCCTTCATAGAAAAAGATTAAAGACAGTATAAGCTAAAAGAAAACGGAGATAAAATGAAAGGCTCCACAGTAAACTTTGTTCCTTATGAAAGTGATTGAGTTCCGTTTCAGGTGCTTCCTTTTCCGCGGGGCGACCGGCGAACCACTTGTCGCTTCGCGCCACTAAGTGTCTCACCTGACCGCCTTAAGAAGTTCCTTGCTCCTGCGTCTACAATTGATACTTCGTAGTAAGTTTTCTCGTCGCATGCCTTGCAGGAAGTATCTCCTCATGTGGTAGCCACGCACCTTACACTCCAATCAACTGTCAAAGGAGACAAGAATCTAAAAGCTTTACTAATCTAAAGGGTTATTACTTTGAATATATTCTTTTATCTTTCTATGCAAGTTGAATGGAGCGGAAGGTTGCCGACTCCTATGGGACGAGCGGTCAGGTGGAGACTCCTAAAGGCGCGTAGCGGCAGGAGGCTCACCGCACGCCCCATGGAAAGCGAGCAATCTGAAGCGGAATTCAACTATCTTCATAGACCAACATAAGAAAAGACAGAATGAAAGAAACCCTTCCTGTTTGTAGAGGAAGGGTGAGTTATTTTCTGCGTCTAGAACGCTTCTTTTTTTCTTCTCTGTTGTGTTCTTCAACAGTGGCTCCTTTTTCTGTCAGCCAGTGGATAAAAACAAGCTCTTTGTCAGTAAGAGATCGTTTCGTGAACTTTTCAAACTGAACGCGCAATTCAAGGTATCTTTGGGAAACTTCAACTTCGGTCACACAAATCCCTCCCTAAATCTAGCTCTAGCTTCTACTTAGATGATAAAGAGTAAGTAAAGGGCTTGTCAATTTTTTCTAATCGTCAATTTCTGCAGAGAAAACTAGAGAATTGGTGCAAAATAACGAAAAGGAGTTGGTATGATGAAGATTTCTATCAAGTTAGTCTGCTGGATCATGGCCAGTTTTCTAGTGTGTAACTCACTTCCGATTACAGTCTCAGCAGAAAGTTCAAGGATACAAGAACCTGCTTATGCAAAATGGGGAAGGCTCGCTGTTTTCGAAACAGGGAAACGCTACCCCGATTATGATATCGTGGATTATTTATATGTTGGAAGAACGACCGCTCAAAATGAAGATATTGTCGAAAGATTTAAGCTTTGGATCAAGAAAGGTGCTTCAGAAAAGGGAGTCATCATAACGATTACGTTAACTCCGAACGGTGTGTTTAAGGATATTTCATTTCAAGAGACAGCCCGTTAACGATCAGTTCATTCTTCCTAATTCTTCTGAACGTTTCACCGCTTTTTTGATACAAGCTAAAAAGGCATCTTGAACTCCATATTGCTCAAGTTTACCGATTCCTGCCTCAGTCGTGCCGCCAGGACTGGTGACTTTTCTTCTAAGCTCTATTGGAGAATCTGTTGTTTGTTTAAGCATAAGAGATGCACCTAAAAGCGTTTGTGAGATTAAAGTCTTTGCTTCTTCTTCAGAAAGATTTAATTCTTCAGCCGCTTTTTGCATGGCTTCAGCGATATAGTAAACATAGGCAGGACCGCTTCCAGAGAGGCCTGTAACGATATGAAGTTTTTCTTCAGGGACAAGAGTAACCGTTCCAATCGTCTCAAACAGTTCAAGTGATTTCTCAATATGCGATTGCTCTGCATATATTCCTGAGGAGAGTGCAGTTGCAGAATGTCCGATCGATGCGGATGTATTTGGCATCGCTCTCATGACAGGGTTATGAAGATGAAGCCAATTTGTAAGTGTTTCAGTGGATATGCCTGCCATGACGGAAATGATCAGCTGGTGACTCTTAACAAACGGCTTGATGTTATTTACCGCATTTTGCGCATCTTTTGGCTTCACGGCAAGAATGATAATGTCAGCACCAACGACTGCTTCTTCTATCGTTGAAGCCGGTACTACACCATACTTTACTTGAAGATCATTCACTCGTTGTGTATTACTTCGATTTTTTATCGTAATCAAATCAGCTTGCCATTTTTCTTTTTTGATCAATCCTTCCATAATGGCCTCAGCCATCGATCCGGCACCAATAAACGTTATTTTTTCTGTTCCCACGGGTAATCCCTCCCAGAAATTTTGAGTATAAAAAAACTCCCAGTCCTAATATAAAGGACGGATGGGAGTGATCCGTGGTACCACCTTTGTTGGCATGATTGATTGCCCGCTCAAGATGTCTTTATCGCAGAACTGCGCCGGATTTCTCCAGACTGCTCCAGGGCAGGTTCAGTAATTCCTTTACGGTGAAATCTTGCAGCCTATGGATTCCACTCTCTAAACGGAGGAGATTACGTACTAATCCCTTTCAACGCATTTATTTATTGGCCATAATTGGCATTTCTTTTATATTTTAAAAAACATTATGCTATGATTTCTATATGTATGTCAACTAGTTATTTTATTTGGAGGAAAAGATGACTCAAAAAACAGCAATTATCCCGATTACGCTTCCTACACCGTTTGATGTAGGTCCTGTAAACTGTGTCCTCCTAAAAAGTGATGCGGTTACGCTTGTTGATTCTGGAGCAAAAACCGAAGAAAGCAGACAACAGCTCATCGCTACCCTAAAGGATCACGGGCTCACTTTTAAAGATCTAGATCATTATATCTGCACACACTACCACCCTGATCATGCGGGTCTGTCAAAAGAGATACAAGACAATGGTGTTCCTACCCTCATGCTTAAAGAAGCTGTTCCTTATGTTAGTGGCGACCGCCATTTTATTGAACAGGGAGAAACGTTTTATACTAATCTCTACCATTCTTTCGGAGTGCCAGATGCTCTTGGAAGGTTAGAACTGTTAAAGCTGCGGAAATATCGTACGTTTTCAAGCACGTTTGTTCCAGACAAATTGCCTTTACCTGGTGATGAAGTGCCTGGTCACGATGGGTTTATCTTTCTTAAGACGCCTGGCCATGCCCCAGATCATCTTTCTCTCTATCATGAAGAAGAAGGTATCTTAATTGGCGGGGATGTGCTTCTGCCTCATATTTCGTCCAATGCCCTATTAGAACCGCCTGCTTTGAACGAAACTGAACGGCCAAGAACATTGCTCCAATACCGAGAGACGTTGCAATACTTAATGACGCTGAACTTAAAAACGGTATACCCTGGACACGGGGAACCTTTTAAGAATGCAACACAGTTGATCACAAAACGCCTTCACGATCATACCGAGCGTGCAAGAGCGCTTGAACATCTGTTGAGTGATGAGCCGTTAACCGTTTTTGAACTGTGTCGACGTCTGTTTCCAAAACTATATGAAAAGCAGCTCGGTTTAGTAGTTTCCGAAGTTGTTGGGCATCTTGATCTGCTTCAAGCAGAAGAAAGAGTACGAGTAGAGGAAGAGAACAAGATATTACATTATCTCAGAACAGGAGTTACAAGATGAGTACATTAAGAAATAAAGTCGTGGTGATAACAGGAGCATCAGGGGGACTCGGCGCTCACCTTGCTATGGATGTTGCTAAAAAAGGAGCAACTCCCATCCTAACTGCAAGAAGAGAAGATCAGCTAAAAATTGTACAGGAAGCCATCTTAAAAGCTACGAATATAAAAGCGCCTTATTATATTTTAGATGTTTCAAACACAGAAAGCGTTGAGGAGGTTTTCTCAACGATCCTTAGTGAACATGAAAACATACATATTTTAGTGAACAATGCGGGCTATGGTATTTTTGAAGAGTTTGTAGATTCGCCATGGAAAAATATCGAAGGAATGTTTTCAACGAACGTTCTTGGGCTTATGGCGTGTACGAGAGCTGTTCTGCCTCACATGCTTCAAAGAGGAAGCGGCCATATCGTGAATATTGCGTCTCAGGCAGGTAAGATTTCAACACCAAAATCCAGCGTATACGCAGCAACGAAACATGCTGTGTTAGGATTCTCAAACGGGCTGCGTTTGGAAGTCGCACATAAAGGGGTAGACGTGACAACCATCAACCCTGGACCGATCGCTACAAACTTCTTTACACTTGCTGATCAGTCTGGCAATTACGTTAAAAACGTTCAAAAACTGATGCTTCAGCCTTCGCATGTTTCCGAAAAAATCGTTAAAGCGATGGAGCGTCCCGTTCGTGAGATCAATCTTCCATGGTGGATGAACGTAGGAAGTACTATGTATCAAGTCATGCCAAAATTGATTGAAACACTAGGTGGAAAATCGTTTAGACAAAAGTAAGTTACAATAATTTTATTATGTAAACTAAAGTTTTGGAAGACTTTTAGAGCTGATGATGAAACTCGTGGATTGGAGCTCGAAACTCGTGGATTAAAGTCCGAAACTCGTGGATTACAGCCCGAAACTTATGGATTGCCGCTTAAAATCTCATCGATCACAGTCTAAACCTCTCACACCAACATCAAAAATAAGCAGGTTTCCTTTTCAAAAGGCGGAACCTGCTTATTTATTTGTAAAATAAGCATACACAACGTCCTGAATGATGCTGTAAACAGCCTCATTTTGATCTTCCTCATGCATCTGACGCAAGACTTCTTCTTCGAGATTTCTCCATTCTTTCTCCGACAATATACAATTTTCTTCTTCCCATAAATAATCCTTCAGCGATTGTTGGATCATTTTTCTTATCAATAAACGGTTCATTTCTTCACCTATCTTTCCTTATAAATCCTAGACTTTTGGCTCAAAAACGTCAATCTGCAAAATTTGCTGAAAAAATTACCATTGTTATAAGAACATATATTCGGTTAAAATGGGTATACATATAAAGAACAGATGTTCGTATAGTGATGAAAGGGGTGTGTCGAATGAACTATGATGAAATGCCTAAGCGCACGATCTTATGTATGGATATGAAAAGTTTTTATGCAAGCTGTGCTGCTGTTCGCTTAGGGTTAAATCCGCTGACATGTCATTTGGCAGTAGTAGGGGATACGGAGAGACAGGGAAGCGTGGTGCTTGCAGCATCACCGAGACTGAAGGCTGATTTTGGTATTCGCACAGGCAACCGGCTGTTTGAGATTCCAAAGAATAAAAACATTATCGTTGTAAACGCGCAGATGGCTTATTTCCTAGAAAGATCGATGGAGATTACGAAGATGCTGCACCGCTATGTTCCGCCAGAGTCGATCCACACATATAGCGTGGATGAAAGTTTTCTTCAAGCTGATGGAACAGAAAGGTTATGGGGAAGTGCACAAGAACTTGCTGAGAGGATCCGCCGTGACATCTGGCGAGAGTTTGGATTGCCGTGTGCGATCGGAATCGGCCCGAACATGCTCATGTCAAAGCTTTGTCTCGATCTTGAAGCGAAGAAAAAAGGAGTGGCGCAGTGGGGGTATGAAGATGTAGAGAAGAAATTATGGCATCTATCTCCACTAAGCCAGATGTGGGGAATCGGATCAAGAGTAGAGCGGACTTTAAACAGGATGGGTATTGTAACAGTCGGTGACCTCGCGCATTATCCTCTTGAACTTTTAGAGAAAAAATTCGGGATCATGGGAAATCAGCTGTATCACCATGCATGGGGCATCGATCTGTCTGAAATTGGTGCGCCCATCATGCAAGGTCAGGTCAGCTACGGAAAAAGCCAGATTTTACTTCGTGACTATACGGATATAACGGAGATCAAACATGTCATTTTGGAGATGTGTGAAGAGGTGGCAAGGCGTGCGAGAAGGGCAAGAAAAGCAGGAAGGACGATCAGTTTTGGGCTAGGGTACAGCAAAGATGAAGGTGGTGGCGGCTTTCATCGTTCTAAATCAATCGATCAGCCATCTAATATCACGATGGAGCTGTATGAAGTGTGTCTAGAGCTTCTTCAAACCTTTTATCGGGGAGAGACGGTGCGTAAGATTTCAATCGCCCTTTCTAATGTCTGTGAAGATACAGAAACACAGCTTACTTTGTTTTCTTTAGATCATCCAAAGAAAAGAAAGATCGGCTATGTTATGGATGATATTCGGCAAAAATACGGCTCCAACTCTCTTCTGCGGGCTGTTTCTTATACAAAAGGAGGAACAGCATTATACAGAAGCCGACTTTTAGGCGGACATAAGGCATAAGGGGGCGGAAGAACGGTGATTCGTGACAGAGGAACGATTAAGTGGACGGCAATGATGCTGCCGGAGCATGTAAAAATGTTAAGAGAGCATCAAGACGGTCTGGACTATGGAAGAAAGCCAGAATTAGATGAACAAAAGTACGAAGAATTCAATGAGACAATCTGTGTTGCGATGGAAGAGAACCAAGCGCTGAAGTTTACGTATTTTGAAAAAGGCAGGGCGCTCGTGCTTATAGGCCATGTGCATTATATAGACGAATACAAAAAAGAGTTAAGGGTGCTGAATGAAGAAAAAAGGATGCATATCTTAAAAGTGACTGACATTATGGATGTTGAATACGCATAGACACATAAAAAATATAGGCGTAAAAAAAACAGCAAAAACTAACGCTAAAGATAGTTTTTGCTGTTTATTATTATCCAAAGATTTGAGTTAAGTAAATCATGATTAAGAGACCAGCAATAAATGATAATGTAGCAGATCGAGCGTGACCATCACCATGGCTTTCAGGAATGAGTTCTTTATAGACGATAAAGAGCATGGCACCAGCTGCAAAGGAAAGGCCGTAAGGGACAAGATTCTCTACATAAGAGGTGAGCACATACCCAAGCAAAGCCGTAACGATTTCAACAGCACCTGTTAATGTTGCGATAAGGAAAGCCTTAAATCGGTTCATATTTTGATGAATGAGAAAAAGGGCTACTAACAGACCTTCTGGTGCGTTTTGAAGTCCGATCGCAAATGCGATCAAACCGCCGAGCCCGGTATTTTCACTAGCATAACTGACCCCAACAGAAAGACCTTCAGGCAAATTGTGCAAGGTGATCGCAGCAATGACAAGGAACGCTTTAGCATCGATGCCCTTAAAAATCTTAGAATGATCAAGATCAACGTGCGGAACGAACCTTTCTAAAAGTAAGAGAGTTAGGGTACCAAGTGTGATACCGATTGTAAGTACAGTTAAGTTTGATAGTTCAAGAGCTTGAGGAATCAAGCTGAACGTTGAAGCAGCGACCATGATACCTGCGGTAAGAGCAAGCAATATGTCGCGGAACCGGTGTGTTACCTGAGACCAGAAGAGAACAGGCAGTGCACCAAAACCGGTTGCTAATGCAGATAAAACACTTCCAAATAAAGCAGCTTCCATTCTGTTACCCACCTTAGTCAAATATCCAATTTTATAAAAATAGTCATATGGCTCTTTTAGTATACCGCCAAATCCTTTTTAATAGAAGTAAGCGCCATTTTCATTTCAAAAAGCGCTTCTATCGGAAAAAAAAGAAGGTGACAATTTGAAAGTCATAATTATTGACCCGGGCCATGGAGGTAATGATCCAGGAGCGGTAAACAAAGAGTATTTTGAAAAAATATATAATCTGGCAATCGCCAAAAAGATACAAACGAATCTTCAAAACAACTATGAAGTGACGGTCATCATGACTCGAACAGTTGATACAACTGTATCATTAGAGGAAAGAACGAATTTAGCAAACAGCAAGAATGCAGAGCTGTTTGTGTCCATCCACCAGAACACCGGTGGAGGAGAAGGCTTTGAAAGCTATGTGCACCAGCGTGCAGACGCCGAAACGAAAAGAATACAAAATATTTTACATGCATCAGTCACCGCTGTTATGAGTAAGTACGGTGTGCGAGACAGAGGACAAAAACAGGCTGACTTTCACGTGCTTCGTGAAACGAAAAAGTCTGCTGTCTTACTAGAAGTACTTTTCATGGATAATGAGAAAAACGTGGCACTTTTAAAAAGAGAAGATTTTCAAAACGAATTGTCTATAGCCATTGCACAAGGAATCGCACAAAGTCTTTCTCTTCCAAAAAAACAGGCAAAGATTACACAGACACAAATCTTCAATGTGATCGCAGGTGCGTTTGAACAAAAAGAGAATGCGGTTGCTCGTGTTTCACTTTTAGCTAAACAAAATGTTACAGCTTTTATTGACGAAATAACTAGCGGAAACAAAACCTATTACAGAGTTCAAGCCGGAGCTTTTCAGAATAGAGAATACGCAGAGAATTTTGCTAAAAAGATACGTTCAGCAGGTGTCGGGGATGCTTATGTAGTAGAGAAGAATACAAATCAGCCGCCTCCAGTCCAAGAACCGCCAAAGCCAAGTCCAGAAACACCAAAGCCAAATCCAGAACCGCCAAAACCAGCGCCTCCAAAGGGACTAACGATACAAGGCTCATCGTTGCTATCTGCAGAAGAGATGGATCGATTTGTTAAGAAGGTCAATCCGAATGCGCCATCTGTTGCTGCTCTTTACGTTCAGATCGGACAAGTATACGGGGTCAGAGGAGATGTAGCATTCGCTCAGGCCATTCAAGAAACAGGGTACTTCCGCTTTGAAGGAAACGTTAAAGCTTCACAGAATAATTATGCAGGAATCGGTGCGACAGGTAAGAACGAATCAGCCGTGTTTAAGACTCCTCAAGAAGGCGTTTTAGCTCACATTCAGCACTTGTTTGCATATAGCTCTACACAGCCTCTGCCTTCACAATATCCTATGGTTGATCCGAGGTTTCAATATGTTCAGAGAGGCAGTGCCGTGACATGGGCACAGCTGAACGGCAAATGGGCCATTCCAGGCACAACGTACAGTACTATGATATTGGATATTTACAAAAAAATGCTAAATGAAGCAAAAATACCGCTTCAAACAAGAATTAACTCTCTTAATGCAGCGCTGAACGAATTATAATAAACCGTGAGATTCAGAGTGTTTCTTCTTAAACAGGAAAAATAAGGCTTCGCATGGGATTGATTTTCATGCGAAGCCCTTATTTTTATTACATATTCATCATACTCGTGTGGCCGCGAAAAAGAATGCATCCAGGCGCAGTGCAAAGATCACGTCACCCCACTATAGTTGATATTAGTAGCCTAACTCAGTTGGCATTTTACAAGTTATAAGTCAGGAAGAATTAGCCAAATAGGAGTTCGGTGTAATAAGATAATAATAAGAGCAATAAGATTAAGATTTACAGCTTGCGAAAAGTCCAGACGAGAGTATTTTTTCTTTTAATTCCGTATTAGGCGGATCGCAGATAATTTCGATGTAGTCATCTGGATAGATAGACAATGCGATGATACCGAGAAAGCTTTTTCCGTCAGCTGTCCGATCCCCTTTTTGCAAATAGATGGATTCTTTAAAACTGCCTGTTAGTTCAACAAGTTTAGCAGCGCGCTCTGCATAAATAGGTCGAGTAGCTTTTACAATCATGATCAATAACCTCCTTTGCCAATCACACTATGTATGGATATGTGCATAAGAAGGAAAAATGCTTACTAAATGAAATTTTCACATGGAGGAAACATGAAACCTACAAAAAAGTGGCTATATCTTGCGTTAATAATTGCTGGCTTAATCACTTTAGTTCTCTGGCTGCAAAAAAATTATAAGGGATTTAGTCCTGAAGAATTTAGAAATTGGATTGTACAGTGGGGATGGATCGCACCTTTTATCTTTGTTGTCCTTTATACATTGAGGCCATTTGTGTTATTTCCATCTTCCATATTTGCCATTACAAGCGGCTTATCGTTTGGTTTTTATTGGGGATGTCTGTATACATATCTCGGATCGTTAGGAGGAGGACTCCTAACATATTTCGCGATCAACCGCCTTGGCCGTTTTAAGAAAAATAAACAATGGAAAAACGAAAACTACGAGAAAGTACGCAACAAGATTGAGAGAGAAGGCATTCGTTTCGTTCTATTGTTAAGGCTGCTTCCGGTATTAAATTATGATTTGGTAAGTTATTTAACGTCATTAACAAATGTAAAGTTTAAAGACTATGCGATCGCTACAGCAATTGGAATCATTCCTGGAACAATTGCTTACACGTATTTAGGTACGTCGATGACGTCGGGAAGCAAAAAAGTCGTTTGGATTGGAACTACCCTTTTATTTGTCCTTGTCGCTCTACCTATGCTCTTTAAGAAGAAGATGAAAGCAAAGATAGGGTTGTAGGAATTAAGAAAGTAGTTGTTCTTGAGGTAAGATCAGACTCATGGCTGACTCAGCATCAGCACCTTCAACAATATAAAGAAAAGAATCTCCTTCTTTTAGCGTTAAAAAAAATGATACGAGCTGTGATAATCCAGAGGCGTGAATAGTAATACCGTCTTTACTTAAAAAAAGCTGGCTGTTAAGTCTCTTGGCAGAATGCATAATTTCAATGGCTTTACTCACTGTATACTTAGCGGTAACTTTCACTTTTTGAGAGCAGATTTGTCTCATAGTCGTAAGCCTCCTCAATGAAATGATTGCTGATATATTTCCCATAAGTAGAGAGACCGAAACAAGGTCTTTAGTCCCGATGTGCAAAGTGATGAGAGATATTTAGTGCTTTAGAATAAAGAAGGGTACTTATTTAAACGATATTCGGCATACTCTAATGTGAGGTATGGAGGCTATGGAGATAATAACATTACTGACAGAAAGGGTTAGATAAAAAAAGAGTACAGCCGGCAGTAAAAACCGAGCTGTACTCTTTTATTTATGCATTTAATTTTGCTTTTTCACGCTTCGCCTGTCTTCTGAAGAATAATTCGTATAGAACAGGTACGATGATCAACGTTAATAGTGTAGAAGTCGTTAGACCACCGATTACAACAATCGCCAATCCTTTAGAAATCAGCGTTCCTGAAGATGTTGTTAATGCAAGCGGAATCAATGCTGCAATTGTTGCAAATGCTGTCATTAATATCGGACGTAAACGGGTTTTACCAGCTTCTAATAACGCTTCACGAACCGGCATACCTTTAATCTCACGGTTCTGTCCGATGCGGTCTACCAATACGATCGCATTCGTCGTAACGATACCAATCAACATGAGTATTCCGATCATCGCACTTACAGACAATGGTTCGTTGATCAAGTATAATCCTCCAATTGCTCCAACAGGAACGAATATGAGGGAAGAGAGGATGATGAACGGAATACGTGCTCGACCAAACGTGATCAACATCGTTAAGTAAACGAGACCGATCGCAACTAGCATCGCAAGTCCAAGATCTTTAAACGTATCCATCGTTTCTTCGCTTCCTCCACCACCTTCTGTTGATACAGAAGAAGGAAGGTCTACATTATCTTCAACGCCTTTAATAACGTCTTGTGTCACTTTTTGAACATTGTCTCCTTTTACTTGTGCAGAGACTTGTGCATAGATCTTACCATCAAGCTTTTGGATGCCAGTTACTGTGTCTTTCTCTGTTACCTCAGCAACGTCTGAGATCTTAACTGGTCCAGATGAACCGAATACAGTCAGATCCTTAATCTCATCAAGGGATTTAACAGATTCGTCATATTCGACTTTCACATTCTTTTGATCGCCGTCTAATGTAAGTTCTCCTACTTCAACAGGTTTCGTTACATCTGAGACAGCCCCTAGAATAGCGAATCCTGATACGCCTTTTTCAGCTGCTTTTTCTGTATCAATGTCAACTGCCCATTGTTTTTGTGTATCTTTAAAGTTGTTGGATACATACTTGATCGAATCAATCGTCTTCATGTACTCTTCAACTTCACTTGCAGCTTTTTGTAGATCTTCTAAGTTGTTTGAATACAGGTCAATATTGACTTCGTTATTCGCTGGAGGTCCACCGCTTGAAACTTCCTGCAAGCTGATTACGGTTCCTTCTGCTTTTTCGTCTGTGATCTCTTTAATACCTTTTTCTAGCTCTTTTAGTTCTGTGTCAATGTTTGCTTCTTTTTTGAGGTTAACAAAATAGTTAGCAACATTTTGACGCTTAAGACCGGTTTGGAAATCACGAGATCCGATACCAGCTGTTACATCTTCAATCGTACCGCGCTTAGAGAGGTACTCTTCAACTTCTAAAGACACTTCGTTCGTCTTTGTTACGTTTGTACTTGCAGGTAATTCAACGTTAATCGTTAATGTTTTTTGCTCTTCATTCGGTAGGAAGACCATTCCAAGTTTCGTTGCAAGGAAGAAAGATCCGCCTAAAAGAATGAATGAAGTGAAAAGAACTAGAATTTTATGATTCAATGATGCTTTGATCAGTTTTTCATAACCACGCTGCAAAGGACCATCGTTCTTTTCTGGTTTTACGGTTTTAAATGCATATTTTGCTAGGATAGGTACGATCGTAACAGCAACGATCAGTGAAGCTAATAATGCGAATACAACCGTTAATGCAAACGGTAAGAAGAACTCACCTGTGATACCGCCGACTAGACCAAGTGGCAAGAATACAACGACGGTTGTGATCGTAGAAGATACGATCGCTTTTAAAATTTCGCGTGTAGAATCAATGATCAACTCATCACGGTCGTAGTCACCATCTGTTTTACGGATTCTTCTAAAGATATTCTCGATAACCACGATACTATCATCTACAACGCGTCCGACTGCTACTGCCATTCCGCCGAGTGTCATGATGTTTAATGTAATATCAAGACGGTCTAAGAAGATGGCAGAAACGAGAAGTGAAAGCGGGATTGAGATGATGGCAATGATGGTTGCTCTAAGGTTTCTAAGGAATATCAGTACGGCTAGAGAAGCGAATAATGCTCCGAATAATCCTTCTTTAACCAGCGTGTTTACAGAGTCTTTAATACCTTCTGCCTGGCCGAAACCAATCGCATAGTTTAACTTATCATCGTATTTATTTTTGTTCAGCACTTCTAGAACTTTATCAGCAACTTCAACCGTATTTGCATCTTGTTTCTTTGTTACGGCCATAGAGAGTGAAGCTTTTTGGTTATATCTTGTAATCTCACTAACATCATCTGTTTCTTTAACTTCAGCAAGATCACCAAGCTTTAAGCTTGCTGGTGCTTGAGGTGCTTGTGCTCCACCAGGTGCGTTTTGACCGCCTGGAGCTCCGCCTCCAGCTCCTGGTTGAGCTGCTTCGCCAGGAGCTCCTCCACCAGGTCCCCCAGGAGACTGTGCAGGTGCGCCTTGACTTTGAGAAATGGTAATTTCCTTAAGCTCAGCAACCGTATCGACCACTTCTTCAACACGAACTGGGACTGTAATCGAGTCATCGGTTACGGTTCCAGCAGGGAAGGAGAGGTCACGGCTGGTGATTGCTTCTTTAACAGCATTTAAGGTGATACCAGCTTCTTTTGCTTTTTCTTTATCAAGTGTGATCGAGACGAATGTTTCTTTAACACCACCTACAGATACGTTGTTCACACCTTGGATCTTTTTAAGTTCTGGAACTAATTCGTCATTCACGAATGCTTGGATGTTTTCTCCTTCTTTTTCAGGGAATAGAGAAATATTGTAGATAGGAATCGTTCCAAATGAGAAACGGCTTACCTCTGGTTCCACATCTTCAGGAAGATCCGTTTCTGAAATGATGGATTTGACTTGATCTTCTACCTCATCCATATTTGCGGTGAAAGGAAAATCCATACTAATGATAGATACGCTTTCGTTCGAAGAACTCTTAACGGTTTTTACATCCTCAACTTGCTTCAATTGTGTTTCAAGTTTGTCCGTTACTTGTTCGTTCACATCTTCAGGAGATGCTCCTGGATAAACGGTTTGAACGGTCAGCTGTGGAAACTCAACGTTTGGCAGCAAATCCACTTTCAAGTTCGTGAATGAGAAGACTCCACCAACAATGAGTAAAAATGAAAAGATGAATATTGCTACTGGATTTTTTAAGCTAAATCGTGTTAACCAGTTCATTGTTTCCTCTCCTACGTATGTTTTTATTTTTCATATGTGTATTTTCACATATGTTTATATATAATATAATAGCTGTATAAGATTTATATCAAGTATTAAGAATAAAATATTTGTGAAAAATGTGTTACAATGCAAAGCAGAACAGAAAGAAAGAAGGGTATCAAATGGCGTTAAGGTATGCGCTGTTAGGTTTATTGGCGAAAAATGAAGCAACAGGTTACGAGCTAACACAGCAATTTAAAGAAACAGTTATTCATTTTTGGACAGCCCATCACACGCAGATCTATAGAGAACTCTTAAAGATGGAAGAAGAAGGACTCACACAATCAAAGACTGTACAGCAGAGTGATTACCCTGATAAGAAGATATATGCGATCACGGACAAAGGTTTTGAACAGCTGCTTGAATGGATGCTGAATAAACCTGTAAATGCACCAAAGCTGAAAGATGATTTGTTATTAAGGGTATCCATGTTTCATTTTATCCCGACAGACAAAGCGATTGCTTTTTTAGAAAAGAGTAAAGAACACCATCAGATGGGACTGATGATGACGAAAAAATGGCAAGAAGAGCACTTTCCAAAAGGAACGTATGGAAAAAACGAACTTGGCGAATTTTTAACAAGTGAATATGGCATTCGATATATGGAAAGCTGGTTATCATGGTGTAACTGGGCGATTAAAGTTCTAAAGAAGAAAGGTGAGTCATAAAACAGTATGGAAATTGTATTTACAGATGCAGCATTAACTCGATTGGAAAAGAAGGTACAGGGAAAAGAAGGGTACCTGAAACTCAAACATGATACAGAAGGCTGTGGCTGCGTTGTGAGCGGTGTAGCTGCCCTTGTTCTCGTCGAGCAAACAGAGGAGAACGATACCAAAATTGAGACGAATGGTCCAGATCTATTCATGGAATACAATACTGCTGTATTCTTTGCTGAAAAGATGACGATTGATGCACCAGCAGGCAACCACTTCTCATTAAAAAGCCCTGGTGAGATGCTGAATCCTTCAATGAAATACTATGATAGAACGAAACAAAACACGGGCTTATAAAATGCCCGTGTTTTGTTTGTTAAGGCTGAGGAACATTTTTTAAAAGTTGAAACTGCTTGCTTGAAACAGGTTTTGAAAGAAGAGGAGATATGTACGCTGCTGCTTCAAGCAGTTTATCGAGATGAATACCTGTTGAAATTCCCATTTGAGAAAGCATGTGTACAACATCTTCAGATGCTACGTTACCAGAAGCTCCAGGTGCGAACGGACAACCACCAAGCCCTCCAGCAGATGTATCGAAACGATCGATGCCGGCTTGAAGGCTGGCAAAAATGTTAGCAAGAGCCATTCCTCTCGTATCATGAAAATGAGCGGTTAAAAGTGTTGTTCCACGCAGATGATGCTTTAAAAGTGAAAATAGTTCAAAGCACTCTGATGGATTAGCCATACCGATTGTGTCTGCCACACTCAGTTCATCTACACCCATCTCTTCAAAATCTAGGCAAATTTTTAAAACGTCTTGTTCATCGATTTTTCCTTCAAATGGACAATAAAAACTAGTAGAGATACAAGCCCTCACGAAAAATCCTCTGCGTTTTAAATCTTGTATCAGAGGTCGTAGTTCATTCATGCTCTCTTCTGTTGATTTGTTTATATTCTTCTTATTGAACGTATCGCTGACTCCTACGAATACAGCAATATGCTTCACTCCAGATTCAACAGCTAAGTCAATTCCTTTTTGGTTTGGTGCGAGTACAAAGTTTCTTAAATCGTCCAGGCATCTATCGATAATAACAGATGCATCTTGCATTTGAGGAACCCATTTCGGTGACACGAACGAGGTGAGTTCCATCTCTTGAAAGCCTGCATTTTTTAATAGAGAAATAAATTCTATCTTATTCTTTGCAGGTATTAAATTCTTCTCATTTTGAAGGCCATCTCGCGGTCCAACTTCTATAAGCGTAACTCGTTCAGGTAAGTCCACTAATGTAAACCCCTTTCTTGAAAACGTTTTCCTATTGTTATTTTAACTAAAAAAAATCGTCAGTTGCAACACATTTAAATTGTTATGGTATGATAAAAAGGAATTTTCAGAAATTTAAAAGAGATCGACAAGGAGGAGACTAGTAATGGTTTCAAGGGAGAGAGATGCTGTAGTTGTAAGCGCTGTCAGAACACCGATCGGAAGCTTTATGGGGAGCTTCAAAACGGTTGCGGCAACAGATTTAGGAGCAATCGCGATTACAGATGCATTAAAAAAAGCCGGTGTCCCGAATGATTCAGTAGATGAAGTAATCATGGGAAATGTTCTGCAAGCCGGACTAGGACAGAACCCAGCCCGACAAGCAGCTATAAAAGCTGGGTTGCCGAATGAAGTTTCTAGCATGACGATCAATAAAGTATGCGGATCAGGTCTTAAGGCTATTCATCTAGCGTGCCAAGCGATCTGGCTGAACGAAGCAGATATTATCGTTTGCGGCGGAATGGAAAACATGAGCCAAGCTCCTTATCTTTTAAACGGCGCGAGAGATGGTCTTCGAATGGGTAACGCTCCTATGGTAGATTCCATGATTCAAGACGGATTATGGTGTGCATTTGGTGATTATCATATGGGAATCACTGCGGAAAACTTATGTGAGACTCATTCATTATCCCGTGAAGAGCTAGACGAGTTCGCAGCAGAAAGTCAAAGAAAATGTGCACAAGCACAAGAACAAGGAAAATTTAATGACGAGATCACGCCGGTAGAGATTCCTCAACGTAAAGGTGATCCGATTATTGTTGATACAGATGAATATCCAAAGCCAAGTTCAACGGCTGAAAAGTTAGGGAAACTACGCCCAGCTTTCAAGAAAGACGGCATGGTTACGGCTGGTAATGCGTCAGGCATCAATGACGGTGCAGCAGCACTCGTTGTGATGAGCCGAAAGAAAGCAGAAGAATTAGGCCTTAAACCGCTTGCCGTCGTAAAAGGGAACGCGAGCGCAGGTGTTGCACCAGAAGTGATGGGAATCGGACCAGTAGAAGCCGTTAAAAAAGTATTGAAGAAGACAGAGTTGAGCATGAAAGACTTTGATTTAGTTGAAGCAAATGAAGCATTTGCAAGTCAATCTCTAGCGGTTGGCAAGGATCTTGAGTTTGACAAAGAAAAACTGAACGTAAACGGTGGAGCGATCGCACTTGGGCATCCGATCGGAGCAAGCGGCGCAAGAATCGTCGTAACATTGCTTCATGAGATGAAACGCAGAAATGCAAAACGAGGTCTTGCAACGCTCTGTATTGGTGGTGGCCAAGGGGTAGCGTCGGTTTTTGAAAACGAAGAAGAGTAAATGACTGTTTAAGGACAATGATCGTAAAAAGGAGAGAGAAAAATGAAACCAATATTGAACTCAGCACTTGAAGCTGTAGCAGATATAAAAGATGGATCTACTCTTTTAGTAGGAGGGTTCGGTCTTGTTGGAATTCCTGAGAACTTAATCTTAGCACTAGTCGAAAAAGGAACGAAAGATCTTACCGTCATCTCAAACAACTGTGGAGTGGACGACTGGGGTCTTGGCCTTCTATTAAAAAATAAACAGATCAAAAAGATGGTCGGATCTTACGTTGGTGAAAACAAAGAGTTTGAAAGACAAGTATTATCAGGTGAGATTGAAGTAGATTTAATCCCACAAGGTACACTTGCGGAAAGGATTAGAGCAGGCGGTGCAGGCATTCCTGCGTTCTATACTCCAGCAGGAGTAGGAACACCGATCTCAGAAGGAAAAGAAACACGTACGTTTAACGGTAAGGAATATCTGCTTGAAGAAGGAATCGTAGCTGACTTTAGTTTAATTCGCGCAGCAAAAGGAGACAAAGCAGGAAACCTGATCTATAACAAAACGGCTCGTAACTTTAATCCGATGATAGCAGCAGCTGGAAAGGTGACGATTGCTGAAGTAGAAGAGATTGTTGAGATCGGTGATCTGCACCCTGATTACATACATACACCAGGTGTATATGTTCAAAAGCTGATTGTTGGAACTCAAGAAAAACGTATTGAACGATTAACTGTAAAAAAAGGGTAAGAGGAGGGAGACCATTATGAATATAAGAGAAAGAATTGCAAAAAGAGCCGAAAAAGAGATCGAATCAGGATTCTATGTAAATTTAGGGATCGGAATGCCAACGATGGTTGCCAATTTTATTTCCGATAATAAAGAGGTCGTTCTACAGTCAGAGAACGGACTTTTAGGAATCGGACCTTACCCGCTTGAAAGTGAAGTTGATCCCGATCTGATCAATGCAGGGAAAGAGACCGTAACAGCAATCAAAGGTTCTTCTTATTTTGACAGTTCTGAGTCGTTTGCCATGATTCGCGGCGGTCATATCGATATCGCGATCCTAGGCGGAATGGAAGTGTCAGAGAACGGTGATCTAGCAAACTGGATGATTCCAGGAAAGATGATAAAAGGAATGGGCGGGGCGATGGACCTTGTGCACGGGGCAAAGAAGATCATCGTCATCATGGAACATGTAAACAAAGCAGGTGAAAGTAAGATCTTAAAACAATGTCAGCTTCCCTTAACAGGTAAAGGAGTGGTAGAACGAATCATTACCGATCGAGCTGTCATGGACGTTTCTGAAAAAGGTCTCGTCTTAAGAGAAGTAGCAGAAGGATATTCCGTTGAGGATGTAGTGAATTCAACCGAGGCCAAACTGTCTGTCGCAGAGGATGTTAAGTTAAACGCTTATTAATGGAAGCTCTTTGTGCTCTATACTGAATACAAGAATAAGTATGATGATCAGTAGAAGGTTCTTAATCTTTTAAATAAAGAGGTGCAACCACATGGCTATCTATTTAATAGACGGTGCGAGAACGCCGTTTGGATCATATGGAAAATCATTGACTGGTGTGAGTCCGACAGTTCTAGGTGAGATATCTGCGATAGAGGCGATAAAACGTGCCAATATTTCTCCAGCAGATATAACGGATGTCGTTTATGGCAATGTTATTCATTCGAGCAAGAATGCTGCATATGTAGCGAGACATACTGCTCTAAAAGCAGGCGTGCCATCCGATGTTCCTGCCATGCTCGTCAACCGCTTGTGTGGCTCTGGCCTGCAAGCAGTTGTTTCAGCCATGCAGAACCTTCGTGATCAGGAAGAAGGAATCGCGCTTTCTGGAGGCATCGAAAATATGTCGCAGTCGCCGCACGTTTCTTTTCACCACCGGTTCCATAATCAAAAGTTTGGTCCGATCACGTTTGATGACATGCTTCTTCAGACGTTAAGTGATGAATACATCGGTTGTGGCATGGGGATAACAGCTGAAAATTTAGCTAATCAATATACCATTTCAAGAGAAGAGCAAGATGAGTTCGCAAGTCTAAGTCATAGAAAAGCGGCTGAAGCAAGAGAGAGTGGAAGATTTACAAAAGAGATCGTTACAGTACCTTTAAAAAACGGAGCTCTCTTTACTGAGGATGAAGGGATTAAACCTGAAACATCTGTTTCTTTGCTAGGAGAGTTGAGACCATCTTTTCAAAAAGACGGAACGGTTACAGCTGGAAATTCTTCTTCAATTAACGATGGCGCTGTGTCACTCATTCTTGCTCATGAAAAGTCGGTTAAAGAAAAAAGTTTAAAACCTCTCGTTGAGATCGTCTCGTGGTCAGTAACAGGGGTCGATCCATCGGTGATGGGGATCGGTCCAGTACCTGCTATTCAGAAACTACTTCAAAAAACAGGTCTTTCCATCGATGACATAGGTTTGTTTGAAATTAATGAAGCGTTTAGTTCTCAATACTTAGCTGTAGAAAAAGAACTAAAATTAGACCGCGAAAAAACGAATGTAAACGGAGGAGCGATTGCGCTAGGCCACCCTGTAGGTGCGAGTGGCGCAAGGCTGCTGCTCACTTTAAGTTATGAAATGAAACAACGTCAAGAAAAGTACGGAATAGCGAGCCTTTGTATTGGCGGTGGACAAGGAATTGCGATGTTACTAAAACTAGTATAAAAAAAGTCCCGTGGAGCGACATCGCTGCAACGGGACTTTTTCTATTGGATTATGCACGGTGCGTTTCGTAGATCTCAGCTGGAAAAAGAGAGCGTAATGACTCTGACTCCGCTTCGTTTAAAAGTGTAGCTTCAAAGGTTTTGATGTTTTCAATGAGTTGTTCAACAGAGCTTGCACCAGCAGCTGCAGTTGCCACCGACCGTTGACGCAACACATATTGCAAAGCAGCATGTGTGATGTTCTTATCTCCTAAGAATGTTCTACTCTTCTCGATTCTTTTTTGTATGTCAGCTCCCGTGTAATGAAGGAACTCGCCATCAGCACTCTTTTGAAATGCTTTTTCACTCAGCCATCCTTTAGCAACAGGACCTCTAGCGATAACACTAATATTCTTTGACTCAAGATATGGAAACAGTTCTTCAGGACGTCTGTCCAACAAACTATATTGCATCATGATACTTTGAATATTTGAGTGCTCTGCAAAATATTTAATCGTGTTCGGCCGTATAGAAGAAATGCCATAATAACGAATATATCCTTCTGAGACGAGTTCATCAAAAGCTTCGATTGTTTCATCAAGCGGATCATCAATCGTCCCTCCGTGAAGCTGGTAAAGATCGATATAATCAGTTTGCAGACGTTTCAGGCTATCCTTTAACGCAGATTTAATATAAGTTTTCGAAGGATTCCACTTCCAACCATCTCCAGGTTGGCTCCAATCGTTCCCACCTTTTGTTGCAAGAATGATGTCTTGTCTAACGTCTTTTAGTGCTTTTCCAATAAACTCTTCATTCCACCCGAAGCCATATAAATCGGCTGTGTCAAAATAATTTATGCCATGATCGAGTGCTGTCTTCACCATTCTCTCGTTCTCGTTTCCAAGCTCAGGAGCAAGTGACATACACCCTAAACTCAATTCACTTACATACAGATCAGAAGAACCTAGTCTTCTTTTCTTCATCCTAGTCACCTCAACTTTATTCGATTTGCTTCTGTTCTAAACCTATCATAATGATTAGAAAAAAGAAAAAAGTCCGCACAAAAAAACGATGTGAAGAAAGGTTTCACATCGTCAGCCATCTTTAAATACGTTTATTTTTTAGGAGAAGTGGCGTTGATCCAGTCTTGAACAAGTTCATGCTGCTTACTATAATTTTGTAGCATGTATTTGATCTGCCATGCCTTGCCCACAAGCGTGATCCCTTTAGGTTGAAGATAGATCTTCATCTGCTATGCCTCCTTCAATGTCCTATTAAATGAAGTATTCCAAAGTATGATAGACTTTATGTAGAAAAGAAGATAAATAGACCATTGGAGTGTGGAAAATGGAAAACTTAAACGAAAAAACTCTAAGCAAAGAACAGATCTACAGCGGTAAAGTCATTGATCTATATATAGAAGAAGTAGAACTGCCTAATAAGAAGATAGGGAAACGAGAGATCGTTAAACACCCTGGTGCAGTAGCCGTACTAGCAGTAACAAAAGAAGGTAAGATGTTAATGGTTGAGCAGTTCCGTAAACCACTCGAAAAGACGATCATTGAAATTCCAGCAGGTAAGCTCGAAAAAGGAGAAGATCCTTTAGAATGTGCCAAGCGTGAGTTGTTAGAAGAAACGGGTTTTGCTTGCGAATCTATGGAGTCCATTGGCTCTTTCTACACCTCTCCAGGATTTGCAGATGAACTGATTCATCTCTACTATACGAATACTCTTTCAAAACAAGGTGATCAGATGACAGATGAAGATGAATTCTTGAACGTACTTGAAATAAGCGTAGATGAAGCGAAAGAATTAATGAAAGAAGAAAAAATTCATGATGCAAAAACAGCTTACAGTGTCATGTATATGGAGTTAAACCGTGCCCTCAAAAAATAAACTTTTGCCGTTCTTTGCGGATATGCACATTCACATCGGCGCATCTAGAACGGGAAAAGCGATTAAAATCACAGGTTCAAGATCCTTGACGCTCCGAAATATTTTACGCGTAGCCAAACATGTAAAAGGTATGGATATCATAGGAATCATCGATTGTCATTCACCTGAAGTACTTCAGGAATTAAAAGAGCTTAAGCATGATGGATACTTGCAAGAGTTAGAGGATGGAGGCTTATCGATTGATGGATTAACACTTATACCAGGAGCCGAGATCGAAATTAACGATGAACATTGTAAGGGGCCGATTCACGTTCTTGTGTACATGCCCAGCCTTGCTGCAATGGAGAACTTAAGTGGATGGCTGACACCTCGAATGAAGAACATCCATCTAAGCTCTCAACGAATGTATGGGAGCGCTCGTGAACTTCAAGAATTTGTTAAAGATTTAGGCGGATTATTTATTCCAGCTCATATTTTTACTCCGTTCAAGAGTTTATACGGAAAAGGAGTAGCCTTTTCTCTGACTGAAATATTAGATCCAGCTATGATAGATGGTGTTGAACTAGGTTTAAGTTCAAATACCGAGATGGCATCCCGGCTTGAAGAGCTTTCTCCATTCGCCTTCTTAACCAATTCAGATGCCCATTCGTTAGAGAAGATCGCTCGCGAATATCAGATGCTTTCCTTAAAGGAACCAACGTTTAAAGAATTTAAAATGGCTCTTCAAGAAAAGAATGGTAGAGAAATTATTGCAAATTATGGGCTCAATCCATATCTCGGTAAATACTATAATTCGGTTTGTGAAGCATGTTTAAAAGTATATCTTCCGAACAGTGAGAACTGCGTTAAATGCGGAAGTAGGAAGTTTATAAAGGGAGTCAACGATCGGATCAACGAACTTCAAGGGACAGGTACAACGAAAAGTAAAAGAAACAGACCACCTTATATCCATCAAATTCCACTCGAGTTCATACCAGGGTTAGGTCCGAAATCTTTAGTGAAGATGCGTGAAGCGATTGGAACAGACATGGATATCATACATTCTTCTACAGAAGACCAACTGAAGGAAATTGTTAAACCAGCTATAGCTGAACAGATTTTGTCTGCTAGAGACGGAAATCTCTCTGTCCAGATCGGCGGTGGCGGAGCTTACGGAAAAGTAATGGTAAACCATCCTAGTAAAAGTAAAAAATAAGACATACCTTCTCCCCTGATTCATAGAATAGAATTAAGAGATTCGATGGAGGGGGCTTACATATGGAGAGTGCGCGCTACTACATGCAGCGGCATCTTGAAGAAAATAAAACGTTGTATGCGTTTGTTGGTGTTCTCTTTTTAATGGGTGTCATTTTTGGAGCAATTATCGTTAATTCGTTAAGTTTGAATCAAAAACAAGATCTGTACACGTATTTGTCACGATTTTTTGTTCAAGCTGCAGAAGGTGGCTTTACGAGCAAAACAGATATGTTCTTTCAAAGCTTTGGCCATTATCTAAAATACATGGGTCTCATGTGGATTCTAGGATTATCCGTGATCGGTCTGCCTGTTATCTTAGTTATGCTGTTCTTAAAAGGAGTAGTGATCGGCTTTACTGTGGGTTTCTTAGTGAATCAAATGGGATGGTACGGCTTTTTATTATCTTTTGTATCTGTTCTGCCTCAGAACGTTCTATTAATTCCAGCTTTCATTATCGTGACAGTAGCGGCAGTTGCTTTTTCTTTTAAGATGATTCGTCAGCTGGCTTTTAAAAGGCACCACATGCCTTTTTTACCGCAGCTGTTAAGATATACACTTTTGGTTGCAGGTGTAGGAGTGATGGTTCTGCTGGCCTCAACAATGGAAGCGTTCTTTACTCCAGCTTTGATGGAACAAGTTATCAAATGGTCGATCTAATTCAGAATAATGATTATTTGTTTATAATAAGTTTAAATCGTTAATTAAAATGACTTTAAATTGACAACTTTTTTCTCCATGCTTATAATTATCTTGTGTATACATAAGGAGGAAAAGGGTATGGAAAGCAGAATCGACCGTATCAAAAAACAGCTGCATTCACAAAGTTATAAGCTGACTCCACAGCGTGAGGCGACCGTTAGAGTCCTCCTCGAAAACGAAGAAGATCATTTAAGTGCGGAAGATGTTTATCTGCTCGTAAAAGAAAAGGCGCCAGAGATTGGTTTGGCGACCGTTTACCGTACTCTGGAACTCTTAACCGAGCTTAAAGTAGTAGATAAGATTAACTTTGGTGATGGGGTGTCCCGTTACGATCTTAGAACAGAGGGTGCTGATCATTTTCATCATCATCTTGTTTGTATCGAATGTGGAGCGGTGGATGAAATACAAGAAGACCTTCTTGGCGATGTGGAAAAAGTAGTTGAAGAAGGCTGGAATTTTAAAATTAAAGATCATAGACTGACATTTCATGGAATCTGTCACAGATGTCATCCTAAAGATAATAATGAAAGTGAAGGAAGCGAAGAGTAGCGCTTCCTTTTTATTTTTCCAACAATGGTAAGTTGATCGGAGTGTAAGGTGTGAGACTCCACGGGGCTCACATGTCGCCCCGTGGAAAGCGATACACCTGTAAGGGAGAGCAACTACTTCCAAAAACACCATTGTTTTCGAAAACAGACTTTATTTAAAATGTATTTATAAAATATAAGGCAAAGAATATTTACAAAGTCCCAAGAATCGGGTAACGTATGATGTGTAGATTCAACTTTTATGTATAATCGGGGAACATGTGGGCATAACCTGTACTATATGAGGACAGGGGTGGACATGATGATTTCCTGGATGAAAATCGTTTGGAATACAACAAAGGTGTTCTTTGCTTTTTCAATTTGCACGCTCGTGTTTTATTTCGGTTTGCTTTGGATCAATCAAGAATATGAAAACTATCATAGATATGACGAACCTAAAGGTAAAGCTGTTAAAGTATTTAACTTGAGTTCTGATAAAGATTCAAACGCAGTAAAAAGGCTTTTCTATTTTTATCAGACGGGTGAGTAAGGAGGGGTAGAGTGAACGAACATGTTCAGGATTTTCTTCAATACATTATTGTAGAACGAGCCCTCTCTAAGAACACAATCGACTCCTATAAGAGAGATTTAACTCAATATGTACGATATCTCGATAAAGTCGAATCTCTTGAAACCATTCATGAGATTGACCGTAATCATATAATGGGATATCTATTATTTTTAAAAGAGAATGGTAAGGCTTCCACGACGCTAGCTCGCAACATTGCGTCTATTCGGTCTTTTCACCAGTTTCTTCTAAGAGAGAAGGTCTCTAGTCAAGATCCTTCTGTACATATTGAAACACCTAAAACAGAGCGGAAGCTTCCGAAAGTATTATCCACTGAAGAGGTTGAAGCACTATTAGATACACCTGCTGGTAACGATCCATTTTCTCAAAGAGACAAAGGTATGCTCGAGCTGTTGTATGCAACTGGCATTCGAGTTTCAGAACTTGTTCAGCTTAATATAGGGGATGTACACCTAGAAATGGGATTCATCCGCTGTATAGGTAAAGGGAATAAAGAAAGGATCATTCCTTTAGGAAAGATGGCTCAAACGGCAATTGAACGCTATTTACAAAACGGACGTTCAATCATGTTAAAAAGCAAAAAAACGGATGCACTCTTTTTGAACCATCACGGAAATCGTTTATCTCGACAGGGATTTTGGAAGATATTAAAGCAACTAGCAAGAAAAGCTCATATTGAGAAGGAACTTACACCGCATACTCTTCGACATTCGTTCGCTACTCATCTATTAGAAAACGGTGCGGATTTGCGTGCAGTGCAAGAGATGTTAGGACATGCTGATATTTCCACAACACAAATTTATACCCATGTAACAAAAACAAGATTAAAAGATGTATACTCCGCCTTCCATCCGAGGGCGTGAGCTTTCTTTTTTCAATAAGATGTCAGACTTCTGACATCACCAAGGATTTGTTTGTTGTTTCTGCTATAAGGAAATAGTAAATAAAGTGAATGTACGAATTTCAGGAGGACAAAATGAAACAATCACGTTTTAAGAGAACTTTTTTAGTCGTAATGGATTCTGTAGGAATTGGTGAAGCACCAGATGCAGAAAAATTTGGAGATAAAGGAGCTCACACGCTAGGGCATATCGCACGTGAGATGAACGGTCTAAACGTTCCGAATATGGAGAAGCTTGGACTTGGAAATATTGATTCGACGATGGAAGGTATTCAGAAAGCAACGAATCCAATTGCTCATTATGCGAAACTGCCTGAACTTTCAAACGGGAAAGATACGATGACAGGACACTGGGAAATCATGGGCCTACATATCAAGGAACCTTTTCAAACGTTTCCAGATGGCTTTCCTGATGAGTTGATCGATATGCTTACCGAAAAATGGGGCAGAGGAATTCTAGGTAACAAAGCAGCTTCAGGTACAGAAATTATTTCTGAGCTTGGAGAAGAACATGTGAAAACAGGTAAGTTGATCGTTTACACGTCTGCTGACTCTGTGCTTCAGATTGCTGCTCATGAAGATGTTGTTCCATTAGAAGAACTTTATGAGATCTGTGAAACAGCAAGAGAAATGACACGTGATGGCAAGTATATGTTAGGAAGAATCATTGCTCGTCCGTTTAAAGGTGAGACTGGAGCATTTGAAAGAACGTCTAACCGTCACGATTATGCATTAAAACCATTCGGAAGAACGGTTATGAACGAGTTAGAAGACGCAGGATATGATAGCATCGCACTAGGAAAAATATCCGATATCTTTGACGGTGAAGGTGTAACGAAAGCCATTCGCACGAAATCGAACATGGATGGAATGGACAAGCTGGTGAAGTCTATGGATGAAGATTTTACAGGTCTTAACTTTTTAAACTTGGTTGATTTTGATGCATTATTCGGACATAGAAGAGATCCAAAAGGATATGGTCAAGCATTAGAAGAATTTGATGCTCGATTGCCAGAAGTTCTAGAAAAGCTTCGAGAAGACGATCTGCTTATCATCACGGCTGACCATGGAAACGATCCTGTTCATCATGGAACAGATCATACACGTGAATATGTTCCATTGATGGTATATTACAAAGGGATTGAAAAAGGTAAAGAACTGAACGTAGGTAACACGTTCGCAGATATTGGTGCAACGATCGCTGAAATATATGATGTGAAAAAACCTAGTATCGGACAAAGCTTTTTAAATCAACTTTAAGGTTTAGTTTAAGGGGGAAAATAAACATGTCTAAACAACTACAGACATCTGCTGATTTTATTCAATCAAAACTTACTTCTGTTCCAAAAATAGGTTTGATCTTAGGCTCTGGTCTAGGAATCCTTGCTGAAGAAATTCAAAACCCAGTTATTATTCCATACTCAGATATTCCTGAATTTCCTGTTTCGACTGTAGAAGGTCACGCTGGACAGCTTGTGATTGGCGAGCTTGCTGGAAAACAAGTAGTCGCGATGCAAGGGCGTTTTCATTATTACGAAGGATACTCGATGGAAAAAGTAACGTTCCCCGTTCGTGTGATGAAATTGATCGGTGTAGAAACAATTGTTGTAACGAATGCTGCTGGTGGCGTTAACAAGGATTTTGAAGCTGGAGATCTTATGTTGATCACAGATCATATCAATAACTTTGGTAACAACCCGTTAATCGGTGGTAATGATGATTCGTTTGGCGTTCGTTTTCCAGATATGAGTGAAGCGTACACGTTGTCTCTGCAAGACGTTGCACGTGGTGTAGCAAAAGATTTGAACATCTCATTAAAAGAAGGTGTTTACGCTGGAAACACAGGTCCTTCATACGAAACGCCTGCAGAAGTTAGAATGCTTCGTGTATGGGGAGCGGATGCAGTTGGAATGTCTACGGTTCCAGAAGTTATCATCGCACGTCATGCTGGTATGCAAGTACTTGGAATTTCATGTATTTCTAATATGGCAGCAGGTATTTTAGATCAGCCGTTAACACATGATGAAGTAATGGAAACAACTGAGATGGTAAAATCCAATTTCCTTTCTTTAGTTAAAGGAATCGTCAAGGAAATTTAACAGAGAGTCCAAAGTGAATTACGAAGGATTTAATATTTAACTTCTAAAAAAATATGTTCATATGTAAAGTGATAAGAAAGTGGTGCTATTAACATGAGAATGGTTGACTTGATTCAAAAAAAGCGTGATGGAAAAGAACTTACAAAAGCTGAGATCGATTTTATTATTCAAAACTATACAAATGGTGAAATTCCTGACTATCAAATGTCTGCATTTGCAATGGCTGTATATTTCAAAGACATGACTACTGAAGAACGTGCCCATTTAACAATGGCGATGGTAGAGTCAGGTGATCAAATCGATCTTTCTGCGATCGAAGGAATTAAAGTAGACAAGCACTCAACAGGTGGTGTTGGTGATACAACGACTCTTGTACTAGCTCCTCTAGTTGCTGCGCTTGATGTACCAGTAGCAAAAATGTCCGGAAGAGGACTAGGTCATACAGGTGGAACGATCGACAAATTGGAAGCTGTTCCTGGATTCCACGTTGAAATTGACAACCAAGAATTTATTGACCTTGTAAATAAAAATAAGCTTGCTGTTATCGGACAAAGCGGAAACCTGACACCAGCTGATAAAAAGCTGTATGGTCTTCGTGACGTAACGGCAACGGTTAACTCAATCCCATTGATCGCGAGCTCGATCATGAGTAAAAAGATCGCAGCTGGTGCTGATGCAATCGTACTTGATGTAAAAACAGGTGCAGGAGCATTCATGAAAACACCAGAAGAAGCAGAAGAACTAGCAAACGCGATGGTGAAAATAGGAAATGCGGTAGGACGTAACACGATGGCTGTTATCTCTGATATGAGCCAGCCTTTAGGTCTTGCGATCGGTAATGCTTTAGAGATCAAAGAAGCCATCGATACGCTTAATGGTAAAGGACCAAAAGACCTTGAAGAACTTTGCTTAACATTAGGTTCTCACATGGTGTATCTTGCGAAAAAAGCAGATTCACTTGAACAAGCACGTGAGATGTTAAAAGAAGTCATCGCTTCAGGAAAAGCGCTTGAAACGTTAAAAGTGTTCTTGAAAGCTCAAGGTGGAGACGAATCTGTAGTGGATCATCCAGAAAGAATGCCACAAGCTGCACATACTTTTGAGCTAACGGCAGAAGAAGAAGGCTATGTTTCTGAAATTGTTGCTGATGAGATTGGTACTGCGGCAATGATCTTAGGTGCAGGACGCGCAACGAAAGAATCTCAGATCGATCTAGCGGTTGGTTTGATGCTTAACAAAAAAGTCGGAGATAAAGTCTCAAGAGGTGATTCACTTGTAACCATCTACAGCAACACTGAAAATGTAGACGAAGTGAAGAAGAAAATCCGTGAAGCTTATACGATCTCGAAGGATGCTGTAGAAGCTCCACCGCTTGTTTATAAAGAGATTAAAAAATAATAAAAACGAAAAGATGCCTCAAATATTTAAATATTTGGGGCATCTTTTTTAATTTTCATAGAGGTGCTAGTAATATTAGGAATTTTACTTAGTGTAGATCGTAACATCATCATAAACCTTGAAATTTTTATCTTCCAAAAAACAAAGAATCATTTCATTAAATGTACTTACTTTCATTGTACTAAGGGGATCAAAGGCATTTTTAAATAAAGCTAGGGTTGAGAATGGAATATGATTGAACAAGATTTCTGAAGCTTTGCGCTCATCTACCCCCATGACTTTTTTATCGCCTCCCAATACTAAAGTAGGAACGCTTATACCATGAAGTTCATTAGTATGGGTTGGGAATACAGAATTTTTTGCAAACAAAAACATGTCTTTGTCAAAAGTAAAAGAATCCCGCAAGATCTTCTTGGTAAATTCATCATCTTTATAAGTCTTTAAAATAAGATTGATAATTGTTTTATAAGAAAGTCTCTTAAATATAAAATTGGATAGACTCAAAACCCAGCCAGAGACTTTGCTAGGAATTTCACTATAACCATTTGATAAAATAAGTTTTTCAAGGTAACTTGAATATTTACAAGCAAATAATTGTGCGACAACAGAGCCATAAGATAGTCCAACCATATATGTTTTTTTTATATTCAACGCATCTAAAAACTGTTTAATATCTTCTGACATTACTTTTGCAGAAAATTCATGATTAGGAAATGATCTTGTCGAGCCTCCATGACCTCTTAAATCAACCATAATCATTTGATACTTTTTAGAAAAAGTTTCAATCTGGGGCTCCCACATTCTCCAGCTTGCTCCTAATCCATGTAAGAATACAATGGGTTTACCACTTCCTCTAACCTCATAATTTAACACGAATTCATTCATTTTTAGTGTAGGCATTAACGTACATCCCCCTGCTGCATCTGAAATCATTTAACATATTTATCCATAATTATAATGAAGAATATCAAATAAAAAGAGTTTAGTCTATATTTTTAGATTATTGAATATTCATAGGCCTTTTTAGAAGTAGCCATTGGAAGTGAAGCATCTAGTCAGTCAATTTACTAAGCGATTTTAGGTGGAAGATCCGGTATAAAGTGAAAAATTATGGAAAAAATAAGACTATATGAATGGAGGGAACTGTATGAAAGGCGTTATTTCAGGTCTATTAAGTATTTGTTTGTTGGCTTCTTTTTCAATTCCAAAAGCGGATGCAGCAGAAAAAGCAAAAGAAAAAATAAAGCTCGCAGAACAGAGCCACTCAGCCATTTTAATGGAACAAGATAGTGGGAGTGTGTTATTCGAAAAGAATAGCCATGAGAAACTGCCGCCTGCAAGCATGACAAAAATCATGACAATGATATTAATCATGGAGGCCATTGATAAAGGCAAGATCAGTTGGAACGATAAGATTCGTGTAAGTGAATATGCGGCAAGCATGGGTGGATCTCAGATCTTCCTTGAACCAGGTGAAGAGATGCGTGTAGAAGACATGGTGAAAGGCATTGCGATCGGGAGCGCTAACGATGCTTCAGTAGCAATGGCAGAACATATTGCTGGTTCTGTCGATTCGTTCGTAAATCGTATGAACGATAAAGCGAAAGAGCTCGGTTTAAACGATACGTTCTTTAAGAATCCTACTGGGCTTCCTGCAGCAGGGCATTATACATCTGCTCATGATATGGCAATCATGGGAAAAGAGCTTCTAAAGCATGAGGAAGTTACAAAGTTCACAGGGCTTTATGAAGATTATTTAAGAGAAGAAACAGAGAAGAAGTTTTGGCTTGTCAACACAAACAGACTTGTTAAATTCTATCCTGGAGTAGATGGATTGAAAACAGGTTTTACGAATGAAGCAAAATATTGTTTAACGGCTACGGCAAACAAGAACGGGATGAGGGTAATTGCAGTTGTTATGGGAGCGCCATCTCCTAAAGATCGAAACGCACAAGTAACATCGATGCTTGACTATGCTTTTACTCAGTTTTCGACGAAAAAACTTTATGCAAGACATGAGATTGTAAAAGAGGTTAAAGTGCAAAAAGCTGAAAAACCTAAACTTCCTGTAGTTACTTCAGAACACATTTCTCTGTTATTGAAAAAAGGTGAGACAGCGAAAAAAGTGAAAACAGAAGTAAATGTAGATAAAGATTTAAAACTACCGGTTAAAAAGGGGCAGCAGATTGGTTCTTTAAAAATTTATAACGGGAACAAGCTGATTACAGAAAGTCCGGTTTTAGCATCAGAGACGGTGAAAAAAGCATCTTGGTGGAAACTTTTCAAACGAACAGCAGGACAAATGTCAAAATCCTCTTAACTAGAATGGTTTCTTGACAGTTATAGGCGAATTCCCACTAGTTTTGTCAAGAGTGAAGGAATTCGTCTTTTTTTATAGAAAATTCACGTTATCCAAAAAAGAAGGAGAGGATAGCGTGGGATTAGCTGTCAATTTGGAACTTAAACACACCGTATTATGCATCCGCTTAGACGGAGAACTTGATCACCATACAGCAGATATGCTTCGGTCACAAGTTGAGGAATATTTAAGGAAGCATACGGTAAACCATATTGTCTTAAATTTAGAAGGTTTGAGTTTCATGGATAGTTCAGGGTTAGGCGTTATACTAGGGCGTTATAAACAGATCAAGAGTCAGAATGGTGAGATGGTGGTATGCGCCATATCTCCAGCGGTAAAACGTCTTTTTGAAATGTCGGGACTATTTAAGATTATCAAGCTTGAAGAAGATGAAGAGCTTGCCCTTCAGGCTTTGGGGGTGGCTTAAAAATGAGAAATGAGATGAAGATTCAGTTTTCAGCGTTAAGTCAGAATGAATCCTTCGCACGTGTGACGGTTGCTGCGTTTATCGCTCAGATCGATCCGACAGTTGATGAACTGACAGAGATCAAGACCGTTGTATCTGAAGCTGTAACAAATGCGATCATTCACGGATACGAAAACAAAGCAACAGGCATGGTTTATATTGAAGCTGCTATTGAAGAGGATACAATCCACCTTACGATTCGTGACGAAGGCATGGGCATTCGTGATCTTGATCAGGCAAGGCAGCCTCTTTATACGTCTAAGCCTGAGTTAGAACGCTCAGGTATGGGTTTTACAATCATGGAGAATTTTATGGACAGTGTAGAAGTCATCTCAGAACCGTCTTACGGAACAACGATTCATTTGACAAAATACTTAACCAAAAATAAAGCTATGTGTAATTAAGGGAGTATGTCTATGGATGTCGAGGTGAAAGGCAGCAAAAGTGAACCGTTTCTTAAGGATGAAGAGATTAAGTTATTGATCAAACAGAGTCAGGATGGAGATCAGTCAGCACGTGATACGATTGTTGAGAAGAACATGCGGCTTGTCTGGTCTGTGGTTCAGCGCTTTTTAAACAGAGGTTATGAAGCAGATGACCTCTTTCAAATCGGCTCTATCGGGCTATTAAAATCTGTTGATAAATTTGATCTTTCTTATGATGTTAGGTTCTCTACCTATGCAGTGCCTATGATCATCGGTGAGATTCAGCGTTTCATCAGAGATGATGGAACTGTCAAAGTCAGCAGATCATTAAAAGAGACCGGTAATAAAGTGCGTAAAGCAAAAGATGAACTATCTAAATCGCTTGGAAGAACACCTACCATTTCAGAAGTAGCAGAATTTCTAGAGATTGCGGTGGAAGATGTTATCATGGCGCAGGATGCTGTACGAGCACCACAATCGATTCATGAAACTGTTTATGAGAACGATGGTGATCCCATTACGCTACTCGACCAAATCTCTGATCACTCGGAAAACAAGTGGTTCGATAAGATCGCGGTAAAAGATATTATGGATAAGCTTGATGAGAGAGAGCGGTTGATTGTGTATTTGAGGTATTTTAAAGATCAAACACAATCCGAAGTAGCCGACCGGCTGGCTATTTCTCAAGTACAGGTATCTAGACTCGAAAAGAAAATATTATTGTTTATGAAAAACCAGATGGAGACTTAAACGTCCTATCTGGTTTTTTGTTTTGTTCTATTTATGCTTTCGCATAGATGCGGGTCTTGATAGAAAGTTGATTTACGCTCCAGGTTGCACACTTTCCATGGGGCGAACGGTGAGCCTCCTGTCTAGTTGCAGTGACTAGCCCCTCGAGGTCAAAAGGTAAACGGTCTGTGATGAGCAAAGTGCGCCGTCCTCGCCCATTTCCCTTTTGCTTGTCGGGGCTGAACGAGTCACTTCCACTTTTCGGACTGCCGCTTTGCGCCGTTAGGAGTCTCCACCTGACCGCTTAAAGGTTGTCTCTCTGCTCCTGCGTCTACAAGTTTATGCTAACGAAGTGAATTTCCTCGTCGCATGCCTTGCGAGAAGCTCCTCATGTGGCAGGCAGGCAACCTTACGCTACAATCAACTTGCATAGGAAGTATAAAAAGAAAAAATCTAAACGTAAATCGCTTAGCCCTTTATTCAGATGTTTTATCAAGAAGCTGTTCAAGTTATTGAAACATACTTATGACACACAATCAAAAGTTCAAACAGTCTTCAGCGTTACCCATAAACTTCACTGATTAGGTTGATTGTAGTGTAAGGTGAGAGACTCCTGCGGGACGAGCGGTCAGGTGAGACACTTAGAGGCGCGAAGCGGCAAGTGGCTCACCGGTCGCCCCGCGGAAAGGGATCACCTGAAACGGAGATCAACCACTTTCAAATACATCAATGAACCCCAAAACGTTTTTTTGTGGTAGTTTTTGGATGCTGTTACATGTGAGGCATGATAAGAATTCCATAATCGCATACTAAACACAAATGCGCTTAGAAAGAGGTGAAGTGAAAATTGGATAAAACGGTATACCTGCGTATGCGTCAACGCGTACAGGTCATTCAGCATCAGAAAGTCACGATTGGTGAAGTTGCACAGATTGTAGCATCTGATGAATTAGAAGAAGCCATCAAGGGATATATTATCCACGAAGTAACCCCTGAAGATAAGCATTTGATTGTGATAGATGTTATGCGTGTGATCGCTACGATTCAAAAGAAAAATCCAGGCTTAGATGTTCAAACCATCGGACCGGCACAATCGATTCTGGAGATACAGATGCAACAAAAAAAGCTGGCACCAGTGTATTTTGTCTTGGTGTGGCTTCTGCTTTTTACAGGCTCGGCTCTTGCAATCATGAATTTTCATGAAGATGTTAGTATGCAGCTTGTTCACCAGAAAATCTATTTCATGATAACGGGGCATTATAAAGAGCAACCTCTTTTACTCCAAATTCCATACTCGTTCGGTCTGGGTCTAGGCATGATTCTTTTTTTTAACCATCTTTTCAGAAAAAGACTTAATGAAGAACCAAGCCCTTTAGAGGTTGAGATGTTTAACTATCAGCAAGACCTCGATCAGTATGTGATCGTTCATGAAAACAAAGAAACAGAGAAAAAGATCAATGGGAATTAAAGTTTTGCTCATTGCCTTTATCGGTTTTGGCGGTGGAATCACCGTAGGCTCTGGTCTTGTGGCCCTAATCACTGTTCTTGGAATCGTGCCAAGGCTCATGCAGCTCTCTAAAACGTATCGATACATTAGAGGTTATGAGTTAAGCATCATTTTAGGTGCTGTCATCGGTGGGTGGATGAATCTAAGAAACGCTTCGATTGGGTTTCCTGCTTTCTTTCTTGTACCGATCGGATTATTTACAGGTATCTTTGTTGGGATGTTAGCCGCAGCGTTAACAGAAGTATTAAACGTACTCCCGATTCTTGCGAAAAGAGTTGGTTTTGGAGAGAAAATCATCATTATATTAATGGCAATTGTACTTGGGAAAATCTCAGGATCTTTGTTTCATTGGATGTACTACATTAATCATTAAGGAAGTGATTGTACGATGGCAACAAAAGAAGAACAGCAGGCATATGCCGAAAAAATTAAGTCGATACAGCCGAAACCTCCGTATGTTTTAAATTGTTTAAAAGCTTTTTTAATAGGTGGGATCATCTGCACGATCGGTCAAGCGATTCAAATGTTTTATATGACTTACTTTAATTTCACGCAAGAAACAGCGGGAAATCCGACAGTTGCTACGCTCATTCTAATCGCAGCACTGTTAACAGGACTTGGAGTATACGATAAGATTGGTCAATTCGCTGGAGCGGGTTCTGTTGTTCCTGTAACAGGATTCGCTAATGCCGTTACGAGTGCGGCTTTAGAACATAAAAGTGAAGGTCTAGTACTCGGAGTCGCTACAAATCTCTTCAAATTAGCTGGAGCTGTTATTGTATTCGGAGCTGTTTCCGCCTACGTTTTCGGTATGATCCGCTACATCTTTCAGCACTTGACATAAGGAGTGAGGGCATTGAATTTATTCGGAAGACAAACATGGAAATTTGCAAATAATATTTACTTAAATGCGGCCGGAACTGCAGTAGGTCCGATGGAAAGCGAAGGACCTTTAGGCAAATATTTTGATAAAACGTATAACAACCTTCACTGTGGACAAAAGAATTGGGAACTTGCTGAACGTCAGTTGATGGAAGATGCGATCAATGCTTGTTTGCACAAAGTAAAGATGAAGCCAGAAGATATCAACTTCTTGTTGGCAGGAGACTTGTTAAACCAAATTGTTTCGTCAAACTATACAGCTAGAGGAAACGGTATACCGTTCCTAGGTGTATTCGGAGCATGTTCAACATCAATGGAGTCCCTAGCATTAGGTGCAGCTTTAGTGGATGGCGGGTATGCGAATCGAATTGTCGCTGCAGTAAGCTCACACAATGCTACAGCTGAAAGACAGTTTAGATATCCTACTGAATACGGCGGGCAGAAGCCAGATACAGCTACGTTTACCGTAACAGGTGCTGGTGCTGCACTTGTGAGCAAAGAGGTCTCAGATATAAAGATCACATCGGCAACTGTCGGAAAAGTAGTGGACTTAGGAATCAAAGATCCTTTTGACATGGGGTCAGCGATGGCTCCGGCAGCTGCAGACACGATCGCGGCTCATTTTAAAGAGATGGATGTTCAACCAGATGAGTACGATTTAATCGCAACAGGTGATCTTTCTGGAGTCGGTGCACCAATCGTTAAGATGTTATTAAAAGAGCAAGGTTATGATGTGTCCGACAATCATCGAGATTGTGGATTGATGATCTATCGAAGTGGACAGCAGGTTTTTGCAGGAGGAAGTGGCTGTGCCTGTTCTGCAGTCGTTACGTACGGATATATCTTAGACGAGATTCGAAAAGGCAATCTGAAGAAAGTCTTAATGGTCGCAACGGGTGCATTATTGAATCCGGTAATGGTTCAGCAAAAAGAGAGTATTCCAACGGTTGCTCACGGCGTGGTTCTAGAGCGAGCGGAAGGAGGGCAATAAGATGGAATTTTTTTGGGCGTTTGTAGTTGGTGGCGCAATCTGTGTTGTCGGCCAGCTGATGATGGATGTAATGAAACTGACACCTGCTCATGTTACTACTTCTTTCGTAGTTATTGGCGCACTTCTTGATGCTTTTGGTATCTATGATAACCTGATTAAATTTGCCGGTGCAGGTGCTACCGTTCCCATTACCAGTTTTGGTCACTCTCTTCTGCATGGAGCGATGGCTTCAGCTGAGGAACATGGCTTTATCGGAATCGCTATGGGAATCTTTGAGTTAACATCTGCAGGAATATCATCTGCTGTTCTGTTTGGGTTTTTAGTAGCAGTCATCTTTGAACCAAAGGGGTGATCACATGGTGAAAAAACGGGTCATTTTCATAACAGATGGAGATCTGTATGCGTTGCGAGTTGTAGAGCATGCGGCAAAACAAGTTGGAGGACGTTGTATTTCACAATCTTGGGGAAATCCAACGAGAAAAAGCGGTATAGAGCTTGTAGAGATGATCCGTAAAACACCTCATGACCCTGTACTTGTGATGTTTGATGACTGTGGATTTAAAGGAGAAGGTCCGGGAGAACATGCGATGAGATACATTCATCAACAGAAAGATATAGAGGTTATTGGTGCTGTAGCCGTAGCTTCGAAAACGCATTTTACAGAATGGACAAAAGTTCACTGTTCTATGGATCGATATGGAGAACTAACAGAGTTTGGTATTGATAAGAGTGGGATTCCGGACCTAGAAACAGGAAGGATTAACGGGGATACCGTCTATATCCTCGATGAATTAAACCTTCCTTTCGTAGTAGGTGTCGGGGACATCGGAAAAATGGCAGGTTTTGATGCAATAGAAAAAGGAGCTCCAATTACTGTAAAAGCAATTCAACTCATTTTAGAAAGGAGCGAATCAATTGGCAACCGAAAAAAATAAAACACCAATCAGTAAAAACATTGAAGATACGGAAAGGTTTCTAAAAGAGCGACTCGGCATTGGTGTAAGTTTTGATGTTGGTGTCAGAAAGATCTTTGTTTTAAAAAAGGAACTTCAGCTGTATTATTGTACGGGACTTTGTGACAGTGAGTTCATTATCATGATCTATCGCGAACTAATGGATATGGATCATGGTCATCGCGCACCAAGTAAAGTAAAAGATCTTGTACATAACCACCTTGCCCATCAGCAAGTAGAGATTACGAAGTCGTTGGATGAAGCTGTAGACCGTATGCTCTCAGGTCTGATCGTTATATTCATTGATGGTGAAGAAGAAGCATTCGTTGTGGATGTAAGAAGTTATCCAGGAAGATCACCAGAAGAGCCAGACATTGAGAAAGTGGTAAGGGGAGCTCGTGATGGATACACGGAGAATATTATCATCAATACTGCTCTTACGAGAAGGCGTATTCGAGATGAACGATTAAGACACGAAATTCTTCAAGTAGGTGAGCGTTCCAAAACGGATGTGTGTCTGGCTTATATTCAAGATGTAGCTGATCCTGGACTCGTTGACCTTATTAGAAAAGAGCTAAACTCTATTGAGATCGACGGAATACCCATGGCCGATAAGACGATAGAAGAATTTGTAGTAAAACAAGGCTGGAATCCGTTTCCTTTAGTCCGTTACACAGAAAGACCCGATGTTGCTGCTCAACACTTGATGGAAGGTCATGTTTTAATCATCACAGATACATCGCCAAGTGTCATCATCACACCTACAACACTTTTTCATCACGTACAACATGCAGAAGAGTTTAGGCAGACACCATTCATAGGTGCATTTTTAAGATGGACCCGTTTTACAGGTATGCTGGCATCGGTATTCTTAGTACCAATGTGGCTATTGTTCTCGATGGAAGAACAGTTGCTGCCACCTTTTATTGATTTTATAGGGCCCAATAAGCACACGAACATACCTTTGTTTCTCCAGATTATTTTTGCAGAGATCGGTATAGATATCTTAAGACTTGCCGCCATTCATACACCTAGTGCACTCTCAACTGCCATGGGTCTAATTGCAGCTGTATTGATCGGCCAAATTGCAATAGATGTAGGTTTATTCGTTCCAGAAGTTATTTTATACGTTGCGATTGCAGCGATCGGAGCGTTCTCTACACCTAGTTATGAGTTAAGTATCGCCAACAGGGTTTTGCGCCTCTTTCTGATAATAATGGTCATGCTTTTCAAAGTTCCTGGGTTTATCGTTGGTTTTACGATTATGATCATTTATATGGCAACGATTAAGAATCTGAACACGCCTTATCTATGGCCGTTCATTCCATTTAATCCTAAAGCATTCCTGCAGATCGTTATTCGAGTAGCCGTTCCACTATCTAAAGTTCGGCCAAGTATCGTACATCCGCAGAACACCAAAAAACAGCCAACTAATTAATCTGTCCCTTGCTGATTGTTGAAAATTGTGTTAAATTCATAACTAATTAAATATGCCTCATATGAGGTAGAGGCGCAAAACGAATGAGTAGCATATGGAGTTTGTGGATGACGATGAAATATGTTGAAAGGTCAATTTGCCGAAGTGTAGAAAGAGCTCCATCTCTTTTTATGCTGGGCCGCTGCTGAACAAGCAACGGACTGTCACTACAACTGTAGTGGAGAGCTATTCCGACATGAGGGTACGGTTATGACAGCCTGCCTTAGTTGCGGCTGTCTTTTGTATTTGTCGGGATTGAATTCTCTATCAACAACGAGAGGGGATTTTTTGTGAATTTACACGGAACATCAAAAATTGGAGATAATCATCATCTATGGATCGGTGGTTTAGATACGGTAGATCTAGCGAAAAAATACGGAACGCCGCTTTATCTGTATGATCTATCCTTAATTAAAAATAGAGCAAGAGGCTTCAAAAAAGCATTCGAGGAAAATGAGGTAGGATATCAAGTCGCTTATGCTTCAAAAGCTTTTTCATCGATCGCTATGTTTCAGCTAATCGAGCAAGAAGGATTGAGTCTCGATGTAGTTTCAGGCGGTGAACTTTACACAGCACTTCAAGCCGAATTTCCACCTGAGAGAATACACTTTCATGGAAACAACAAGAGCTTAGCAGAATTAGAATTTGCACTTACCGCTGGAGTCGGCTGTATTGTAGTGGATAACTTTCATGAGATCTCATTGTTAAAAATGCTGAGCAGTAAGCTGAACAAAAAAGTAAACATCTTACTACGCTTAACTCCGGGAATTGAAGCACACACACATGATTACATCATAACAGGTCAAGAAGATTCTAAATTTGGATTTGATCTAGGAAATGGTCAAGGAGACAAAGCACTTCAAGAAGTACTTGCATTTGAAGGCTTTCGAGTTTTAGGCATTCACTGTCATATTGGCTCTCAAATCTTTGAAACAGAAGGGTTCACCCTTGCGATTGAAAAGTTATTCGGTCACTTTAAGAAATGGGAAGAAAACTATAGCTATTTTCCAAGTGTCGTAAACCTTGGAGGCGGGTTCGGCATTCAATACACATCAGAGGATACACCGCTTTCTCCTGAACAGTACGTTTCGGCGATGATTGTAGAAGTGAAAAAGCAGATGATTCACTTTGAAGGGCAAGAGCTGCCTGAACTTTGGATCGAACCAGGCCGTTCACTCGTAGGTGATGCAGGTACGACGATCTATTCGATCGGCTCACAAAAAGAGATCGAAGGAGTTAGACACTATGTGTCTATTGATGGTGGGATGACAGATAACATTCGTCCTGCACTCTATCAAGCAAAATATGAAGCATTCGTAGCAAATAAGATGAACGCAGAACCAACACAAACGGTATCTATCGCAGGCAAATGCTGTGAGAGTGGCGATATGTTGATCTGGGACATCGCCCTTCCTGAAGTATGTGAACACGACTTCTTAGCAGTTTCCTGTACCGGTGCTTACGGTTATAGTATGGCGAGCAACTATAATAGAATCCAGCGGCCGGCTGTGGTTTTTGTAGAGAACGGTGAAGAACAGCTGGTAGTTAAGCGGGAAACGTATGAAGACCTTATCAAGAACGATGTTCCGTTAAAATCGAATGTTTTTGTGTAAATTAGTTTACGGAGCAGCCATTTAACCGTACAATGGAAGTTGAATGAAGTAGAAGGAGGCCTGTTTTTTATGAAAAAAGGTTCGATTGAATTTGAAAACGGCGAAAAAATTGTATTTGATCTGTATCAGGAGGAAGCACCTGGAACAGTAGAAAACTTTGAAAAACTTGCAAACGAAGGATTTTACAACGGTGTAACGTTCCACCGTGTTATCCCTGGATTTGTTGCTCAAGGTGGAGATCCAACAGGAACTGGAGCTGGCGGCCCTGGTTATTCAATTCCTTGTGAAACAGAAGGAAACCCGCATAAGCACGTAGCAGGATCTCTTTCAATGGCGCATGCTGGCCGCGATACAGGTGGAAGCCAATTCTTTATCGTACACGAGCCACAGCCGCACTTGAACGGTGTTCATACTGTTTTTGGACAAGTTACAGAAGGTATGGAAACGGTTCTTCGTATTAAACAAGGCGATGTAATGAAAGAAGTTAAAGTTTGGGAAGAATAATTTCTAGACGAAGAAAAGCTCCGGATTTTTCCGGAGCTTTTTATATTCAAATTAAAGCTGGTACGTGACAAATTGTACACCTTAGTCTTTATAAGATTCTGTTCTTCTTTCGTTTTTGTCGATTTCGTTCATCAATGACAGAGGAGCGATCTCTTAATGAGTGCTTATGAATGATGTTGTCATCAATTTTGGTTTGTGAGACCCAAACTTCTTCAGTTGCATTCGCTTCAAATAAGCATGTTTGAAATAACTCCGTCGTCAGAGGAAGAGCTATTGACTCAAAAGGTTGCTGTTGCTCGATTCTTTGTATACTTTTGTCGAGTAATTCAAAAAATGGTTCAGTTTTAATACCGAGTGCTTTCAATGCTAGTTCTTCTTTTTGTAGTTTCAATTTACAACTCAAGATCATTCGTTTAGCTCCATTGTAGTTTCCGCGCCGATGATGGTATTGAGCTACTGCAAGCTGGATCAGTCCTGGCCACAGGTCACCTTCCATTCCTTCATCCTTCCAATGCTCTTCAAGCACTTCATGACATTCAAAGTAATCTTGATCTCTATGAAAATGCACTAAGTATTCAATCCATGGTTTTGGGTAAGTCACTAGTCGTTCACGCCCCTTAATAAGCTCAACTTTAAGTTTACCATATGCATAGTATGAATAAAAACAAGCCGCGAGACTCACAAAATATGATATAATTTTATAATACAAAATCGTTGAAAAACTGGGGAAATGTTATGCAATATAGTGTGAAGCTTGATGGATTTGAAGGTCCGCTAGACTTACTGCTTCATTTGATACAAACCTACGAAGTGGATATTTATGATATTCCGGTAGCCATCATAACTGAGCAATACCTTCAATATATACATACGATGAAAGAACTTAAACTTGATGTGGCAAGTGAATTTTTAGTTATGGCAGCTACTCTTCTTGCAATCAAGAGCAAGATGTTGCTCCCAAAGCATGAAGAAGAGCTTTTTGAGAATCAAATGGAACTCGAGATGGAAGAAGACCCAAGAGATGAACTAGTAAGAAGACTTGTTGAATATAGAAAGTACAAGCATGCTGCGGATGAACTTAAAGAACGAGAATCAGCAAGAAGCTTAATATATACACGACAGCCTGCCGATCTCTCGCAGTTTGAGAAAGAAGAATCGGCAAAACAGGTCACCAACGTAACACTTTATGATATGTTGCAGGCCATGCAGAAGGTCTTTCAAGAAAAGGTTACGCGAGCACCAAAACAAACGACTATCGAGCGGCAAGAGATACCGATCGAAAGAAGGATGGAACAGATCAAAACCTCTCTTCTTTCAGTAGGAGGAAGAAAAAAGTTTACAGACCTTTTTGATAAGAGTACGAAAGAACATGTCGTTGTAACGTTTCTTGCTATATTAGAACTTATGAAAGTAAAATCAATTAATTGCGAACAACAAGATCATTTTAGCGAAATATATATAACGATGTTAGAGGAGTAAAACGATTTGGAACGAAATGAATATAAAGCGGTTGTTGAGGGTCTGCTTTTTGTCAGCGGAGATGAAGGAATCGACAGAAAACAGATCGCTCAAGTGTTGGAGATCGATAGCAAAGAACTTGATCCCATCATTGAAGAGTTGAAACAAAGTTATGCTTCATCAGAAAGAGGGATGTCTATTGTTGAGTATGCAGGGTCCCTTCAATTTGTAACTAAAGCAGAACATGCTGCCTTTTATGAGCGCCTTGTTGAAACGCCTGGTCATGCGACACTTTCTCAAGCTGCCCTTGAAACGCTTGCGATCATTGCCTATAAACAGCCTATTACGAGGTCAGAGATCGAAGAAGTAAGAGGTGTGAAAACTGAAAAACCGTTACAGACACTATCTGCAAAAGGGTTAGTAAAAGAAGTTGGAAGAGCAGAAGGAACAGGACGGGCAATATTATATGGAACAACAAAAGCATTCCTAGAACATTTCGGTTTGCAAAGTGTAAAAGAGCTGCCGCCTCTTCCTGAGAACATTCAGGAAGAAAATGTAGAACAAGAAGCAGATCTGTTCTTTTCAAAGTTTCAAGAATCACTATCTACTGACGAATAACAAGGGGGAGTCATGCATTGTTGATTCAGCATATTGATGGTATGGAGTTAGAAAAAGAAAAGCCAAACACATCTGAGGATTTTTTTAACCGTTCAGAAGTAACCTATGAATGTAACGGAAAAACTCAAACTTTTCATCTTCTTTATGTACGATTTTTTGAAGAAAAACTTCAAGAAGAATTAACGCATCATGACTTTTGGAAAAATTATTTGGACTTCTATAAGATTACAGATATTGCAGCCCTTACCGCATTGCTTAAGGATCCTGCCTATCTAAAACGTAAACGAAGCTATATCAACAACTATGAAGAATTTAGAAAACTATTCATCCAACCAAATGAAGAGTTGCTAAGTTCACACCTCAATACTCTAAAACAAATAACAAAGTAAACAGCCTTTATTCATTTAGGCTGTTTTTTTTTCTTCCTAGGCAAGTTGATGGAAGTGTCAGGCGTAAGGTGGCTGACTCCTAAGCTGGAACGGAAATCAACTCTTCCACTACTGCGACGTTCACTCAAAAAACAAACGAATCTTTTAAGTCTTCGTTTTAAAAGGCAGTTTAAGGGTAAATTACTAAAAAAGGATATGCAGCCGAAGGAGAGAGATCAATTGCCAAGAATAGCAGCAGTAGAAACGATAAATCCCCCTCATCAACTTTCCCAGAATCAAACAATGGAATTTGCAAGGAACCTATTTCAAGACGCGTTCTCAGATATCGAGCGTTTGCTCAAAGTATTTCAGAATGGTGAGATCGAGTCACGCTATTTCGCGATGCCTATAGAGTGGTTCAAGGAAAAAAGAAGTTTTCAAGAGAAAAATGATTTATATATAGACTTTGCAACTAATTTAGGGGCAGAATGTATCGAGAAAGTTATGTCTGATCGAAGTCTTAACGTTTCATATGAAGATATTGATGCCATTTTCTTCATCTCGAGTTCAGGTCTATCAACTCCAAGTATTGAAGCTAGAATCATGAACATCCTCCCGTTTTCTTCACATACAAAAAGGATTCCAATTTGGGGATTAGGATGTGCTGGTGGTGCATCAGGTTTTTCAAGAGCACACGATTATTGTAAAGCATATCCAAAATCAAACGTGCTCGTATTAAGTGTAGAACTTTGTTCACTAACATTTCAGCACGAAGATCTTTCAAAGAGCAATTTAGTAGGTACATCTTTGTTTGCAGATGGAGTTGCGTGCGCACTAATATGCGGTGATGAGTCCGACGCAGCAAAACCATCAGAAGTATCTCCTTACATAAAAGATACGATGTCCACATTGAAGCCGCATTCTGAAGATGTGATGGGGTGGGAAGTAAAGGACACAGGTTTATATGTTGTTTTCTCTAGAGATATTCCTAATGTCATTCGGACGTGGCTCAAACCGAACGTAGATGAGTTCTTACATAGAAATCAGCTTGTCGGAGAACAGATCAAACACTTCATCGCTCATCCTGGCGGAAAGAAAGTTTTACAAGCATACGTGGATGCCCTAGGAATTCCGTTATCCAAAACCGATATCTCAAGAGAAGTATTAAGAGAAAATGGAAATATGTCATCTGCGACTGTTTTCTATGTCTTAAAAAATTTCATGCAAACAGAAAAAGAAGAGGGAGATCTAGGTGTGATGGCTGCTTTAGGACCAGGTTTTTCTTCTGAACTTCTTTTAGTGGAATGGAGGAAGTAGATGAACTGGTTTCTTCTATTTTGGAGTTTTCTCATCGTACAGAGATTAGCAGAAGTAAGGATTGCTAAATCTAACGAAAAGAAGCTTGTGAGTAAAGGCGCAGTGGAAGCGGGGAGTGATCACTATAAGTGGATGGTTTCCATGCATGTAGCGTTCTTTGTTGTTTTCTTTTTAGAAGTATACGTGTTTAACGCACAGCCGCCTAGCTGGTGGGTTGTTCCATTTATCCTGTTTTTAATAGCTCAAGTGATTCGTGTGTGGGCGATTTCATCTTTAGGCGAGTTTTGGAATACGAAGATAATTCTGCTTCCTGGTGCGAATGTGGTAGCTAAAGGACCATATCGTTTTATGAGACATCCAAATTATACAGTCGTATCTTTAGAGCTCTTAGTTATGCCATTAATTTTTGGTGCTTATTTTACGGCTATCCTTTTCACGATCTTAAATATCTTCATGTTAAGAGTGCGGATACCAGCTGAAGAAAAAGCACTCATGGAATTAACAGACTACGAAAAAAGCCATGGTCAAAAACAACGGTTTTTTCCTTCCCAATAATTAGCGGAAGTAAATCCCATTCATAACCTGTCCTTGTTTGCATAAACTTTTACAAAACACCTAAAGGGCGGGATTATGAATGAAACGAAGACTAAAACGAAAACCACTGCTCCTCGTTATGATCTGTATGCTTATCCTTGCTGCATTCCCGCAAGAAGCAAAAGCTGAACCCGGTGTATCAGCAAATGCTGCTGTGTTGATGGAGCAATCATCTGGAAGAGTATTATATGGACGCAATGAACATCGCCCCATGAGAATAGCAAGTATCACGAAGATCATGACGGCGATTCTTGCGATAGAGTCAGGAAAGATGAATGATACGGTGACCATAACGGAAGCTGCATCCCGAACAGAAGGATCATCTCTATACTTAAAGCCAGGTGAGAAGATACCATTAAAAGATTTAGTGTATGGCTTGATGCTTCGCTCTGGAAATGATTCTGCAGTAGCGATCGCTGAGCATGTTGGAGGAAGTTTAGATGGCTTTTCCTTTCTGATGAACCAAAAAGCAGAAGAAATAGGAATGAAACACACAAGGTTTAGAAATCCTCATGGACTCGACACGCATGAAGATCATTATTCGACCGCTTATGATATGGCTATTCTAACGAAGTATGCGATGAATAATGATACGTTTAAAGACGTGTCATCAACAAAGGTATACCGTTCAGAACAAACCGGTGAAAAATGGGATAGAGTATGGCGCAACAAAAATAAGATGTTGAAGTTATATGAATATTCAACTGGCGGCAAAACCGGATATACAAAACGTGCTAAAAGAACGCTAGTATCAACTGCTGAAAAAGACGGAATGGAACTGATTGCTGTAACACTCAACGATCCTAACGATTGGGACGATCATCGGAATTTGTTTGAGTGGGGATTCCATTCGTTTAAGATGACAGAACTAATTAAAGAAGGCGAAATTCCGGGAATCAAAGATAAAGGATATAAAGGGAAAGTTGAAGCTGCTCGAACGTTCACTTATCCTTTGCAAAAAGAAGAGATGAAACAGATCTCTTCTTCCATCCAGTTGTATGAACTTCCTAAATCAGGTAAGTGGGAAGAAGAAAAAGTTCCTAAGCCTGTTGGTAGGTATTTCATAGATTTAAAGGAAACAAGAATCGCTGATCTACCTCTTTATTATGATGGTAAAGCATTGATCAAACCTGATCAGGGAGGTCTCTGGTCGTCATTTAAAAGCATATTCAACAAATTATTTTTTGTAGCTAAGGAAGACAATCGCCTATGGTGAATTACATCTGGGTAGGAATGATGGTAATCGGCTTCATTGTGGCAGGATTCAACGGCACAATGGATAAAGTGAATGAAGCGATATTTACAAGTGCGAAAGAAGCTGTCACTTTGAGTTTTGGAATGATTAGCATTTTAGTATTCTGGTTAGGAATTATGAAGATTGCAGAAAAAGGCGGATTATTAGAAGTATTGGCAGTCATGTTCCGTCCGATCGTTAAACGGCTTTTCCCAGATATTCCAAAGGATCACCCTGCTCAAGGGTACATTCTTTCGAATATGGCAGCAAACCTGCTTGGACTCGGAAATGCTGCAACACCAATGGGAATTAAAGCAATGGAACAGCTAAAAATATTAAATGGCGGAAAAAATGAAGCGAGCCGGTCGATGATCACGCTTCTAGCGATCAACACGTCGAGTATTACGCTTATTCCGACAACAATCATCGCGATTAGAATGAGCTATAACTCGGCGTCACCTACTGATATCGTTGCGCCAACATTGATTGCTACTGCGATATCAACGGTGGGTGCTATATTAATAGATCGATATTATTACTACCGCTCTTTGCCAAGGGGAGGGAAATAGATGTCGATCGTCCAATCCTTTTCCATATGGTTTATTCCTTTTTTGATCGGTTTTATCCTTTTATATGGTACCTACAAAAAAGTACCTACTTATGAGACTTTTGTAGAGGGTGGAAAAGAAGGTTTCTCGATCGCGATCAACATCATCCCTTTTTTAGTCGGCATGCTTGTTGCGATTTCTGTTTTTCGGGCATCAGGAGCTTTGGATTATGTCATGATGGCGATGCGTCCACTATTTTCATTGTTTCATATTCCAGCAGAAGTTGTTCCGCTAGGGCTTATGAGGACGATATCAGGAACAGGCGCTCTTGGAATGACCTCAGATTTAATAGCAACACACGGGCCTGATTCGTTTATCGGAAGACTCGCGTCTACAATACAAGGAAGCACGGATACAACCTTTTATGTATTGACCGTCTATTTTGGAGCAGTTGGTATTAAAAAGATGAAATACGCGTTAAAAGTAGGATTATTAGCTGATCTGATCGGATTTTTAGCATCTATAGCTGTAATCTCTCTATTGTTTTATTCATAATTCGACAAAAAAGAGCCGTTATGGCTCTTTTTTACGTTTACTGAGGTTGAGAATTACGAATAATGAAGGTATGATGAGACATGAGGTGAAATCATGGAACGATTGCAAAAAGTAATTGCCCAAAGCGGCGTAACTTCCAGAAGAAAAGCGGAGGAGTTAATACGTGAAGGCAAAGTGAAAGTGAACGGAAATGTAGTGACCGAGCTCGGCACAAAAGTAGGTACAAAAGATAAGATTGAAGTGAATGAGATTCAAATTCAACGGGAACAACCCGTTTATTTTTTGATGTATAAACCTTCTGGTGTGATTACGGCGGTTTCTGATGATAAGGGAAGAAAAGTAGTAGCTGATTACTTTAAAGACATCATCGAACAGCGTGTATTCCCTGTTGGAAGATTGGATTATGATACGACAGGTGCCATCATCATGACGAACGATGGTGAATTTGCGAACGTGCTTATGCATCCACGTTATCAGCTTGATAAAGTGTACATCGCAAAAGTAAAAGGAATTCCACAGAGAGAAAAGATCAAGCAGCTTGAAAGAGGAATTCGCTTAGAGGACGGAATGACAGCTCCTGCTAAAGTAAAAGTAACATCAATCGATAAGAAAAAGGGAACGGCGATCATCGAACTTACGATTCATGAAGGGAAGAACCGTCAAGTTAAGCGTATGTTAGAAGCGATCGGAACACCTGTCATGAAATTAAAGCGTGAAAGATACGGCTATTTAGATCTTAAAGGGCTGAATCCTGGTGAGTTCAGAGAGCTTACTCCACATGAAATCAAACAGCTAAGAAATTTGGCTGTCACACAAACGTCAAAAAAAAGCCGTAGATAGGCTTTTTTTTCAAGTTATAGTAAAATGGAAGCGGCTTAAAGGAGCGGATGGATGTTGAAAAAAAATAGGTTCTGGTTTCGCTCTGCTCTGCTTGCCATTTTAGTTGTTGCGGTCGGTTATACGATCTATAACAGTATGAATGAAGAGTCAGGTACATACATAAATAAAGGCGATACGGCTCCAAATTTTGTACTAACCGATCTGAATGGCAAACAAGTAGAGTTAGAAGATTACCGTGGTAAAGGTGTTTTCTTGAATTTCTGGGGTACGTGGTGTAAACCGTGTGAACGAGAGATGCCATATATGCAAAGGCAATACGAGAAATATAAAGAGCAGGGTGTAGAAATACTTGCTGTAAACGTGAGTGAAACGAACGTATCCGTTAAAAATTTTGTTGATCGCTATTCTTTGAGCTTTCCTGTTCCTATGGACAAACAAAGAGAAGTAACAAAAGCTTACGGTATCGGACCGATTCCTACTACAATTTTGATTGATAAGAACGGAAAAGTAGTAGAACGGACGAGTGAATCATTATCAGAGAAAAAAATTATTTCCTTTATGGAAAAAATAAAGCCGTAACGGGGTGAATTGATGCAAACGATAACATGTGAATGCGGCCACTCTAACCCATACGGAACAAGCCTTTGTCAAGCCTGCGGTAAACCGTTGGAGCAAGATGTTGAAGTACTATCAAGCATGAGGTATGAAGGAAGCGCTAGACGATCACAAACCTATAAACAAACGCTTGTTGATAAGATTTGGAACTTCTTTTCGTCTGTTAAAGTCGGAGTATGGCTCATCGTTATTATATTAGTAGCAGCAGCGATCGGGACAATTTTTCCACAGGAAACGTTCATTCCCCCTAATGTTGATCCTGCCACTCATTATGAAAGCGAATACGATACGTTTGGACTCATCTATTATTTGTTAGGATTTCATAACCTTTATGGTTCATGGTGGTTCATTCTTTTACTAGGAATGCTAGGTTTATCTATCATTATTGCTAGTCTTGACCGTGGTATACCGCTCTATAAAGCATTAAAGACACAAAGAGTCACTCGACATGATCAATTCATGAAAAATCAACGCTTGTTCTCTAAAAGCAATGATGTGGAACTTGATGAGATCAAGTACACACTTGAATCTCTGCGCTATAAAGTTCGAGAAGAAGATGGTAACCTTTTTGCGGAAAAAGGACGATTCTCAAGATGGGGAGCTTATGTAAACCATGTTGGACTGATTATCTTTTTAACAGGAGCGATGCTTCGATTTTTTCCAGGAATGTATGTTGATGATATCTTATGGGTTCGAGAAGGTGAAAAAGCTTCTATTCCAGGTACTTCAAGTGAAGAAGGGCAATATTATCTGGAGAATAACGAATTCATTCTTGAGATGTATGATAAAGAAGAAAAGAAGTTTAATAGAGCGCTAAGCTCTGTTGATGGAGAAGTCGCTAAGAACTATCAAAGTAATGTTACTCTTTATAAAACAAAAGAGAACCATACGATTGGTGCAGAGCCAGAGCTTGAAAAAGTTAAGAGTGGTGAAATTCGAGTGAACGAACCGTTTAAGTTCGACTCGTTTGCTCTTTACCAGACCGACTTTAAGCTTAACGAGTTTTATAAGATGAGTTTCGAACTCGAAGAAAAAGCAACAGGCAACAAGTTTGGTAAGTTAACAGTAGATCTTCATGATCCTAAAAAAGAGTATGATCTTGGGAAAGGTTATAAAGTTAAGATTGAAGAATATTTTCCAAACTTCGTCTTAAACGATCAGAACCAGCCATCAACTGTTAATAATTTACCTGATAATCCAGCGTTTGTATTCTCTATGTATTCTCCTAAAACACCAGAAGGAGAAAAAGCATTTGTAGGAATTCAGAAAAATATAGATTCAGGTGAAAATCAGTTTAAAATGTCGTTCGCTGGTATTGAAACAAAAGATCTAACGGCGCTGACAGTCCGAAAAGACCATACGCTTTGGATCATCGCGCTTGGTGGAATTATCTTTATGATAGGTGTAACGCAAGGATTGTATTGGAACTATAGAAGAATTTGGATCAAACAAAATGCTGGAGAAGTATGGGCTGCCGCTCATACGAACAAGAACTGGTATGGCTTGAAAAAAGATGTGGAATTTCTGTCTGATAAGACCAATCTCACACCTTTAGAAGAAAAAGAAACAGCTTCAAAGTAATGCTGTTCAAGCGGGAGGGTTAATGATGGCTGAAATCAGCAGTACACTTTTATATAGTGCATTTATGATTTATTTGTTCTCTACTCTATTCTTTGCAATGTCTATTTCAGATAAAAAAGGAAAAGATGCTGCACATACAAAAAAATGGGGAAAAATAGGGTTCATAAGTTCTTGTATTGGTTTTGTAGCTCAACTAGGCTATTTTATTACAAGGTGGATGGCAAGTGGACATGCTCCTGTAAGTAACTTGTTTGAGTTTACTACCTTCTTCGGAATGATGATGGTACTTGCATTCATTATTTTATACATCATCTATCGAACGAACGGTCTAGGCGTTTTTGCGATGCCAATTGCCGTACTTGTTATCGCGTATGCGAGCATGTTTCCGAGAGATATTTCTCCGCTGATTCCTGCACTTCAAAGTGACTGGCTTAAGATCCATGTTACGACAGCAGCCTTAGGAGAAGGAATCCTTGCGATCTCTTTCGTATCTGGACTGATATATTTGATTCGTACGGTCGATCAGACGGTCTCATCTAAAAAGACTTTATGGTTAGAGATTATTCTTTACAGCCTGATTGCTGTTGTTGGGTTCATCTTTGTATCTATCGGGTTTAAAGGTGCTGGATATGAAACGACATTTGAAATGATGGATGATAACAATCAGGCCGTTAAAGTCGTCTATGATATGCCTGCCATTGCAGGTCCAAGTAATGGAGAGCAACTGGACAATTCGTTCGGACCACTATTCTCAACTCCATCATGGATGAACGGTGTTGATGCTTCTGTTAAGTTGAATACGTTCATTTGGTCACTCTTAGCAGGTGGTATCCTTTATGGCTTGCTTCGTCTGATTCTAAGAAAAAGAATTGCAGCAGCTCTTCAGACAAAAGTTAAGATGAAACCAGATCTTCTTGATGAGATCAGCTACCGAGCAGTTGCGATCGGTTTTCCTATCTTTACACTCGGAGCACTTATCTTTGCCATGATTTGGGCTCAGCAAGCTTGGTCGAGATTCTGGGGATGGGATCCAAAAGAAGTTTGGGCTCTTATTACGTTCTTGTTCTATGCCGCTTTTCTTCATTTACGATTATCAAGAGGCTGGCACGGAGAAAAGTCTGCATGGCTTTGTGTGTTAGGTTTCTGGATCATCACATTTAACTTGATCGCAGTAAACCTTGTTCTTGTAGGATTGCATTCATACGCATAAAGATTTTAGAAGTCTCTCTTTCATTAGAGAGACTTTTTTATAAGAGACGAACATAATCAATACATAAGACCTATATGAATTGTTGCTTTTAATGCTTTTTTTAACTTCATTGCCAAGTTGATTGAAGTGTAAGATGCGAAACCCCTACGGGACGAGCGGTTAGTTTGAAAAGAAGGAGTGGCTCGTTTAGCCCCGACAAGCAAAAGGTGAATGGACTATGAAGGCGCACATTGCCTTCTTGACCATTCAACTTTTGACCTCGAGGGGCTAGCCGCTGCATCTAGACAGGTGGAGACTCCTAACGGCGCGTAGCGTGCCAGCCGCTCTGCAAATTCTTCTCGTAAGGCATGTGACGAGGAAGCTCGCTTCGGTAGGATTTTCTTGTAGACGCAGGAGCACACATACTTCTTCGAACACCGCACGCCCGGTTTGAAAGCGAGCATCTGTAACGGAAATCAACTACTGTCAAAGAGCAACAATCTATACGAACTCAGCCCTACATTAAAGAATTAAGATAGACAACATGTCCGGTTTGTTTAGTGTACTTGGTTTCATGTATGATAGAGACAGGAAAAAATCTTTTTTAACTGATTTTAAGTGGAGGATTGAATATGGATACAGAAGCTAAAATTCTAGTTGTTGATGATGAAGAAAGAATTCGAAAACTATTAACGATGTATCTAGAGCGAGAGAACTATGAAGTTCATGAGGCAGAAAACGGTGAGGATGCGCTTCAGATGGCAGTATCCATTAATTTTGATCTCATCTTGCTCGACCTTATGCTTCCGGGTATGGATGGCATCGAGGTTTGTGAAAAGTTAAGAGAAAAGAAGGCGACTCCTGTAATCATGCTAACTGCTAAAGGAGAAGAGCTTAATCGCATAGAAGGATTCGAAGCAGGTACGGACGATTATATCGCGAAGCCGTTCAGTCCAAGAGAAGTCATTCTGCGTGTAAAAGCACTGTTAAGAAGATCTTCTCCTACGAAGTTCCTTCAAACCGAAACGGTTGCAAAGAACGTTGTTGTGTTTAAGCACCTTACGATCGATCACGATGCTCATCGTGTAACAGCTGGCGGAAAAGAAGTGAACTTAACACCAAAAGAATATGAGTTGTTGTACTACTTGGCGAAGACACCAGATAAAGTTTATGCGCGCGAACAATTGCTAAAAGATGTATGGAACTATGAATTCTTTGGTGATCTAAGAACGGTAGACACACATGTGAAAAGACTAAGAGAAAAGCTTAACAAAGTCTCACCGGATGCTGCATCTATGATCGCGACGGTTTGGGGAGTAGGTTACAAATTTGAGGTTGGGAATGAATGATCTGGAGAAGTGTAGTTGGTAAACTTTGGATAACGATACTTTTATTAGTTTCAGTTGTTTTAACCCTTCTGACCATTCTCCTTACGCAATTTTTTGAATCGTTTTACGATGATCAAGCGAGAGACCAATTAACGAAAATGGCCGATCGACTAATGTTGATTATGGAAAGCGATGAGAATAAGGAAGAAGCGATACGCATCACAAGTGAAATGGCTGAAGCATATTCCATGTCTATCATGATCATAGATGAAAATCAGGAATCCTTTATGTCTGAGAATTCTTACGATGATGCACCATATATCCCTGTATCTGTTTTTAAAGAGAACGATAAGTTATCAACTGTCGCAGAGAGTGGAAAAAAGATCTACGTAAACGGAGATTTTCCCGTTTTGAATAAAAATGATGAGACAATGCAAAGGATGATTATTTACGGTGAACCGTATGGATCAGGGGAAAATGCAGGAGCCGTTTACGTCTATCAATCCATCGAGAATGTGGAAAAAACAACAAACCACACAAAGTATCTGATCTTTTTAGCGGCAGGGATCGCAATCATCTTAACTACGGTTTTTGCGTTTTTCTTATCCACCCGAATTACGGCACCTTTAAGAAGGATGAGGGAAGCGGCGACATCTGTGGCTAAAGGTGAGTTTGATATGAAAGTACCGATTTTAACACATGATGAGATCGGCGAACTTGGCATGACGTTTAATCGGATGGGCAGACAATTAAAAAACAACATCACAGCGTTAAATCAAGAAAAAGAGCAGTTAACGAGTGTTTTGAGTTCGATGGCAGATGGTGTGATCACTTTTGATAGAAAAATGAATATTCTTGTTACGAATCCTCCTGCTGATCGTTTCCTACAGGCGTTCTATTACGAATCAGGCATGAAGACAGAGGTCAACGGAAACGTTCCTGAGACGGTTAGACAGCTCTTTGGACAGGTTGTGGCTCTCGAGAGTGAACAGATGACAGAGATCGCGATACAAGGCCGTTCGTGGGTAGTTGTAATGACGCCTCTGTATGACCAATCTTTAATACGGGGAGCAGTAGCTGTTCTTCGTGATATGACGGAAGAACGACGTATGGACAAGCTTAGAGAAGATTTTGTAGCGAACGTTTCACATGAATTGAAGACGCCGATTGCTATGCTTCAAGGATATAGTGAAGCGATCGTAGATGATATCGCAGAATCTGAAGAAGAGAAGAAAGAATTAGCAGGAATCATCTTAGACGAATCGAAACGGATGGGAAGACTAGTTAACGAACTTCTCGATCTCGCAAGATTAGAAGCAGGTCATATGAAGCTTCATTATAGCTCTCTTCCGATCATACCTTTTGCAGAAAGGATCGTGCGAAAATTTCAAGGTCCAGCAAAAGACAGAGAGATTCAATTAAATCTGGAGTTTAAGAAAGATCTCAAAAGTCTGCAAGAGGAGATGGATATCGACCCAGACCGGATTGAACAGGTCTTAACGAATTTAATCGACAATGCGATTCGTCATACTTCTCAAGGCGGTTTTGTAATCCTGACTGTAGAAGTGAGCGATCAGAACGTGAAATTCTTTGTCAAAGATAATGGAACCGGCATAAAAGAAGAAGATCTGCCATTTGTTTTCGAACGTTTCTATAAAGGTGATAAAGCAAGAACAAGAGGAAAATCAGGTGGAACGGGACTTGGACTTGCCATCGCAAGAAACATTGTGGAAGCACATGGTGGTCAGATCAGCGTGCATAGTAAGAATAATGAAGGAACGACATTTTCTTTCGTTATTCCGCGAACGTTGAAATAAATTAGCAATACGTCCCGATTAATCTTGTTTCATAAGGAACAAGAGCAGTTTTTAAAAATGATTTCACAAATTTCTCCAATAAGTTTATAATAGGAATTGTGATTTATAAAATTTCATAAGTGTTAAACAGGTGCAGTCCTTTATAGGACGAGCTTAATAGGGAAAACGGTTAGATTCCGTTGCGGTCCCGCCACTGTAATTGTGAGAATCCTAAAATATCGCCACTGTGAAAACGGGAAGGCGTTAGGAGACGATGATCAAGAGCCAGGAGACCTGCCTGTTTGTTACATGACATGACCTACGAGGATAGGGGGGTGTTTAACAGTACCGGGGCCGGTTGCTGTTTTCTGCCTGTATACTATTAATCTCCTTCGTAGCTGAAGGGGATTTTTTTAGTTGCGTAAAGTAAATTGTAGTATCAAACAAAGCGTTTTTATAACAGAAAGAGGTAAATCATGAAAAAATTACTTTTAGTATTAGCAACAATGATGATGATGTTGGTGGGCTGTGGAACGACTGAAACGAAGGAAACAGCTGATCAGCCTAAACAAGAAGAAACGAAAAAAGAGCAAGTAACGGTTCAGATCACAAAAGATAACGGAAAAGAAAAGGTTACCGAAAAGAAAATCGAGATTGCAAAAGATGAAACGATCATGGACGTGATGCAAGATAACTTTAAGATTGAAACACAATACGATGGAGCATTTATAAGCAGTATTGAAGGAGTGGCTGGGAGCGAACAGGACAAAACATCTTGGTTCTTTTCTGTTAACGGTGAAGAAGCGATGAAGGGTGCTAAGGATATTACGTTAAAACCTGGCGATGTCGTAGAATTTGACCTTCACAAGTATGAATAAGCTTACGGTAAAAAGAATAACGATCATTGCATTACTAGCTGCGATATTAACAGTGGGTAGAATCGCCTTTGCTATGATACCGAATGTTCAGCCGAATACAACGATACTCATTCTTGCTTCATTCGTACTCGGGCCAGCTCAAGGGCTCTTACTTGCGATATTAAGTACGATTACAACCAACCTTTTTTTAGGGCACGGCTTGTGGACGTTCGGTCAGATGTTCGCTTGGGGGCTGATCGCCGTAATGAGTGCATACCTAGGAAGATACCGACATAAGATTCCTTGGTTGTTGCTCACTATCTATGCTGGCTTCTGTGGCTTTCTGTTTGGTTTTATCATGTCCGTTCTCTTTGGCGGAATCATCATGCAGAAGTTCTGGCCGTATTACTTAGCGAGTCTCCCCTTTGATTTGAATCATGCAATTGGTAACGTGGTTTTCTTTATCGTTCTTTACAAACCACTTCTATATGTGATGGAAAATTATATAAATAAGGATGTTAGTCAAAAAGCTGCCTTTGAATAGGGAGCTTTTTTTCTTTAAAAACCGGTTCAAAAAGTTGAAAAGCTGAATAGGATGATAAAGTTGATTTTACTTTTACCTAGGAGGACAAAATGCGAGATTATCTGAACCGTTTTTTTGCTGTGATCTTTTTAATGATGTGCTTAAGCGTCCTATTTATCGGAGGTAAATTGGGAGCATAAACACTTGAACGAACAATGATTTCATGGTACATATGGTAAAACGTTTTAAAAAGGAGATTAATATGCTAACAGATTACCATTCTCATCTCGAAAAAGGGACATTGACGATTGATTATCTAAAACAGTTTGTAGACACAGCAAAAGAGAAGGGAATACAAGAGTTTGGGATCTCTGAACACGCTTATCACTTTTATGAAACAAAAAACATCGTATCAAAACCATGGATGGAAGAAAGACGTTATTACAAGATGGACGATTATGTGAATCTGTTTAAGCGTGCCGACCAATTAGGGATGGACGTTCGCATGTCGATTGAAATGGATTATACGCCAGGTAGACACGCTGAGATGGAGGCTTTTATAAAGGCCTATCCTTTCGATTATGTGATCGGATCTGTGCATTGGGTCGATGATTTTGGGATAGACCTTGCAGAATACCGAAAAGAGTGGGATCGTCGTGATCTTTATGAAACGTATCGTTCGTACTATGATCAAATTGTAACACTTGCAGAATCAAATCTATTTGATATTGTTGGACATATCGATCTAGTCAAGATCTTTAAATATGTCCCGACTGATCAAGAATTTCTCTTCGAACAGTATGAGCGCATCACGAATGCGTTACAAAATTCAAAAACATGTGTAGAAATTTCATCTGCGGGTCTAAGAAAACCTGTCGGACGAATTTATCCAGAGCCAGAACTTCTATCACTTTGCTATAAAAAAGGGATACCGATCGTACTCTCTTCAGATGCTCATGAACCTCACCAAGTTGGAGAGAATTACGAGGCTTCGATAAAGCTAGCGAAAGAGATCGGTTACACTAAGTTGATGACTTTTAAGGATGGGGAAAGAAAAGAGGTACAACTGGGTTAAGCATACTAAAAAAGCTCTGCAGAATTTCATGCAGAGCTTTTTACTATTTCTTTTTTACAGATCCAAAGGCTTACACACGAGAAGATCCTCAATACTCGCGAGTTCTTTCTGAGTAGATTCAGGAAGTTGCGTGTCAAATGTAAGAACCATCATGGCTTCACCGCCAGCTGATTTACGGCCAACGTGCATCGTTGCGATATTTATGTTGCGTTCTCCTAAGAAAGCTCCTACTTTTCCGATAATTCCTGGAGTGTCACGATGTTCGATGTAAAGAAGAGAACCTTGTGGTACAAAATCAACTGTATAACCGTTCAACTTGATGATTCTGCCTCCAAAGCCTTTAACGAGCGTCGCTGAAAGGGTAAATGTTGTGTTCAGACCTGTGACTTTTACATGGATGATATTCGGATAACCATGATCGTCTGTTCCGTGCTTTTCACCGACTACAATTCCTTGTTCCTTCGCGGCCACCATGCTGTTTACATCGTTAACAGGACGGTCTAATCTCGTTTTTAAGAAGCCACACAAAAAACTGCGTGTAAGAGATGTTGTATCCGTTTCAGATAATGATCCACCATAACCGATCGAAATCTCTGAAACAGGTTCTTTAAAGAACTGAGTCGTAAAGGAACCTAGAAGATTTGAGAAGTCATAATAAGCAATCAGCTTCTCATACGTATCTTTTGATAACGAAGGAAAGTTTACCGCATGTTTTAAAGGTTGATGTAAAAAATGAGACCGAATCTCATCGCTCGCCATATAGGCGACATTCTTTTGCGCTTGCACCGTGGATGCAGCAATGTGAGGTGTAACAATTACTTTAGGGTGATCGACTAAAGAGCGGCTGACGGGTGGTTCTTGTTCAAAGACGTCAAGGGCACAGCCAGATAGATGATCATTATCTAAGTAATGTAGAAGAGCTTCCTCATCGATGATGCCACCGCGAGCACAGTTTAAGATGAACGCACCTTTTTTAGCGTATTTTAAGTTATCAAAATTTAATAGTTTATGGGTATCTTTTGTAAGCGGGGTATGAACGGTGATAATGTCACTCTGTTGGATTAACGTATCAAGATCAACAGAAGTAACGGATAATTCTTTTTGTTTTTCTTTCGGAAAATAAGGATCAAAAACGAGTACGTTCATGGAGAAGCTTTTCGCGCGTTTTGCAAGTTCAGAGCCGATTCTTCCCATACCTACGATTCCAAGCGTTTTTTGGTAAAGTTCTTGACCGGTATACTTTTTACGGTTCCATTCACCTTGTTTGACAGATTGATTGGCTTGTGGGATGTTGCGGACCAATGCCATCATCATGGCCCATGTATGTTCTGCTGTTGAAATGGTGTTTCCTTCAGGTGCATTTACGACGAGCACACCTCTTTTTGTCGCTGCGTTCAGATCGATATTATCTACACCAACTCCAGCTCGTGCGATGATCTGAAGCGCTGGCAGCTGATTCAAAACATCTTCAGTAATCTTTGTTGCACTTCTTACCATGATTCCTTGAATGTTCTCTGGTTGAGTGATTTCGTCAAGTTTTCCGAAGATCAGTTCAACACCTTCAAGCTTTACTAACGGTTCAACACCTTCACTCGTTATTCCATCACAGACTAATACGGTTGCTGTCACAGTTCCACCCCTTGTCTATCTTTATGAATAGCATCAATATTTTGATAATTTATCACATTCTGACGATAGGTACAACAATGATTTTTAAGATAGCGGTTTCAAAATGTAAGAAAACTAATTGACAATGAGAATCATCCTTAATAAAATAAATAAAAACCCTCTAAATGAAAGAGGGTTCCAGGTAAGATTAAAACTATTCAAATTTTAATGCATCACCATCGAATGACTCATCAGATACTTTGATGGAGTCTGTAGGACAGCCTTCGAATGCATCTTGCATATCTTCTAACAATACATCTGGAATTTCAACGATTCCTTGGTTATCGTCTAGAGTTACAAACGCAATTCCTTCGTCGTCATAATCGTAAATGTCTGGTGCTGCAGCTCCGCATGCTCCACATGCGATACAAGTTTCTTTGTCAACAATCGTATACTTTGGCATAATGAATACCTCCTAAGGAATTGAAAAAATACCCGCTTACATATTTAACCATTTTAAATTAAGGGTCTACTAATCATATTGTAATAAGTATCCCTCTACATTTCAATAGAAAATTAGGACCTCGTCATATCTTTTATTCCCAATCTTCCTCTTAATATAACACTTTTACTCTTAAATTTCCTTAAATCTGATAAGATAGATTATATGATAAAGTGTGGTGATTTATTATAGATATTTGTCATGTTGTTTTATTAGATATCTTTGGAAAAATAAACGGTAGTAGAAAAAGCTCGGGCGTCTATTATATGGTTACAGGAAAGAAGACAGCGCAGTCTTTGTCCGACAGCCAATGGTTTGGAATAGAACGCTATTATGCCGCTTTCAAGGGCATGGCCCATGACACTTTTACTGCATCAATAGAAAGCCTTGTAAAAGAAAAATATATGAAGGCATTAGAAGAACATGTTTATATCCTTACTGAAAAGGGTGAACAAGTTCTTAGGAGTGAGAGTGGTAGATTATCATCCTTAAATCATTTAAACGGATTAAAATATGCCTCAATAGAGACTTCATGTTGGCAAGTCATTACGCTATATGTACAAGCTCTATCCAATTCTCTTTATGGTCATTCTAATTATTCACCGGTCATAAGGGACTTCTCAGTGATCCAAAAAGTTAAATCAGTTTTTCCAAAAACCGAATCAGAAAGAAAGATTCAAGCGGAAAAACTTTATCAAGAGTTATCTCAAGTACTGTTAGAACATGATTCAGTATCAGCTCAGCTATTCGTTAAAAAACTGTCTGGCTACAATAGAATAGGCAGTACTTTTGAGCAGTTATCACGGATTGAAGGCGCGAGTCAGGAAGAGATAGTCCTCCGTTTCAGGGCAGTCTTGCACTCTCTTATACACAAGATAGCTTATGAAAAGATAAATTTTCCTATGTTGCATTCTTTAATAGGCTCATTTACAGAAGCTCCAGCATTAACTAAATCTGCATCGCTAACCTATAGAATGTTAACTAACAACAAATCTCTAGAGGAGATCATGAATGTTAGGAATCTAAAAATTAGTACGTTAGAAGATCATCTTGTAGAGATTGCGAGAGAAGTCCATGATTTTCCGATTACTCCTTATATTAATGATAAAGAATTTTTGAAGGTTAAACATTTTTACACTAAGACGAATGAAACGAAGCTTCGCCCGTTTAAAGATGCCTTTCCTCATCTTTCATATTTTCAAATTAGGCTAGTACTCGCAAAAGAAGGTGGAAAACATGCAACTGGAAGCAGCACTTAAAGAATTATACGGATTTTCTACGTTTAGATCTGGCCAAAAAGAAATTATTACTGATCTGCTTTCAGGTAATGATGTGTTAGGGATGCTGCCGACTGGAACGGGAAAAACGTTAATCTATCAGATGGCCGCCCATCTATTAAGGGGAAGAGCTCTTATCATTTCTCCGTTGGTGTCATTGATGGAAGACCAAGTAGATCAGTTTAAACAAGCGGGTTTTAAGAGAACGGTCGCTCTTAACAGCTTTTTAGATCAGGGTGAGAAGCAAAACATCTTAAAGAGAATACAAGAGTATCAGTTTGTGTTTGTGAGTCCTGAAATCATTCAAAACTCTTATATCCGTTCTATTCTGCTGTCCGTTAATTGGTCTCTATTCGTAGTAGATGAAGCCCATTGTATCTCACAGTGGGGGCATGAGTTTCGTCCATTTTATTTAGAGTTAGCAGATATGAAAAAAACGATGGGAGATCCTCTTTGTCTTGCATTAACAGCTACTGCAACCAAAAAAGTACAGAAGGATATCCTTCATCATCTAGACATGAAGAATGCAAAGGTACATATTCATAGTGTGAACCGTCCGAACATATCTATCTTTGTTGAATGCTTTGTTGATCATGATGTAAAAGTGGATCGCGCGATAAAGCTAGTTCAGCAGCTTAAAGGTCCAGGCATTATTTATACGAATACCAGGAATGCTGCAGAAGGGCTAGTAAAAAGATTTCAAGATCATGATATAGAAGGAGTTGCTTATTATCATGGTGGCATGAATGCAGATGAGAGACTTCTTGTTCAAAAACAGTTTCTTGAATCTCAATTGAACATCATTGTTTGTACAAATGCTTTTGGAATGGGTATTAATAAATCTGACATCAGATTTGTGATTCATTTTCATACTCCATCTACGATCGAAGGTTATATTCAGGAAATAGGCAGAGCTGGCAGAGACTCCGGACCATCTGCAGCCATTCTGCTGTATCATCCAGCCGATCTTGAGATACCCTATCATTTTATTGATCAAGAGCTGCCTGATTCTGTACAAATTGATTATTTGTTTTCCGACCACGAACAGTTAGAAGAGAATACGTACGCAGAAAAGTTAAAGCTTGTTGGACTATCTGAAACGGGTCAGCGGTTCATGGAATATCATTTGAAAAAAGCAGGTGTTCTTCATAAAGAGAATCTTGATGGCCAAGAAAAAAATGTTCTGATTTCAAAAATAAAATTCACGATTGAGAATAGAAAAGCTGATAAAATAGAATCGTTAAAGGCGATTGAAAAGTGGGCAACCAGTGCTGATTGTAAACGGAATGGACTGCTGAGATATTTCGGAGAACCTGGAACTGAACCAGATAAGATGTGCTGTGGACATTGTGGAACAGACCTTTCGCACTTTTATGGAAAACAAGCATCACTTAACACTTCTTATGGATTATGGGAAGATGAACTAAAACGACTTTTAAGAAACGACTTTTAAGACAGGAAGTGTACAACTAAAGGATGAGGAAATCTGTAAAAAACAATTGGATTGATCAGATCACCCCGAAAGAGCTTTTGTTGAACGTCTATTTTTCACAGAGCTTGTTTATGATAGGCGCGTTTGGCCTTGCATTTTTCTTTAAGGTTTCATTTCCTTGGGAGCTGAATGCCCTCGATCTATCAGTAGACGAATGGCTGCTTGCTATAAGTACTGGATTGTTCCTTCCTTTTTTATCGATTCAATTAAAAAAGAGGTTGCCTGAAGAATCGTTAGATGATGGTGGAATCAACGAAAAGATATTTGGTTCTCTCTCTTACGTTCATATCTTTTTCCTAACAGGAATCATTGCTTTTGCTGAAGAGTGGTTATTCCGAGGAGTCCTACAATCGTTATTAGGGCTATTCTTAACGAGTATTATTTTCGCTGTTTTGCATGTTCGTTATATAAAAAAACCTGTTCTTTTTAGTATCGTATGTGGTTTAAGCTTTTGGCTAGGTATGATCTATGAGATGACGGATAACATCTGGGTGCCTTTCATAGCTCATTTCTTAATCGATTTTATTTCAGGATGCTGGATAGCTAATCAAAACAAGAGCAACATCAATATTACAGACAGCGAGAGTAGGAGTGTGGGTCAGGATGAAGAATGATCAGGCAGAGGGTTTAAGAAGTAGAACAGCAGATAATACGACTGCTGCTGTAAATCATGTTCATTCTTTGCCTTCAAGAAGTGAAGTGCACGGAAAAAAGAGAGAAAATGAAGAAAAACAAAGAAATGCTAAAAAAGAAAAGAGAAAAACAACTTTTTTAGTGACTCGATTGCTTTTAACAGCATTTATTCTTTTGGTCGGAATCACACTTACGTATAAATTGTGGTCAAAAGATCTTTATATCCCTGTTCAAAGTGAGGATAGAGAAGGTGTTGAACAAGTTGAAATCGAAGACTAAAGACCGTCTGATTTTTAATATCCAGACGGTCTTTTTTTTGTTACACATATGCTTTTATTAAATCTCTTTAAAGACGATTGTTGGTGTTCTTGATCCGTTTGAACAATAATGAATTTTAAGCTTGTTAACCGGAACAACTATTTTTAAAAAGCATGAATCTGCTTGTATAGGCATAGTTATGTGTACAGGAGGTTATGCTGATGAATGCTCTAAATCACTGGAAGATAAAGCCCTTTGTTAATGAACTAACGAGTATTGTGCTAGCGCAGCTTGTTGATAAAAAAGCTGAGAAAGACAAGTGGAAAAAAGCCATCAACCAATGGGGATTATCGATGATTTTTGTTGTACTAGCAACCTTCGTTTACCTTTACTACTATAAGCTTCCAACAGCCTCAAGGTTTTCAAATCCATTAACGTTGTTATTCTCTGATGAGATGGTATGGATTTGTACAGGTTTTATTATTTTTGCGAGCTTCTATATGATCTGGATGAAAAAGAAGTACAAAAAAGCTGACGATGATTTTGAAGCGATCAGAAAAGATTTTATAGATCGTAATGAAGAATGGTGGAGTGATGAGGAACAATGGAACCAGAGGCATGTTGTTTTTGAATTTATGAAACAAGAATACAACATAAATATTCTTCACAAATAATGAGCTTTACTGACAGGGACATCCAAAAAATAAACAAGAATTTCGATCGTGGCGCTGACCTTGAATAACGACTGTCATCTCACAAAAATGATCAATTCTTCCGAATGCTAGTGTTTCGTGTTTTTCTGTACAATACACTTCTATTGGAAGGCCGAGTCGCATGCTATAAGACAGCTCCGGGTCTGTTGCGAGAGATTTATTCTTCAATTTAGTTAATGTCATGATGTTTTTCCTCTCCTCTTATTTTGGTTAATCATGTAAATTAATCATACGTGAAATTTACATTTTTTTCAACAAATCTTTTTAAATATTCAAAAAATTAACGCCAGTTCCTTTCTGCATAGGATGCTTATAAAAAATATGATATGATCATTTAAATTCATATCAGGAGGGCACAATGATCTTTTTTTATTTATTCATCTTAGCAGGTTTATCGCTATTACTATATATGTATATTGAAGCGCATCGAAATCGTGTCATTCATGATTCGATCAAGATTGAAAAACTGCCAAAGTCCTTTGAAAATTTTAAGATCTTTTTTATATCAGATGTTCATAAACGGATAATATCTGAAAAGGTAATCCAAGAATCAAAAAAAGCGGATCTCGTTGTAATCGGCGGAGACCTTGTTGAAAAAGGAGTTTCGATGAAGAAGGTAGAAGATAATATTAAACGCCTTTCAACAATTGGACCTGTTTTCTTTGTATGGGGAAACAATGATTATGATGTGGGTGCAAAATTGTTAGCTAAAACAATTGAAAACGAAGGTGCAAAGATCTTAGACAATGCTAACTTCATTGTAAAAAGAAATGATGATGTCATCGATTTAGTTGGCGTAAATGATACATCGTTAGGTTTTGCCTCTCTAGAGGATGCACTGAAAGAATGCCAATCTTCTTGCAGAATTTTAATCAGCCATAATCCTGATATATCAAAACAAATTAGCAATGACGACAACATTCAGCTTGTCTTAACTGGGCACACTCATGGAGGACAAATCCGCATAGGACCGTTCGGAATAGCGAAAAGGGGCGGCTGGTATGATGAGACGACACACACGCTATTAGTGAGTAACGGCTATGGAGCAACACATCTACCATTAAGGTTAGGTGCACCAAGTCAGACACATTTGATAACCCTAATACGGTAAAAAGTTTACATTACAACGTTTTATTCGATATACTCTTCTTAACCTATTTATTGGAGGAAGAACGGATGCCTAGTGAAGGGAAATATAACATTAAAGCGGTTTCGAAGATGCTCGGCATTCAAGCAGGAACTTTAAGAGCTTGGGAAAGACGGTATTCAATCGTAAAGCCAATCCGAAATGAGGCTGGCCATCGACTCTACACCGACGAGCAAGTTTACATACTTAAATGGCTAGTGAACAAAGTAAATCAAGGATTTACGATCAGTCAAGCGGTTGACGTTGCCCAAAACGGGGAACTTTATAAAGAAGCAGCTCCTTTTTCTATTGAGAATACTGATCGTGCAGCTGAAATGGGTAATTTGATATTAGAAGCTCTATTATCCTTTCAAGAGAAGAAAGCTAACGATCTTTTGAGCCAAGCTTTCAGTATGTATAATTTGGAAAAAGTCATTATTGATATTTTGGGTACATTATTAGTACGCGTAGGACACCTTTGGGAAGAACAAAAAATTACTGTTGCACACGAACATTTTACTTCATCCTTTTTACGTAGTAAGATTGGACAACTTATTCAATGGCTGCCATCTGATCCATATTTACCAAAGGTTATTGCTGCGTGTGGCTTAGATGAAGAGCATGAACTAGGGCTTCTGATGTTTACACTGTTTCTAAGAAGAAAAGGGTTTGAGGTTATATACTTAGGACATGGAATACCGAAACGAGATTTTGAGGTTGTGTTGAAAGAAGTAGAACCTAAGATGGTATTTTTCTCATGTACGATCGCTGAAAACTCTAAGAAAACTTTGGAGTGGGCAAAAAGCTTGGAAAAGGAATTTCCGGATACCTCATTTGGTGTTGGTGGTGCAGCGATCAATCATATCTCTTCGGAAATTCAGGAGAAGTATGAATCATTCCTGATCGGTAATACAAAGTTAGAATGGGATGACTGGATTGCTCAGAAGCTGAAAAATTAATACCTAAGGTTTTATAATTTGTTGGATGTTTATCACCAACTTTTTGCAAACTCATATATTGATATTAAGACATAATAGCGCCGATCGTAAGGGGGACCAGAGATGCGGGTAGAACGGTTAACCTATAACAAAATAAAAATCTTCCTAACTTTTGATGATCTGAATGAACGAGGTATTTCTAAGGAAGAAATATGGCAGGATATTCCTAAAGTTCATCAGCTATTCCGTGATATGATGACTGAAGCTGATGATGAGGTAGGATTTAAAGCTGATGGTCCTATTGCGGTTGAAGTTTTTTCACTTCCAGCTCAAGGTATGGTTGTTATTGTTACAAAAGGAATTAACGAGTATGAACTTGAAGAAGAATATGATGAAGATTATATAGAGATGCAAGTCACGTTAGATGAGAACGATGAGATATTTTATGAGTTTTCGTCTTTTGAAGACGTTATTTTACTTGCAAAACGCCTTCATTCTTTAGAGATTAAAGGTGGTACTCTGTATTCATTTAATAATCACTTCTACTTAAAGTTTGAAGAAGATGAGGTCCAGCCAGTAGACCTTGATTTGTTTATTGCTCTTCTTGCTGAGTTCGGAAGCTCCTCGACGATTACAAGCTACAGAGTTATTGAGTATGGAAAAGAATTGATGAAATCCGATGCAATAAGCGAACTGTATCGTTATTTTAAGTAACTGAAAAAGAGAGGGGCGCAAAATTTTTGCGTCCTTATTTATTTTGTGAGAAGGTTTTTTAAAAATATTGATGACTTCGGAGTTTTCGTTTCTCTTCTCATGCAAGTTGGTTGGAGCGCAAGGTTGTCGACTAACCGGTCTCCCCATGGAAAGTTAACAATCTGGAGCGTAAATTAACCACTCTCAAATCGCTATAATTTAAACGAGAACAGTCTTGAAAATTCAAACAGCATAAAGAATGAACATAAACGAAAATGTCATGTATATATCATTGTGAATTTAGAGACAAAACGTGTTATGATTATTAATATTTTTCACATCCACTGAACCGATATGACGGCAGGGAATATAATATATACATAAACTTTTGGGCTAGGAGTGACCATTAAGATGAAAATAGCAGTATTATATGGCGGTGTTTCTGCTGAGAGAGAAGTATCCTTATCAACAGGCAAGCAGATCATCTCTGCGCTTGAAAGCAAAGGTCATGAAGTTACGGGCATTGACTTTCATCCTTCACGACTTAAAGATTTGTTGGAACTTGAAGCTGATGTTGTTTTTCTAGGACTTCATGGAAAGTATGGAGAAGATGGCAGGTTGCAAGGTCTTTTAGATATGATGGGGATTCCTTACGTAGGATCAGGTGCTCTAGCATCAGGTATCGCTATGGATAAAGCGAAATCCAAACAGTTCTTTAAAGATGCTAACATTAATATCGCAAAGGAAAAAGTTCTTTATAGAAAGTCGTACGATGAGAACCAGTTAGAACTATCTTTCGATTTTCCGGCAGTAGTAAAGCCAAATAGAGAAGGATCAACGATTGGCCTTACAATCGCTCAAAATCATGATGAGCTGATAAAAGGAATCGCTGAAGCATTTTTGCATGATGATACGATTCTCGTTGAACAATTCGTAAGCGGGAAAGAGGTTACCGTAGCTGTTATGGGGGAACATAACAACTATAAGGCACTTCCTGTTGTCGAGATCGAACCTAAGAATGCTTATTACGACTATGAGTCTAAGTATGCAGAAGGTGGAAGTATTCACTATGTTCCTGCAAGACTTGACGAGAGCACAACAGCTAAACTGCAAAAACAAGCTGTACTTGCTCATGAAGTTTTAGGCTGCGAAGTGTATTCACGTGTAGATTTTATCGTTCCCCACGATGGTTCAGAACCTGTAATCTTAGAAGTAAACACATTACCAGGTATGACGCCGACCAGTCTGTTTCCAGATGCAGCAAAAGAGATCGGAATGGACTATCCTTCAATGATCGAAAAATTAATCGAGCTATCTTTAAAAAAGTAATAACAAACTGTGTTGAAGGAATAACCTTGTCTCCACCTCTTTACGGGGTGGGGATTACATATTAAAAGCAGTGGACATGCCACATAGGTATATTGGCAGAAAATTAGCTATTTTCTCAACAGTCCGTGACTTAAGAAAGCGTTTACTTTTTAGGTGAAAATCACTAATTTTCTCTTCTCTTTGCTTATACAAAGGTGTATACTGACGATGAAGCTTGACTAAACTCTAGAGGTGACGAATATGGGAGGTAAACAAATGACAGCCCAAAATAACACAGACCAAAAATCCGACAATCAACACGAAAATGACAATGTACTCCAATCCACGCAATCCGTAATCGCGGATGCGCTCGATAAATTAGGATACTCTTCCGAAGTTTATGAGTTATTAAAAGAACCGATTCGCATGTTGACCGTTCGAATTCCGGTTAAGATGGATGACGGAAGTACTAAGATTTTTACTGGATATCGTGCCCAGCATAATGATGCTGTTGGTCCAACTAAGGGCGGCGTTCGTTTTCATCCGAATGTATCAGAAACAGAAGTAAAAGCGCTATCAATCTGGATGAGCTTAAAAGCAGGTATTGTGGATCTGCCATATGGCGGAGGGAAAGGCGGAATCATTTGTGATCCGCGTACAATGTCTTTTAGAGAGCTTGAAAGATTAAGCCGTGGCTATGTAAGAGCAATCAGTCAATTAGTAGGACCGACTAAAGATATTCCGGCTCCAGACGTATTTACAAACTCACAGATCATGGCTTGGATGATGGATGAGTACAGCAGAATTAGAGAGTTTGATTCTCCTGGATTTATTACAGGGAAACCACTTGTACTTGGTGGGTCTCATGGCCGTGAAACAGCTACTGCTAAAGGTGTTACGATCTGTATACGTGAGGCAGCAGCCAAAAAAGGTATCCAACTTGAAGGTGCTCGTGTAGTCGTACAAGGATTTGGTAATGCGGGAAGCTTCCTTGCTAAATTCATGCACGATGCTGGTGCAAAAGTAATCGCGATTTCAGATGCTTATGGTGGTCTATATGATCCTGAGGGGTTAGATATCGATTATCTATTAGAACGTCGTGATAGCTTTGGGACAGTAACGAAGCTTTTCAAAGATACGATAACAAATCAAGAACTTTTAGAGCTTGATTGTGACATTTTAGTACCTGCAGCTATTGAAAACCAAATTACTGAAAAGAATGCACACCAGATCAAAGCATCAATCGTTGTTGAAGCAGCGAACGGACCAACTACACTTGAAGCGACTAGAATCTTATCTGAAAGAGGAATTCTTTTAGTACCAGACGTATTGGCAAGCGCAGGTGGAGTTACGGTATCTTACTTTGAGTGGGTACAAAACAACCAAGGTTATTACTGGACAGAAGAAGAAGTAGAAGAGAAGCTTGAGCGAGTAATGGTAAAATCATTTGATACCGTTTATACAACTGCCATGAACAGAAAAGTAAACATGAGACTAGCCGCTTATATGGTTGGTGTTCGTAAAATGGCTGAAGCATCTCGCTTCAGAGGCTGGATTTAAAATTTTTGCAAACTCATACCAAATCTCCTATCATATGATGATAGGAGATTTTTTTGGTATGCTAAGGAAGAATAACTGTGTTTTTTTGGAGTGATGAAAAAAGTGAATATAGACGTATGTATTATTGGTGGTGGGCCATGTGGATTGGCTGCAGCTCTTGCACTACAGAAAAAAGGAATTTCTTACTGCGTGATTGAAAAAGGAAACGTAGTTAACACCATTTATCAATATCCAACGCATCAGACCTTTTTTAGCTCGAGTGAAAAACTTGAGATCGGCAACTTTCCTTTCGTGCATGAACAACGAAAGCCGAGAAGAATTCATGCGCTAACGTACTATCGAGAAGTAGTTAAAAGAAATAAACTCCATATTCGTACATTTGAAAGAGCGAAATCGGTTAACAAACAGTCTGATGGAACATTTAAAGTTGAAACAATCAATCGTAAAGATGAAACGATTTGTTATGATGCCAAATACGTCATTATCGCAACAGGGTATTACGATAACCCTAATCAATTGAACATTGAGGGGGAAGACCTGCCTCATGTTCATCATTATTTTAAAGAAGGTCATCCTTATTATGATCTTGATGTTGCGGTGATCGGTGGGAAAAATTCTGCGATCGATGCAGCGTTAGAACTGCAAAAAGCAGGTGCACGTCCTCACGTCTTTTACAGAGGAAGTCATTATTCACCGAGCATCAAACCATGGGTACTTCCGGAATTTGAGGCATGTGTAAAAGCAGGTAGTATTCAGATGACTTTTGATGCATGCGTAAATAAAATAACAGAGGACGGCATGTATGTGATACAAGGAGATAATGGATCTGAAACGTATCATCCGTTTCATGCAGTGTTTGCCATGATCGGCTATCACCCTGATCATTCGTTCTTATCTAAGATGGGTGTAGGTATCGATGAAGAAACCGGACGTCCTTCGTTTTCTGAAGATACGATGGAAACAAACGTTGACGGATTATTTATTGCAGGTGTAATTGCTGCTGGTAACAATGCTAATGAGATATTTATTGAAAATGGAAGGTTTCACGGTGAAGTGATCGCTGAAACGATAGAGAAAAGAGAAAAAAACCGATAACCTTTTTAAGTTATCGGTTTTTTTCGTGAATCTCTGATTAAAGAATAAAATCAGTTTAAATTGTCTGTTTTTGTCGACTCGTGGATATATGCGTTGAACTCGTCAAATTAATTGATAAACTCATCTAATTATCAAAAATATTTTAAAATTATCTTCGTAATTTTCAAATCACATGTCCGATTCCCATGTCTACTAACTAAGTCTTTATCATTCATGGTCAATCATTCAATCAATTGATGAAAATATCCATTATTGCAGAAAAAGTCGTTGCAACTGATGTGGTTCACTCGTATTTTCTAAGGCGATCATCAGTTTTAATCGTGCTTTTTGTCCGTTTAGTCCGTTTGAGAAGATCGCGCCAATTTCTTTTAAGTGCTTTCCTCCACCTTCATATGAGTAGATGTCTTGAGCGATTCCGTTAAAACATCTTGATACGAGTACAACAGGTATTCCATTTGAAATGAGTTCTTTTATGGCAGGCACTGTTGCAGGAGGCAAGTTCCCTTGACCTAATGCTTCGATGACAACGCCATCTGCTGAATTTGTTGCCGCTTGGATCAAATTACCGTCCATGCCTGCATATGCTTTAAGTAAAACGACGTTTTTAGAAAAGTTCTTCACATGAAAGAAGTCTGATCGAATCGGTGTGTGATGGAACAGAACTCCTCGTTTTGTTACGATACCGATCGGTCCATATTGAGGACTCTGGAATGTCGCGATGTTGCTCGTGTGAGTCTTCGTAACATTTTTTGCAGCGTGGATCTCGTCGTTAAACACAACAAGTGTTCCTTTGCCTAACGATTGATCTTCACAGGCAACTCGTACAGATGAGATCAGGTTGTATGGTCCATCTGAACCATGTTCGTTACTTGATCGCATTGCACCCGTAACAATTACTGGAATTGATGTTTGCAGTACTAGATCTAATACATAAGCCGTTTCTTCGAGCGTGTCTGTTCCGTGAGTGATGACGATTCCATCGAATTGATCAGAATTTGTTTGTGTAGTAATAAATTGTGCTAACTCCAGCATATGGGAAGGAGTAATATGAGGAGATGGCAGATTTACATAATTTTTTACCGATATTTCTGCTAGATCAGACAGTTCTCTGAGGGTTGCCTCTAGTGGGTGTGTTTCTTTCGTATTTACACCTCCTGTGGATTTGTTTTCTTCCATCGCGATGGTGCCGCCAGTATGAATTAATAATATCTTTTTCAAGATTACCGCCCTCCTTATTCTTCGTGTTCGCTATTCCACTTCTTAAAATATCATGTTACGATATAAAAAAACAGTAGAAAAGAGGCAGGACATGCTAGCTGTAATTTCTGCAGCGGTGGCTCCGGCTATTGCTCTATTATCCTTTTTTTATCTAAAAGATAAATATGAGACCGAACCATTGTCATTGGTGGTCAAAGTATATATATTTGGCGTTCTTCTCGTCTTTCCGATTATGGTTATTCAGTTTGGAATTACCGAAGAATTGAACGTACCTTCTTTTGTTGAGGCATTTTTTATCAGTGGCACATTAGAAGAGTTCTTCAAATGGTTCTTAGTGTTCTATGGAGCATATCTTCATGAAGAGTTCAATGAACCGTATGATGGAATCGTATATGCCACTGCATTGTCATTAGGATTTGCGTCTTTAGAAAACATCTTTTATCTGTATACGTTCGGAATTAAAGAAGCATTAGTTCGAGCCCTTCTGCCTGTAAGTGGTCATGCTTTGTTTGGTGTGATCATGGGTTTTTATTTAGGAAAAGGGAAATTCTCGACAGGAAGAAAGAAGAAGATGTATCTTACCCTCTCACTCCTATTACCGATTGTGTTACACGGTACGTTTAACTTCTTGTTGTTATCCAGTACAAAATATATTTTCTTTTATATGTTTCCTTTTATGATCTTCTTATGGTGGTTTGCTCTTCGGAAAGTAAGAATTGCTAATACTACTCTAACTCCATATTCAAATCCAGATGCGAAGACCGGAATTTAACCGGTCTTCTTTTATTTGACTATCAGAAAGTATAACTTGTTAGCACGATTTCATTCGACGTGGCAACAAGTTAAGGTAGATAGTATAAGCGCAACTAAGGCAGACTTGAAGAGCTTGGCGTCAGCCAAGTTTTCTTTATTGTGAACCATGAGTCTTTGAAAGCTGAATAAAAAAAAACAGATTACAAATGATATCTGTATAACACGAAAATGGAGATTAAATTACAGGAGGCTTACTTTCTCATGAAAAGAAATTCAGCTTACATAAAGGGAGCATTCTTTGCAATCGCCCTTTGTTTTGGGCTATTAGCTGGATTTGGTCAGAACAATGCACAAGCATTTTCAAACCAAGTCATACAGGTAGGAGCTACAGGTGAAGATGTAGTCGAACTTCAGTCGAGGCTTCAATATCTAGGTTTTTACACGGGAAACATCGATGGTGTTTTTGGATGGAGAACGTATTGGGCATTACGAAACTTCCAATATGAATTCGGTCTACCGATTGATGGTTTAGCAGGCGGTACTACAAAAAACAAGTTAGCCAAAGCTTCTAAATACGATAAAGCTTGGGTAAATAAGCAGATTGATACCGGTAAGAAGTTCTCTTATTACGGTGGTGAGAAGAAAAGTGCGAAGAGTGGAGCAGCTAAAGGGGGCACTGCAAAAAGCGGCACGCCAAAAGCTGGAACTGCAAAGGGCACAAAAGGAGCGGGACAGCCTAAAGCAAAGCCTGCTCAAGTTAAACCAGCAAAGAACATCCCTAATGGTTATTCGCAGAACGATGTAAACTTGATGGCTAATGCTGTATATGGTGAAGCACGTGGTGAGCCTTACATCGGTCAAGTCGCAGTAGCAGCAGTAATTATTAATCGAGTAAATAGTGCTTCATTCCCGAATACAGTTTCTGGTGTAATCTTCGAACCAGGAGCATTTACAGCAGTTGCGGATGGTCAGATCTATCTGACTCCAAATGCGCAAGCAAAAAAAGCGGTAATGGACGCACTGAACGGTTGGGATCCAACAGGTGAAGCAGAATATTATTTTAACCCTGATACAGCTACATCAGGCTGGATATGGTCTCGTCCTCAAATCAAAAAAATCGGAAAGCACATTTTCTGCAACTAATAAAGGGGTGAACTGATATGATACGCACAATCCTAATTGTACTGTTGTTCGTTGCTGTAGCAGGAACAGGCTATTGGGGCTACAGTGAACATCAAGAAAAAAATGCTGTACTTCTTCAAGCTGAAAACAACTATCAACGGGCTTTTCATGATTTGAACTTCCATATGGATTCTCTTCATGACAAGATTGGCGAAACGATCGCTATGAATACACGAAATCAGCTATCTCCAGCTTTAGCTCAAGTTTGGAGACTAACATCAGAGGCTCATAATGATGTAGGCCAACTGCCTTTAGCGCTTCTACCATTTAACAAAACGGAAGAATTTTTAACAAAGATGGGTGAATTTAGTTATCGAGCAGCAGTTCGTGATCTAGATAAGAATCCGCTTAGTGATAAAGAATACAATACGTTAAAAGAGTTGTACGCAAATTCAACAGAAATTCAAAACGAGTTAAGAAAAACAGAATCATTAGCACAAAAGAACAACTTGCGTTGGATGGATGTCGAGATGGCTCTAGCTACAAACAAGCAGCCAGAAGACAACACGATCATTGACGGATTTAAGACCGTTGATAAATCGGTCGAAGGGTATTCAGATGTAGACTTTGGAACAGAAGTATCCAACATGGAGAAAATGAAAGACCGTGATCTCAGTCAGTTAAAAGGTAAAAAGATTACAAAAGAAGAAGCTAAAAAGATTGCGATCGACTTTTTTCAATTAAAGAAAAACGTTAAGATTACAGTTGAAAGCACTGGAAAAGATGCAAAGTATGACGCTTACTCACTAACGCTATATAACCCAGATACTAAAGGAACAACATACATGGATCTTACAAAAAAGGGGGGATATCCACTGTATGTACTTTACGATCGTAACGTCGGGAAACCAAAAATCTCACTGAATGAAGCGATGCTTCAAGCTGATGACTTTCTAAAGAAACATATGGAAAGTCAAATGGAGATGGTAACAAGTGACCAATACGATAACATCGGGGTGTTCACTTATGCTCGACTAGACGATGGTGTAAGGATCTATCCTGAGACCGTGTCTGTAAAAGTAGCATTAGATAATGGAGACATCATGGGGTATGAAGGTACAGACTTCCTTCTAGCACACGTAGACGATAGAACGCCTACATTTAAGATCTCAGAACAAGAAGCAAGAACAAACCTTAACCCTAAGTTCCAAGTAAAAGAAACAAGTAAAGCATTGATTCGAAACGATATAAACGAAGAAGTGTATTGTTACGAATTCCTAGGAATTCTAGGTAACGATACGTTCCGCGTCTTCATTAACGCAGAGAACGGAAATGAAGAAGAAGTAAGAAAGCTTAAAGAAGCAGAGCCGTCTTATAACGACATCTAAAAGTAATCTTTTCTAGAAGGTGCTGAATTAAATTACAAGCAAAAGCAAAATTTCGTAACTTGAAATTTTGCTTTTTCTTTTATTTTGAAACTGTCATAATAAGGTAGATAGACAAGAAAGCATTATTTGGGGGAAGTTTGATGATAACAGTGGGTGAACCGTTATATTTAGAACCGTTGTTTTCCGACAAAAAAGATAAATATCGCTGCAAAGTGTTTGATGTAAAAGAGGATCATCTTTATATCGATTATCCCAGCAACGAAAAAACAAATCGCACAGAATATTTTTTTGATGGAACACAGTTTAAAGCTTCTTTTGTGGATAAAGAGAGGAATGTTTATACGTTTCGAACCGAGCTTTTAGGAAGAAAGATCGAAAACATTCCAGTATTGATGATCACCTCTCCAAAAGAAGAAGAGATACAAAAGATTCAGCGAAGAGAATATGTAAGGGTAGAAACGATGATCGATACATCGGTTGTTAACCAAAATGATGCGTATCCACCTTTTAACTCTGTGATCCTCGATCTAAGTGCAGGAGGGATGCTTCTTTCACTTCCAATAGTTCATTCCGTCAAGAGTGAAGATCAATTGAACTGTCTTGTTGTTTTTCCTATGCAATCTGGAGAAAAACTGTATTTGGACCTAGACTGCACAGTTTTAAGAGTATTCGACGGCCAAGCGGGTGGGCGACAAAAAGCTTCACTTCAATTCGGGAAACTCGCACAAAGAGATCGTCAGCATATCATCCGATTCTGCTTTGAACAACAGCTTCTTATGAAGAAGAAAGAGAGCGTGAGTCTATAGAATTGCATAGTTTTCTTCTTATTGGGAAAAATACTCCCGAAAAGAAGGTGGCGTATTCATGAAACGATTTGAACGAATATTAATTCAGCTTGCCGTTGTTCATTTTATTTTACTGGTTGCCGCGCAGTTTCTACTTGAGATTCCTTCCTTTAAGTTATATACAAATAAGAGTATCTATTACGAAGGAGTCATCAAAAGTGACAAACAACCGACTTTGGAAACAATAGACCGTTAAACACCATGTATGGTAATATACATATAGATTAAGTCTGATAAATTCAGATTTATACACAGAAAAAAGCAGGGGATACTCACCTGCTTTTTATTGCTATGTATGCATTGTCATAGGTATGGGGTAGGAGGAAACATGAAAAAATTATTATCAATCGCCATTGATGGCCCGGCTGGAGCAGGAAAAAGTACGGTAGCCAAACAAGTAGCTGAACGTCTTTCATTCATTTATATTGACACGGGTGCCATGTATAGGGCATTAACATATAAAGCTCTTTTAAAAGGAGCAGATCTTAATGATGGACGAGAACTTGAAATCGTTTTGAATGATACAGATATTAAATTAGTGATCACGGATGGAGGACAAGCTGTTCTTCTTGATGGAAAAGATGTCTCAGAAGAGATCAGAACAAGTGAAGTAACGAATAATGTATCTTTTGTTGCCAGACAGCAAGAAGTACGTACTGAAATGGTGAAAAGACAACAACTCTTAGCTGAATCTGGGGGAGTTGTCATGGATGGCCGTGATATTGGGACACATGTTATGCCAAACGCAGAGCTGAAAATTTTCTTGATCGCTTCGGTAGAAGAAAGAGCTCGCAGACGCTATGAAGAAAATTTAACAAAAGGGTTCGAAGCAGATTTTGAACTTTTAAAAAGTGAGATTGCGTTAAGAGATAAGCGCGACAGCGAAAGAGAAGTAGCTCCATTAAGAAAAGCAGAAGATGCTATCGAACTGGACACAACAAGTATGACGATCGACGAGGTAGTTTCAAGCATTCTTCATTATGCAAAAGAAAGGGCTTTGTAAAATGATGCTTTATTCTTTCGGTAAATGGCTATGTGGGACGTATTTCAAAGGAACATATAAGCCAGAAATCGTTGGAGCAGAAAACATGCCGAAAACTGGTGGCGTGCTTTTATGCACCAACCATATCCATAACTACGATCCCCCTCTTGTTGGGGTAGCTTCACCACGAGATGTGCATTTTATGGCTAAAGCAGAGCTCTTTTCTGTACCGGTTTTAAAACATATTCTCCCAAAGATCAACGCGTTTCCTGTTAAACGTGGGATGAGTGACAAAACAGCTTTAAAAACAGGAATGAATCTTTTAAAAGAGGGAAAAGTTGTTGGGTTGTTTCCAGAAGGAACCCGCTCAAAGACAGGAGAAATCGGAGAAGGCCTAGCAGGAGCAGGCTTCTTTGCCCTTAAATCAGATGCTCACATCGTTCCATGTGCGATCGTTGGAGAATATCAAAAAGGAAAAAAACTGAAAGTCGTATTCGGCAAACCGATCGACTTTACACATTTTCGGGAGCAAAAAGCTTCCGCAAAAGAAGCGACAGAGCTTATAATGAAACATATAGCTCAGTTAAAAAAAGAGCATGAATAACTGAATTTCTGTTTTTATCTTTAAAGAATTTACTTTTGAGTTTTTTTTCAAAGGCATCATTGATAAATTGATTGTAGCGTAAGGTGCGAGACTCCTGCGGGATCAGTGGGACAGGTGAGACTCTTAACAGCGCATAGCGCTAAGCGGCTCACCGCACACCCCGCGGAAAGCGAGCATCCTGTAGCGCAAATCAATCACTTTCAGAGGTCTGCATCTTTGCAAAAACAACTCCATGATCGATGTTAATGTTCTTTCATACCGAAAGTTCAATAAATTACTTTTCTAATTTTTGAGGAGGTCACGAACATGACAGACGAAATGAGCACAAGTTTAACAAATGCTTCTATGGCTGAAAAAGGTGAAATCATTAAAGGTACTGTACTAAAAGTGGAAGACAAGCACGCGTTAGTGGATATCAGCGCTAAGCAAGACGCGTTTTTACCGATTAATGAAGTTTCAAGTCTTTTCATTGAAAAGGTAAGTGACGTGTTGAATGAAGGAGATCAGATCACGGTTAAAGTACTTTCTCATACGGAGGACAAGCTTCTCGTTTCTAAGAAAGCAGTGGACACTGAAAAATCATGGAGCGAACTAGAAGAAAAGTTTGATTCTAAAGAAACGTTTGAAGTCGTTGTTCATGACGTAGTAAAAGGTGGACTTGTGGTAGACCTTGGCGTGCGAGCGTTCATTCCAGCTTCGATGGTCGAGTCTCACTTTGTTGAAGATTTTTCCGATTATAAAGGAAAATCACTTTCTGTTAAAATCGTAGAGCTAGATGCAGAGAAAGGTCGCGTAATCTTATCTCATCGAGCTGTGACAGAAGAAGCAGCGGTAGCAAAGAAACAAGAAATCTTAGACCGTTTGGCACCAGGCGAAATCATTGAAGGTAAAGTACAGCGTTTGACAGACTTTGGTGCTTTCGTAGATATCGGTGGTGTTGATGGATTAGTCCATGTTTCACAGCTATCTCATAACCGTGTTGATAACCCTTCAGAGGTTCTTAGCGAAGGTGAGACTGTGAAAGTAAAAGTTCTCTCTGTTGACCGCGATAATGACAGAATTTCATTGTCGATAAAAGAAACACAGCCTGGACCTTGGGAAGAAGCTAGTTCTTCCATTCAAGCTGGAAGTGTTATTGAAGGTACTGTAAAGCGCATCGTAACGTTTGGTGCATTCGTAGAAGTAGCACCTGGCATCGAAGGCTTAGTTCATATTTCAGAATTAGCGAACCGTCACATCGGAAATCCAAGTGAGGTTGTGAAAGAAGGTCAGCAAGTTTCTGTAAAAGTGCTTGAAGTGAACAGTCAAGATAAGCGTATGAGCTTAAGCATGAAAGCTGTTCAAGATGAAAAGGAAAAAGCGAACCTTAAAGAAAACCTTCCTAAAGAAGAAAAAGGATTTTCATTAGCAGATATGATCGGTGATCAGCTAAAAGGTTACAAATAATACCCGATTATTTACAGCTCTCGATAATTTCATCGAGAGCTGTTTTTTCTTGCGGTTAGAAGGGGACAGAATGTGGCAATAATGCTATCGAGGTGAAAGAGATGAACGATGGCATACTTTTTTATTGGTTCATGTGGATGGGCTGGATTGTTACGACCTTTCTCATTCCTAAAGGGAAGCTAAGAAATCAATGTGTTTTTATAACATTGTTCGGAATAATATTGTCGAGTATCAACATCCATTTTTCTATAGGAAGCCTAAATGCTGCATTTGTGTTCTTTTTACTGATCGGTTTTATCCGTGTGATCAACAACAGTCATCAGCTCTTTTTTTTCGTTACTAGCAGTTTTATAGTGGCTACAGCTTATGTTTCTGTCGAGCTTTTTGCTCTATATGATCCCGCTAAACTGTTCGTGAACAAGAAAGTAATGATCCTCGTATTACTAACCTCTTTAGTAATTACGTTAGCAGGATCTAAGAAAGATCACTTTAGTCTGATTGCAATAGGTCTTTTTATTGGTGATGCTGCATATCAGTTCATCATTCTTAGGCTCGCTGGCAAAGTTGAGATTGGTTCTTTATATGTGATGGATTTGTTCGCCTCAACTTCTATGATGCTCTTATTTATGGTAGTATTGGTAGATATGTTCAAAAAAATAAGACGAACAGCTTTTAAAAGGGTTACTTCAGCCAAACAGATTTAGAAGAGAATCAGTTGTCTAAACCATAAGTAATTTGCTAAAATAAGTGGACTTGTCTAATTACAAGAAAATGATAGAGCATATAAAAAAAGAAAATTTGATGATTGACTTGATCAGGAAAAAAGGGAAGTGTCTACATGACGAAACCAGTTTTAGCCATAGTAGGAAGACCGAACGTAGGGAAATCTACTATTTTTAACAGAATTGCCGGAGATCGTATCTCGATCGTAGAAGATATGCCAGGTGTAACGCGTGACCGTATTTATAGCTCTGCTGAGTGGTTGAACACGGAATTCAACTTAATTGACACGGGCGGTATTGAAATTAGCGATGCACCATTTATGAGTCAGATGAAAGAACAAGCAGAACTGGCTATTGAAGAAGCAGATGTTATTTTATTCCTCGTAGATGGAATGAACGGAATTACAGCTGCTGATGAAGAAGTAGCTAAGATGTTGTTTCGATCTAAAAAGCCTGTCGTACTAGGTGTAAATAAGATCGATAACCCGGAACGTAAAGAACTGTTGTATGAGTTCTATAGCTTAGGAATGGGCGAACCGATCGGTGTATCTGGTACACATGGTATCGGTCTTGGAGATCTTTTAGATCAAGTAGTAAGTCATTTTCCTGAAACGGTTGCTGAGGAAAAAGAAGACGACACGATCTACTTCTCTTTGATTGGACGACCTAACGTAGGGAAATCTTCTCTTGTGAATGCCATCTTAGGTAAAGAACGAGTTATTGTTAGTAATATTGCTGGAACAACGAGAGACGCGATTGATTCAAGTTTTGAGCGTGAAGATCAGAAGTATGTAATCATCGATACGGCTGGTATGAGAAAGCGCGGAAAAGTTTATGAGACAACTGAGAAATATAGTGTCATGCGTGCGATGAAAGCGATCGAACGTTCCGATGTTGTCCTTATGGTCATTGACGCTGAAGAAGGGATCATCGAACAAGATAAGAAAGTAGCTGGATTTGCACACGAAGCAGGTAAAGCGGTAGTGATCGTCGTAAACAAATGGGATGCTGTTGAAAAAGACGATAAGACGATGCAAAAGTTCGAACAGAAGATTCGTGACCACTTCTTGTATCTGTCTTATGCGCCGATCGTATTCGTATCTGCAAAAACGAAGCAGCGTCTTCATCAGTTGTATCCTGTAATCAATCAGGTCGCGGAGAATCACTCGCTTCGTGTTCAAACGAACATCTTGAATGAAGTGATCATGGATGCTGTAGCTATGAACCCAGCACCGATGGATAACGGTAAAAGACTTAAAATCAACTATGCGACACAAGTGGCTTCAAAACCACCGACGTTCGTTATCTTTGTTAATGATCCTGAACTTTTCCACTTCTCCTATAAACGTTTCCTCGAGAACCGTATTCGTGAAACGTTTGGCTTTGTTGGAACGCCTATCAAAATCTTTGCTAGAAAGAAAAACGATTAATTTTTCATGATGACGATCGTACTCTTCGTTATTTCTTACTTGATCGGAAGTATTAGTTTCAGTTATTTGCTGACTAAAGTATTGAGAAATGAAGACATAAGAAATCATGGAAGTGGTAACGCAGGTGCTACAAATACGCTAAGAGTGTTAGGGAAAAAGCCGGCGATCGCGGTATTGCTCTTAGACTGCTTGAAGGGTATTTTGGTTGTGTTAGTTGCTTTATGGTTAACTGATTCTTCCTTAATCGCAGTTCTATGCGGTCTAATAGCCGTAATCGGTCACAACTATCCCGTCTTTTATGGATTTAAAGGCGGGAAAGGAGTGGCAACAGCGATTGGTGTTTTTGCTGCAATTGCATTCTTGCCATCACTCATAGCAGGTGTTATCGCTATCATAACCATTTGGGTATCCAGATTTGTTTCATTAGGTTCTATTGTTTTTTTAATTCTTACTCCCTTTTTTATGTTGTACCAATTTAATCTTCCTCTTGAAGCAGTATGGGCTAGCTTTGTTCTTTCAATTGTTTCAATTTGGAAGCATCGAGGAAATATAGCAAGGATCTGGAGCGGGAATGAACGTAAAATTTAATAGTGGAGTGTGACATGTATGGATAATGTTGCTGTTTTAGGTGCTGGAAGTTGGGGTACTGCTCTCGCCATCGTTTTGGCTGACAACGGTCATAACGTTTCCCTATGGGGTCGTAGAGAGGACCAGGTCAACGAGATCAACAACAATCATAAGAATGAAAAATATTTGCCTGGAGTTGTGCTCCCTGAAAACATACAAGCAACAACGCAGTTGAACGAATGTGTGAAGAAAGCGGACACGATCGTACTCGTCACGCCAACAAAAGCGATGAGAGAAGTACTCGGTCAATTAAAGAACGATTTGAGTTCTCCAGTCACAATTGTTCATGCTTCTAAAGGCATCGAACCTGGTACATATAAGCGTATTTCTGAAATCATTGAAGAAGAGCTTCCTGAGTCTGTTTTGGATTCTGTTGTCGTGCTTTCGGGTCCGAGTCATGCGGAAGAGGTTTCTCTAAGACAGCCGACGACGGTTACGGTTTCATCCGTAAACATGAAGGCTGCTGAAAAAGTACAAGATCTTTTCATCAATCAAAATTTCCGTGTTTACACGAATCCTGATGTGGTCGGTGTTGAGCTTGGTGGTGCATTAAAAAACATCATTGCCCTAGGTGCTGGACTTTCTGATGGATTAGGCTATGGTGATAATGCAAAGGCGGCTTTAATCACAAGAGGTCTAGCTGAGATCGCTCGCCTTGGTACGCATATGGGAGCAAACCCTCTTACATTCTCTGGTCTTACAGGGATCGGAGATTTGATCGTAACGTGTACGAGTGTTCACAGCCGTAACTGGCGCGCTGGAAACATGCTTGGAAAAGGCATGAAACTTGAAGATGTTCTTGAAAATATGGGCATGGTCGTTGAAGGCGTAAGAACCACTCAAGCTGCTTACGAGTTGAGTAAGCGTGAAGAAGTGGAGATGCCGATCACACAGGTTCTATATGATGTATTGTTTAACGGCAAGGGTGCAAAGCAAGCTGTTGACGATTTGATGCAGCGTTCTCGCACACATGAAGTTGAAGATGTATCTTCTTTAAAAAGCTAAAAACACACAGTCAAATAGGCGAATGTCTAAAAAAATTTAGGCAATCGCCTTTTTTTCTTTCACGCTTCCAATCTCCCTGCATACGATAAGGGTGAAAAGGAAGTGGGAGGAGGACTTCAGGTGGAACGTGAACAACACTTTTTTGATAAAATCGAGAAGAAAACAAGTGTGAAAAAGGATGATATTTTTAAACTTGCTCAATCCGTAAGCGGGTCAAATCTTCGTGACGAGCGCACGATTCGTATGCTGATTTCCCAAGTATCTTCTATGGCTGGAGTAGCAGTTTCGAAGCAAAAGGAAGATCAGATCGTTCAAGCTGTTCTTAACAATAACATCCCTCTTGACTTGGCAACATTATCTAAAATGTTTGAAGGTAAGTAGACTACAATCTTAAAATTGTATAAAGTGGATAAAGCACCTAAATCATGGAAGTGTTCCTTCAGTACAGGAAGTATTTAGTCGAACACCCGGTTATGCCCGGGTGTTTTTTTGTTTGGTTTTTTAATGTTTTGAAGGTAGTTGATTTCCGTTCCAGGTTGCTCGCTTTTCGCGGGGCAGACGGTGAGCCACATTCGTACGTTCCACATATAAGTGCCTCACCTGCCCACTTCACACAGTACGCCTACAAAAAGTGAAAAGGAAAGCCACTGCTTCCAAGACCAACAATAACGTCAAAGATAGCTGTCTTTTCAGGCAATATCTTGTGAATCGTGAGTCTATTATTAATAAACAAGCTTAGACTTTTTAAAAAATTCCAACTCTGAAAAAGTAAAGGAAATACCAAGAATTATGCTATAATGTACGCTGTGGACAAGGAGGATACATATGAGTGAAGGTTTGTTAAAAATGTGGGTGGCACTATCAGCCATCGGTTTAATGTTTGTTGCTGTTTTCTCTATCATGTTTAGTCGAGCGAAATTAACTGGAATTTTTCAGACGGTCGTTTCACTATTCGCCTGGATCTGCATGATCATTGCAGGTATTCTAATCATCATCGTTGTGTTCAGCGGACCTGTACAAGGGTAAAGGAGGAAGTCTATATGTCTAAAAAATGGTGGATTCCTTTATGTTTAATTTTATTTACGCTTTCAGGATGTTTATATCCGGAAGAAAGAAAAACACAAAATCGAGTTCCTTATCAAGATCAGATTACAGCGGTTCAGCAAGCCGTTGAGAGCTTTCAAAAAGATACGGGTGTTTTGCCGATCAAGACAAAAGAGGCAGATACAGATATCTATCAAAAATACCTGATTGACTTTAATAAACTAGTTCCAAAATATATGCAAGAACCTCCAGGCAATGCTTTTGAGAAGGGTGGAACCTTTCAGTACGTATTGATTGATGTAGAGACAAAGCCGACAGTCAAGCTTGCAGACCTTGTTTTAACAGATAAGGTTCAAGATATTCAGGTTGCTTTAAATATCTATATGGCTGAACACGACTACCCGCCGTTTAAAAAGATAGAAGCGCAAGGCAGGCACACTCTTGATTTTAAGAAATTAGGTTTTAAGGAAGATCCATACGTCACAAGTCCTTTTACTGGCAAGAGACTGCCGTTTATGGTCAATGGTGATGCAAAGATTTTTATAGATTACAGAAAAGATTTAAATGAAGCGATCACAAGCTACCAGAATGATTTAGATAAACACGAAGACATACGCCACTTATTAGCGGTTCATTCGTTTTTTGTGCCTGTCTATTCCGTTCCTTATACAGTTGAAAATAATAAACCTATTTTTTTAATAAAATAGGCATGAACTCTCCCTTTTTCTAATACATTCATAGAAAAGGCGGAGAGATTTTTTTTGGAAATCCTTTTAACGAAACAAGCTTTATAGTTTCATCGGTAGGCACTCTAGTGCGCCCTCCCGTTTTTATGGAACTATACAACCGAGAAAAGCGAGGATCCAATAAAAATTTCCGTTCCTTTGTCATAATCAATAGGACAAAATCATACGATGTATTGTCCAAGACTAGCATCCGGAACTTTATTTGGATCGGGAGGGAAACGAATGGAGAAAATCGATATTTTCAAAGATATCGCCGAACGGACAGGCGGAGATATCTACTTGGGTGTAGTAGGAGCAGTTAGAACAGGGAAGTCCACATTTATTAAGAAGTTTATGGAGCTTGTGGTGCTGCCGAACATTGATAATGAAGCAGAACGCCAACGTGCACAAGATGAATTACCGCAGAGTGCAGCTGGACGCACCATTATGACCACTGAGCCCAAATTTGTTCCAAACAATGCGGTGAAGATCAATGTAGGTGATGGGCTGGATGTTAACATACGTCTCGTTGATTCAGTAGGTTATGCGGTGCCGAGTGCAAAAGGGTACGAAGATGAAAACGGCCCAAGAATGATTCATACGCCTTGGTACGATGAGCCGATTCCGTTTCATGAAGCGGCAGAAATCGGAACTCGAAAAGTCATTCAAGAGCATTCCACACTCGGCGTAGTGGTTACGACGGATGGAACGATCGGTGAGATTCCAAGATATGATTATGTGGAATCAGAAGAACGAGTGGTTGAAGAGCTGAAAGAAGTTGGAAAGCCGTTTATCATGCTGATCAACTCCACACAGCCACACCATCCTGACACGCAAAGACTTCGCAACGAGCTTTGTGAAAAATATGATATCCCGGTACTCGCGATGAGTGTTGAAGCGATGACGGAGCATGATATTAACAACGTGTTAAGAGAAGCGTTATATGAGTTTCCGGTGCTTGAGGTCAATGTTAACCTTCCTAGCTGGGTAATGGTCCTTCGTGAGAACCATTGGCTGCGTGAAAGCTATGAAGAAGCGGTAAGAGAAACGGTTCAAGACATCAAACGTCTTCGAGATGTTGATAAGGTTGTAGGATTCTTCGCTGATTATGATTTTATCGATGACGCAAGACTCGCAGGAATCGAAATGGGTCAAGGGATCGCTGAGATCGACTTGTTCGCACCAGATTACCTGTACGATCAGATTTTAAAAGAAGTGGTTGGCGTTGAGATTCGTGGAAAAGACCACCTGCTTCAGCTGATGCAAGAATTTGCATACGCTAAAACGGAATATGATCAAGTGGCAGATGCGCTGAGAATGGTTAAGCAAACTGGGTATGGAATCGCAGCACCAGCCATTACCGATATGAGCCTAGATGAGCCTGAGATCATCCGTCAAGGATCTCGATTCGGTGTAAGACTGAAGGCGATCGCACCTTCCATTCATATGATTAAAGTAGATGTGGAATCAGAGTTCGCTCCGATTATCGGTACGGAAAAACAAAGTGAAGAGATGCTGAGATACTTGATGCAAGACTTTGAAGAAGATCCGCTATCAATCTGGAATTCTGATATCTTTGGAAGATCGCTAAACTCTATCGTAAGAGAAGGAATTCAAGGGAAGATATCACTAATGCCAGAGAATGCAAGATATAAATTAAAAGAGACATTAGAACGTATTATTAATGAAGGTTCAGGCGGTTTGATTGCCATTATTTTATAACTTAGGGACTCCTATAAACAGGAGTCTTTTTTTTGTTTTTCTAGAACAAATGACCTGTGTTAAGGGAGTGACTTTATTACCTCGAGGAGGAGGATTTTTTGTAAAAAAAGGTCAAAAAATAAGGAATTTTAAGGGTTGAATAGCGAAAAACACCTAAAAAAGATTGAATTTCTGTATGTAATCGTATAATATAAGGCTTGTCACAGATATAATTAGTAAAATCTTGTATATTACATAAATGAAGGAATCTTGATTCAAAAGCTAAAATGATGGTGAATCGTACCTTGAGAGGAGGTGAATGGAATGAACAAGACTGATCTAATCAATGCAGTATCTGAGCAAGCTGAGCTTTCTAAGAAGGATGCATCTAAAGCAGTTGACGCTGTTTTCGAAGCAATCACTGGTACTCTACAAAGCGGTGATAAGGTTCAACTTATCGGATTTGGTAACTTTGAAGTTCGTGAGCGTGCAGCTCGTAAAGGCCGCAACCCACAAACTGGTCAAGAGATCGAGATCTCTGCTAGCAAAGTTCCTGCTTTCAAACCAGGGAAAGCCCTTAAGGACGCTGTTAAATAAATGATACATAGGGCAACTTAAAAAGACCGTGAATCGTTCACGGTCTTTTTTTATATGGAATTGAAGAAGGAAACGATATATCGGCAAGAATGAGATTATATCGGCAAGATTTTGATTTTATCGGCAACAATCAAAATATATCGGTGAAAATCCAATTTTATCGGCAACTCAAATTATGACTCGCCAGATCCGCTTCTCACATGGCGTAAGGGTTTTCTCCTTTTGCTATTCTTTCTTCATTATGCTAAAATTTTTCTATTGTGTTAATGGAATTGGAGGACAACCGGCGTGGCAGAAGTTCAAAAAGAAAAAATTGAGTTAGCTGTAAAAATGATATTAGAAGCGATAGGTGAAGACCCTGAGCGAGAGGGTTTAATAGATACACCAAAACGTGTTGCAAAAATGTATGAAGAAGTATTTCAAGGATTGAATCAAGATCCAAAAGAGCACTTTGCTACTATTTTTGGAGAAGATCATGAAGAACTAGTGCTTGTAAAAGACATTCCTTTCTATTCAATGTGTGAGCATCATCTTGTACCTTTCTTCGGAAAAGCGCATATCGGATACATACCTAAAGGAGGAAAAGTAACAGGATTGAGCAAGCTTGCTAGAGCTGTGGAAGCTGTTACAAAACGACCTCAACTGCAAGAAAGAATCACTTCGACGATTGCGAACAGCTTGCTCGAGACTTTAGAGCCTCATGGTGTGATCGTTGTTATAGAAGCAGAACATATGTGCATGACGATGCGTGGTGTGAAAAAACCGGGCTCAATGACGGTTACTTCAGCAGTGCGTGGTGTTTTTGAAAAAGATCCTGCTGCTCGTGCAGAAGTACTAAGTTTAATCAGAAACTAAGGAGGTAACTTCATGAAATCAGAATTAGATTTTTTCGTAATCAAAGCGAAAGAGAACGGTGTAAACGTGATCGGCTTAACTCGTGGTACAGAAACTAGATTTCACCATTCTGAAAAGCTTGATAAAGGCGAAGTGATGATCGCTCAGTTCACAGAGCATACTTCAGCTGTAAAAGTTAGAGGAAAAGCAGTGATCTACACGAAACACGGAGAAGTAGATACAGAATCGTAAGGAATGATTTCGGCGGTATAGGTGCCAAAAAGCTGGGCTAAAGATAAGCCTAGTTTTCTTTATGTCTTTTAAAGAGGTTGAATCCTAATAATTTTGGCGACTATGTTATAATAAGAAAGCACAATTTTGCTGTGTCATTGGAGGGATTTGATGAACACCATGGAACAAATTCAACGCTTAAAACAGCATACACTTTTATTGATGCAGCACGGTTATGTGGATCGATTTCTTCAACCTCCAGTCTTTAATGAATCCAAAGTATTCATCACATACTGTCTGCTGCGTGAACTTGAATTGGATGAAGCGGTAGAAGCAGAGTATTTTAGTTCGATTACTCTCATCCAATCTGCATTGGACCGTCATGATGACATTTTGGAAGAGCATATCACTGAGAATAAAAAGAAACGACAGCTTGTCGTATTATCTGGCGACTATTTTAGCAGTCTATACTACTTACTTTTATCTCACTGCGAAAATTTGGACCTGATCTCAAAGCTATCGAGTGCCGTTCAAGAAATTAATGAACAGAAAGCAGATCTGCACAATCAGAGTAAGGACAAGTTTTCGATCACAAGTGTGGATTATTTAAAAGCTATACAGAAGATCGACAGTCTTCTATTAACCAAAGCAGCTGAATCATTTGGTCTCTATACATATATACCGTTTATTGAGAGATACCTACTTGTGACACGCTATCACAGTCTTGATGCGAAAAGAAGATTAAGCGAAGAACAGTTGAACTACCTTAAGACATGCGAGACGGAACTAAAGAATAAAGAGGTTGAAATGCCACTGTTGTTTCATAGAGAAGGATACAACATGGTAGATGCTAGCAAAAATGACTTAATGTTAGGAGAGGGTTAATCCGATGTTGAGTAAAGAAGAACGGGTTCACTCTGTATTTGAAAAGATCTCTGATCAGTATGATTACATGAACGATCTGATTTCTTTTAAACAGCATAGTAAGTGGCGTAAGGATACGATGAAAAGAATGAAAGTACAGCCTGGAAACCATTGTTTAGATGTTTGTTGTGGAACAGGTGAATGGACATTCGCGCTTGCCGAAGAAGTTGGAACTGAAGGTAGAGTAGTCGGTCTAGATTTCAGTCAGAATATGCTGAATGTCGGGATCGAAAAGTTAAAAAAGCGTCAATCTCATGGAGTTAGCTTTATCCATGGAAATGCGATGGAACTTCCGTTTGAAGATAACAGCTTTGATTTTGTCACGATCGGGTTTGGTCTAAGAAACGTTCCCGATTATCTTCAGACGCTTAAAGAGATGGCACGTGTTGTAAAGCCAGGTGGTAGAGTGGTGTGCCTTGAAACTTCGCATCCGACGGTTCCTGTGTTTAAGCAGCTCTTTAAGTTTTATTTTACTTATATCATGCCTGTATTCGGTAAGCTTTTCGCTAAAAGTTATCAGGAATACGCGTGGCTTCAAGAATCAACAGAAGCTTTTTTAACAAAAGAAGAACTGAAAGAACTTTTTAAGCAAGCAGGTTTGTCAAACGTTGAGGTTAAATCGTATGCTTTAGGTGCTGCGGCCATGCATACAGGGAAAAAACAGCAATAGAAGAGAGCGTTGCAGTGTGTGGAATAAAATTAAAATAATTTTAGAAATGATAAAGTTTGAACATACCATCTTTGCTCTACCCTTTGCATTTCTTGGAGCGATCATGGGAAATCTAGTTGAAGAAGGGACAGTTCCATCCTTAATGGAATGGATTTGGATCACACTAGCTATGGTTGGCGCACGAAGTTCTGCTATGGCATTAAACCGTGCGATAGATTCAGAGATTGATGGAGCGAACCCTAGAACGAAAACAAGAGCGATACCAGCTAAGCTTTTAAAAATGGGCGAAGTATACCTTTTTATTCTCGTCTCACTAGCTTTGTTGTTCGTTAGTGCCTATCAACTAAACGCGCTATCAGTTAAGCTTTTGCCGCTCGCGGTCTTTTTTCTTGTTATCTATTCATATACAAAGCGTTTCACGTATTTGTGTCATATTGTCTTAGGGGTGACGATCGCGCTCGCACCACTTGGCGGTTGGGTTGGAGCAACAGGAACGTTAAGTCCTGAAGCCTTCTTGCTATTTATTGGCGTATTGTTTTGGACAGCAGGTTTTGACGTGATCTATGCCACACAAGATGCTGAATACGATAAGTCACACGGTCTGTATTCTATTCCATCTTCATTTGGTATCGCGAATGGTCTGATGACTGCTAGATGGCTGCATGTTGCTAGTTTCATAGCTTTTGTTTCACTTGGCGTTGTATCAGGAATGGGCTGGATCTATTATTTAGGTGTGTTCATATCGGGTGCGATCATGGTTTATGAGCATTCACTCGTTAAGCCTCATGATCTGTCTAAACTGGATGTGGCTTTCTTTACAATGAATGGTGTGTTGAGTGTGGTCATGTTTATCTTTTCTGTAGGAGATTTGTTGATATGAAAACTTTTACGATCGGAATTACAGGAGCAAGTGGAGCAGTTTACGGCGTTAGACTTGCTCAAGAGATATTAAAAAGCGGACACAAACTGCATCTTGTTGTAACAGAAGCAGGATGGCAGGTGTTTAGAGAAGAATTATTGTGGGATACAGAGGACCGTGAACGCTGTATAGAAGAGAACTTTGCTTCATACGGTAAAGAACGTTTTCATTATCACACTCTTCGTGACTTTAACGCACCGATCGCGAGTGGCTCGTATCAGAACGACGGAATGGTCATCATTCCTTGTTCGATGGGAACTCTTTCGGGAATCGCTCATGGTGCATCAGGGAACCTCTTAGAACGTACAGCGGATGTTATGCTGAAAGAGAGCAGAAAACTGATCTTAGTCCCAAGAGAAACACCACTTCATAAGATTCATCTTGAAAACATGTTAAAAGTATCAGAAGCAGGTGGAAAGATTGTTCCTGCGATGCCTGGTTTTTATCACCTGCCAAAATCGATGGATGATCTTGTGAACTTTTTGGTAGGTAAAGTACTAGATAACTTAGGCGTACATCACGAATTGTTTACACGCTGGGGAGACTGATAGACTATGAACATCGGGGAAATCAGCTACACGAACATCATACCCCTTTATTTTTATTTAGATAGAGAACGACTGATGGATCAAGGCGCGACCATAACGCAGGCGGTTCCATCAAGGGTAAACGCTTTAATGGAGAAGCAACTCGTCGATATCGGGGGCATCTCTTCGTTTTCATATGGAAAGAACGCTGAGAACTACAGCTTAGTTCCAGACCTTTCTGTTTCTTCATTTGGAAAAGTGAACTCTATCTTTCTTTTTTCAAAGTATAAGATCGAAGACTTGAACGGTAAAAGAATCGCATTAACATCTAGCTCAGAAACATCGGTCGCTCTATTGAAAATCATCCTAGATCGTTTTTATGGTGTAGAGGTTACGTACAAGATAGAAACACCGAATTTTGAAGAGATGCTGAACGCGTATGATGCATGTCTTTTAATTGGGGACGATGCGATTAGCGCTTACCGTAAACGAGGCTCTTATCACGTATATGACCTTGGGGAGATATGGTATCAACAGACAGGACTGCCGATGATCTTTGCAGTGATGGCGTATCGAAATGAAATGGAAACAGAACAAGGAGCACTTTTATCGTATGTAGGAAAAAGTATGATAGAGAGCAAAGAAAGATGTCAAAGTGAAAATTTTGTTCCAGTCATCGAACGAGTGATAGCAGAACACGGAGGCACTTTTCAGTTCTGGAATTCTTATTTTAAAGGGTTAAATTATCAATTTAGTGGCGAACATGAAAAGGGACTCAACCTTTATTTTCAGCTAGCTGTAGAGTGCGGATTGTTAAAAACAATGCCCTCTATCATTAAATATTCGTATAAGTAACGGGCGATAGGGTGAAACAAAAGTGAAGTTAAAGGACTTATACTCATTTCTAAAAAAAGACTTGCAGCAGATTGAAGATCAGCTCGTAGAATCCGTTCGTTCCGATCAGACACAGATTCATACGGCAGGAGCTGAACTTTTAAAGGCAGGGGGAAAGAGAATCCGCCCTGTATTTGTTCTGCTTTCCGCTCAGTTCGGCACGTATAACATTCAGCAAGTAAAAAAGCCGGCGGCAGCTCTTGAACTGATCCATATGGCTTCACTCGTTCATGATGATGTTGTGGATGATGCGGATATGAGACGCGGCAGAAAAACAGTAAAAGCAAAATACGATAATAAGATTGCCATGTATACAGGCGATTTTATTTTCGCATCCGCCTTAAAACTAATGACTGAGATCGAAATACCACGTGCACATCAAATTCTGGCCCAAGGCATGAAAGAGATGTGTCTTGGTGAGATCGAACAGATCAACGAACAGTATGATACAGATCAAAACATTAGAAAATACTTCAAACGGATCAAACGAAAAACCGCTCTTTTAATCGCACTGAGCTGTCAGCTGGGGGCGATTACGTCAAAAGCAGATGTCTCTCTTCAAAAGAAGCTGTATGATTTTGGTTTCTCTGTTGGAATGGCTTTTCAGATCACAGATGATATCTTAGACTTTACTGCTTCTGAAAAGCAGCTAGGTAAGCCAGCGGGCAGTGATCTGAAGCAAGGAAACCTAACATTGCCTGTTCTGTACACGATCTATCAGTATCCAGAGATGAAAGAAAAGCTGGATGCTTATTATGAAACAAGAGAGCCTGCGCAACTTGCAGAACTGCTTAAAGATATCAAAGAGTTAGGTGGAATTGATTACGCGAAGAAGATATCTGATAAATATTTGAAGCGTGCTAAATTGGCTGCCGAGTCTTTGCCTGAAACGGATGCCAGAGATAGTTTGTTAAAAGTAGCAGATTATATCGCTGGTCGAAAATTTTGAGTGATTGCTAATTTTTAAAATTTTTGGTACGATTTCTCTGGGGAACTTGTCCCACATATACATAGATGATAGGAGAGGGAATGCATGGAAAAAACGTTTTTAATGGTAAAACCTGATGGTGTTCAACGTGCGTTAATCGGAGAAATCGTATCCCGTTTTGAAAAGAAAGGTTTTCAACTTGTTGGTGCTAAACTAATGAACATTTCTGAAGATCTTGCAAAAGAACATTATGGTGAGCACAAAGAGCGTCCGTTCTTCGGCGAGCTTGTTGATTTTATTACATCTGGTCCAGTATTTGCTATGGTTTGGGAAGGCAAGGACGTTATTCTTACAGCTCGTAACATGATGGGCAAAACAAACCCATCTGAAGCTGCTCCTGGATCAATCCGCGGAGACTATGCTGTACAAGTAAGCAACAATATCATCCACGGTTCTGACTCTGCTGAAAGCGCTGTCCGTGAGATCGGTCTTTTCTTCAAAGAAGAAGAACTTGTTTCTTATGATAAAGCAGTAGCAGTTTGGATTTAATTTTATAGCAAAATGAAAGCGTTTTAACCGGCCGTTGTGCCGGTTTTTATTATTTATAGCGGTGAAATTTAACGCATTGTGAAGAAAAGTGAGTGAGATTGCTCTATTCGTTACTATATAGAAGCAGAGAAGCAGGTTTTTTGGTTGTCAGTTAAAAAAATTCGTTTTAACACCAAAATCTAGCGTCTATTATGTATTTCCTAACCTCCTACATGAAAGTTTTTGAAGTAATCCCGCAAGTTTACAAGTTAATCCGGCGAGTTTTCGCATTATATCGGCGAGTAGACATTTGAATGATGTCGAACCGATAACGCAACAATTTAGTTTTCGATCCGATACTATACATACATAGACGAAAATTTTTAATGGCACTGAATTGGAGAGAGACATATGGACCCAGACTACGAAAGCTTTAAACAGAGCATTTTTAATCAAACAGGAATAGATCTATCATTATATAAAGAAGCGCAAATGAAACGCAGACTCGTTGCTCTGAGGGACAAACGTGCTTTTACAACGTTTTCTGAATACTTTCGTGCACTCACGAAAAATCCAGAATTGCTTCTTGAGTTTTTAGACCGCATGACAATTAACGTTTCTGAATTTTACCGAAATCCTGCTCGATGGGAAGTGCTCGAAAAAAAAATCATTCCCTTGTTAACAGAAGACAGGTCATCGTTAAAAGTATGGAGCGCCGCCTGCTCTACTGGAGAAGAACCATATAGCCTATCGATGTTGTTATCAGACTACAAAAGAGGGCTATCAAGGTTTTCAATCCTTGCAACAGATCTTGATCAACAAGTGTTAGAGCAAGCTAAAAAAGGGTTTTATTTTGAAAAAGCCATTAAAGATGTGCCGAATGATAAAAAAGCACGACATACAACAAAAGAGGAACTTGGAATCCGAGTTTCAGATTCTGTTAAAAAGCACGTAACCTTTAAAAAGCAAAACTTGCTTTCCGATCGTTTTGAATCCGATTTTGATCTGATCGTTTGTCGAAATGTGATGATCTATTTTACAGAGGAAGCAAAGGCGGTACTGTATCAAAAGTTTAGCAAAGCGCTTCGAAAAGGCGGTGTCCTGTTCGTAGGAAGTACCGAACAGATCTTCAATCCTGGGTTATACGAATTGGAATCGGTGGAACCTTTCTTTTATCGTAAAATTCGTTAATAAAGTAGATGCAACCATTTAAATCTGTTGACAGATTTACAACAATGGTTTAATGTAACTGATAAGTTTAGAGCACATGTAATGGTGCACATTAGTTTAGAGTTTAGAGCATAGTTGAGACAAGTTGAGAGAGTTTGAGTGGAGCAGAGCCGAGAATGGATATGTACATATGCCATGCGGGTTATTTCTGCATGGCTTTTTTATATGCTTCGTAAAGAAGGATGTACATGTTCCCGTATAGATCGACCTCTTATATCCTCCTCATTCTCCGTATTTAACGGAGGTGCAGATATGATCATATCCCATCCGATACCTCCTTGAACGTTTCTGTTTGTAGACAAAACAACCAAAACGATTAAGGGGTGTTCATATGATTTCAAATATCATACAAAAAATAATGAAACACGAAACATTAACAGAAAATGAAGCTTACTATTTTATGGAGAAATTAGCGAATGGTGAAGTAACAGATGCTCAAGCAAGTTCTGTTCTAAGCATCATGAGCTTTCGCGGTGAGACTGTAGATGAGATCGTTGGTTTTGTTAAAGCGATCAGAAAGCTTTCAAGAAAGCCTGAATCATCACAACACCATGAGCTGATGGATACTTGCGGTACTGGTGGTGATGGAGCATCGACCTTTAACATCTCTACTGCAGTGAGTATCATACTCGCTTCATTAGGGATAAAAATAGCCAAACACGGCAACAAAGCGGTCACATCAAAAAGTGGAAGCTCTGATGTATTAGAGGCTTTAGGCGTTGGAGCAGCAAGCAACCACTTTGAAGCGAATTCACAACTGAATAAACATGATATCGCGTTTCTACACGCTCCATATTTTCATCCGGCACTAAAAAAAGTAGCTTCGTTGAGAGGGCAACTGCCATTTCGAACGATCTTCAATTGTATCGGTCCTTTGTTAAACCCGATGGCACCAAGTTATCAGCTGATTGGAGCGAGCAATGAGGAAGTTGCTGAGAAGCTCTCTGAGGTGATAAAGAAGCTCGGAATCAAACGAGCATTGATTGTTTCAGGTGTAGATGGATTAGATGAATGTTCGATCACAGGCGAGACACGGATGTTTTTGGTTGAAAACAACACGGTTGTATCCTTCAACTACACACCTGAAGAAGCAGGATTGAATCGGGGAAACCTTAGTGAGATAACCGTAACGAACAAACAAGAAAGTGCTGAACTCATACGTTCTATTCTACAAGGTGAAGGAAATGAATCAGCCCGTAATATCGTCATCCTTAATGCTGCTGCAGCTCTGTTTGCATCAAAACGGGTCTCAAGTATTCGAGACGGCGTGGAGATCATCAAACAGTGTCTACAATCAAAATCCGCATATTATCATCTTGAAGAAATGACGAAAGCAGAGGCGAGTGCACATGTTAACTAAAATATTGAAACAAAAAGAAAAAGAAGTAGCGGTTCTTCCTTCATTTATAAAAGGTGAGCTGGACTTTACTGATAAAGATCATCGACCTTTTGCTTATAAAATTGCAAACTCTTTATCAATGCCAGCGTTGATAGCAGAAGTGAAAAAAGCTTCACCATCCAAAGGAATCATAAAAGAAAATTTCAATCCTGTCGAGATCGCTGTGGAATATGAAAAAGCAGGAGCATCTTGCTTATCCATTTTAACGGACACAGAGTTCTTTCAAGGAGACCTTCAATATTTAAAAGATATTCGTAATCATGTATCGCTACCTCTTTTAAGAAAGGATTTCATCATAGATGAAAAGCAGATCATTGAGAGTGTAGAGAACGGAGCAGATGCGATTCTGCTCATTGCCGCATGCCTATCAAACGAACGTTTAGGAAAGCTTCATGCACTTGCTACGGAATGCGGGCTAGAGTGCTTGGTCGAAGTTCATTCACAACAAGAGATCCAACAAGTGTATGACGTATGTAATCCTTCTATGATCGGAATAAACAACCGCGATCTAAAGACGTTCATAACAGATATCGAGCATACGTTTTCTCTTCTTTCCTCTATTAAGAAAGAAACTCTCGTGATCAGTGAGAGTGGCATCAAAACAGCTTCAGATGTTAAAAGCCTATTCGATCACCATGTGAACGGAATGTTGATCGGAGAAACATTGATGAGAGCGGACTCTATAGAAAATAAGATAAGAGAGCTTTATCATGACTGTTCAAATTAAATATTGTGGCTGTCAGTCTGAAGAGGACTATAAGCTGCTCATAGAATCAAAAGCAGATCTGATCGGATTCATATTCGCTGAAAGTAAAAGAGAAGTCGACCCTACGAAGGTGAACAGCTGGATTCAGAAATACGGAAAACCAAAAAAGCTCGTTGGTGTTTTTCAAAATGCAAGCTTACAAAGAATAAACGATGTAATCAGCACCGTTCCGATAGACATCATCCAATGTCACGGAACTGAAACGGTTGATCAGCTCAAGGAAATAAGAGATCACAGCAACAAAGAGATCTATAAAGCACTTCCTTATAGTGAACATATTTTGAAAGAAATAGAGTTATACGGAAAAGTAGCAGATAGTCTTATCGTAGATTCTGTAGCAAAAGGACAATTCGGGGGAACCGGTATTCCATTTTCGTGGAAAGAAGTTCCTAACATGATGAGAAAAGCAAATGCTTTAGGGGTCACTTGTTTTATAGCTGGTGGAATCAGACCAGATAATGTTTCAGAACTAATAAGACACAACCCGCACGGAATCGATCTAAGTGGTGGTATCGAAGAAAACGGTAAAAAAAGCTTAAAAAGAATAGAAACTCTTGAAAGGATGATAATGAGATGACTACAGCTACAGTACCTGATCATAGAGGAAGATACGGTGTGTTCGGGGGAAAATACGTCCCAGAAACGATCATGTTTGCACTTGAAGAGCTTGAAACGGCTTTCGATGAAGCCATTCAAGATAAAGAATTTAACGAGCTTTTCCAAAAAGAACTAGCGATTTATTCAGGACGTCCGACGCCCTTAACAAAAGCCGATCGTCTCAGTGAGTCTAATGGTGGAGCATCGATCTATTTAAAGAGAGAAGACCTAAATCACACAGGAGCACATAAGATTAATAACGCCATCGGCCAAGCTCTCTTAGCAGTAAGGATGGGAAAGAAAAAGATCATAGCCGAGACTGGAGCGGGTCAGCATGGCGTAGCAGCAGCGACTGTAGCAGCGAAGTATGGATTGTCTTGTAAGGTTTATATGGGAAAAGAAGATATAAGAAGACAAGCACTAAATGTATTTCGAATGAAACTGTTAGGTGCAGAAGTGATCGAGGTCACGAGCGGCAGCCAAACGTTAAAAGATGCTACCAATGAAGCGATCCGAGAATGGGTTGCTGCGGTCGAAGACACCTTTTATCTCATCGGTTCTGCTGTAGGGCCATATCCTTATCCTAAGATGGTCAAACAATTTCAGCAGGTAATCGGTCATGAAACAGAGAGTCAGTTCAATGAGATTCATAAAGGAAAGCTTCCAGATGCTGTTGTAGCTTGTGTAGGTGGCGGCAGCAATGCGATCGGCATGTTCGCACCGTTTATCGAGAAAGATGTACCTCTGTACGGAATAGAGGCAGCAGGGATGGGTGTAGAGACTGCTCAGCATGCAGCAACTTTATCAAAAGGCTCAAATGGTGTGATTCACGGTTCGTTGACGAAGCTTCTTCAAACAAGCGAAGGGCAGATTACAGAACCTTATTCGATCTCAGCAGGTCTTGATTATCCGGGAATAGGGCCAGAACACGCCTACCTTCATGAGACAAAAAGAGTAACGTATGAAGCAGTAACAGATCAAGAAGCGTTACAAGCATTAAAGCTTTTATGTGAGAACGAAGGAATTTTATGTGCGTTAGAGAGTGCTCACGCCGTAGCTTATAGTCTGAAGCTCGCAAAAAAAATGCAAAAAGATCAACATATCGTCGTCTGCTTATCAGGAAGAGGCGACAAAGATGTTCATACACTGATGGAATTTGAAGAAGGGGGGAAATAAAGATGAATAAGAGATGGGAAGTCTTTCAACAATCATCAGATTATCGTTTCACTCCTTATATCATGGCTGGTGACCCATGTGAAGAAGCAACGATCGAACTGTCTTTAGCTCTTGAGAAGTGCGGAGCTCATGCCCTTGAGCTAGGTGTTCCATACTCTGATCCATTGGCAGATGGACCTGTGATTCAACGAGCAGGTATGCGAGGTCTGGCACAAAATATGAATCTTGAAAAAACCGTAAATCTCGTATCTAAGCTTCGTGAAAGAGGATTGAAGATTCCGGTAATTATCTTTACTTATTATAATCTTTTGTTACAATTAGGAGAAAATCGTTTCCTGAAGTTAGCAGAGAGTAGCGGCGTGGACGGGGTTCTAGTACCTGATTTGCCGTATGAAGAAAGCGGATATTTACAAGAAATGTGTAAAGAGCATAACCTTGCTCTCATCTCGCTCGTTTCACCTACAACGCGTGAAGAAAAGCTTGAAAGACTCAGTAGAGAGGCAGAAGGCTTTTTATATTGCATCTCGTCATTAGGTGTGACAGGCATTAGAAGTGAGTTTCGAGCAGGTTTGGATGATTTCTTGAAAGCCGCGAAACGAAACAGCCGTGTTCCCGTCTTAGTAGGGTTCGGACTATCTACGCGAGAACAGATTCTGCAGTTTGATGGCAGCAGTGATGGGTTTATCGTAGGCAGTGCAATCGTAAAAAAGATTGAGGAACTAGAAAGTGACCTGCTAACGAACAGAGAGGAAGCGATTAAAACGTTCAAATCGTATATTGAGTCTTTGCTGCCTGTCTATAGTCGTTAAAAAGGAGTGGGAAAATGCAGCCGAAACAGCAGTTGTTATCTTTAAAACCTTACAAACCAGGTAAACCAGTTGAAGAAGTGAAGCGTGAACTTGGTCTAGAGAAAATCGTAAAACTCGCTTCAAACGAGAACCCTTATGGATGCTCTGATCTTGCGAAAGAAAAGATAACTGAGGAGCTATCACAGCTTCATGTATATCCAGACGGTTATTCAGCTGAACTTAGAGAAAAACTCTCAAGCCACCTTCAAGTGAAACAAGACCAGATCATTTTTGGTAATGGGTCAGATGAAGTGGTTCAAATTCTTTGTCGAGCTTATCTATCACCTGAAACCAACACGGTAATGGCAGCTCCTACTTTTCCTCAATACAGACATAATACTGTTATCGAAGGAGCAGAAGTGAGAGAGGTTCAGTTGGTCGATGGCAATCATGATCTAGATGCGATGCTTGAAGCGATCGATCAAAATACGAGAATCGTCTGGCTTTGCAATCCGAACAACCCGACTGGAAACTATATTCCGGAGTCTCTGTTTGTAAGCTTTATGGAAAAAGTACCGTCTGACGTGATCGTAGTAAGTGACGAAGCTTATTATGAGTATGTATCAGCTGCTGATTATCCAAACACGCTAGATTACTTAGATAAATATCCGAATCTAGTAATCTTAAGAACGTTCTCAAAAGCTCATGGACTAGCTGCGCTTCGAATCGGATATGGAGTCGCTCAGTCTTCCGTCATCCAGTCTATCGAGCCTGCTAGAGAACCTTTCAACACATCTCGAATTGCTCAAGCTGCAGCGATCGGAGCACTGGAAGATGATACGTTTATTACAGAATGCAAAGAGAAGAACAGAGAAGGTCTTGAAACGTTTTATTCATTCTGTGATGAAAAAGGATTGTTGTACTATCCTTCTGAAGCTAACTTTATTCTGCTCGACGTAAAATCTGATGCAGATCAAGCCTTTGATTATCTTCTGCGTAAAGGGTATATTGTGCGATCAGGTAGTGCATTAGGTTTTCCTACCATGATCCGTGTCACAATCGGTGAAGAAGAACAGAACAAAGAGATCATCGAACATTTAGGTGCGTATATTGACTCTGTTGTAGAGAAAGTAAATAAATAATAATACTAATGATAAAATGCCCGGTATTTTTAAAGATATCGGGCTATTTTCATAATTTTCAAAAAAGTGTTGCATTTTAAATAAGCTCTATTTATAATGAATGTAATATGGTTTCTCTCCACTCCTATCCATATTATACTTTCCTGACAGCGCTTACATGTCAGGACTTTTTTTGTTCTCATTTTTTATTTCTTCTATATTTTCTATCATAAAACCCTCATATCTATCATAACTTGTCCTATAGAGAAAAAAAGGAGGCGAGCTATGCGATATATTATTGAGCGCCCGCTGCAATCGCTCGGTACAGATACTGTTCTTTCCTATCTAGTAGACTCTCAAAAAATCTCCTACGTCTCACAGGGCCCTCTTAGAATGAATGTGATGAAGATGTCTATGCAAGGTTTAAAGATGATTCCTGGGCATATCAGTCCTCTTATGTCATTGAATAGATTGCCTATCGAAAAGGTAAGACAAAATCTTGGTGAGAGAGTAAGAAGCGGGACCACTACACTACTAACATCTGCTGAAGTCAGCTATTTACATGAAGCTGAAACAGAGTTGAAGCGAACGAAGCATCTCTTGATATCCAGTTCGATAGACTATTGTATTGGCCTTAGCATGTCTCCAGAAAAGATCACTCCACAAATGATGAGTTTTTGTCGTAGAAGTAGAATTCCGTTTATCCAGTTGATCTGTAAAGATTTTACTCAGTTAACAAATGTGATCTGGGAGAGAATCAGTGAAGCTAATTTTAGTTATGGAACTGTAATCTTTCCAACCTTTCCATCCAACACGGATCAGAAGTTGAAAAATACGTGGCAAAAAAAATGGAACGAGCTTGCTATTCAACATCAAATTCCAACACTTTTTCATGATTTGAAAGAAGCTGAACCTATTTCTTTACCCAGTTTGAAAATGCTTGGTCTGTACCCTGTTAAAGGCGGTCTGTTCGCTGGCAGTGATGCTGACTATTGTATTTACCGTACAGATGGACTACATGAAACGTTACAAGCTGTAATCGTAAGAGGTGAGATCGTCTTTTCTGAGAAAGTCCCAGAAAAGCATCAAGGGTATGGAAAAGAAATTATCGTGGTAAAGCCCCGTCGTTTTGGAGAATCTCTCATTTCTCGTGTATAATAGGCACAAGAATACAAGGGATAAGGGAGTTTTATCAGTGAACGAAATCCAAGATGCAATCAGGCTTGTTGAACATGGTGACGTCGAAAAAGGAATGTCGCTATTAGATAAAATTAAACAAAAAGCAGGAGATCCAGAAAAGTTCGAGATCGCCGAAGTTTACTTGAACTGGGGCCATACAACTGAAGCAATGAACCTATTTAATGAGTTGCTACAAAAATACCCTGGAGATGGAGAGCTGCTCGTATCCATTGCAGAATGCTGCTTGGATGAAGGCATGGATGAGAAAGCGATCGAGTATTTAGATCAAGTAAGTGAAGAAGATGACGAATATTTAAGAGCGCTTATCCTTCAAGCGGATCTGTACGAAAGTCTTGGACTGACAGAAGTTGCAGAACGTAAGCTTACAGAAGCACATCAAAAGGACCAGAAACATCCGGTACTAGCATATGCTTTAGGTGATTTCTATTTAAGACAAGGTAAATTTGATTCAAGTTTGCCACTATTAAAAGTAGCGATCGACGAAAAAGCTGAAATTGAAGATGTTACATTAAGATATGCCGAAGCACTAAGCAGAGCAGGCAAGTTTGAAGAATCTCTTCCATACTACAGAAAAGGTCTGGATCACCATAAAGATCTTTACAGCTTATTTGGTCATGGAGTGACTGCCTTTAAAGCAGGAGAGTATAAAGAAGCGATTTCGAGCCTTGAAGAACTAAAAGACATGGATCCCGATTATACAACCCTCTATAGCGTGCTATCTGAAGCATATGAAGAAGAAGGGGCTCTTACAGAGGCGTATGACGTCATCTCTGAAGGATTAAAAAGGGATGAACACAACGAGAATATCTATCTGCAGGCTGCAAGGTTAGCTTATAAACTTCACAATCCTGATCAAGGTGAACAGTGGGTGAAACAGGCGCTTGAACTCAATCCTACACGTATAGAACCACTGCTAAGGTTAGGCGATCAGTACATTCGTGAAGAAAGATTTGAAGATCTACTCAGTCTCTACAAGTCACTTTCTGAAACGAAAGAAGAGATACCGCTCATGTACTGGCATCTCGCTACAGCAAATAGAGAAACCGAAGATTATAGTGAAGCCGCAAAATGGTACGAAAAAGCATCTCTGTTGTTTACGGAGGATCCAGTGTTCTTAGAAGAATATGCTTACTTCCTCATCGAGGAAGGCGACCAGAAGAAAGCGAAAAGCATTCTGCAGAATTTGTTGAACCAAAGCCCGGAACGAGACGATATTGAAGACGTTTTAAACCGCTTGGAAGATTTTTAAAACTTTCTGAAGTGAAGAAGGATTTTACGAGCAGTGAGAGAATATATTTAGTATCAAGATGACGTGTTTTTGAATGATGGGGGGATTGCAATGAGCAGCACCGTTTCGGTCCTTGAAAAAAAGGATTTTATCAAATGGTTCCTTAATCATTATCAGTTAAAGAAGCGCGAATGTGTTTGGTTATTAAACTATTTAGTTAGTGATGACCAACTGATGGAGAAGGTACATTTTGTAGAGAAAGCTGAATATTGTCCAAAGGCCATAATCATGTCAACTCAATGCACAGACGGAGTCCCATTCCGTTTTTACAAACAAAATGTTCTAACGACTGATGCCGAAAAATCATTTCATGACATCCGCTTGAACCAAGAGGAAGAGATCTATCTTGAACTTAATTTTAACGCATCACGTCTGACGCCCGAGTACGCATCTGTATTAGAAGAAAACCCGCACTTGCCACAGAATATGTCGATGGACAAAAAATATGGCATATGGGCGGAAATGGTATTAGAGAAGTCGATTGAAACCTATCGCAAGAATGATATTATGGCAAAGATCGATGCAGCATTAGACCAAAAAGATTATGATAGCTTTACAAAATGGACCAATGAACTAAAAAACTTAGAAAAACAGCCATCCTAGTTGTGTGAAGGCGACTCTTACGAAAGGGTCGTCTTTTTTGTGGGTTATGTGATTTCTGTGCTAACCCGTGCACACACGGTATCGTCGATCTTGACCATAGAATATTGCACCTAATCCATAAATTCATGCTTTGAATTCACGAGTTTTAGCCTGCAATCCAAAAGTTTGGTCACTTTATCCACGAGTTTTTCTCCTTTATCCTCTAGTCGACATATCTTGACTTATTTCGACATCTACAAATCTACCTATTTTCTTTGCCAACCTCATTATGCTAGCGAGAAATATGGTACGATAAGAAGCAGTACATACCAAGTAAGGAGATTTTTTTATGAAATGGAAAACTAAAGACGCAGATGTATTCTTAAAGTCTGGTGAGTATGTAGATTCGATCTTAATTCCGCTAACACCAGTCAGCTTCTCTAACGACTTCAAATCGAGTGTGACGATGTCAGAGTATACAGAACTATTAACATCAGAGATCGAGCGTCAGCTGCATGGCAGATTGTTTTTATCACCTAATTTTACATACGTAAAAAATGAAGGTGCTCTTGATCTATTAACTAGTTTCTTAGAGCATGTAAAAAATTCAGGGCATTTTAAACATATCTTTCTGATGACAAGTGATGTGTATTGGAAGGAATTTGAGCAGCAACTTTCTGGACAATTATTTTGGGTACCCGCTCTGCCGCTTGAGACAATGGACGAGAAGTATAAATTAGAAGTGATAAAAGAGCAGGTAAAACCGTTGTTTCAGCTAATTTTCAACGATTGGCAGAGGAGTATAAATTCGTAATATTTACCACATGTCATATTGACATTAAAAGACAACATAAGCTATCATGTTTATGTCCTAGTAATATGTGTGTAAAAGTCCGGATGGACCGTCATTTACAGCATAAGGGGGGGAAAACAATGTCAAAGGAAGATATTTCAAGACGTCAGTTCTTAAACTACACATTAACTGGCGTTGGTGGATTTATGGCTGCCGGCATGCTTATGCCAATGGTCCGTTTCGCCCTTGATCCGATTCTAAAAGAGGGAACAGATCAAGAATTGGTAGCGGTTACGAGCATGGAAGAGATCGCTAACGAACCAAAGCGTTTCGATTTTAAAATCAAACAAAAAGATGGCTGGTACGAGTCTGATGTCACTCAATCTGCCTGGGTTTATAAAGCGAAGAATGGTGATATTATCGCACTTTCTCCAATCTGTAAACATCTAGGTTGTACGGTAGACTGGAATACAGATCCATCACACCCTAACCAGTTCTTCTGTCCTTGCCACTTAGGCCGTTACACGAAGGATGGAACTAATGTTAAGGGAACTGCACCTCTTGCACCACTTGATGTATATGACAGCCAGGTGAAAGATGGAAAGCTTTATTTAGGAAAGGCAAAACCAAGAAAGGGGGCGTAATGAATGCTACAAAAGATTTATGACTGGGTAGATGAGCGCCTGGATATTACGCCGCTTTGGAGAGATGTTGCAGACCATGAAGTACCTGAACACGTAAACCCCGCACATCATTTTTCTGCGTTTGTTTACTGTTTTGGTGGATTAACTTTCTTCATCACGGTTATCCAAATTCTTTCAGGTATGTTCTTAACGATGTACTATGTACCTGATATCGTGAATGCTTGGGAATCCGTATATTACCTGCAAAATGAAGTGGCATTTGGAGTTATCGTACGCGGAATGCACCACTGGGGCGCGAGCCTTGTTATCGTAATGATGTTTCTACATACATTGCGCGTATTTTTCCAGGGAGCTTATAAGAAGCCAAGAGAATTAAACTGGGTTGTTGGAGTACTTATTTTCTTTGTTATGTTAGGTTTAGGTTTTACAGGTTATCTATTGCCTTGGGATATGAAAGCGCTATTTGCGACTAAAGTAGGAATTGAGATCGCAATGACGATTCCTGTTGTTGGTCCAATCGCAAAGACGTTCCTTGCCGGCGGAGAGATTATCGGAGCACAGACGCTTACGCGATTCTTTGCGATCCACGTATTCTTCCTTCCTGCAGCATTGTTAGGCTTGATGGGTGCCCATTTCTTAATGATCCGTAAACAAGGTATTTCCGGACCGTTGTAAGAACAAACATAAGTTTAAAAGTTTCATAAGAGCAAAGGAGGGAAATATATGCATCGCGGTAAAGGAATGAAGTTTGTCGGTGACTCTCGTGTCCCTGCTGAGCGCAAGCCGAATATTCCTAAAGACTATTCGGAGTTTCCGGGAAAAACGGAAGCGTTCTGGCCAAACTTTCTTTTAAAAGAATGGATGGTAGGAGCTGTATTCTTGATCGGATACCTCATACTGACAATCGTCCATGAATCTCCTTTGGAGAAAAAAGCAGATCCTACCGATGCTGGATATATTCCTCTACCAGACTGGTACTTCCTATTTTTATACCAGCTTCTGAAGTACAAGTATGCGGCAGGGGATTATGTTCTTATCGGTACTGTTATTATACCGGGTCTAGCATTTGGTGCGTTAATGCTTGCGCCATTCTTAGACAAAGGGTTGGAGCGACGTCCTTCTAAACGTCCGATCGCAACTGGATTAATGTTATTAGGTTTGATCTCTGTTACATATTTAACATGGGAATCTGTTGTGACACACGATTGGGAAAAAGCGAAGACTCAAGGTAAGATCGTTGATGTAAGTTTTGATGAAAACGATCCTGGATACAAGATCTACCAAAAGCAGAGCTGTGTAGGCTGTCATGGTAACACGTTATCAGGTGGAGCATCAGGACCTTCATTGATCGGTACAGGATTAAAGCCTGAAGAAATCATGAAAATCGCAAAAGAAGGTAAGCCACCAGGCATGCCGCCGAATGCGTTTAAAGGTTCTGATGATGAGCTAAAACAATTAGCTGAATTCATCTCAAAACTAGAACAGAAGTAAATGGTAGAAGCCGGCTCAGTATGGGCCGGCTTTTTTCTGAACTTTGTAAAAAAAGGAGTATGTGATTATGTCCTGGATTCGAACGATCATCATGGATCGAATGTTTTTACTAGCACTTCTTTTGATCAACATACTAGGCACGATCTACGGATATTATTGGTACCTTTATCAGCTTCAGGATACGCCTTGGTACTTCTTGCCGTTCGTACCCGACAGTCCGACTGCATCATTGTTTTTTGTTTTTGTCATCATCGGCTTTTTAAGAGGTAAACAGCACGGGTGGATCGAAGCCTTGGCTGTTGCAACGCTCTTTAAGTATGGCATATGGGCAGTGGGGATGAACCTTGGTGGTGCTTTTGTTGGAACGCCACTCGACCTTATCAACTACATGCTTATCTTTTCTCACCTCGGCATGGCGGTTCAAGGTCTGTTATATGCTCCGTTTTATAAGATCAAGGGTTGGCACGTAACCCTTGCTGCACTCGTTCTTTTTCATAACGAGATCATCGACTACGTGTTTGATATGATGCCAAGATATGACATTCTTGATCCGTATCAAGACTTGATCGGATACTTGACCTTTTGGTTATCTGCGTTATCCATCTTTATTGTTTGGAAAATGAGAAAAGCGTAACGTACTTTCCAAATCCTTAATTATAGGTCTAACCTTGTCCCAGCTCTCATACGTTTTAAGTATAAGGGTACAGGAGGGACAACGGATGAGAAGGTTTGGATGGGCATTGATGGTTCTTTGTATGGTTTTTGGACTTGCTATGCCAGCATTTGCATCAAATCATACAGAGACAAAAGAATGGTCTGAGATAAATGAGCTTACGAGTGAGATCTGGGAGCTTGGTAAAATAGAACGGTACGAAGAAGCTGCGGGTGTGTTGCAGTTTACATCAGCCAATATTACTCATATAGAAGATGTCTTGTCCTTAAGACCGGAACAGAAGCGTCTCGTTGAATATACGTTCAGAGATGCTGTTTCTTCTCTTCAGAACCCCGAGTGGTCGAAGGAAAAAAAGCTAAACAAGCTTACCGAGGTTCGTTTGTTAGTAGATGCCCTTCAGACCGATTATGAGCCGTTATGGAAAAAAACAGGACTGATGATGTTAGAGCCTTTTATCACGATGGAAAAAGGAATCAGTGAAGATGATTCTGTGGTTTTTCATCAAGCAGCCAATCTTTTACTTGAACGTTACGAAACGGTCAGGCCGGCACTGATGGTCGACCTGAAAGATGAAGAATTAGAAAAGCTCGATGAACACGTTTCTTACGTTGATACGAATCGAAGTCAGATTCTTACGGACTCCGCCCATCAAAAACAGCTTGAAACTGCAGCTGCTGATTTTGAAGCGCTATTCTTCGCAAAAAAAGATAACTCAGAGCCATCCCTGTTTTGGTTAATATTTTCAATCGGTGGCATCATATCATCAACACTAGCTTACGTAGGATGGAGAAAATACAAAGGTGATCAGCAAGATAGTTTAAGAGTGCCTGATAAACGGTAATGGGTCATCAGTCATGCGTATTCTTTGACAAACTGTGAGTTGAAAACGTAAAATGTGAGTATCAAAAGCTTTTTATATGGAGGAATGCCAACGATGGGTGGATTTTTAATCTACTTCGCAATTTTGCTTATCGTTCCAATCTGGGCTCAGATGCGAGTGAAAAGCACGTACAAAAAGTATTCGAAGGTAAGTAACAGCACAGGTAAGACTGGTGCAGAAGTAGCAAGAGAGATTTTAGACCAAAACGGACTCTACAGCGTTCAAGTAGAGCCGGTTAGAGGGATGTTGTCCGATCATTACGACCCTCGCAGTAAAGTAGTTCGTTTATCTGAAGATAATTATTACGGAAGTTCGATTGCAGGTGCAGCCGTTGCAGCCCATGAAGTAGGGCATGCGATTCAAGATGCTGAAGGGTATGCGTTCTTACGCTTCAGACATGCGCTAGTTCCTGTAGCTAACATCGGATCTAACTTTTCGTTTCTATTGATTCTTGGTGGTATGCTTTTAAGCTCGATGAATATGTTCCTATTAGGGATCATCTTCATGTCGGTAGCTGTATTGTTCCAATTCGTTACACTGCCGGTCGAGTTTAATGCAAGCTCTCGTGCCATGGACCAGATCGTTTCAACAGGTCTGATCCGTAACAACGAAGAGCGCGGAGCACGTAAAGTATTAAACGCTGCTGCGTTAACATATGTAGCTGGTGCTCTTGTAGCGTTACTCGAACTAGCACGATTCATCTTCATGTTCTTAGGGATGAACCAAGACGACTAAATTTAAAACAGTTAAGCTCCCGATACTTGATCGGGAGCTTTTTTCTATCTGCCTATCGGATTCTTATCAGCATCAAGAGTGAAACCCTCACCGATTACTTCATGAACATCATTTACAGTTACGAATGCATGTGGATCGATACGCTCGATCACTTGCTTAATACGGACGATCTCGTTCTTAGCGATTACGCAGTACAGCACTTCACGGATATTTCCTGTAAAAGAGCCTTTACCGTTTAAGATAGTCGCACCACGGTCTAATTCTTTAATGATATCTGCTGCAATCTCGGTATTTTTATCTGAAAAGATCATGACCGCTTTACCAGCATAAGCACCTTCTTGCATAAAATCGATCACCCGTGCACCGATGAATACAGCAACGAGTGTGTACATCGCTTCTTTATAGTCTAAGTAGACGAGAGAGATCGCGATAACAACGAAATCAAAGATGAACATCGTTTTACCCATGCTCCAGCCTAAAAATTTATGACCGAGTCTCGCGATGATATCCACTCCGCCAGTCGTTCCCCCAAAGCGAAAGATGATTCCTAGTCCAACTCCAATAAATACACCAGCAAACAAAGCGGCCAGTGTCATATCTTCTTTAAGGTTGATCGTTACAAAAGAAAAACGCTGGAAGATAAACAAAAACACTGACACGGCGACTGTTCCAATTATCGTATAGATAAAGGCGTTTCTTCCAAGCAGTTTCCAGCCGACAAAGAACAATGGAATGTTGAGTGCCAGGTTAGAATAAGAAGGATCGATCGAGAAAAGAAAATAGAGTATGAGCGTGATCCCTGTAAAACCACCTTCTGCTAAATTGTTCGTCATATTAAAATGAACGATTCCGAACGAAAAGATAGCAGCACCAAGTAAGATGAATAAAATATTTTTTAGTTTGATTGGATAAGTCATATGAGGCCTACTTTCTACAAAAATACTAAGGTTGTTTTTAGTCATGCCTTCCTATTATAAGCGAAATTTCATGAAATTTGTCAAACAGAAAAAATACCGATAACATATAGAAGACTAATATTGAATGAGGAGTGTCAACATCATGGCCAATCGTACATTAAAAGAGAGTCAGGACGTTGTAGATCAATACATATCACAGTTTAAAGAAGGCTATTTCAGTCCTTTAGCCATGCTTGCACGTTTAACAGAAGAATTAGGGGAACTTGCTCGTGAAGTGAACCATCATTATGGAGAGAAACCAAAGAAATCAACAGAGGATAAGAAGACGGTGGAAGAAGAACTTGGAGATATGTTCTTTGTTTTGATCTGTCTGGCGAATTCCCTCGATATAGATCTGGATGATGCGTTAAAAACCGTTATGCATAAGTTTGAAACACGAGACAAAGACAGATGGACTAAAAAAGAAGGAGAGACTACTCATGAATAAAATTAGAATCATACTTGCAGGACCACGAGGAAAGATGGGTCAAGAAGCGTTGAAGATGATTGAGGAAACTTCACATTTTGAACTAGTGGCAGCTGTAGATTCAAAAAATGATGGACTTCAAGTAAAAGATCTTTCAGGAGCTCCGCTATCTATGGAGGCACCTGTATATGATGATATGGAAAACTGTCTTGCTTCTATTGAAGCAGATGTCGTTGTAGATCTTACTCGTCCCGATATCGGCAAGAAACACCTTGAGTTGGCTCTTAACAAGGGTCTGCGCACGGTTATCGGAACTACTGGTTTTTCAAATGAAGACCTAGAGCGTCTAAAAGTTCTGGCTGAAGAAAAACAGACAGGTGCCATCATCGCCCCAAATTTTGCGATCGGTGCGATTTTAATGATGAAGTTTTCTCAAATGGCAGCAAAGTATCTTCCTGATATTGAAATCATCGAAAAGCATCATGATCAAAAGTTAGATGCGCCGTCAGGAACAGCATTAAAAACAGCACAACTGATCACTGAAGTGAGAGAAGAAAAGAAACAAGGTCATCCGGATGAAAAAGAGGATCTTAAAGGAGCGCGAGGCGCTGAACTAGAAGGAATCCGTATTCATAGTGTAAGATTACCTGGACTGGTCGCGCACCAAGAAGTTATTTTCGGTGGTGAGGGTCAAGTCTTAACGATCCGTCATGATTCTATGAACAGAACATCCTTCATGCCAGGTGTTCGCCTTGCCGTTGAAAGTGTTATGAAAATTGAAGGTCTTGTCTATGGCCTTGAAAATATTATGGAATAAGAGGGGATACTATGAAAATAGCTCTTATTGCACACGATAAGAAAAAGAACGATATGATCAATTTTACTGTCGCTTATGCACCGATCCTAAAGGGTCATACCCTGTTTGCGACAGGAACAACAGGATTTAAAATACAAGAAGCAACGGGTCTGGATATCAAACGTTTTCAATCTGGCCCTTTAGGCGGTGATCAGCAGATCGGAGCCATGATCGCAGAAAACGATCTTGATCTTGTTCTGTTTTTCAGAGATCCGTTGACCGCACAGCCTCATGAGCCTGATGTGTCAGCACTGATGCGTTTATGTGATGTGTATCAGATTCCGCTCGCAACAAATGTGGCTTCAGCAGAACTTTTTATTCGTTCACTCGAACGAGGAGATCTGGATTGGAGAAAAATAATAGATGAAAGAGAGTCAGAGAAAAAATGAACGTTGAAAGCTGGCTAGCCTTTGGTGCTCATGCAGATGATGTAGAGATCGGCATGGGTGCTACGATCAAAGCAGAAACAGAGAGAGGCCGTGACGTGATCATCTGTGACCTAACAGAAGCAGAACTGTCATCGAACGGCACTGTCGACATCCGGAAAAAAGAGGCTGAAAGAGCAGCAGAACTTTTAGGAGTAAGTAAAAGAAATAACCTACAGTTGCCTGACCGCGGACTTTATATGAAAGAAGACTATATTTTACAACTGGTTTCGGTTATTCGTGAGCATAAGCCAGAATACGTGTTTGCTCCCTATTGGGTCGATCGTCACCCAGACCACGGAAACTGTGCTCGTCTCGTAAAAGAAGCAGTCTTTTCTGCCGGAATAAAGAACATCAAAGACAAAAATCAACAACCTGCACACAAAGTGAAAAATATTTTTTACTACTTGATCAACAGTGCAGAGAGACCTCAGTTGTTTGTAGATGTTACGAGGTCTTACAGAACGAAGATCGAGGCATTGAAAGCTTACCCTTCTCAGTTTGTAAAAACGCTGGAAAGCATCGATACACCTCTAACGAACGGTTATATAGAACGTGTAGAATCCCGTGACAAGCTGTTTGGTCTTGAAGCTGGTGTCAGTTATGCAGAAGGATTCATTACAGAACAAACTTATATAACTAACCATTTATAAGGAGAAAGTCTATGACGTTAAAAATCGGCATCACTTGTTACCCGACCGTAGGCGGATCAGGAGTGGTTGCGACAGAACTAGGAAAACTATTGGCAGAAAAAGGACACGAGATTCATTTTATTACATCAAGCGTTCCTTTTCGTCTAGGAAAATTTTATCCGAATATCTTCTTTCATGAAGTAGAAGTGAATCATTATTCCGTGTTCAAATATCCGCCTTATGACCTTGCTTTAGCTAGCAAGATGGCAGAGGTGGCAAAAAGAGAAAAGCTCGATCTTCTTCATGTTCATTACGCTGTACCACATGCTGTTTGTGCGGTATTAGCCAAACAGATGCTAAACGATGAGATGAAGATCGTTACAACCTTACATGGAACAGATATTACGGTACTAGGCTACGATCCCTCACTAAGTGAAATGATCAAGTTCGGCATCGAGAAATCAGATGTTGTCACTTCGGTTTCACATCAACTTAAAGCAGATACACTAGATCTGTTAAATATTAACAAAGACATCATCCCTGTACATAATTTTGTAGATGAAAGAGTGTATTACAGAAGAAGTAATAATGCAGAATTAAGACAAACGTACGGAATTGATGAAAACGAAAAAGTCATCGTTCATATCTCTAATTTTAGAAAAGTAAAAAGGTTAGAAGATGTCATCAAGTCGTTTGCTCTGATTCGAAAAGAGCTTTCTTCAAAGCTGTTGTTGATCGGAAACGGTCCAGAACTAACGACAGCATGCGAACTGGTGCGTGAGCTGGATATCGAAGACGATGTATTGTTCTTAGGTAAACAAGAAAATGTCGGCGAATTGTTCTCAATCTGTGATCTGAAGCTGCTTCTATCTGAAAAAGAAAGCTTTGGACTCGTTCTACTCGAAGCGATGGCATGTGGTGTACCTGTAATCGGAACGAATATCGGTGGGATACCGGAAGTGATCGTGGATGGCGAGACAGGGTATATGGTGGAGCTAGGGTGTCCAGAATCGGTAGCCGAAAAAGCGATAGCTCTGTTACAGGATGAAGAAAAGCTAATGGCGTTCAGAGAAAATTCCGTAAGACATGTAAAAGAAAACTTCTTATCTGACAAGATCGTTTCGATCTATGAAGATATTTATTATTCCTTAGTAGAGGATCGCACAGTATGAACGAAATGTTCAAAAACGCCTTGCCGGTATTAAAGCGGTTGGAAGATGAAGGGTACAGAGCTTACTTTGTTGGAGGTTGTGTACGAGATCTTTTGCTCGACCGTCCGATCAAAGATATTGATATCGCAAGCTCTGCAAGACCTAAAGACGTTCAAGAAATCTTTCCAAAGACTATTCCGGTCGGTATTGAACATGGAACTGTTATCGTAAGACACGAATCTGTTTCTTATGAAGTCACAACGTTTAGAAAAGAAGATGAATATAAAGACTACAGAAGACCTTCTAAAGTATGGTTTGTCGATGATCTAAAAGAAGACCTCTCTAGAAGAGATTTCACCTTCAATGCGATGGCGATGGATATATCATTTCAGTTGATCGATCACTTTGGAGGACGAGATGACCTTGAGCGTAAGCAGATTCGTACTGTCGGAGATCCGAATCTGCGTTTTTCAGAAGATCCTCTTCGTATCATGAGAGCTTGCCGGTTCATGAGTGTATTTAACATGGCGATCGAAAGAAAGACCGAACAAGCGATTAAAGAAAAAGCATGCTTGCTATCTCGCATTTCAACAGAACGAATTGCGATCGAGTTCATCAAACTGCTTCAAGGTGAACAAGCGGGTAGTGTTCTCAAGTTTATGCAGGAACGCTCTGTTCTAAATCACTTGCCTACTAAGTTGCAAGAAAAACAGAGCGATCTTTATAAGGACTTTGACTGGAACGCTCTAGAATCTGATGAACAAAGATGGACGGCCATTCTGTTATTATCTGATGTGAGTGATGATAGAGCGTTCTTGAAAAGTTGGAAGCTTCCCAATCACATGATAAAAAAAGTAGAGAAGCTTATGTCCGCTTATGGTATTATTTCGTGGAGAAAAATGGATTTGTACCGTTGTGGCTTGGAGACAGCAATATCAAGCATCACGCTAAAAAGTGCGATCGAAAAGAAGGATAATGCAGAAGAAATCGCTCAACTTAAACAGCGATATCGTGAGATTCCGATCAAGTCCAGGAAGGATATTCCGCTAGATGGTCAGGATATTATCGAGATCACACAACGAGAACCGGGTATTTGGTTAGGTAAGCTGTTAGAAGAGATGGAGAAAAAGATCGTTGAGGGAGAATTAGCACTCAACTCAACCGCACTACAGGATTGGGTAAAAAGGTGGGAGCCATGATGAAAGAAGCACTGTTGCACATGCTTACAGAACAAGAAGGAAAGTTTGTTTCAGGTCAAGAGATCTCAAACAGACTGGATTGTTCAAGAACTGCGATCTGGAAACACATATCAGAACTTCGTAAGAACGGCTACACGATCGAAGCTGTCCAGAAGAGAGGATACCGATTGATCACGTCTCCTGATGCGGTAACAGCAGAAGAAGTATCATTATATACGGGTGACGGAACATTCGGAAAGAAAATTACGTACAGAGAATCTGTAAATAGTACACAAGAGGTCGCTCATGCACTTGCTAGAGATGGCGCGGTCGAAGGAAGCATCGTACTCGCTGACGAACAGACCGGTGGCAGAGGAAGGTTAGGAAGAGCGTGGCAATCTCCTAAAGGGACAGGCGTTTGGATGAGCTTAATCTTAAAGCCTAACATCCCTCTTCAAAAAGCGCCTCAGCTTACATTGCTAATAGCTGTAGCTGTTTCTAAAGCGATCGAAAAAGTATCAGGCCTTGAAGCAGCGATCAAATGGCCGAACGACATTTTGATCAGCGGTAAAAAATCAGCTGGCATCTTAACAGAACTTCAAGCTGAAGCCGATTCTATTCATTCGGTCATTGTCGGCATCGGGATTAACGTGAATCAAGAACGACAGCACTTTTCTGATGAAATCGCGGAAATCGCTACAAGTCTAGCCATTGAAAGCGGGCAAAACTTCAAGCGAGCTGAAGTGGTGGGTGTGCTTCTTCAAGAGATCGAAACCCTATACCATCAATATTTGGAGAATGGTTTTGGTGTGATCAAGCTGTTATGGGAATCTCGTGCGTTCAGTTTAGGAAAACGAATTACAGCAAGATCCGTAACAGGAGCGATCACGGGTTATGCAAAAGGAATCACTGAAGAAGGTGTTCTGCTTTTAGAAGACGATCATGGCGTCGTACATTCCATCTATTCGGCTGATATCGAATTTCCTTCTACTTAAGGAAAGTCCGTGATAAAATAAAGTTGTAGGCGGTATCCATGTGGAACTGCACTAATTCTGTCTAGTTTTGACCACAAACCTTATATCTGCCTAGATCCAAATTTAGGACCGGGACAGAGGGAGCAAACAATAAAAGTCTAGGATTTTTCCTATGCCTTCTTCCTCTATTGGAAAGAAGGTTTTTTGCACTTCTGGCCCTGTTAGTTAAAGGCAATTTCCGTATGCTTTGTTGCTTTTGAGAGATGTTGATTTTCGCTTCAGGTTGCTCGCTTTCCGCGGGGCGACCGGTGAGCCCCTTGCCACTTCGCGCCATTAAGGGTCTCACCTGTCCGCTCGTCCCGCAGGAGTCGGCAACCTTGCGCTACAATCAACTTGCGATGAGGATTAAGTTCCAAATAGCAATAATCCGTTAGAAAGAAGCTAACAAAAAATCAAAAGCAACTTCTTAGGGAAAGAGCCAAATTAAAACAGGGAGGCTTTATGATGAAAACGACGAAAAGTTTTCTTAAGATGAAGAGAGATGGCGAAAAGATCACGATGGTAACGGCTTATGATTATCCGACTGCGGTGATCTGTGAAAAAGCGGAGATGGATCTTTTGTTAGTCGGAGATTCTCTTGGAATGGTCGTGCTTGGGTATGATTCAACGATTCCCGTTACGATGGATGATATGATCCATCACACGAAAGCGGTAAAACGCGGCGCGCCGAACACGTTTATCGTGACGGATATGCCGTTTATGACGTATCACGGTTCGATCGATGAGACGCTGAACAACGCACGAAGAATTCTTCAAGAAAGCGGTGCTTCTGCTGTCAAAGTAGAAGGTGGAAAACAGATCGTTCAGACGGTTGAACGGTTGACGGACGCCGGAGTTCCTGTCATGGGACACCTTGGTCTTACACCTCAGATGGTAGGTGTGATGGGCGGGTATGGTGTTCAAGGAAAAGAAGAAAGAGACGCTGAGCGACTGATCGAAGAGAGTCTTTTGCTTGAAAAAGCTGGGGCGTTCGCGATCGTTTTAGAATGCGTTCCGCAGCAGCTTGCTGAGATCGTAACAAAAAAACTAAGTATTCCTGTTATCGGAATCGGTGCAGGTAAACATACGGACGGGCAAGTCCTCGTCTATCATGATATGATCGGCTACGGTTTTCACCATGTACCTAAGTTTGTGAAAACGTATGGAAACGTGAAGGATGTCATGGTCGAGGGACTTTTAAAATATAAAGAAGACGTAAGAACACAACAGTTTCCAGAAGAAAGTCACAGCTTTAATATGAAGGCTGAAACGCTTCATTCCCTTTACGGAGGAGTTCAATCATGAAACAGATCAATCGCATCAAAGACATACAAAAACTGATCGCTGAAGAAAAAAGGGCTGGAAAAGTAATAGGGTTCGTACCAACGATGGGATATCTGCATGATGGTCATCTATCCTTGATCGAACGAGCGAAGAAAGAGTCTGATGTTATTGTTGTCAGCATTTTTGTTAATCCGTTGCAATTCGGACCGAACGAAGATTTTGACAGATATCCTCGTGACCTTGAGCGCGATCAGAAGCTGGCATTAAAAGCGGGAGCAGATGTGTTGTTTTTCCCAGATACAAAAGAGATGTATCCACAAGAATCAGTCGTGACGGTTTCTGTAAATAAAAGAGTAGATGCATTATGCGGGGAAAGTCGAGTGGGACACTTCGACGGAGTGGCGACAGTATTAACGAAGTTGTTTCATATCGTTTCGCCTGACTATGCTTATTTTGGACTGAAAGATGCACAGCAAGTAGCGGTTATTGAAGGTCTTGTTGAAGACTTTAACTTTCCGATAAAAGTGATCGGGTGTGAGACGAAGCGTGAGGCTGACGGTCTTGCGATGAGTTCTAGAAACGTGTATCTCGATGACACGGAAAGAAAAGAAGCGGTTCATCTGAGTCAATCTCTTGTAAAAGCGAAAAAATGGCTTTTAGAGGGTGATAGTGGTGAGACCGAACAAAAGATGATAAAATACTTGGAGGAACATACGAGCGGTATTGTTGATTATTGCAAGATTCTTTCGTATCCTGAACTTCTTCCTCCTACACCTGAATCGGAAAGGTTGATCATTGCTGTAGCTGTAAAATTCAGCAAAGCGCGTTTGATTGATAATGTCATCTTAGACAACATTTTAAGTAGACTAGAAAGCGAGGAAGAAACATGTTCCGTACGTTAATGAAAGGTAAGATACACCGTGCTACGGTGACTGAATCTAATTTAAACTATGTTGGCAGCATCACGATCGATGAAGATATTTTAGATGCTGTTGATATGATTCCGAACGAAAAAGTTCAGATTGTAAATAATAATAATGGTGCACGTTTTGAAACGTATATTATCCCTGGAAAACGAGGTTCTGGTGTGATGTGCTTAAATGGCGCTGCAGCACGTCTCGTGCAAGAAGGGGATGTTGTTATTGTTATTTCCTATGGAATGTATGATGAGACCGAAGCAAGACATCATGTACCGAAAGTTGCGATTATGGATAAGAACAATCGTGTACAAGAGATGCTCGGAGTTGAACCTGAGGCTACTATTTATTAATGCGATATAAACAAGCCACAGGGGAATGAGGTGAAGGCTATGACACGGCGATTTGTCGTTATCGATTTTGAAACAACAGGAAATTCAGCAGCAAAAGGAGACCGAATTATCCAGATTGGTGCGGTCGCCGTTGAGGCAGGACAGATAACGGACAGATTCTCGACGTTCATCCAGCCAGGCGTTCCCATCCCCCCATTTATTGAGCAATTGACGGGCATCAACGATGAAATGGTGAAAGATGCCCCGTTGTTTGAAGAAGTGGCACCAAAGCTCCTTCAGATGTTAGAAGGAGCTTATTTTGTTGCCCATAATGTCATGTTTGATTATTCGTTTCTGCAAGGGGAACTCGACCATGCAGGCTATTCCAGGCTATCCATGCCGCTAATCGATACGGTTGAGATGTCAAGACTGCTTCTTTTAGGAGCAGACGGCTACCAGCTAGGGATGCTTGCAGATTATCTAGGGTTAGAACACCTTAACCCGCATCAAGCTGACAGCGATGCAGAAGTAACAGCGAGACTCTTGATCCATCTATTAGAAAAACTAGAAAATCTCCCACTCGCAACGCTTGAGAGGCTAACACCTTTTCTAAAGAAACTGCAGAGTTCTTTAGAAAGCATCGTGGGTGATATGATCGCGGAGAAGTCAGCTTTTTTAGCAGATGAAGAAACATATGATTTTTATCGTAAGCTCGCTCTAAAAAAGAGACCGGATTTCGTACAATCTTTAGACAATGATTTTACAGAGTTTAAAGACGAAGAGGTTCATGATCAGCTTCAGCAGCATATGCAGCATTACGAAGTTCGAAAAAGTCAGCAGAGAATGGTGGAACTCGTGGACGAGGCACTTCACACGAATCAGCACCTTGTGATTGAAGCGGGAACGGGTGTAGGAAAATCGCTCGGTTATCTCATACCGGGTATTCGGCATGCAAAGGAAAAAGACCGGCCGCTTGTCGTTTCTACGCATACCGTCCAGCTGCAGCAACAGCTGTTAGAACGCGATGTTCCGCTGCTAAAAAGGATCATGCCGTTTGACTTTACAGCGACTCTTCTTAAAGGAAGAAATCATTACCTATGTTTAAGAAAATTCGAACATACGCTAATGGATTATCACGATGATAATTACGATATGAACTTTACAAAAGCACAACTGATCGTCTGGCTTACAGAAACAGAGACAGGGGACGTAGAAGAACTGTCGATGGCCTCTGGCGGAAAACTCTTCTGGAACACGGTCAAAAGTGATGCCAATTCTTGTTTAAACCATAGATGTCCTTGGTTCTCCAGATGTTATTATCACAAGCAGAAGAGAGCAGCTCATGAATCAGACCTTGTAATCACGAACCATGCGTTGTTGTTTACGGACTTGAAGTCTGATAATCAATTGTTGCCAGCTTATAAAGAAGTTGTTTTAGATGAGGCCCATCATGTGGAAGAAGTTGTAAGCGATCATTTTGGAAAAGAAACTGATTATTTTTCATTCGTCAAGCTCCTAGACCGTCTATCTCAGACGGATGGAGACGGAATGATGAATACGTTTAGGGAGATCTGTGATCTTCTTGAGGTTCCCAAATACGAACACCATCTCGCCAATTGGGATAATCTCTTTTCGGATGTGAAGAATGAACTTGATGAGATCTTCAAGCAAATCAAGACAATCTGTCTAAAAAAAGCCAGATCATCTCGATCTACAGAGTTAACGAAATTAACGCTTCGTTATACGAAAGAAGATATAGAGGCTGTTGCTTGGGAACCAGTCTTAGAGATGGAAGCGAGAGCACGTCAGTTTATGGGTGATCTTGTGAAACCTGTAAAACGTGTATTGAAGAGCTTTGATCAGTACGAAGAACATCTAACGGTCCAGCAAAAAGGTTTCTTAGTCGATCTAGAAGGCATCTTAAACGATCTGCAAGATGAGATGACAGATCTTCACCACTTATTGTCTTGCCCATTATCTGAAGAAGTGTACTGGATGGAAGCAGAATCAAAAGGTCCGAGACACGCGGTTACACTCTTTGCGAAGCCGGTTGAGATCGATCAGATTCTAGCTGATAAGTTCTTTGGTAAGAAGAGCTCGGTCGTGCTCACTTCTGCGACGATGAGTGTGAAGAACAGCTTCCGTTATCTGAGTGAAAGACTTGGACTTTTAGACTTTGGTCCGATCAGCGCACAACTGCCTTCACCATTTCAATATGAACAACAAGCGAAGCTGATGGTGCCAACTGACATTCCGCTCATTAATGAAGTGGATCAAAAAACGTTCGTTAAAAAAATCTCGTCCTCTCTGTACGAGATCGCAAAAGTAACGAAAGGACGCATGCTCGTTCTGTTCACTTCTTACGAAATGTTGAGAGAGACTCACGGAGCGTTCAAAAGTTTGATGGATGCCGAAGAGTTCGTATTGATCGCACAAGGCGTTGACTCTGGAAGTCGTGCGCGTCTTACAAAGAACTTCCAGCGATTTGATAACAGCATCCTGTTTGGGACGAACAGTTTTTGGGAGGGAATCGATATCCCGGGTGACGATCTTTCCTGTCTCGTGATCATCCGATTGCCGTTCACACCGCCAGATCAGCCTGTGATGGCCGCGAAAAGCGAGAAGTTGAAAGCAGAAGGTGGGAATCCGTTCTATGACCTTTCCCTTCCGCAAGCGATCATACGCTTTAAGCAAGGGTTCGGACGATTAGTGAGAAGCAGCCGAGATAAGGGAGCCGTGTTCGTCTTCGACCGAAGAATGATCGAGACGAGATACGGAAAATCCTTCATCCAATCACTGCCAAAGCTTCCTGTATCGATCAAACCGATCGATGAACTCGTGTCAGAACTGGATGATTGGATGGAATAATGTAAAAGAAGAAGCGCATTGCTTCTTCTTTTTTGTTTGCCCTAGATTTTTGTTTCATGTAGAAAAGTGAGGATAGGAGGACAATCTACTCCTTTTAACGAACCAAATACATCATAGAATAACTATAAGGAGTTTCCTGTATGATTCGTGAAGCTGAAAAAAGGGATAAAGATAAATTGGTTAAACTTTACCGGATGTTAGTGCCGAATAGTAAGAAGATGAAAGTTAGAGAAGAGCAGATCGAGATAATCAGGCGTGATCGTAACAATTTTTTATTTGTGTATGAGGAAGATGCAGAACTGAAAGGGACACTGACATTAAACATATGTCTGCAAGCATTGCATGGTTATCGACCTTACGGAGTCGTTGAAAATATTATCGTACATGAGGATTTTCGTGGTCGAAATATAGACAGAAAACTTTTACAACATGTTGAAGTTTATTGCCGTTTGATCGACTGTCACAGAATCATGCTTTTGAGTAGTTCAAAGCGAGACAGAGCCCATCAGTTCTTTGAACAAGAAGGCTTTGATGGATCTGTTAGTAGAGGCTTTAAAAAATATTTGTAGGCATTAACTTTAAAAGCAATCATCTCTTTCAATCTGGAGGTGATTTTCTTTTTGAAACTAAATACATACTTTTTTTGACTTTTTTAGGATGTTTTTTGGCTCTTTATATGTTCCTGATGATAACCAAATAACTTGGTGCACTAATTTTTTTGTTAATAGACAAGCTATCCCCATTTGGCATGTATCTTGCAATGAATAAAATGAATTTTCAAAATCATTTTAGGTCCTCTTGTAGAAGCTGCTTTTTAGAAGAGAGATCTCTATGAATGGAGGAGAAGTAATCCTTGAACAAAAAATGGATGTCTGTAACGTTGGCTATGACGCTTGGCTTATCACTAACTACCTCATCAATAAGTTTTGCTAAGAAAAAGGATGATTGGAAAGGAAACCTCGTGATTGCGGGAGGAGCTTTAGGGAGTAGCAATAAGGAAGTATATAACGAATTTATCAGTTTAGCAGGTGGTAAGAAAAAGGCAAAAATCGGTATCATACCCGCAGCAAGCAGTTCTTTAAAATCTTCACAAAGCTTTAAAAAAGATCTCGTTACATATGGGTTGCATGAACATCAGATTGAGATCGTTCCTCTAGCAAATCAAGATTTCAGCGGCACACCTGAAGATGAATCAAAATGGAGAAAAAACGCACACAGCAAACGAGTAGCAAACAAGATTGAGAATTATAGTGCGATCTGGTTTGTGGGTGGAGATCAGCTTCGAATTACAGATACATTAGTAAAATCGAACGGGCATCGGACAAAAGCATTAGACGCCATTTGGAAAATGTATAGGCAAGGCGGTGTTATAGGAGGAACGAGCGCTGGTGCGGCCATCATGAGCGATGTGATGATTACCGGTGGTGACAGCTTAGGAGCACTAAACAATGAGGTTGTTACGAAGAGTAATCCTAATTCAAATAAAGAATACGAACCATTGCATCTTGAAAAAGGACTCGGATTTTTTAAGTATGGCATTGTAGATCAGCATTTTGATGAACGGGCACGTCTGGGGAGATTGGTGATGACGGCTCTAAAAGAAAAAACGAAGAATCAATTTGCTTACGGTGTAGATGAAGATACAGCTCTTATCGTAAACAACAAACAACAAACAGTAAAGATCGTCGGAAGAAGCGGCGTATCTGTTGTTGATGTTAGTAAAGCGAAGGTTACCGACTTTGATAAAGCACATTTTCAAGATGTTCAAATCAGTCATCTCGTGTCAGGTGACTCCTTAAATGTTTCTACTAAAGAGTTTTTCATAAGCGATCATAAAGATGAAACGAATGGATATGAATACTACGAATTTAAGCCACTCGATGCAACAGGTTTATTTACTTCTTACGGAAGGATGAAAGAATATCTCTCGTATTCTTTGATCGATAATTCGACAACAGATGCTGTGAAAAGTTATTTATACGACTCTCAAGGGAATGGTTTTCAGCTTCAGTTTAGAAAAACAGAGAACACAAAGGGCTATTGGGGTTATAAAGATGGACAAAAAGACGATTATTCGTTTACAAATGTCGCGTTTGATGTAGAGCCCAAGAAAGTGAGTTTTACAGAAAATAAGAATGCATTCTCTGAGTACAAGCATTCTACGTTTAAAGCTCCCGTCATCGACCGTTCAAGACCGGTCAAAGGAAGCCTGTTGATCGCAGGTGGTTCGTTAGGAAGCACGAATGGTGATGTTTATAAAAAGTTTATTGATCTAGCCAAGCGAAAAGAGGATTCTAAAGTTGGGATAGTACCGGCTGCAAGCTCCAGTTTAACATCCTCAAAAACGTTTAAAGAAGACCTCGTTCGATACGGGATGATAGCAGAACACATCGAAATTCTTCCGCTCTCTGTAACGAATGACAAAAAAACACCTGAGGATGAGTCCAAGTGGGCGGAAATAAATAAAAATAACGAAGATCTTGCCCAAAAAGTAGAACAATTAGATGCCGTGTGGTTTGTAGGTGGTGATCAAACCAAGATTACAGCTTCACTATTGAATGAGGACGGATCAAATTCTAAAGTGTTGAATGCCATTTGGGAAACGTATAGAAATGGTTCGGTACTTGGTGGAACAAGTGCTGGAGCTGCAATTATGAGTGATGTTATGATTGCGGGCGGAGGAAGTTATGATACCCTTGCTTCTGGTTTTACAGAAACATATGACGGAATGCTGCAGCAAGAAGGAGGTCCAGGTTATTTAGAACGAGGGCTTGGTTTCTTTGAATATGGCATTGTAGATCAGCACTTCGACAATAAAGCGCGTCTTGGCCGATTGATTGCTGTCTCTAATGAAAAAGGAGATCACAATAAACTATCATATGGTATTGATGAAGATACCGCTCTTGTCGTATACAATGAACAGAAAAAAGCGGAAGTTGTAGGCAGAGGTGGCGTAACCTTAGTTGATCTATCAAAACAGGTAAAGAGTTCGGAGCTTGGCCAAAGTCAGTTTAAGAATATTAAGCTATCGTGGATCAACCAAGGAGATGTGCTCGATCTTACAACAAAAGAAATTTCAATTAACGAGAATAAAGACAGCACGACAGGTTATGAGTATTATGAGTACAAAGTGCCGCCTCATTCAGGTGTCTTAAGTGCTCATGGCGTATTAAACAAATTCATCTCTTTCAATCTAGTAGATAATGCTGGAGCGGGAAGTGTAAAAAGTTACAGCTTCTCAAAAACAAAAGGATTTGAGTTAAACTTTAGAAAAACGGCTGAAACAGAAGGCTATTGGGGATATACGGACGGTCAAAAGGATGATTACTCTTTTGTAGATGTATCTCTTGATATAACGCCTGTAAATGTAAAGATAGATTAATTGAATCATGCATAACCAGTTAAAACCGATCAGAGAAAATTCTGGTCGGTTTGATCTTGTTAAGGCTTTTTCACGGATTCTAAAGTACCTTTTTCACCGATTTTCTGCTATAGTAAACAAGGAAAAGATTGATGTAAGAGGAGGAAGAACCGTGGAAAGTAAAATTGAAGTTCTTTCGACGCTAAAGGTGGACAAGTCGAGTGACTTGTATAAAGTAGTATCTGAATTGAACAAAACATTAAAGCATCAAGATTTAATGTTTGGGCTCGCGTTAGATGACGAAAATAAAAATAAGATGATTTTTACGATCTATCGCACATAGGAAGGCTTAAATATGGGAAAAAAGTGGATACTTGTTATTATTGGCATTCTAATCTTAGCAAGCTGGCAAGCTTATTATCTGTTTAATGGCGTTCAAGCAAAGCCCGCTAAGAAAGAAGCAGAAGCTGTTGAAATCGCAAAGAAAGAAGAGAATCTCGTTTCTATTACAAATGTGGATCACTTTTATAAGAATGAGACGTATTATGTTGTAGAAGGTAAGAACAAAAAAAGCACAAACAAGATCGTTTGGGTCGATAAAGACAAAAAGGTTACCTCTTTGAACGCGAAAGATGGCCTTTCAGAGAAACAGATCCTGAACTATGTAAAACAGAACCATGATGCGAAAACGATCGTTGACAGCCGTCTAGGCATGGAAGATGGAATTCCATTGTGGGAAGTGGTCTATTATGACACGAAGGATCGGTACACCTATTTTTACGGTTATTTTGAAACCGGTGAGCGATACGAGATCTATCGTCTGAAAGAATCAGATCAATAAAATTTAGATTAATAAAAAGTGGAGGGATTTAGTAGTATGAAGCTTGCAAAACGTGTGGAGGCATTAACTCCTTCAACAACTCTGGCAATCACAGCAAAGGCAAACCAATTAAAGGCAGAAGGGCACGATGTAATCGCACTAGGTGCAGGTGAACCTGACTTTAATACACCGATACATATTATTGAAGCGGCTTATGAGTCTATGAAAGAAGGACACACAAAATATACGGCTTCCGGCGGACTTTTATCTCTGAAAAAAGCGATCGCGAACAAGCTGAAGCAAGATCAAGGGTTAACGTATGAAACGTCTGAGATCATCGTAAGTACAGGAGCAAAACATTCGTTGTACTCTCTGTTCCAAGCGATCCTTGATGAAGGAGACGAAGTGATCATTCCGATTCCGTATTGGGTGAGCTATCCTGAACAAGTGAAGCTTGCAGACGGCACGCCTGTCTACTTAGAAGGAAAAGAAGAGAATGGATTTAAGATTACAGCAGAAGATCTGAAAAAGGTGATCACGAAGCAAACGAAGGCACTGGTCTTAAACTCACCGAGCAATCCGACTGGATCTCTTTATTCAGCTGAGGAACTGCGCGCGATCGGAGAAGTTTGTCTAGAGCATGATGTGTTGATCGTGTCTGATGAAATCTATGAAAAGCTTGTTTATGGCGGAGTGAAACACACGTCGATCGCTGAGCTTTCACCTGAGCTAAAGAAACAGACAATTATCATTAACGGTCTGTCCAAGTCACATGCGATGACAGGCTGGAGAATCGGTTTTGCAGCAGGTGACGCGAAGATCATCAAAGCGATGACGAACTTAGACAGCCATAGTACATCAAACCCGACAACAACATCTCAGCACGGTGCACTTGCAGCCTATAACGGCACACAAGAGCCTGTTGAAGAGATGCGTCAAGCGTTTGAAGAGCGCATGAACAAAGTGTACGACCGTCTGATCACGATTCCTGGTATCACATGTGTAAAACCGAACGGTGCGTTCTATCTGTTCCCGAACGCTACAGAAGCGGTAAGAATGACAGGATATAACACTGTCGATGAGTGGGTAGAAGCTCTTTTAGAAGAAGAAAAAGTAGCTTTAGTACCAGGTTCAGGATTTGGTGCGCCAGACAACGTGAGACTTTCTTATGCGACCAGTCTTGATACAATTATGGCCGCGTTAGATCGTATCGAACGTTTTATCAACTCAAAACGCAAGTAATGATTGATTTTTAGAGTGTTCTACTTCATAATTTTTTTTGGTAGATATTGATAACGTATAGTGGAGGTACATGTAGTGAAAACAACGATTAATAAGCTTAGTGAACACGTAGGCAAGACCGTTAAGATCGGTGCTTGGCTCTCAAATAAGCGTTCTTCTGGTAAGATCGCTTTCTTACAGCTTCGCGATGGATCTGGATTCGTGCAAGGTGTTGTTGTAAAGAGTGAAGTTGGAGATGAGATCTTTGCAAAAGCAAAAGGACTTACGCAAGAATCTAGTCTTTACGTAACGGGTACGGTTAAAGAGGACGAGCGTTCAGCTCTAGGTGTAGAACTTGAAGTAACAGATGTAGAGGTACTTCATCAAGCGGTAGACTATCCGATCACACCGAAAGAACACGGAACTGAGTTCTTGATGGACCACCGTCACCTTTGGATTCGTTCTAAGCGTCAGCACGCAATCTTAAAGATCCGTAACGAGATCATCCACGCTGTGAACGAGTTCTTCTACAACAACGACTTTGCAAAAGTAGATCCTCCGATCCTTACAGGAAGCTCTGCTGAAGGAACGACTTCATTGTTCCATACGAAGTATTTTGAAGAAGATGCTTATCTTTCTCAAAGCGGACAACTCTATATGGAAGCGGCAGCGATGGCACTTGGAAAAGTATACTCATTCGGCCCGACGTTCCGTGCAGAGAAATCCAAGACTCGTCGTCACTTGATCGAGTTCTGGATGATCGAGCCTGAGATGGCATTTGTTGAACACGAAGAATCCCTTGAGATTCAAGAACAATTCATCTCACACATCGTTCAATCTGTGATCAAGCGTTGTGAAAACGAGCTGAAGACACTAGGACGTGACATCTCTAAACTAGAGAACGTTAAAGCGCCATTCCCTCGCGTTTCTTATGACGATGCGATCAAGATGTTAAAAGAAAAAGGTTTTGACGATATCGACTGGGGAGACGACTTCGGTGCGCCGCACGAAACAGCGATCGCGGAAAGCTTCGACAAGCCCGTCTTCATCACGAACTATCCGAAAGACATCAAAGCGTTCTACATGAAGCCAGACCCGAACCGTGAAGATGTTGTACTATGTGCAGACCTAATCGCTCCTGAAGGATACGGAGAGATCATCGGTGGAAGCCAACGTATCGATGACCTTGCACTTATGGAACAGCGTTATGAAGAGCACGGATTAACAGACGATGCTTACAAATGGTACCTAGAACTTAGAAAATACGGAAGCGTTCCTCATTCAGGATTCGGTCTTGGATTAGAGCGCACAGTAGCATGGATCTCTGGAGCAGAGCACGTTCGTGAAACAATTCCATTCCCGCGTCTATTGAACCGTCTATATCCTTAATAAAATTAAAATCTCCCTGTTATGCGGGGAGATTTTTTATTGTACTTAGCAGCGTTTTAAGAGTGTGGAAAAACTGTGATTAAGCCGTTTTGTGGAGTAATTAAGTCGTTTTTGCATCCAGTTAAGTTTAAAATGAAAAAATTAAGTTTAAATCCTACCGAATTAAGTCTAAAAATGAAAATAAAGGCCGTTCTGCAAATTTCGACATGCCACTCCAACACGCTATTCTCGTTCAAACCTAGTTTTTTCTCAACATTCACCAGTACGGCGAAAATAAAAAAGCTAGGTTTATATGCTATAATGAAAGCAGAGGTGTTTTAGTGATGAACGGTAATTTATTTGAACGATGGATGGCTGAAGGATCAGTCAGCATCCCTAATATGTTAATCAAAACGTACAAACAGATCGGCCTATCAGACAACGAATGCATGTTGTTTATACAGCTTCATGTTTTTATAGAATCAGGAAACTATTTTCCGACACCTGTTGAGCTGTCAGAACGAATGTCAGCTTCGAGTGATGAAGTGTCCGCTATGCTCAGGACGTTGATCGGTAGAGGTGTGCTCGGCATGGATCAGTTCGAGGATAAGGAAAAAGGCGTCTATTTTGAGGCATATACGCTTCAGCCCCTTTGGAACAGACTTCTTCAAACTTTAAAAGAAGAAGAGCAGGCTAAAAAAGAGGTACATAAGGAGCACCAGGAACAGAACGTGTTTGTTCGCTTTGAAAAAGAGTTTGGTCGCCCGTTGTCGCCGATGGAGCTTGAAACGCTTAAAATTTGGATGGACGAGGATCAGCAGTCTCCAGAATTGATACTCTCTGCACTTAAAGAGTCCGTTTTATCCGGCAAGTTAAACTTTCGATATATTGATCGTATTCTTTTTGAATGGAAGAAAAATGGCATTAACAGTCCTGAAGCAGCAAAAACGTATGGTGAAAAATTCAGAGTAAGACAGCTGCAAAGATCAGGTAAACAAGAGCAACCGAGGAACGATGCAGGTATCAAACGACCCCAATACAACTGGCTGGAATCCTAAGACAAGAAAAGGCCTTATACCCTAAGGTCTTTCTTTTTTATAACAGGAGGTAAAGTATTCGTGTTAAACAAAGCACAGATTCAATTTTGTTTAGAGCAGATCGAGGATATGTTTCCTGACGCTCATTGCGAACTTCATCACTCGAACCCGTTCGAGCTGACGATCGCGGTTCTTCTGTCCGCTCAATGTACAGATGCGCTCGTTAACAAAGTAACACCGAAACTTTTTGCAAAATATAAGACGCCACAAGATTATCTGAACGTAACGATAGAAGAGTTGCAGGACGATATCCGGTCGATCGGTCTATACCGAAATAAAGCAAAGAACATTCAAAAATTGAGTGAACTTCTATTGAACGAATACGGTGGAGAGATTCCGAAAGATCGAGATGAACTGACGAAGCTACCGGGTGTAGGACGTAAAACAGCAAACGTTGTAGTTTCTGTCGCATATGGGGTTCCTGCTATCGCTGTTGATACGCACGTTGAACGGGTTTCGAAGAGGCTAGGCATCTGTAAATGGAAAGACTCTGTCCTGCAGGTAGAAGAAACATTGATGAAAAAGATTCCAAAATCGCTTTGGGGCGCAACTCATCACCGTTTGATCTTTTTTGGAAGATATCACTGCAAAGCACAAAATCCAAACTGCCCAGAGTGTCCACTTCTCTCAATCTGTCGAGAAGGTAAGAAGCGGATGAACCAAAAAGAAAAGAAGAAGCTGACTCAAAAAAGATAGATTAGAGCCGTAACCACTGGAGTTACGGTTTTTTTCTTTGTCTTAAAGCATAGAAGATGTTGAAACATGGCTAGCGTAGTGGGTATTTTAGTGAGGTGAGGTTGTCAAAATTTGTCGACTCGCTGATATATGATTAAAATTCGCTAAATTATCGCTTAAACTTGCCGGATTATGTACAAAATTTCAGGGATTATTGAAATAATTTCTTGAATTCCGCTAGCAGAAACCGGCGGGGGTATGCAAAAGAAATCTGCAAAACAACATTAACCGGACTAAACAGCTTAATATACCACTCAAATACCAACAAACATTTTAAAATCTGCACAAAAATCCCATATGTACAAGCAATCACTCTCCTTCTACATACCATATACAAAGGAGAGTGATGTTTTAGTGTCATATTCAATCACATATGACTATATTAAGTTAGGTAACGCAAGACCTGGTACGAAGATCGATGGGCCATTCTTCGGAGTCGCTCACGATACAGGAAATCCAGGGACTTCAGCTAGAAGCAACCGAAACTATTTTAACAATCAACAGCCGAGTGCGAGCGCACATGTTTTTATTGATGATAAAGAGATCTTAGTGATCATTCCGCTCGATGAAAAAGCGTATCATGTTCAGTATGGAACACAGTTGGACAACCTGCGTTTTGGCAGAGAATCGAATGATGCAGCGATCGGCGTGGAACTCTGCTGGGGAGGCAGGATCAATTTTCAAGAAGCGTATAAACGTTACGTCTGGTTCTGGGGTTATCTGTGTAAAAGATACAACTGGAGACCACAAGAAAAGATCGCAAGCCACAAACAATTAGATCCAGGGCGAAGAACAGATCCAGATAACGCATTGAACCGTTATGGCATCACATTTAATCAGTTCCTAAAAGATGTGGAGAACTCCATTTCCAATCAAACGATCCCAACTCCATCACCAAAACCAAAACCTCAACCAAAACCAGAAAATAACAACAGTGTTTTAAAAAGTGGAGACACAGGCGAAAGAGTGAAGAATCTGCAGAACAAATTAAAGCGAGCGGGTTACTCTCTAGAAGCAGATGGTGTTTTCGGTGCGAACACAGAGAACGCTGTGAAAGCATTTCAGAGAAAATATAACTTAACGGTTGATGGAATTGCTGGCCCAAACACATTAAATAAATTAGACGCTGTGTTGAAGCAACCAACAAAACCAAGTCAACCGGTAGCACCAAAGCCAGGGAGCTCGAACGGAAGTGCTGTAGTACCTTACCCAGGCTATGTTATCAAAAGAGGTTCAACTGATTCAGCAAACGTAAGCAGGATACAGCGCGCATTAAATGTTCCAGCAGATGGTAACTTTGGTCCTCAAACAGAATCTGCGGTAAAAGCTTATCAAAAAAGAAAAGGACTAGCTATAGACGGAATCGTTGGTCAAGCCACTTGGTATACACTCTTTTAAAGAGGTACAATAACTGTAGATAAGAGATTATCTTTTGATAAGCTCTTTTTTGTTGTATACATATCGGAGGCGTAATAAATGAACGAGAATACCGAGAACATTTTTATAGAGTGGAAAGAGAAGTCAACGGAAATTGCTATATATTTTAAAAATCGTGACCGAAAAAGTGCGAGAGAACCGATGGAGTATTTCTTCACGCAGTTCTTGAAAACGATCTATTCGGTAAACGGCGTGCAACCTCGTCATCCATTGAACTACAAAAGCGATCTAAAGGAATATAAGCACTTACCTGTGAATGCGATCGAGCGGCTTACGTTCATAGACGACCAGCCCGATCACTACCAATCGTACATACAGCTTAGTGAGTTATTTTCAGAATGGGAAAAGAAAAGTGTCATATTAAGAAAGCGCAGTACATAAGGACAAGACTCTTGGACATATGATGATGACATGAGACGTTTTTTAGGAGGGGTATCATGCAGATTCATGTGGTGAAACGGGGCGATTCTCTTTGGAGGCTATCGCAGTACTATAAATTACCGTGGCAGGAGCTCGCTACGGTTAATCGACTTTCTGAAAAAGACGTGCTGACAGTAGGACAGACACTTTTTATCCCAACACCTTTTACGTATACCGTTCAGCCTGGTGATTCATTAGAGGAGATCGGAAACAGGATCGGTGTATCTGTCGCACAGCTACAGCAAGCAAATCCCGGTGTGACAGACAGCAATCTCCGGCCAGGGACGCAGCTTAACGTTCCAGAGCGTATGAAGAAGACGATCGTAACGAACGCGTTTGCAGAACCAAATCCGAAAGCACAAGCCAATTTTGATGCGGCTGCAAGAGCGTTAACGTACATTACGCTATTCAGCTATGAAGTGAACGAAAAAGGCGTGTTCAAACCTCTAAATGATTCCGAGTTCTTAAAAGATGCTAAAAATAAAAACGTGCGCCCGATCATGGCCATCACGAACATAAAAGACGGGGAATTTAGTGAAGAAGTTGGAACAGCGATTCTAACGAAAAAAGAGATAACAGATAAAGTGATAAACGAGTCCTTACGAATCATGAAGCAAAAAGGCTATGAAGGAATCTCTGTTGATTTTGAGTTCTTAGGAAAACAAAACAAAGAAGCGTACAATCAGTTCTTAAGAACGCTCACAGAAAAGATGCACCAAGAAAATTTAATCGTGATGACCGCCGTAGCACCTAAGATATCGGGCACACAAGAAGGAGAATGGTACGAATCTCATGATTATAAAGCTCACGGGGAAATCGTAGATTATGTGATCTTGATGACGTATGAGTGGGGCTATAGCGGTGGACCGCCAATGGCCGTCAGTCCGCTTCCATCTGTAAAAAAGGTGCTCGATTATGCAGTAAGTGTGATCGATCCAAAGAAAATTCTTATGGGCATCAATCTGTACGGTTATGACTGGACGTTACCGTATAAACCGGGCGGTGAGTTCGCAAAAGCGTTGAATCCGGTTCAAGCGACCCAGCTTGCAGGTAAAAGGCAGGCTGCCATCAAATATAGCAGAAAAGACGAAGCACCATTTTTCCGTTATTGGGATAAACAGAAAAAAGAGCATGTCGTTTGGTTTGAAGACCTTCGGAGTATGAAAGCAAAATTTGATGTGGTCGATCAGTACGGCTTTGCAGGAGTAAGCTTTTGGAACCTATCGTTTGGTTATCCAGTTTTTTGGAACTATTTGCTTGATCGGTATAACATCAAATAAACAAAAAAATCCGTCAGCTAAAATTGCTGACGGATCTTTTTGTCGTTATGGATTGAGAGGAGGAACTAAGCCTCCGCCGTTTCCACCATTTTGTTGTCTGCCTCCGTTTTGCCCAGGAGGTGTAGGAGTTGTACCAGGTTCACCTTCTGTAGGTGGCTCTGTCCCAGGCTCTTGTCCGGGAGGAGTACCAGGAGTACCTGGTTGTTCACCTTCACCGCCTCCTTGATCTGGAGGAGTCCCAGGTTCACCTTCAGCAGGTGGTTCAGTTCCAGGTTCTTGACCTGGAGGAGTACCTGGCTCTTCGCCTTCACCTTCACCAGGTGGTGGCTCTTCACCTTCAGGCCCTTCGATCGTAATCGATGTTCCTGCAGGTTCACTTTCTGTGTTGTTCTCACTGTCGATCGCTATGACTTGGAATGAATATTTACCAGGAGCAGGTGATGGAACAACGAATTTCGTATCGTTGATCGTTGCACGTTCCTGCATCGGTCCATCGTTATAGCTTGCGAGAACTCTAAAGGATACGCCTTTTTTCTTACCATATTTCCATTTAACTTCGATCTCGTTTTTATTTTCTTTGTACTTCGCTTCTAATCCCTCAATCGAAGAAGGTTTTTCATAGCTATCACTTATGCCAGGAAGGTCAGATCCTTTAACGAAAAGCTCGATGATCTTTTCAGAATCAGGTGTGAACTCACTTGCCCGTTTCCCTGTTCCTTTTTCCATCGCGACTTCCGTTACAGATTTCGGCTTCTTGAAGTCAGTGTTCTTATGATCTAACTCGCTCATGATATCACGGAAGATCTGTTTCGAATAATCCGCTTCATTGTCGTTTAGATAAAGACCGTTACCTTCTTTGTCTTTGTTCTCAGCATAACCAGTCCAAACAGCTGCTGTATAGGTAGGTGTATATCCTGCCATCCAAGCATCTTTCGTCGCCCCATCTGGAAGACCGTACTTATCACGATCTTCTTTAGAGTAGTTAGTTGTACCCGTCTTACCAGCTAAGTTAAGTCCACTAACGTTCGCTTCACGTCCAGTTCCTCTGTCCATCACATCTTTTAGCATATCTGTGATCATATAAGCGGTGTAATCTTTCATAGCTGCTTTCGGCTCTGAATCGACTTCAACTACACGGCCATCAGGGAACTCAACTTTACGTACCGTAGTTGGTTTTGAGTATATACCTCCGTTACCAAAAGATGTATAAGCACCAGCTAGAGTAAGAGGGGAGATACCACCGTTAAAACCACCGATCGCGTAGGATGGATAAGTTGTATCTGGATCTAAGTCAAATCCTAATTTGTTAGCAAAATCTGTTGCTTCTTCTGCTCCAACTTCTTGGAACGCACGAACAGCAGTCGTGTTCTTTGATTCAACGAGTGCTTGACGCATAGAGATGTCGCCAACGTTTCGGTCGTTAAAGTTGTTGATCGTAATGTCTTTCAGTTCTACTGGTTCATCTTTTAGAATGTAGCCTGTGTTCCACTTTTTATTCTCAATAGCAGGACCATAATCAAGTATTGGTTTAATAGTGGATCCTGGTTGACGTGTAATTTTTGAAGAATAATAGTTACTTAATTGACCGCCGCGGCCACTTCCGACTGCGCGTATGGACCCTGTCTTCGTATCAACTAAAGCAACTCCAGACTGTAGGAATTCATGCTCTTCATTTAATTTCGCTTTTAATACATCTTCAGTTGTTTGCTGTGCTTTCGTATCTAAATTCGTATAAATTTTAAGTCCAGATGAATAGATATCTGCTTCTTCAAGACCTTCAATTTCTTTGAGATCATCAATAACCTGTTTAATGTAAGCATCATAAGGGCGAGTCTCAGTCTTAACTTCGCCTTCTTTAATCATGTCTTTAACAGAAATGCTTTTTGCATTTTCTGCTTCTTCTTTTGAGATGAATTTGTGCTGAGCCATTAAGTTCAACACAACGTTGCGTCGGTGTTCTGCTTCTTTTGGATTCCTCGTAGGATCATAATAACTTGGCGCTTTTGGCAGACCAGCTAAAAGAGCTGCTTCTTGCACCTCAAGTTGATCAACATCCTTGTTGAAATAAACTTTGGCAGCTGTTGCAATTCCATAAGCATTGTTTCCAAAATAGATCTTATTTAAATACATCTCTAAGATTTGGTCTTTAGAGTACTTCTGTTCTAATTGGACGGAAAGATATGCTTCACGAATCTTACGTGTAAGAGACTTTTCATTTGTTAATACCGTATTCTTAATAACCTGCTGAGAGATCGTACTCGCACCTTCTGCTCCAAATCCTTCTCTAACGTTAGCGAAGGCTGCACCTGCTATACGGCGTACATCAATACCACTATGCTCACGGAAACGCACGTCTTCTGTGGCGATAAAAGCATTTTGTACAGGTTCTGGAATTTCATTAATCTTAACACGAATTCGTTTTTCATCACCTGCAACAAGAGAAACTTCCTTGTCGTTCATATCCATTATCTTAGAGGATACAGGTGTTTCTAGTTTCTTAGGATCTAATTTAGGAGAAGTCGCGGCAATAACACCGATCGTTAACAGTCCTAAAACGCCTAATATAAGAGCAAGGATGAACAGCGTCTTCTTCCAACTGCGTCCTCGTCTAGGTTTTTTTGTTTTTGATTGATTTGCCGGTTTGGAACTATCACTAGATTGTCTGCGCTCCATACGGCTTCGGTAATCTTTTGACATTGTTTTACCAACCTTTCAACTTCATAAAAAATGAACACGTTCAATTATTCGACGACATTTGACAATTTATGAACGACTAGAAATAGACAGAATCTACCACTTGTAAGTAATTAAGCCGAGGTTGATACCCGATAGTAATAGAATGTCCTTTTTCCTCGATTTCACCCTTAGGTATAGATTTTCTGCCTTCTTTTTGTTCCTTCCAAAACGTGATCAAGTGAGAACTGTCGAATAAATAGCTCTCATCTGTTTGAGAGAAACGAAGGATGACGAACGAGATCCCACCATGATCTAAGATGTGCTGCATATGAAGTAACTGGTGTTCATGAAAGTTCTTTAGAGGAAAGCTCGTCTTGTTCTTTGTTTCTTTTGCCTCAAAGTCAATGTATCTTCCTTTATACACCCCATTGTAATCTGTCGTGGAAGCGAGTTTAAAGTACGCTTCTCGAATGACAGCGGCAGATCGTTTTGGATATTCTACATTTACGATCTGAACCGGAGTAGGTTTCTTATGGATGATCGCTTGATTGGTTAAAAGATAATATTCGTTGCTCTGATTGATATCATCTTCTAACGACATTCCTCTGTTGCTGTACGAAATATCTTTTTTGATAGAAGATGAAGATTGTTTTTTCACGATAGAAGTCACTTTCTTACCGTTTGGATAATGAAAGGTACCCATGATTCATCTCCTTTACAACGAAAGATGGCTATGCGCATGAAAAAACGATACACATAGCCGTTGGATGTTTACTTTTTTAGTAGTCGAGAAAGTTCTTCTTCTACAAAGCCCATGACGACTTCTTTGGAGTCCTCCGTTTCAATAACGGTTACAGGAGTTGCAGAAGCGCCGAGGTCGATCACTTCTTTCATATAGGCATCGTTTTTACGGATATCTCGTTCTTCAAAAGGAATCTCGTTTGCTTTTAGCCACTCTTTTTCTGCAAAGCATGGAGGGCATGTTTCTTGTGTGTAAAGTATTACTGTCTTCGCCAAAGGTCTATGCCTCCTTTTTCCAAATACATCTTTCATAACCATTAGTTTACTCTTTTTTCTTATATGACACAAATATTTTATAACATGAAAGCGAACGATAGAAAATAGGACAAAAAGCATGGAGGATCAGCGTGGTACAGCATAATGAGAATATTATTCAACATGTTCGGAAGCTTACGAATTCACAAAATCGTGATAATATTTCACGTACCGTAAGCTATGCCACATTTTTTAAAAACAACCCTGAGATCAGGTGGGCGATGCTCGCTAGTCTTGTTTCAAGAAATGCAGGCTACAGCATGTGTGACTTAAAAGGGGATTGGTTGCCTAGGCTGTTGTCTAAAGATACTAGAAAGCATTTATTCCTAACCTATGAACGCGCAAACTGGCTAATCTTTCAGGATGCATATCCCCAGCTTTTGATCTATGAGTATTCGAAAAAACAAGATGAGCCATGTTTTCATCTGCTCAGATATTTTGGTGTTTCAACATTTATGGTGATGGAGTGGGAAAGGTTTTGGAAAGAGAAAGATCTGAAGCGAATTTGCACGTCCCTAATCATTAATGAACAACACGTGATCGAAAAGCCTGTGATAAAGGATGGGTTTTATAAACAGAGAATTTTTTCAAAAATGCCGTTTCTTTTACAAGATTATATGCATTTTAGTACCGTGCTTTTTCCTGTCGAGAGTGGAGAAGTGATAGGAATATCCGTTCATGGATTTAAAAAGACGAAAAATAGGATCGAAACAGGGAAAAAACTATACACCATTATGTTTGAATCAGAGTGGAGTGAAGAGATTCTTTCTTTTGCAGATAAAGTCACTCACACGGGCTCAAGACATGATTTTGAAACCTACATCTATCCAAGTAAAAAAAGAGAAACCCCGTTCTTACGGCTGGCGTTTCCAGTCATCGACCATCACAGATCGAACACAAGAGATTGGTACCGAAAACGTGTAAACACTGAACAGTTTTATGAACCTGTAAAACCAATGCACCGGGTTGTGTTAACCGATTGGTATAAACAAAAGCAAAGACAGCTAAAAATAGGAATTCTCTTAAAAGAATGGATGTTTCATGCATGAAAAAAGACGGCTTCTGATGAGCCGTCTTTACTTTCATTATGTGCTAGGGATATCTGGGCCGTTCAGTTTTTTGTCACCATAACCTGAACTGTTCTTTTGCTCGCTTTTTTGAGTACCAGTTTCTTCTTGGTTCGTATATTGATCCTGCTGTTTTTGCTGTTTGCTGTCTTGGTTCATGTTGGCACCTCCTTTTTGTATCACCTGAACTTCTCTTAGTTTTGGAGTTGTTGCGACTGAATATACAAACAATCAACAAATTGAGTGTCGAATTTGTAGTGATTCCGTTGTATTCCACTTTCTTTGCCGAATGAAAACTAGTTTTGTCAGGTGTGAAGGGGATGGAGAGATGAGGCTCGAAAATAGTACTCACAAGAAAACGGGGAGGGATTCATGATGGAAATGGTGTTGATGAAAACCAAAACGGTCTCTGAGGAACTAGGGGTGAATCCAACAACAGTTCAGCGTTGGGTCAGACATTTTAACATTCAATGTGACAAGAACGAGCACGGTCATTATCTGTTCAAACAAGATGACATCGATCAGTTAAAAGAGATTAAAGCACAGCTTGATAACGGACTTTTGATGAGTGATATTCAAGTTCAGTCGATGCATTCAACAGAGCAAACAATGGAACTACCAACCCAATTTGAAGAAAAGTTCAATCGCTTAAATGCGGCCATAGATGCGCTAGAGAAGAAGGTCGAAGAAAAAGCAGATAGCGTTGTGTCTTATCAGATGCTACAGCACGCGACAGAGCTTGAAGAACTCATTAAAAAGATGGAAAACATGGAAGCTCGTCTGCAAGATTTAGAAGTAGCACTCCTGAAGCAGGATTATCCAGAAGAGCGACTATACGTAAAAGAAAAATCAAGAAAGAACTGGTTCGTCAGTTTGTTTACTCTATAAAATTGATGGGTAGTTGATTTCCGTTACAGGATGCTCGCTTTCCGAGGGGCGACCGGTGAGCCCCTTGCCGCTTTGCGCCCTTAAGTGTCTCACCTGACCGCTCGTCCCGCAGGAGTCTCGTACCTTACACTCCAATCAACTTTCAATGAAGCTAAAAACATACAGAACCATCTATCTGGTACTAAATAGATCGAAAAACAAATCAAAAAGTGTAAGTCTCTTCATTCTTTGGTAGGATATAAAGAATGGGGGGACTTTTTTTATGGACCATTTATATACATTAACAACCGAGCTAATCGCTGATATAGATGAAGCGTTTCATATTTATAAGACAGAAACCAAAACGAGAGAAACAGAAGCGGACTTTTTTACAGAGGTAAAACCATTTGCCGACCGCATCCATTTTCGCGTAAAAGACTGGGAGCCGCTCGCGAGAGACTGGGTGCTCGTCAATAAGCCTAAATATCTGTACCCGATTCAGATCAACACCGCTGCTGAAAATATAGGCTATCTTGGTGTTTACGTCTTTCAAAAGAAAATGAAAGATAAACGAATCACAGAAATGGTGAAATCTGTTCTCTATGTATTGAATCAGCTAAAGAATCAAATGGCGGAAGTCGAGAATAAATAATTTCACGTACCGTATTTAAATATTGTTTTTAAAAATAGGGAGAGAACAAGATGTATCATCCATCTGTTTATGATAATCTAAAGGTTGTGCTCGAAGGAGCAGTATATGACCTAGATTTTTCAGGAGAAATTGAGATCATTAATCGTAAAGACTTAATGGATCAAGCTATTATAGAAAGAAATTATTCGATTGACTTTGTAGTTTCAGCGATCGGAGAAGCGATGAAAGGGACTATCACCTTAACTTCAAATCTAGAAGACTTGGCTATGGAAAAGTTGAACGATAACCCTGAAGGAGCAGGCAGTAAACTTTCCTGCGTGATCGAGACTCCGGTTTATGAAATAGAAACAGATTGTAAACAGCTTCAATCCATACTGAAAAAATGGGGAAGCGGAGATTTAAAAGGTGACATTCAGCAAAAACTTACTTATATATATGGCCAACCAAGACACGTATTCACCAACACGATCTCTATACAACTTCAAAAGCCGGTTTCTGAAGAGGAACCAGAGCGAATTTCATCTGTACTTGAAGAGTTAATAGCGTCAATAAAAGAAATGAATGAATATTTTAAGGGGTATAAAAAATGACACAATCGCTACAGAATTTTCCGGAATTTATCCGAAACGCTTGGAACAAAAGCGGGTTTTCAGCATTTACAGACATTCAAGAACGATCAATACCTGAGCAGCTAGAAAACAAAGATTTAATCATTGAATCTCCAACTGGAACTGGTAAGACTCTTGCTTATGCATTACCAGCACTATCAAAGTTAAACCCAGAAGTAAAGAATGCTCAAGTTCTTTTTTTAGCACCAACACGAGAACTAGCAATGCAAATTTACGATGTATGTCAAAAGTTTACCGAAAACAGCGGATTAAGCGGGGCATCTCTCATCGGTGGGGCTAACATGCAGCGTCAGTTAGATAAATTAAAAAAGAAACCGCAATTTATCGTAGGTACACCTGGGCGAGTAAAAGAATTAATCCAAAACAAAAAACTTAAAGTGCATGAAGTAAAAACCATTGTGATCGATGAAGCCGACCATATTATTGAAGCTGGGTTTAACGGTGACGTTGAACAAGTAATCGCAGCAACGTTAAAAGACCGTCAGCTAGTATTCGTATCCGCTACGATCAATAACAAGACAGAGGACTGGTCAAGAAAATTAGCCGTAGCACCAGTTATCGTTAAAGTAGAAAAAGACTTAGTGAAGAGTGAAGTGACGCATACGTTTATGGTGTCTGATTACCGTGATAAAGTCGAAAACTTACGCAAGCTGATTCGTCACACACCTGGCATTAAAGCGATGGTCTTCATCAATAGTTCAATGAAGATGGATGAGTTCGCAACAAAACTTGAGTACAAGAAGATTAAGCTAGGTGTATTAGCAGGTAATTCAACGAAACAAGATCGTCAAAAAGTCGTTAACGATTTTAAGAATGGAAAGATTCCTGTTCTTTTAACAACCGATGTCGCGACACGTGGATTGGATATTCCTGACGTTACACACGTGGTTCATTTTGAAATGCCAGAAGACGTAAAGCAATACGTTCACCGATCTGGAAGAACGGGACGTATGGGGAAAGAAGGTACAGTCGTTTCGTTAGTAACAAAAGCAGAATTAACGTCTGTGAAAAAATGGACGGCGAAGATGAACGTACCTCTTCAAAAGCAGCTTCTAGAAAAAGGACAAGTCATCGTAGAAGAAGGTGCTAGTAGAGGACCATCTACTAAACGCCCTGCACCGAAAAATGAAAAAAGCATGCAAAGAAAGTCTGACGGATCTAAAAAAAGAAGATAGTTGCAATTAAAAGGATTTTTCATAAATCGATAGAATTCTTTCTCTAAAGGGGAGAGATACGTTTGGAAATCACTGAATTTCTATATCAAATTATACCAGTCAGAGCAGATTTAATGGAGAATCAGACCGAAGAGGAACAAGAAAAGCTTCAATCTCATTTTTTGTACCTTCAAGATTTGTTAGAGAAGGGAAAATTGGTATTGGCTGGACCGTGTCTGGATGCTTCTTTTGGAGTTGTTATTCTTCAAAATACTCATGAAGTAGAAGCACGAAGCATCATGGAGAATGATCCAGCGGTTAAGGGAAAAATCATGACTGGAAGCCTATATCCTTTTCGCGTTTCTTTAATAAAGAAATAACACGTTTCTTAGCACTGTAACCATTGGTTGCAGTGTTTTCTATATTAAAAGGATATCAAGACAAATGCAGAGAATACAAATAACGATTAATAAAGAAGATTTTCTGGAGGCGTGTTAAATGATTGGGTTACTGAATGTTGGAAGTCTCGTATTAGGGTTAATCGCTTGGATTTTGCCAGTTGTAAATTTATTACGGAAGAAAAACAAAAGCTGGATGATGTTGTCTACCATTAGTATCTGTGCCTGTGCAATTTCATTGTGTTTTCAAATATTTTATACGTACCATAAGGTGTTGATTGAGGATTGGAGTGCCCTTATGGATACGATGTATGCAACTGCGTCTGTTTCAGCAGCACTCTTAATCGTTACAATCGTTTTAAATGTTGTTACACTGATTGTTTATCGTGATAAAACAGCAAGGTAGATTAAAAAAATGTAGAAGATGATACAAAAGGGAAATTTAAGCGAAATCAATGATGATTCCCTTTTTCTTTTTGACTTTTCTTTTCATAATACTCATACCTTAACTTGCGTTGACGAATTTGTTCCACTTGCCAATCTACTATTTTAACGATCAATACCAAGATAATAATAGGTAATCCTAAATATACAAATAAGGTTAAAAAAAGATCTAAGTAAGTCATTCCCATACTTTAAACCTAACCTCCAGTCATTCTTTAATAATACAACCTAATTTTACCATTAATAATTGTAATATTAAGGAAGTAAAAATATAATCATAATATTAACTTTTAAAGAACGACTATTTATTTGAAAGAAAGGTGGAATGTTATGTTTTGGTTTTTAGCAGGTATTGCACTTTTCATAGTAATGATTGTGTGGTTTGTAGTATTCAGAGGACAGCATGATTTTTATTTAGATCAAAAAGAAATTTCAAGTAATAATTCTATGAAGCGCTTTGTGAGGTACGGTACTATTGTTCTACGTGCTAAAGATGATTAATCCTACACTACATTTACAGGAGAATAAGATTCCAAGCTAACCAATTCAATCACAAAAAACCGCCCATTTTTTACTTCTGATCGGTTTTTTAAGCCTTTTTTCGTTGTAGAGAATTCCTTACCACCAAACGTTCCGATAAGGCTGAACGTGCGGAGTTTCAGGATGTTGTTGAACATACTGCATCTGCTGATATGTTTGATTATGATTTGAATGGTAGGTATATTCAGCGTTTCGCTGACAGTTCGTGTAAGGCCCAATATAAGTAGAAGGTTGAACAGGTGCAACGGTTTCTTTCCATTGATTCTCATCAAGACAATACGTATGGGCCATTACATTGGCAGGGGTGAATCTCAGTATATCTGAACCAAGAACAACTTGAGGAGTCGGTGCATTAAAAATTGCTAGAATATGAGTGTTATCTTCTAAAGCAATTTCATAGTGCCACCATCCTTGAGGAACATTGGCTACTTGGCCTGGTGTGATCTTGAAGTTCAATAACTGTTTTGTAAATGGATTAAGAATTGATACTACAACAGAGCCTGAGATACAGTATACAAGTTCAGCAGCATTCTGATGATAATGAGGCTCAACTACATTGCCCGTACTCATAAATATATCTAATAACGATACGTTTTCTAAAGTATTCAACTGGTTAATACCCAATACATTAATATAATTTTGGCTGTCTTTTTTGAACAGAGGACTCGTATTTACATCAAACGTATATTGAGTAGAGGGAGATGTATAATCCATATATGATACCATAAGGTGCTTCACCTCTTCATAGGCGTTTGCCCGACTTTGTAAGTATGGTATGCAAACACAAATAATTGGGTGTTTACTTAAAAGCTCCCTTGAATTGCTAGCGATATTAGGATTAGTTATTTGTAATTACGAAAGTCCCAATTATAAAAACAATGCCATTGGAGATCAGTGAAAGGATCAGACCAATAACAGCTAGAATCTTTTTCTCTCTTCTTTTAAATAAGGTGTAGCCACATAGCAGTAATGACAGAGGAGAACCAATACCTACTGTATAGATCAGAAAGCTGCCTCTTGTACTATACATGGTCAGAATTAATAATAGTGGAACCAATAAAGAAGCATAACTCAACCAAGAAAAACGTTTATTTTTCTCACTTCTATCCCTATACCACGCAAAAATACCTATTAATAAACCTAAAAGCATAAGTAGGATAAAAATTAAATCCAAAGAAATCCCCTCGATTCAGAAAAATTTTCAAGCTTTTTCCATCCAGCATTATAGCATATATTGGAAAAAATAATTGTTAAATTTTAGTATTTAAATAATAATAGTTAAAGAAGGGGTATTTGTCATAAAACAAATAAAAATAAATAGACAATATTTTTAATTTAGGAGGAGTAATGATTCTTATAAGAAAAGGGATAGCTGCTATTGCTACTAGCTTCATTATGACCTTGATAAATATTGCGATTCTCGGTTTAGAGTTTAGTATTTTTATAGCGTTTTATTTAGTTCCATTCGTCATCTTATATGGATCCTTTTCGTCCATGTTGTCTGATTACATGATCAAGTGGGTACATCCATCTTTTAAGCTTTTATTATCGGGTGTTATTCATATTCTCTTTGGTTTATTTTTCTTAGTTTATATTTTGATACGTGAACATGGGTATTATGATCTGGAAAACATAGTATGGAATATAATTTTCATGCAAACAATACTTTGCTCTTTATTCTTTTGGATGATTGACGAAGTGTTAAAGAGAAAGGCCGTAGTGATATGGTTTAAAGAGAAGTTGACTAGAATTGGTGAGTTGAGGTTATAAATGAAGGGATCCAAATGTTGAGCTTTTACTTCAAACAAGGATACACTCCTAAAGGACCATGTGAAAAAGGGGATAGTCACAATGACAAAGACAAAAAAGCTAATTGGAGGCATATTATCGGCAGCTGTTGCTTTAAGTGCCTGCAGTTCTAGAGAAGATATAGCTGTTCAAGATGAATCAACTTACACTGAAGATGAAACGTCTTATTCAGAAGAGCCAACCTACGATGTAGCTGTTGAAGAGGAGATTGACCTAGATCATTTGCAATCTCAATATCCAGATATGGATTTAGAAGCAATGGAGAATTATATAGAAGAAAACGGACTGGAATTTCAAGAGGATGAGCTTATCACGTTCTTAGATGATGTCTATGAAAACGGGGAATCTACTCTGGATTCCAACTATTATGCCAATGAAAGCTCGTTTCCGTGGTGGATATTCTTGTTAGCAAATACAACCAAAACGAAACCTACAGGTAAAGTTAACTTTACGAAACCAGCTACAACTGCTCCTTCCACAGTTAAACCAGCAACAAAGCCGAGTACGAACGTGACAACAACTCCTTCATCAACAGGTTCAGGCTTTGGATCAGGAAGTAAGTCGTCTGGATCTTAAAATGTCATACTCACTTTACTCACTTTGTAATCTCATACATATACATATCTCTTAAACCCATCATTGATGGGTTTTTTATAGTTTTACTTCGTTCAGTGATTGACGGTAATTTTATTAAATGATAGAATTCGATATGTAAATCGTAATGATTACGCTTAAAGCGAAAGTGAGGAGGGCAGCACTTTAATAACAATCAGAAGGGCGAGCATAAAGAACACCTTGTACAAAGGTGTCGTAGATCATAAGATCACTTCGCTTCTTAATGTTCATGATTACTTGATACATAGGTATTATTTCTCCATCTTTCAATAAAACTTCAAGCATTAAATTTTTTTTTGATATTTAAACCGTAATGATTACGATTATAAACCAACAATAGGTAAGGAAGGTAAATGAATGAGAAATTATAAAAATATTTTAGTAGGAATGTTATGTTTGGTTCTTGTATTCATGGCTGGTTGTTCAACCACACAAAATAGCTCAGAAAAACAAGAAGAAAAAGAAAAGAACGTTAATATGATTTTCAGTTTTAAAGCAGCTAACTTAGATCCGCATACTGGCTTTATTCCTATTCGTGCTGGACTTACTGAAACGTTATTAAAACTGGATGATAAATCGAATATTGAAGGCTGGCTAGCTGAAAGATGGGAAACAACAGATAACGAGAAGTGGGTATTTGAAATTCGAGATGATGTAAAATTCCAAGATGGTAAAAAACTTGATGCTGAATCTGTCAAACAATCATTAGAAAGAAGTATTGAAGCGAACGAATCGTTAGGTGATTCTCTGAAGATTAAATCTATGGAAGCAGATGGACAAGCACTTACCATCCATACGACAGAGCCCTATCCTGCACTTCCATCCGAACTTGTAAATCCTTATACATCAATTGTAAACATGGAAGAAGCCAAGAAGGATGGAGAAGAAGCGTTTAGAAATAACCCAATCGGTACAGGTCCATTTAAAGTAAAAGAATTTAAATCCAATCAATTTGTTGAAGTTGAAAAAAACGAAGACTATTGGGCTGGAGAACCGAAACTGGACTCAGCCAAAATAAAGTTTAATGAAGACGCTAACGTAAGAGCACTTGCCCTACAGTCAAAAGAAGCTGATGTTGTGTACAATCTCCCTGCCGAAAGTCTAGATACGATAGAAAAGGATAATAAATTGAGAGTTGAATCCATTCCTGGACTACGAGCGCATTTTGTTCTATATAACAGTCAAAGTAAAAATGTTAAAGATTTAAAGGTTAGACAAGCTCTAGACCTCTTGATCGATCGCAAGAGTGTTGTAAATGACATCATGCTAGGACACGGTCTTGAAGCTAACGGTCCATTTAACAGTACTTTACCGTTTGGGCTAGATGAAGAAGTTTCAGAATTGAACGTGGAAAAAGCTAAAAGCCTTTTAACTCAAGCGGGCTACAAAGAGAATGCAGAAGGTTTAATGGAGAAAGACGGTAAACCGCTAACTCTTGAACTAGTTACGTATAAAGCTCGTCCAGAACTACCTTTAATCGCACAGCTACTTCAATCTGACGCAAGTAAAGCAGGAATCAAAATCGATATAAAAACAGTTGAAAATGCTGATACGCATCTAGTTGAGAACAAGGATTGGGATCTAGCGACGTATAGTAACAATACCTCTCCAAGAGGAGACGGAAGCTACTTCTTTAATACTGCTTTCACAGAAACAGGAGCGTTAAATGTTGGGAAGATCAACATTCCTGAACTTAACACTATAATTGAAAAGTTAAATAGAACGACAGATTTAGACGAGCGTACAAAGCTGACACAAGATGCGTCTAAGGTAATCAACAAAGAAGTTGCCCATAGTTATGCCGTTTATCCAAATATCATTATTGGAATGAACAAACGCATTGTGAACTGGGAGCCTACAGCAGAGGAGTATTATATTCTAACACACAATATGGATGTGAAATAATGTGCTTACGATTATAAAGAATAGGGTTATTCAGCTAGTTGTTGTTTTATTCATTCTATCCCTATTTACGTTCACATTAATGAAGATGGCACCAGGTGACCCGGTTCTTACCATTCTAAATGCCGATGAAATGGTCGTAACAGAAGAAGATCAAGCTGAGCTTAGAAATAAGCTTGGCTTTGATCAGCCTCTGTATGTACAGTATGGCAAATGGATGTTCAACCTCATGCAGCTTGATCTAGGTAAATCATACATGTCCGGGAAACCAGTTATTGAAGAACTGTTAACGCGCATACCCATTACTGCGGAACTTACCTTTTTTGCAATGACTATCATGCTATGCATTACCGTTCCACTTGGCGTGTGGTCTGCAAAATATGTTAACAAATGGCCCGACCAATTAAGTCGGATTTTAGCATTAATCGGAGCATCGATACCTAACTTTTGGCTTGGGCTCATCTTAATCTATCTCTTTGCGTTTAAATTAGGTGTTCTACCTTCCTCAGGAATCGGGTCCTATTCTCAAATCATCTTACCTGCCTTTACATTAGGTTTTACGTTTGCAGTAGTTTACGCAAGGCTGCTTCGAGCAGGCATTTTGCAAAGTTTGTCTGAGGACTATATTTATGCAGCAAGAGCAAGAGGTGTCAAAGAATGGAGGATTCTATGGTTGCATGCGTTTAGAGCTGCTGTTCTTCCTGTTCTGACCATTTTCGGCTTAAGTTTAGGTAGTTTCTTAGGTGGGGCAGTAGTAGTTGAAATTTTATTTTCTTGGCCGGGATTGGGAAGTCTTGCCGTTGACGCTATATTTAACCGAGACTATCCGGTTATCCAAGGATATGTATTATTAACTGGAGTATTTGTAGTATTAACAAATCTCTTTGTTGATTTATCTTATTATGTGATCGACCCTAGAATGAAACGAAAAGAGGAGGCATTATGAAGATGAATATTCAGATGCCTAGAATAAACCGAGTTCCATTTTTCTTTAAAAATCAAAACTTACTGATTCAGTGCGGGATCATATTTTTTATTATCATCACTTTGATCACATTGATTGGACCGTTTATCGTTCCGAATGATTCCCTTACAGCGAATATGTCTGAACGGCTTGCCCCACCAAGTTCAACATTTCCTCTAGGAACTGACCATATGGGAAGATGTATATTTTCAAGGCTCATAGTCGGTGCTCAGTCAACACTAGGAATAACGGCACTAGTTGTTGCAACTGTTGCACTCATCGGTATTCCGATTGGTCTCGTGATCGGTTACATTGGTGGTCGATTGGATACAGTGTTTATGCGTGTAGCAGATGGTATACTTGCTCTTCCCGAATTTATTCTAGCGATTGCGATCGCTGGATTCTTAGGACCAAGTTTGACGAATCTCATGATATCGATTGTTTTTGTTAAGTGGATTGCTTATACAAGGGTCGTAAGAAGTATCGTGATTTCTGAACGAAACAAAGATTATGTCCAAGCAGCAAGAGTTGGGGGAAGCTCCAGCTGGAAGATTATAAGAAGACATATGTTTCCGCAAATTGTTTCTCCTGTACTTGTTCTAGCTACCCTGGATATCGGTAAAGTGATCCTTACAATCTCTTCTTTATCTTACCTTGGACTAGGTGCGCAGCCTCCAGCTCCAGAATGGGGGGCGATGTTGAATGATGGAAGACCTTATTTTCAGAGTGCGCCAGAATTAATGATCTACCCGGGTTTAGCTATATTCTTTGTGGTATTAGCATTTAACTTATTGGGTGAAGGATTGCGAGACAAATGGGATGTTAAAAGTCGATAGAGAGGAGGTTTGCAATGATTGAGAACAAAACGACAACAACTTGTGAAAATAATCTGCTTGTTGTGGAAAACCTTTCAGTGAATATGCGTAACAGCAGGGAAAAGTTAATTTGTAATCTGCATTTTTCAATTCCTCAAGGTGAAGTTTTTGGCTTGGTCGGAGAGAGCGGCAGCGGAAAAAGTTTGACGGCTACCGTGATTTTGGGAATGCTTTCTAAGTCGCTGGAAGTTACAAGCGGATCTGTTAAACTAGGTCAATCAGAGATTACATCGTTGAGTGAAAGAGAGTTAAGAAAAATACGTGGTCAAGATATTGCTTACCTCTCACAAAACTATCAAAGCTTCTTCACTCCATTTATAAAAGTTGGAAAGCAGTTTATTGAAATTATACGATGTCACACTGACATGAGTAAAAAAGAAGCAAAGAAAGTGGCTATTCATTGGCTGGACAAAGTCCACTTACCAGCAGAACGTGTATTTAACAGCTTTCCCGATGAGCTAAGTGGCGGACAATTACAGAGAGCTTCTATCGCATCAGCCATTATGTTTCGGCCGAAACTGATCATTGCAGATGAACCAACGACAGCTCTAGATGTGTTAACAGGAGAAAGAATATTAGATCTTCTTTGTGAGCTAAAAGAAGAGTTGAACTGTTCTATACTTTTAATCTCTCATGACTTAAAACATATTATAAACCGGACAAACACAGTTGGTGTGATGTATGGAGGAAATATTGTAGAAATGGGGAAAACCAGTGCAGTAGTTTCAGAGCCTATACATCCTTATACGAAACTATTACTTCAGTCGAGACTTAAGCTAAATAAGCATATCCCACACGTATTACCGACTATGCTTGGTGAACCTGGATTAGTAGCTAAAGAGGGTTGTCCTTTTTCTAAAAGGTGCCCGAGTGTAATGAAGTCCTGCGATAAAGTAGTACCTGTGAATACTTTGAACAACCACCATTTTGCCGCTTGTCATCTAGTGAATACAGAAAGGGAAGAACAGTATGTTACACGTTAATTCAATCTCCAAGACGTATCATTCAAAACCAGCTTTAAGTGATATTTCCCTCTACGTTAATGCAGGTGAAAGCATAGGGATTATTGGAGAGAGTGGTAGCGGTAAGAGTACACTTGGTAAGATCATATTAGGGCTAGAGAAGCCTGATCAAGGAGAAGTCCATTTTAGAGGGAGTAACCTGCACACGCTAAAAGGACAAGCATTAAAAAACTTCAGGTGTCACCTTCAAATCGTGTTTCAAGATCCTGCCGGGTCATTAAACCCTAAACTTCCTGTGTGGAAGTCTGTGGTTGAACCGTTAGAAAATTATCCAGACGTTATCCCTTCTTTCTTAAATGAAGTCCGTCACGATCGTAAGAAGATGGCAGAAGTCTTGTTTCAAAAAGTTGGCCTGTCACCTGAACTTATAGAGAGATATCCACACCAACTAAGTGGTGGGCAAAAACAAAGAATAGCTGTAGCTAGGGGAATTAGCTTAGAGCCAGATTTGCTGGTCTGTGATGAACCAACCTCTAGCTTAGATGTTTCTGTTGGTGCACAAGTACTAAATCTGTTAAAAAATTTGCAACGTGATTTGAACCTTTCTATTCTTTTTATCTCGCATGATATTGCTGCTGTTCAATTCATGTGTGAACGAATTGTAGTGTTAAAAGAAGGGATCGTAGTTGACACATTTATAACGAATGAACTCTTTTATCAGTCTCGTCATCCCTATACGAAAATGCTTGTAGAGATGAGTATGGAACAAGATCAGCAATAGAAGTGAACCAACACTAATAAAGAGAAAGTGCTGGTCTTATTTGTTTTGGGAGGATGAACGTCTTTGAACCATTCAAAGTATCTTGGATTAGCACTACCGCTGATTCTTACAACCATCACGACTCCTCTGCTAGGAGCAGTAGATACGGCTGTTGTGGGGCAGTTGGATGATTCGTCTTACATAGCTGGAGTAGCAGTAGGGACTATAATCTTTAATACCATGTATTGGCTGTTTGGATTTTTGAGAGTTAGTACATCTGGATTTGCAGCCCAAGCTCATGGAACCAAGAATGAGGAAGACATCCTACGTTCATTAAGTAGACCTTTGCTCTTAGCACTGAGTATAAGTGCATGTTTAGTAGCACTTCAATATCCGATTAAAGAACACTTTTTGCCGCTTTTGACATCCGATCCCGTCGTTCAGTCTCTAGCAACAGATTATTTTGCGGTCCGTATATGGGGTGTACCTTTTGGACTGCTCAACTATGTAATCATAGGATGGATGATGGGACTAGCTATGATTAAGAAGACCTTGTTCCTTCAAATGTACATGAACTTAACGAACATTGTACTTGATATACTTTTTGTTAAAGTCTTCTCATGGAGTGTTGCAGGAGTTGCTGCGGCTACATTGATTTCGGAGGTATCCACTTTTGTAATCGGTCTTTTTATTGTTTGGAAAGCGATTCCCGCTAAGCAACTTAATAAGATCTACCAAATAAAAGCCATCGATCTGTCTTCTTATAAAAGAATGATGAGGATGAACAGGGATTTATTCATTCGAACATTATGCTTATTAATTGTGTTTAATGTTTTTACGGCAAAGGGAGGCACGTATGGTACGGAAACACTTGCGGCGAACGCTATATTGATCCAGATTCATTACATCATGGCATATATGTATGATGGATTTGCCAATGCTTCAAGTATATTAACAGGTAGAGCGATAGGTTCTAAGGATAAGACACTCTATCAAACAACGATCAGACTCACTTTTCAATGGGCATTCATCTCATCGCTAATTATCTCTAGTGTATATTTTTTATTTAAAAATCAGATACACCAACTGTTTACCTCGATACCTGAAGTACTTCATGAAGTTAGTACATACGAAGCTTGGATTATAGGTTTTCCGCTCGTTTCCAGCTTTGGAGTTGTACTTCATGGAATTTTTGTAGGAGCAACAGAAGCCTCTTCATTACGAAATTCTATGATTCTAGCTTTACTCGTTTTCTTAGTTTCTCTTATCTTAGCAGCACGTTTAGATAATCATGGATTATGGTTAGCCTTTATTCTTTTCAGTTCCGCTCGATCGTTGTTCTTGATTTTACATGTGCCAAAGTTAACGAGGACAATAGGATTTCATGAAACTCGTTATGGTGGAGAGAGTAAAGTATTATAAACAAATAAATGAGGATTCACCAGAACACGGGGCATCAATAAAGATGTCCTGTATATTTTTTCTTACACCCTTGTAATACGATGTACATCGTATTACAATATAATTAGAAAATATTGGAGGTTGAACATGGATAAAGAACTTTTGAAGGGGAGCATAGAAATATTGCTTCTTTCACTTTTAGTTGATCGAGATAGTTACGGTTACGAGATGACAAGAAACTTAAGAATATTAAGTAACGAAGAATTTTCCATGAATGAGGGAACACTTTATCCTGCTTTAAAACGGTTAGAGAAAAAAGAGTGTGTGACTTCTTATTGGAATCACGGACCTGACGGTAATCGGCGTAAATATTATTCTTTAACAACAACTGGACGAAAAATCCTAACGGAAAAGCGAAAAGATTGGAAACAAATTAATGAGCTTATGGATAAAACGTTGGAGGGGTTGTTATGAAAAATTTAGATCAATATATTGCTGTAATCGTAGCAGGTCTTCCATTAGAAGAAAAAGAGGAGATACAAGAAGAGATAACACAGCACATAAATGAACACATGAATGAGCTGATGATAAAGGGATACTCAGAGCAAGAGTCATTACAGATGGCCATAAAGGCATTCGGAAACGAGAAGAAAATGAATTGGGAAATGAAAAAAGCAGTCTATCCTTTTTATAAGATTTCACGTTTTCTTTGGAACACCGTATTTGTTACCCTCATTTTTTGTCTGCTTTCCTATTTTATCATGGAGCATCACAATCCAGGAGCCGATAACATAGCACCTTTATCCAGTGTTTTAGGAGGTTTCTTTATTATTTTCTTCATAGCTGGGATGGCTGAACTAGTTTATGAAGCCATACAATTAAGCTCAGTGAAGATGAAATACATAATGAATCCATGGGTATTCTTTTTTACTCCCTCAATTTTTATTGGTGGAATAATGTTTTTAGCTTACTTTCAGAAACCAGAACAATATCAGAATGGATTATGGGTTGATCTGTTGGTTGTTCCAATTGGTGCCTTTTTCTACGTGATATCCAGACAAATTTTCAAGCAGCTTTTCAATCGATCAATCTAGATAGCAACTGAAAAAGGAGTAGGAGCATCATGAGACGATATTTAAATGTGATAACAGGAATACTTTTAGTTGTTTTGTTAACTGCTTGTATTGCAGAAGACTATGATGCTGGGCCGCCAGAGTTAAGACTTAGTGTCAAAGAAGACTTATATGGCTTAAAAGAAGCAAACGTTGACTGGAAGACAGAAGACAAGGAATTTAAGAGTAAGGTAGATGACTTCTTATCTCTGGGCAGTGAACAAAAAGAAATCACACTTTCACCTAATCAATCAGCTGAATTAATCTTACTTGAAAATAAAGAAGATGGTGGAGAATATACGAACGAGACAATTAAAGTATCCTTATGGAAGGGCAACGAGGAAATAGAGTTGACGACTAATTCATCAAATAATTACTCATTTTCCTTTCCTAGTGATCCTGGTGAATATGTCTTAGAGGTAGATTTTCGTACAAACAATGGGAGTTCACAGTATGTGGGGAAAATCATACTGGAATAACCCAATGTATGATTTGAGGTGTGAAAATGGGGAGAATCCAAAAATATCTACTTTATTTTGTACCAATTTATTTAACATTAATTGCTTTTGACTTTTTCAGATATCAAGAACTGATGTTATTAGAAAATCTCATTATTCCCTTGCTTTATGTAATGGTTGTCTTCTTTTTAGATTGGTCAAAACCAAAAGGGCAGGAAAACAAAAGCTAAATACCTTTTGGGAATTTTTTTGCAGGTAATGTTGTTACTTACTTGAATGTATAGGGTAGGTTGTAAATGAAATGGAGGGATTCGTATGACAGAGAAGCATTCTGTAATGGCTGAAGCTCAACCTTTTTATTTTGAAGGCAACAAAGTGGGAATATTAATTTCTCATGGCTTTACTGGTTCTACACAAAGTATGCGTCCTTTGGGAGAGGCATACGCAAAGGCAGGTTATACAGTCTGTGGTCCGAGGCTGAAAGGACATGGTACCCACTATGAGGATATGGAAAAGACTACATATCATGATTGGATAGCTTCCATTGAAGAAGGTTACCAATGGCTGAAAGAACGTTGTGACACCATTTTTGTAACGGGTCTCTCTATGGGAGGAACACTTACGTTATACGTTGCAGAAACATATCCAGATATTAAAGCAATTATTCCAATCAATGCAGCAATTGACATTCCCGACATGGAAAACATGCAACACTCCAACATCCGTTTTCTTGACGCAATAGGTTCAGATTTAAAGAATCCGGATGTGACAGAACTTGCCTATGACAAAACTCCGGTTCAGTCTTTAAAAGAAATTGTACTGTTAATGAAAAAAGTAAAAGAAAATCTTCATACTGTCACATGTCCCGCGTTAATTTTTGTTTCAACAGAAGATCATGTTGTTCCACCTGAAAACTCTCAAATCATCTATGATTCCATATCATCCCGAAACAAACAGATTATACATTTAAAGAACAGCTATCATGTGGCTACACTCGACAATGACCAACAACTAATTATCGATGAAACACTTAAGTTTATAGACAAAATACGGAATAAAATAAACGCATAATGTCACTGGAAAACCCGAACGATAATTTTAGATTCGGGTTTTTTCATACAGATTTATTTATACATGTTTGCCGAATTGGAAGGAGAAAAACGTACTGTGGTTGTTTCTCCGAGCTCTATTTGTAAATTTTCTGAAAGAGTTTGACCAAGTTGATTATGCTCAGCCTCAAGAACTAGACCATTCTCACATAATTCATCATTGTCCCAATCTATCCATTTTCCATACTGCATAGCCCAATTCATCACACTCTCTCTTAGCTCTTCAGAGATGGGTAATTCATCAATGTCTAAATTACATTCGCACTGATTACACCAAATAGGATCAGCACCGACATCTGCTTCTAATTTTAATTCAAAGATCTTAGGCTTATCGCAAAAACATTCCATTTACAGCACACTCCATCTAACGTTTGATTAAAAGTTCCTTATACATAATAATCTCTTACAATCATAAAGGAAAGAAACAGATAAACGAGAATTTATATTCTGAGCTTGAATGAAATAAGATACCCCATGACTTTATGTAATTAAACAAGTAGGAGAGTGAAACCATATGGTACACGTAAAAAGTCTATTAGCTGATCAACTGTTAGCCAATGCAAATGATGCTAGCTGGTATCTGCCATTTAATGAAACGGTGGAAAATCTAACTGAGGAAGAAGCTTTTTGGAAACCAAGCGAGAATTGCCATAGCATCGCTGAAATTGTACAGCATCTTCTCTATTGGAATAAGACGTGGCAAACTCGATACATTCAGTCTCGTGTCCAAGCAGTACCTTCTATTGGAGATAATGATAAAAGCTTTTTCATACCGGAAAATCAAAAATTTTCACAGTTAAAGGAACAACTGCTAGTGGTACTCTTACAGTGGCAAAATCTACTATCAGAAGAGAAAGTAGAAAGCGAAGTTAATGGTTTTCCTGTACCTGCCAAATGGTGGGAGATAATTGGGAATGCTGCAACACACAATGCGTACCACATTGGGCAGATTATTATGATTCGTAAGCTGCAGAAAAGTTGGAAAGTAGAAGCTGTAGAAGCTAAATAGTAAAACAAGAAAACTGCATTCTACACCATTAGTGGTGGTAGTGCAGTTTTTTTACTTCATAAACTTAAGAATTCTTAAGGATTATTCCTCTTATTTCTTTAGGTTTGAATTATAGAATGGCTATAAATTCAAATCATCGGAGTGAATATTGTTGAAATTTTTATCTTTTTTAGCACAGTATATAAGTAACCCTCGGTCAGTAGGAGCCGTTCTTCCTAGTTCAAGTTATCTTGCTGATAAAATGGTAAGAAGCATTGATTTTAATAATGCCAAGTACATTTTGGAATACGGACCGGGTACCGGTGTTTTTACTGAAAAATTGCTTCAACATCGAAATCCTGAAACGATTATCGTATTATTTGAAAATAATATAGAGTTTTACAAAATTCTTGATGAGAAATATAAAGATGTAGATAATCTCTATATATACAATGGATCAGCAGAAAAGGTTGACTGGTATCTGAAGAAATGTGGAATTCCATACGTAGATTATGTGATATCAGGACTTCCGTTTGCCAGCTTACCAAAAGCCGTTTCACATCGTATTTTGTTAAAAACTTCAAAAATTTTAAGAAAGAATGGAAAGTTTGTTACGTTTCAATATACGAAGGTAATGAAGACCTTTATTGAACAATTTTTTTCAAAAGTTGATGTAAGCATTGAGATTAGAAATGTTCCACCTGCCATGGTGTTAAGTTGTTCGCTAGAAGAAGAAAAGATGGAGGGTACTTATGCAATCTAAAGTCCTGATCGTAGACGACGATAAAGATATTCGCAATCTAATATCGGTGTATTTAGAGAATGAGGGAATGCAAACCATTCAAGCAGAAAATGCAATTGAAGCATTAGAACTTTTGGAGAAGAAGGATTTTGATCTCATTATCTTAGATGTCATGATGCCTATGATGGATGGAATTCAGGCATGTATGAAAATAAGACAGGAAAGAAATATGCCGATCATTATGCTTTCTGCAAAATCTGAAGATATGGACAAGATTCAAGGACTTGCTTCAGGTGCAGATGATTATTTATCCAAGCCGTTTAATCCATTGGAGTTAATTGCACGAGTTAAATCACAGCTAAGAAGATATAGAAAATACAACCAGGATACAGATTCTAATAGAGAGTTAATTGAGATTGGAGATCTGAAGATTAATACAGAAACGCGTCAAGTAGGGGTCAGAGGGAAAGATGTTAGACTCACACCAAAAGAGTTTGCGATATTAGAGCTCCTTGCTCGTAATAAAGGTAGCGTTATGAGCATTGAGAAGATATATGAAGCGGTATGGCAAGAAGATTTCTATAAGTCAGACAGTACTGTTATGGTTCATATAACAAAGATAAGAGAAAAAATTGAAGAAGATCCGAAGAGACCCATCTATATCAAAACGGTTTGGGGAGTCGGCTATAAAATATGAGAATAAAGCCGATTAAAATATCGTTACTTGTAAAACTTCTGGTAGCAGTTGCTGTTAGCTTTTTTGTTTCAACTGTGGTTATGATCATCCTCTCTCAAATTATTTTGCATGTCTATAATCTTCAATATCTTACGATTGAAGATATTGGAGCAACTACCTATAATCTTATAGTTTTTCTGATTTTTACTTTTGTTATTTTTTCTTTTATTGTTACCTTCTTAGCATTGATACGAAAAAAAATCATTTATATAAAGCGTATTACAGAAAGTATTAATGAAATTGCTAACGGAAAATTGGGAATGACGATTGAAATGGAGGGAAACGATGAATTAAGCAAGCTTGCCGAAGATGTTAATAGTATGTCTAAGGAATTATCAAGTAAGTTTGAATATGAAAGACAACTTGAAATAGCGAAAAATGAATTGATTACAAATATATCCCATGATTTGCGCTCCCCTTTAACATCCATCATAGGGTATTTGGACTTACTGAGAAAGGGAAATTATTCGGGCCAAGATCAACTAAAAGAATATCATGATACGACTTATTTAAAATCAAAGCGGCTTGAAGCTCTAATCAATGAGCTTTTCGAATATACTCGGTTAACAAGTCCAGATGTAAAATTAGACATTAATGATGTAGACATGACAGGTTTATTAGAACAATTAATTGGGGAATACGTTCCTATCTTTGAAAAGGAAGACCTAACTGTTATAAAGGAGATACCAGAAGATGAAGTTCTAACTGCTATGGATATTGAAAAAATGGTACGTGTTTATGACAATCTTTTTATGAATGCCATAAAGTACAGCTCGAAACCTTCTATTGTCAAAGCTACTTTAGACATACAATCCAATTATGCCGAATTTAGACTGTCCAATCAAACAGAAAGGCCAGAAGTGCAAGACGTTAACCAATTATTTGAACGTTTTTTAGTAGGAGAAAAAGCGCGAAGCCAGAGTGAAGGAACGGGACTTGGACTCGCTATTTCTAAAAGGATTGTAGAACTACATGGGGGTCATATTCGAGCGGAGTATAAAGATGGTTGGCTAACGATTATCATTAGACTTCCGATTTGATTTAAGCTTATGAAGCATGCTTCATAAGCTTTTTTCGTTACAAAAAGTTAAGAATCGTTAAGAATATTCCTAAGCATTTCTTAAGGTTTATTTTACATAATGAATGTAACAGTTAGAAAAGGAGTTAGATGTAATGAATCTTAAAAGCCACCTAAATACGGCTTCATATAAAATAATGAATCAATATACGTATAGTTTATTTAAACAGTTAGGGATGCTGGTACTTTCTTTATTACTTTTATCTCAATCGTTATCTACACTTGATCAATCCTATAGAACGTTTGGAATAATCATTGGCTACACACTTGTTCTTATTTCGTTTGTTTCTTATTTTTTGAAAAAGCGAACAATCTTTGAACCAATAAGGACAGCATCTATCGTATATAGTATATTGGTCTCAGCAATATTTCTCACGCATATCATGAGCAGCATGATTGTTACGATTGATAACAAAGGATTAGAAACCATCCTAAACGAGAACATGGAACTTGCAAAACTTATCTATTTTGCTGTTTGTTATGCGCAACCTATTATCTTGCCCGTTCCAGAGATCGTAACTGTAGTTGCAGGAAGTGCAGCTTTAGGATCGTTCACTGCTTTTATTCTAGGTTTCACTGGAGCTGTTCTAGGGATTTTAACCATGTTTTACCTCTCTCGAACATATGGAATGAAAGTCGTAGAGCGATTGGTAAATGAGAAGCAATTAGAACAATATCATCGATTCGTTCAAAGAAACGAGATGTGGATTATGGTTTTGTTGTTCATCGTTCCCGTATTGCCAGATGAAATAATTTGTGTTGGAGCGGGTATCAGCGGTGTTAAAGCAAAACGCTTTATGATAATAGCAGTACTGTCAAAGGTAGTTACAACATTCTCTTTGGCTTATTCTTTAAGGTTGACGGAGATATTTTAATTAAAAACTTAAAAGAGTTTCTTAGTGAAAAACCGGATGCTGTGGAAACACATTCGGTTTTTTTGGTTTTAATAAATTCAAATTACTGTAATCAGACCGTTTGTAAATTAACTGAAAATTTCATTAAAAAATATATTGACTAAATATTGGAAGGTGAACTATCATATAAGTAATCGATTACGTAATCGATTACGTCACTATTGTTGAGGAGTATTTTTAATGGCAGTAAACATGAAAGAGGTTGCTCTAAAAGCAAATGTTTCAACAGCAACCGTGTCTCACGTAATCAATGAAACCCGATTTGTTGCTGAAGAGACTAAACAGAAAGTATTTCAAGCCATGAAGGAACTTAATTATCGACCAAATCCGGTCGCGAGAAACTTGAGAAGTCGTAAATCAAATATCATCGGACTAATCATTCCTGTTCAGTCGGATGATACATCTAACTTTTTCTTCATGTCCATCGCTCATGGGATCGGAAGCGTACTAAAGATGCACGGTTACCAGCTTATCGTGAGTAATACGAATGAAGAACTAGAGATGGAGAGAGAACAGATCACCATGTTCAACGATCAATTTATTGACGGTTTGATCATGGCACCAACTTCTCAGAGTCATGAATTTCTTCATCAGGAGTTGAACGGGGATTATCCTGTCGTCTTTATCGATCGTAAACCAGAAGGATACGATAGAGGAGATTTTATTCTAAGCGATGGAAAAAAAGGTACTTATGATGCCATTAAACTTTTGTTATCAAAAGGCCATAAGAATATCGGGTTCGTTACAGGACCTCTTGGAATCTCTACCAGTGATGAACGATTAGAAGGTTACAAGCAAGCTCTTCAGGAACAAGGGATTCAGGTAGACAACTCTCTTATTAAGGAAGCAGTGCCTACGCTTGAGAACGGATACCAATTGACTAAAGAATTACTCTCCTCATCAAAAGTATCTGCTGTTCTTGCAGCTAATAATGTTATGACTATGGGAGTAGTGAAATGTCTTCAAGATCACAAGAGAACGATCCCAAGCGATGTAGCAGTCATCGGATTTGATGATTATGAATGGGCTAAGATCACAACACCATCACTAACGATGATCAAACAGCCTTCATTTGAATTAGGTGTAAAAGCCGCTGAGGCCATTCTTAGAAGGATAGAAGAACCTGATGCCGACTTTATTGAAATGAGACTTCAAACAGAACTCATTCAACGAGAAAGCTGTTGATGTTAAAAAAGCGTTTTTTGTAAGCGCTTCATTTTAGCGTAATCGATTACGTGGAGGTGACTATATGGAAATATCACTAAATAAAAAGAAACAAGTGGTTGTTGTTCCTAAAAAGATGACAAGACGAAAAAAGGTGATGCGCAACTGGGAATTATATCTGTTTGTTCTTCCGTGTTTACTATGGTTCGTTGTGTTCAAATATGTTCCGATGTATGGAATCCAGCTTGCTTTTAAACAGTACATACCTACAGAAGGCATATGGGGTAGTCCTTGGATCGGCTTTCAGCATTTTACGAGGTTCTTCGAATCCTATCAGTTTTGGACGCTTATCCAAAATACATTGAGCTTAAGTCTTTGGGCTTTCATATTTACATTTCCGGTTCCCATCATCGTAGCTCTCTTGTTAAATCAATTGACGAGTGAAAGGTACAAGAAGTTTGTACAAACGGTAATCTATGCACCACATTTTATCTCTACCGTTGTTTTAGTGGGTATTCTGTTTGTGTTTTTATCTCCAACCAGTGGAATCGTCAACCATCTTATCGTTTTGCTTGGAGGAGAACCTATCCTATTTATGGCGAGACCAGAATGGTTTAAACCACTCTATGTGATTTCAGGTCTTTGGCAAGAAACAGGATGGGCGACAATCATTTACCTTGCTGCCCTAGCAGGTGTTTCACCAGCTTTACATGAAGCTGCAATCATGGATGGAGCAAATAAGTGGCAGCGCATCTGGCATGTTGATATTCCTGGAATAAGGCCGACTATCGTAATTTTGTTGATCCTTGCGATCGGAAACATCATGAACGTCGGATTTGAAAAAGCTTATCTCATGCAGACGGATTTGAACAAATCTGCCTCAGCCATCATACCAACATACGTGTATGAAATCGGTCTTCAGCGTGCTCAATACAGTTTTGCAGCGGCAATTGGACTATTTAACTCTGTTATCAACTTGATCATGCTTTTAATGGTAAACAGAATCGTGAGAAAACTTGGCGGAAACAGCTTATGGTAAGGAGGGGAGACTATGAAAGCATTCAGACGGACCAAAGGTGATATTACTTTTGACGTAGTAAACTACGCATTGATGACTCTATACGCCTTAATGGTATTGTATCCACTGTACTTTATTACGATCAGTTCAATCAGTGATCCGAATGCTGTATTTGCAGGGGAAGTTTGGCTATGGCCAAAAGATATTACGTTAGAAGGTTATGAACGGATCTTCAGTGATAAGTTAATCTGGATTGGTTACGGTAACACGATTCTTTATGCAGCAGTAGGTACAGCCATATCTATTATGTTAACGCTAACAGCAGCTTATCCACTTTCAAGACCTGATTTTTACGGAAGAAATTTAATTATGCTTGTATTCGTTTTTACTATGTTCTTTAGCGGAGGCCTCATTCCAACATATCTACTTGTTAAGGACCTTGGGATGGTTGATACCATTTGGGCAATGGTTATACCCAACGCTGTTGGGGTGTGGAATATCATAATCGCTAAAACGTTCTTTGAAACGTCTATCCCAGGGGAGCTAAGGGAAGCGGCTTTTATAGATGGATGTTCAAATACGCGTTTTTTCTTTAAAATCGTCCTTCCTCTCTCAAAACCGATCATCGCTGTTATGGTGCTGTTTCATGTGGTCGGACATTGGAATGGATTCTTTGATGCTCTAATCTATTTAAATGATGAATCGAAGTATCCGCTTCAACTAATTTTAAGAAATATTTTAGTAGAGAACCAAGTATCAAACTCTGCAGCAATGATGATGGATGTGGAATCATACGCAGCCAAGCAGCGTGTAGCTGAACTTATTAAATATGGAATGATCATCGTTTCAACATTTCCATTATTGATTCTGTATCCATTTTTACAACGTTATTTTGTGAAAGGCGTCATGATTGGTTCTATAAAAGGATAGGAAGATTTATCTTTAGGAGGTGATCAAAGAACTGAAGCGGGTTCATTAAAGGTAGGAAAAACATTAGGGGGGATAATATGAAAAAGGTATTATCAGTAGGAACAACCGTTTTCTTAAGTGCTAGTCTAGTATTAGCAGGCTGTAACTCAAAAGAAGAATCCGAGCCAAAGGATAAAGCAACTTTTGAGAAAACAGGCCTGCCAATCGTTAAAGAAAAAGTTTCACTTAATATTGTAGCACCAAAAGCACCTCTCGCACCAGATTATTCTGAAATGGAGATCTTCAAAAGACTCGAAAAATCGACGAACGTAGCGATCAAGTGGAAGAACATTCCTGATACTGATTATCAAGAAAAGAAGAATCTACTACTTGCGAGTGGTGATCTTCCAGACGCTTTTTACGGAGCCCAGTTTACCGACTATGACCTTGTGACATATGGTCAGAACGGCACACTTATTCCGCTTGAAGATCTAATCGATGAATATGCCCCAAACCTAAAAGAAGTCTTTAAAAAACGGCCTGAGATTGAAAAAGGGATCACGGCTCCTGATGGTCATATCTATTCACTACCTACGGCAGAAGAAATGGGAATTGGCGATACACCATTCTTCCCATCTATCAATAAAAAGTGGTTGGATAACTTAGGACTTCAAATGCCAACGACGCTAGATGAATACACAGAAGTGCTTCGTGCATTTAAAACTCAAGATCCTAACGGAAACGGTAAAAAAGATGAAATTCCATTAAGCTTTATGCATCTTTGGTGGTGTGCGGATATTGGTGATTTCTTCGCTGCCTTTGGTCAACCAGATAACTTAGATCATCGTATTGTAAGAGATGGAAAGGTTATATTTACAGCAGACAAACCAGAATACAAAGAAGCTCTTCAATACTTCCATCAATGGTATAAAGAAGGATTGATTGATCCTGAATCTTTCACACAAGATGCAGCTCAGTATTTAGCAAAAGGCAAAACAAAGGACGAGACACTCGGCTCTTACATCTGGTGGGAAACCGAAGAAGTAGTGGGCCCTGAACGAGCAGGAAATTATGTATTAATGCCTCCTCTTGAAGGACCAAATGGAGACAAATTAGTCGGTCGATCAAATGGTTCAGAATTTGCTAGAAATGCCTTTGTTATTACAAACGCTAATAAGAACCCTGAGATCACGATGCGCTGGATTGATCAGCAGTATGAACCTAAGATGGCTGCACAAATCCACTGGGGACCAATTGGAATCATCTATGAAGAAGATGAAAACGGAAAACTTGTAAACAAAGAACTTCCTGAAGGTGTAGCCATGGGAGAATATCGTCAGAAAGTAGCACCTAATGGCGCGGGCGTTATTCTAAAAGAAGATTTTGGTACCATTGTTGAGATGGAGCCTCGAGCAAAACAACGAATTCAAGATCTAGATAACATCTATCGCCCTTTTATGGAAAAAGAAAAGTATCCTACTATTTTCTTTAAACCAGAAGAGCTAGATCAGATTAACACGATAGAAACCGATGTTAAAGAGCTCGTTAACCAGACGCGCGCCAAGTTTATTGTAGAAGGTTTTAGTGATAAAGACTGGAAAGCATATGTTAAGGCACTTGAAGAAATGGGAGTCGAGGATATGATGAAGATTTATCAAGATGGACTTGATCGTTTCAATAAATAAAAATCTATGAAGGCCGGAATTCGTTTTTGTTTTCCGGCTTTTTAAAATCGTGGTGAGGATAATGAAAGAAATAGAAGTATTGTCTATCGGTGAACTCTTGATCGACTTTACACCAGTGGGTGCTTCAGCTAATGGAAAACCGATCTATGAACAAAATCCAGGGGGAGCACCTGCAAATGTAGCAGCTGCATTAGCAAAATGGGGAAGAGCGACTTCGATGATCGCCAGAGTAGGAAATGATTTCTTCGGCGAAGATTTGATAACAACTTTAGAAAATCATTATGTAGATTGTAGCTTAATTTCAACAGATGGCGATATTCCTACGACTCTTGCATTTGTAAAACTAAATGCGGAAGGAAACCGTTCGTTCAGTTTTTATCGTAAACCAGGGGCAGACCTTATGTTGAGAAAAGAGGATATAGACAAAGCATATATCAAACGTTGTAAGATCCTGCACTTTGGTTCAGTCTCTTTGACGGGCGGAACGTCTAGAGAAGCGACTTGGCATGCTGTAGAGCAGGGGATAGAGAACTCGAAAATCATATCGTTTGATCCCAATATCCGTGAACTTCTTTGGAAAGATCAAGATGAGATGAAAGAGCAGATCAAAAAAGGACTTTCTAAAGCCCATCTGGTGAAGATGTCGGATGAGGAGCTTTACTTTGTCACAGGTGAGAAAGAGTTAGAGAAAGCAGCTAAATTAATCACAGACGCGTATGCTATCCAATTGCTCATCGTTACATTAGGTGCTGAAGGGTCTTACTATCTGTTCGAAGAGAAAACGGGTTTCATCCAAGGTTACAGGGTAAGAGCTACTGATACAACAGGCGCAGGTGACGTGTTTTGGGCGAGTGTCTTACACCAGCTTTTAGAAAAAATAAGTCTACTTGAGCTCCAAGAAAAAGATATCCGAAACATACTGCAAACAGCTAATGCCGTAGGTGCTTTAACTACACTAAAAAAAGGGGCGATCCCTTCTATCCCCACTTTAGATGAGATAGAACAATTTTTACACCAACACCGAACACAAATGGAGGATAAGGTATGAGCATGAAGATAAGTCCGACGAACTTTTTTAACGAGAAGTATCGTCCTCAATTTCACTTTACACCAATAAAGAACTGGATGAACGACCCAAATGGAATGGTGTACTTTCAAGGAGAATATCACTTGTTCTATCAACATCACCCCGAGAGTACGGTGTGGGGGCCGATGCACTGGGGGCATGCGGTTAGCTCTGATATGGTCCATTGGGAACACCTCCCGATCGCCCTTTTCCCTGATGAAAACGGATATATATTTTCTGGCAGCATTGTCGTAGATACTTGGGATTCTAGCGGTTTCTTTGATGGTGGAGAAGGGCTGGTTGCTATTTTCACACATGCTGGAGAACACCCGGACACAAAAACACCGAGACAGGTCCAAAGTCTAGCTTACAGTACAGACAAGGGAAGAACGTGGACGAAATATGAAGGAAATCCGGTTCTTGAAGATACTTCCATCGCTGATTTTCGTGATCCTAAAGTAATTTGGTATGAAAAAGAGAGCAAATGGATCATGGTGCTATCTGCAGGAAACCATGTTCGGTTTTATTCATCAAGTGATATGAAGTCATGGCGCTTTGAGAGCTCATTCGGAGAAAAAGAAGGTTCGCACCTAGGTGTGTGGGAATGTCCAGATCTGTTTCAACTACCAATTGAAGGTGGTCACAGATGGGTACTGATCGTTAGTATCGGAGATGATCCCGCTTATACTGAGGGCTCACGCACACAATACTTTATCGGAGATTTTGATGGAAAAATGTTTACAAACGAAAACGATTCAGAAAAGGTATTATGGTTAGATTTTGGAAGAGACAACTATGCAGGTGTCACATGGTCTAACGTGCCTAAAGAAGACGGTCGCAGATTATTTATCGGTTGGATGAGCAATTGGAAGTATGCTAATCAAGTACCAACTGAAACATGGAGAAGTGCGATGACTTTACCGAGGTCCTTAACGTTAAATTCAACAAGGGAAGGTATCCGTCTTGTTCAAACACCCGTGCAAGAAATCTCTGCGCTTAGAAAACCAATAACTTCTATACAGCGAACCATAACGCTCATCCCAGGTGAGAATATTTTAAAAGATATAAAAACCAAAACCTTTGAACTTAAAGCTTGTTTTAAGATTAAAGAAGCAGCTGTCTTTGGCATCAAAGTACACCAATCAAAAGAAGAAGAAACGATTATCGGATATGATTCGGATCGTTCAGTTCTCTACGTAGACAGAAGAAGATCTGGAGACAAAACCTTTCATAACGAGTTTTCATGTGTTCAAGAAATGGAAGTATTTATAGAAGATCAATTTGCTCTTCAAATTTTTGTAGATACCTCTTCGGTGGAAGTGTTTGCAAACGACGGGAAACACGTCTTAACTTCTTTAATTTTTCCGAGAGAAGAAAGTAATGGCTTAGAACTCTTCCTAGACCATGGGGCTGTCGATCTTAAGTCACTTGATCTTTTCGACTATCAATCCATATGGGCGATAGGAGGAAGTTGATATGTCACAATTGATTGCTCACTGGTCGTTTGATGAAGGAATTGGAAAAGCTACAAAAGAAAAGATCAATGAACAATGGCATAATATTGATTATGTATTTAACGATGCCGTTGATAAACCATCAAGTGACCCCCTTTGGAGAGAAGGAATACAAGGGAACTGTCTGCTCTTTGACGGTTATTCTACATCCATTGTCAGCAAAAGCTTGTCATCATCCTCTTTATCAGAGATGACTATCGAAGCATGGATAGCTCCTCGTTCGTTTGAATACGGAGCAGATGGAAAACTTTCTGCAATAATCAATCAACATAACCAGAATAAGAATGAAGGATTTCTTCTAGGAATTTACAGACATGGTACATGGTCGTTTCAAGTGGGAACAGGCGATGAATGGCTTGAAGTTTGGGATGAAGGGCATCCACTCCCTCCAGCAGAATGGTCGCATATCGCAGCTACATTTAGTTCTCAACATGGCTATATGCGTCTTTATTTAAACGGCGAACAGATCGCTACGAAAAAAATTATGGACGGTTCTAAACTAAGGTTGAGTGATGAAGATCTTGTGATCGGAAAGCATAACCATCCTTTCATGATCGAAGAGGTCTTTTCATTAAATATGTACAACGGTTTATTGGATGAACTCAAAATTTATGATGTAGCTCTATCACCTATAAAACTTCTGAATCATTATGCAAGAGTTAAGGTGATCAAGAATGAGATACCTGAGATTCCTTACAACGATCTTGCTCTTAAAAGAGAGGTATACGAAGGAGACAGACACAGACCTAGATATCATTTAATTCCACCAGGACACTGGATGAACGAACCACATGCTCCCATTTATTTTGAAGGAAAATATCATATTTTTTATCAACATAATCCAAAAGGCCCTTATTGGCACTACATCCATTGGGGCCACCTTGTGAGTGATGATCTGGTTCATTGGCAAGATATGCCGATCGCTCTTACTCCTGCATCAGGTGAAATCGATCCAGACGGTGTTTGGTCAGGAAGTGCTTGTTATGATGAGTACGGTGTACCAGCTCTTTTCTTCACAGCAGGAAATGATGCTGTTTTTCCTAATCAGATGACAGGTCTTGCTAGGAGTATGTACAGAGAAGATGGTGACGTGCTACTTACAAACTGGAAAAAGCACGATAAGCCTGTAACTTTACAAACAAAAGGTGTAGGCATGAAGATAGGCGATTTTAGAGATCCATTCGTTTGGAAGGAAGATGAACTCTGGTACCAGCTTGTCGGAACCTCTCATGAAAACGGAGGCGGAACTGCTGCACTTTATACTTCTTCTGATCTACTAAACTGGGAGTATCAGAATCTTTTTTACAAAACTGATCATGAGAAATATCCGTATCTAGGACCTATTTGGGAACTACCTGTATTCTTACCTATCGGAGAAGATAGAGAAGGAAATAAAAAACATGTCTTTTTGATCTCACCAGTTGGTGAGGGAGCTGATGTAGAAGTGTTCTACTGGATCGGAACATGGGATAAAGAGCATTATCGTTTTGTTCCTGATCAAGAAGAGCCTCAACCTATTGATGTGGGGGATTTTCATTTTACTGGACCAAGTGGTTTTATCGATCCCAAAACCGGTAGAGCGATCGTATTTACAATCACTCAGGGACAGAGGACACTTATAGAAGAATACAAAGCCGGATGGGCACATAACGGTGGACTCCCTGTTGAGTTATTCTTGCGACACGATGGAAAACTAGGAATTAAACCAATTGATGAGTTATCATCACTTCGTTCCGAGTTACTCATTGACTTAGAGAATGTGAGTTTACTAGAAGCGAACAGACGACTTGCAAAGATTCAATCCGATTCATTAGAGATACAGTTAGTGGTAAAATTAGAAGAGATTGAGGAAGCAGGCATAGCCGTGAAAATGTCACCAGACAGAGAAGAAGAAACGTATCTCTATTACAATAAATCAAAAAGTATATTGGGTGTAAACCGGGAGAAAACCACATTAAACCCTTCAGCTAGAACCAAAGGCATCCAAGAAGGAAAGCTTGAGATTCAGGAGGATCTTCTCACTTTTCATCTCTTCATAGACAAATCAATGATAGAGCTCTATGTAAACGAACAAAAAAGTTTAACCACCCGTTCTTATCCGACTAAAGAGGATGCATTAGGGCTTGAACTCCGAATATGGGGAAGAGCTGAAGTGGTTTCTTTTAAGGTATGGTCGATGAACGGAGCCTATGAATAGATAGAATTCTCTATAAAGGAAGTCAACATGAAAAGACTATTAACATCCATAACTTTGATGCTTAATTTTACAGGAAATTTAGTAATTCTAAACGGTCTTTGGCTACTCTTTACCTTTTTAGGATTGATTGCATTTGGCCTATTTCCATCAACAGCTGCACTCTTTGCTGTAATCAGGAAGAGTTTACGGTCTAAGTCAGACTTAAATATGCTAAAAGATTATTGGTTTTATTACAAGAAAGAATTTATACGATCGAACGTATTAGGAAGTATCACTATTTTTCTTGTTTACTTCTTTTATATTGATTGGAGGCTTGTACAGTCCTTAAGTTTTCCCTATTCTTTACTAGGTTATATCTTTTTATTATGTTTATTGTTGGTTAGTAGTACCGTATTCATCTATTTGTTTGCAATGATGGCTCATTACGAGATAGCACTAAGTCGTGCAATAAAGATGTCATTCCTGGTAGGTTTATTACATCCAATATCTACGGTTCTTATGCTCATGATAGCTGGTGGTTTATATTATCTGTTTTCAACGCTACCGATACTCATCCCGTTCTTTAGTGTGAGTGTATACGCATATGTTGTCATGAAATGGGCTCTTTTCATTTTTGAAAAAAATGATAACAAAACACAGGCAGCCTGAGAGGCTGCCTACATTATATGATTTAATCATTAGATAGTAGATTACAACTTCCATCCAATGGGAGAATATCTCCTTTAATGCCATAATGTTTAATCCGTAAATATTCCCCCCACACACGCTTTCTTCCTACTTCTGTTTCCATCCAATTATATCTATTTACTTCAATTCCTTTGTAAACAGAATTAAAGGTATAAGGAATGTACTCGATTTGTCTTGGTAAATGTTTTTTCAGCGTTCTTATTTGTCTGCCTGCAACATGACTTTTACAAACAACCATTAAAGTCTGGATCATTGTAAAGTCAAAAACCTCTTTTGCATAAATTACATTTTCAAGAGAATTAGTAGATTTTTCTTCCATAAAAATTTTCTCGGAAGGTATTCCTGCACTTACTAAATAGGAAACAATAACTTGTGCTTCAGAGATTTCAATATCTGAATTGCCATCCCAATCCGGATGAGGAATACCGGTAAGGCTTCTTCCACCAGTGACAACAATTGTATCTATGTAGTTATATTTATAAGCTTCGATTGCTTTTTCCCAATGCCCACTATGAGTGCCACTAAATATAAAAAGCGCATCACATTTTTGGGGGATTACCTCTTTTTCAAAGGTAAGAGCAGTCAAAAAATCAACGTCCATTTCATTCAAATCAGGAATTACGGGTTCTTTAGAAATAAGAGGTTTCATAATGGAACTCCTTAAAATAGATTTTAATTCTATATTTAACAATATATTACATATGAGTGTTTGTGCAAGATTTTTTCTTGTTTGTTCCTACTTTTGCGATTTTGTACATGAATCTATGTATAATCGCATTCTAAATAAAGGGAAGGTGTAAAAAGCAATTTTTCTTGTTCCACTAACGAACAGGATAGTAAAAAAGGATATTTACATATTAATAACGAATTGTTGATGAATAGAGTAATGGTGGATAGTGACTAAAATGAAATTCATATAATAGTTACAAATTTTAATTGTAGGATGATAAGTCGATGATAGGAATAAGTATTGCAACGAAGTGGGAATATGAAGCGACATTGAAATATTTCGGCATAAAAGATCATGAACGGTTCGGTTATCCTTATGGCGAATATTTCTTAAGAACAATTAATGAAACCGAGCTTGTTTTTTATAGTACCGGTGTAAGAAAAGTAAATGGTGTTGGTGGTAGCCAGTATATGATTTCAAAATTCAATCTAACGAAAGTAATCGTTGCTGGAACCTGTGCAGGTATAGATGATAATTTCAGTAATTTGGATATTTTTGTACCCGATAAAGCCGTTCAATATGATTGCACAGTAAAAGAAATCGAGCCTCTTATTAAGCAATCATTCATAGTCGATATTGATCTATCCAAATATGGAAACGATTTTTATACGGGAACAATTGCCACTGCTGATAAAGCAGTAGTTATGTGGAAGGACTATTTAGAACTTAAAGAAAACAAAATAACTATAGCCGATACAGAAGCAGCGGCAATTGCTTATATCTGTAAGAAGAATGAGGTTGAATGTATTATTATTAAAGGAATATCTGATTTTCCAACAGATGAAAGAAACTCTGATAAATTCGAATCAAACATTCAACAAATTAATGTTTATTTAGAAAACACACCTAAAGTTATGAACAAAATATTTGGCGAGTATTTAAAAAGGTTTATTTAAAATAATTTTAATTTAGACCTTTGAGTCTTTAGTAAACCCCATAATATGGATAGAGTTATACATAAGGTAGCTAATTTGTTTTGGGTGCGTAAGTTTAATAAGCCTAATAGGTAAATAGGAACTTCCACAATACTGGAAGTTCCTGTTTTATGTCTATTATCAAAAATTAGCCCAATAATAAAAAGTCGATTCAAAAGACGAATCGACCTTTTTATATACTTTTATAAAATTCATCTTATGTCTTTGGAAATGTAAATCCTTCTCCAAACACATCTCTTACATCATGGACAACAACAAACGCTTTTTCGTCAACGCGTTGAATCATCTTCTTTAACAAGAATAACTCTTGTTTATTAATCACAACGTAGAGTATATCCTTTGCTTCATTCGAGTAATGACCTCTTGCATTAATAATCGTAACGCCGCGATCCATCTCATCGCTTACTTTCTTAGCGATTTCGTCTGTGTTTTCAGAAATGATTGTGACAGCTTTTCTCGTATCGAAACCATCAATCAAGTAGTCCAGAATCTTTGTACTAATGTAAATGGATATTCCCGTGTACATCGTGTTTTCAATCCCTATCACAAATGCGGAACCAATAACGACAAGAATATCAAAAACAAACATCGTCGTACTAACACCCCAGCCGAAATGCTGATTCAACATACGTGCGATGATGGTTGAGCCGCCTGTTGTACCACCTGATCGCAACACAAGGCCTAACCCGATTCCAATGAATACACCTGCAAAAACAGTACCAAGCATAATGTCAACGGAATTTCCCATGCCTTCTGTTAAATGAATAAAGAGAGAAGTAAAGAAGATGGCGATCATCGTATACCAAGTCACTCGTTTATTTAATACTTTATAACCTATGGCTAAAAGGAAACCGTTCATAATGAAGTTTGTAAGTCCCGGTGACCAGCCTAAAACATAGTAAAGGGTCATGGAAATACCGGTTACACCGCCTTCACCCAATTCATTTGGGATGGCGAACCAATTGACCCCCAATGCAAAGAACAGGGATCCTATTATAATTAATGTTATTTCTTTTCCTGTGTGGTTCATATTATCACTCCGTTCAACCAGAATACCTAGGATAATATATCATACTGAATTCCTTCGAACAAGATTGTTCTACAATTTTGTTCATTCTTATATCATCTATGTTAGAATAAGTGAAAAGAACGTATAGGCAGGTAATTTTAAAATGCGTAAAGAAACAGTTGAACAAAAAGTTTATCATCTAATCAAAAACGCCATCTTAAATAGACAAATTGCACCTGGGAACCAGTTATTTGAAAATGCTATTGCTGAGAAGGTGAATGCGAGCAGGACGCCAATTCGAAGTGCAATCATGAAGCTTGAATCAGAAGGGCTAGTGAATGTTATTCCGAATAAAGGAGCATTCATCGTTCAGCCGACCATTGAAGAAATGGTTCAAGCCTTTGAGATGAGAAAAACACTTGAAGAAATGGCGATCCATAAAGGGTTCTCCAATCTTGCTGCAGATGAAGTGAAGCAACTCAAACAACTCCTTAACGAAATGAAGAGCGCTTATATGGAACGAGATATCGTACCGTATCAAGAAAAAAACAATGCTTTTCATCTTGTTCTAGCGAATGCTAGTGGAAACAGTTATCTAATAGAATTTATGAAGAAAATTTTGAGTCAGATTACAATTTACATGGTTCTTTATGATGTTTTTAATGGGAAGTCTAATGAAGAGCAAGACATGCTAGAACACGAGCAAATGATCCAATATATCGAAAAGGGAGAAGAGGAAAACTTACGTGTATTACTTCTCCAACACCTTGATAATAGTTTAACCAAGCTTCAGCAGGATAAATTAAATTATCAGTCTCTTACAACGTTGTTTTAATGGAGCATTAAAGACTAAAGGAGATGTTGTATGGGTCAGACAGAATTGCCGGGAAAAATTATTATTCTCAATGGTGCACCCAGGTCAGGAAAATCAAGCATAGCTTCAGTTATTCAAAACGAATTTGAAGGTGTATGGATGAATATAGGTGTAGACCGTATCATGGATATGACCCCTGAGAAATTTCAACCAAGCATAGGGTTAAGACCAGGTGGAGAGAGGCCAGATTTAGAGCCTATCATACAAAAGTTGTATCTTGCTATGTACAAATCAATTGTAGCTTTCAGCCGTGAGGGCTTAAATGTCGTAGTGGATGTTGGTCATCATGAAGGGTATTCCGAAGAGCGGGAATTTCTTCAACAAGCTGCTCAAATTCTTAAGGGAACGCCAGCATGGTTTATTGGTGTTCGCTGTCCAATTGATACTGTGATGAAACGTCGAATAGAGACCTGGCAAAAAGGCTATACTCCGGAAGGGAATATTCCAAAACCCATAGAACTTTGGCAAAACGTTGTTCATGACCCTGGTATATATGACTTAGAAGTAGATACCTCTTTATTTACCTCAGAAGAATGTGCAGCTCAAGTTTATCAAAGGGTTTATGAAGGTCCTCCACCTAGTGCACTTCAAAAAATACTGAATCTCACTTGAGAATACTTAACTGATATTTTTGATTTTAATACACATGATTTATAATAGTAATTATAATAACTTGTAAAATCTGAGGGATGTACAATTGAAAACGAAAGATAACAAATCCAAATATTATGCGAAAATTTCATTAGGAATTATGGGTGGGGGATTTCTTGCCACTTTTCCTTTCCAGGATTCTATAGCAGGACAAGTTCTTCAAGGAGGATTTGAAGCGGGCTTAGTAGGTGGTTTGGCAGATTGGTTTGCGGTTACTGCTCTATTCCGTCATCCTCTAGGTCTTCCAATACCGCATACTGCGTTACTTCCTAAGAATCGTGATCGCATGCTCAAAGCGATTATTAATATGCTTGAGAACGATTGGCTAACAAAAGAGAGCATTCAAAATAAAATAAAAGACATGAACATATCGGAAAAGGTATTACATGAGTTAGAGCAAAGGTTGGATTCACCAACTCTTCATAAAGGCATTCAGTCTACGGTCATACATCTCATAAATGAAATCGATCCTGAAAAAATATCACCTATTTTAGAGAAGGAGCTAAAAGATTATTTACATGCTGTAGAAATAGAACCCGTGCTGCACTCAATCGTCAACCAAGTGTTGAAAAGGGAGCTTGATGCAAAAGCTTTAGATTATGTATTGTTTGAAACTGAAAAATGGTTGAAGAAAGAAGATACAAAAAATAAAATTGGAACCTTAGCGAAACAGCTACTTGATAATACGAATGCAGACGGTTTTATGAAGATGGCTATTCAATCTTTTAGTCAAATGATTAATGCAGAGAAGTTAGGGAATATGTTGCAGCCCTTTTTTCTTAAAAGGATTGTGCTTCTTCAAGAGCCAAATAATCCGTATAGAAAAACGATTCTTGATAGAATTCACAGTGAGATAAAAAATGTGAATGAGCGGAGAGAACTAATGGTAGAACTTGCTGAATGGAAGAACACCATGGTTGAGGAGTGGAGTCCGTCAGATCAAATAACTTCACTATTAGAAAAAATGAGGGATAAATTCATTCTACAAGCTCAAGATGAAGAATGGATAAAAAGGAATATCATCACTAGACTACACAACCAAATTATTCATTTAAAAGAAGACTCAACTAGAATGATGAAAATAGAAGGATGGATTCAAAGCCAACTTTCGCTCATGGTTGAGAAATATCATGCTAAGATTGGTCAACTTGTAAAAGAAAACCTTGAGAAACTGGATAATGAGACACTAATAAACATTATAGAAAATAATGTAGGAAAAGATTTACAATGGATCAGGGTGAATGGAGCAATCTGTGGATTTTTAATCGGAATTCTTTTAACTACCTTTAAGATGGTAGTCTAATTTTAGTGTTTGCTTAAGACAATCATACAACTAAAAAAAGAAAAGACTGATCGAAGGTATGTTTTATAACCTTCCGTATCGGTCTTTTCTTCTGTTATCCTTAACTTAAAGACTTATCCGAAACGGGTGATGAAAGTCTAATTAGTGTAGATGGTTGTCCAAATGTCATTGAATCATCTATAAAGCTTTCCAAAGATTGTACAGAATGCGTGACGACTTTAATAAGATAGTTATATTGTCCAGCTAGGCGGTGACATTCTATCACATCGGGGTGATCTTTACAGAATTCAACAAACTGCTTGCATTTCGTATTATCGTATAAGATAAATGCCATGATTGGTTTATTCATTTTTTCAGGATTAATAATCGCCTTATAACCCTCTATTATTTGTTTGTCCTCAAGCTTCTTAACCCGTTCATGAACCGCAGGATTTGACAGACCAATTTTCTTACCTAATGCCGTTATGGATAATCGAGCATCTTGCTGCAAATGTAAAAGAATCTCTTTATCAATTTCGTCCATATCTTTCCCCTCAACTTTAAAAAATTAGGTATATTCTATCTTTTTTCGATGTTTTTAATGAAAATCATAATATATAACGTAATTATTCCATGTAAAAACAGTTATGGAAAAAATATAATATATACAGTGCTTAATTACAACGAATATATCTAAAGGGGACTGGATCAATTATGTTAGAGATGAGAAAGAACTGTGAAAAATGTTCGGAACAGCTTCATGATAAGTCGGATGCCTACATATGTGTTCATGAATGTACGTATTGCCCATCATGCACAGCTGAGATGAATCATATTTGCATGAATTGTAACGGTGAACTTGTTAGACGTCCAAAAGCAGGGGCACAAATAATAAGTTGTCCATTAAGTAAATAAGGAGGAGTAGCATTCTCGCAAATCTAAAAAAAAAATTACTAGAATGGGTTTAATAGGTTACGAGTTTGGTAATAATACTTATAACAATAAACTCATTTTAGGAGGAACTAAAATGCTAATGACAACTGTGAAACTGAGCGAGTATGCAGGGAACAAGGATTTTGATTTGAACGGTTACATATCTCAACTAATTTCTACACCTTCACAAAAAAAATAACAAATGGCAGCCTTAATGGCTGTTTTTTTTGTTTCCAAAACAAAAGGTCAAAACATAGGAAAATCTGCAAATTTCATAAAACTGTCAGAGGAGAATCATATGAAAACCTTTCAACTTTCTTTATTCTTAAAAGAAAGATTTCATTACAGGAGGGAATATGATTCTAGAAACTGATTATAAGTGGTTTATGTTTATTAACGAAATCGTTTCAAGCTATCCGCTAATTGACGTTTTAATGATTTTCTTTGCAGAATACGTTCAGTATGCCTTTGTTTTATTATTGTTTATGCTGTGGTGGAGAAATAATAAGAATGACAGGGTAATCGTATTTCAAGCATTGTTTGCATTTTCATGATCATACTCAATGAATCGACTGATTGAGTTATTTATCTATCGAGAGAGGCCGTTTATCTCACATGAAATCGTTCAATTGGTAGAGCATGCTGCTAACTCTTCCTTCCCTAGTGATCACGCCTCATCAGCAATCTCGATTGCTGTCACGTTAATGTTAGTAACATTAAGGTATAGGTATATATGGTTTATGGCCGCTATCTTGATCACATGTTCAAGAGTATGGGTTGGCGTTCATTATCCATTTGATGTAGTGGCTGGAGCATTGATCGGAACACTAATCGCACTTCTTACTCATTTTCTACTCATTAAAATGAGACCAATAGCTGAACTGCTTAGAAGACCTATTTTTAACCGTAAGATATAAAAAAAGAATACCAGATGCCAATTTATCATTTTTGACGTCTGGTATAATTTCTATTTAAATTGTCTTAAGTAAAATGTTTACCCCTTTATCCCTTTGATAGAGACTGTATGAAAACCCCTAGAATCTGGTCCTCTCACTAACGAAACATTCTTAAATCCCTTATCCAACATGAATGGCATCACTTGATTTTCTGAAACTTCCTTAACACTTTCCCAAGTTTCATTGCCTTTACCATTAGAAAAAGTAATAACTACTAATCCATCAGACTTAAGAACTCTATAGATTTCTGAAATGATGGTATCGACTTCGCTCCAAAAATAAATGGTTTGAATACTATACAACTTGGTGAACATATCGTCATTAAAAGGGAGGTTATTGAAATTAGCTTCAACTAGCCTAACTATTTCGTTGTTTATTTCCTTTTTATTACGTATCGCAGCCGACCGAATGGCTGTTGAAGAAAGATCTAAACCTACAATTTCCTGAACACTATATTTTCCTGTGATCATTTGTATAGCATAGCCGGCACCGCAACCAAGTTCTAACACTTTATCTTGTTCTTGAAGTTCCAATTGTCCTATCGTCCACTCTGTTTCAGGTTTGTGCTGCCTGACCATTTTTTCTACGATATATGTACCGATTAATCCCTTTGGCGTGTGATAGTGTTGATCTATATACTCTTTTACAGAATGAAGTAATTTCATCATTTTCTCCTTTAAAACTATTTTAAAACATTTGAGATCTTCCTTCTTATTCGCTTTAGTTCAAGATCATCCCTCTTCATTCTGTTAAAGTTCATTGTTAACTTTATAATTGCGTAGAGTGATAACCCTTTTGGAAAGGACTGATTAGGTTGAAGAGTCTAAATGTTAATATCATAACCTATTTAGCTGAATTTGCTGAACAAACCGTTAAGATGTGGCGTGATAGTAAATTCGAGGCAATAGGTGTAAAAGAGTCTCATAGTTTTGAAAGTCATGTGTACTTTCTGAATAATATTCTGACGAAGGAGTTTGTGGTGGAATTAGCGATGGTTGATGCAAAAGTCGTTGGAATGATTGCCTATAATCAAACCGAAATAAGCCAGCTATATGTTCACAGGGGTTATCAAAAAGCCGGTATAGGTAATGCATTGCTTCAACGAGCAAAGGATCACTCAAGCGGAAGAATAGCATTATACACATTTGAAGTGAATAAAAAGGCGCAACGTTTTTATGAGAAGAATGGTTTCAAAATTATTGGAAGAGGCCATGAGAATGAAGAGAATTTGCCAGATATTCAGTATGAATGGAGAGCGAATAAGGAATAGTCTTTGTACGATTCATAGATGCATATTCTTTTATTTTTGGAGGTTCAGAAATGACTAAATGGAATAAAAAAGGTTTTGTGATTTTGACTGGAAAAGAATAGCTAAATACGGATTTCATTACCTTTGTAATGTGTACTAAAAATTACTTTGAAAATCACCTATCAATATTTACTAAGTAATATTGATAGGTGATTTTAGTTCTCATTTATACAATAGATTCTTCTATGTCTGCCTTCAATTTTTTAAACCAATGTAAATTCACTAAATGGTGAGTACGAGAATTTTCGTTCATGCGACGAAAATAATCAATTTTACCAGGTAATTCCTTATTTCTAGCTAAATATTCATCAAGAAGATCAATTCTAGCTTCAGTTTGATCAATTTGTGACTGAATCAATTCTAATAATTTATTCTTATCGAAAACATCTGCAAAGAGTAATGCTCCATAAAATAATAAGTTTACATACTCGGATTTAGTTCCATATTTACCCATTAATTTATCAAATTCTTCTATTCCTAAAGGCGTTATTATAAAGGTGTGAATTTCACGACCGTTGTTTGGACGTATTCGATGTGTTTGTTCAATAAAACCTTTCTCTTCAAGTTGTTGCAAATTGTAATAAAATGATCCTTTAGTAAAGTTAACGATATATTTATAATGTCGTTTTTCCATTAAACTTAATAGTTCGTATCCATGAGCGCCAGGGTTTTGAATAAGTAAGCCAAGGATTAGTAAGGGAATCAAGGGTGCATCACCTTTGCCATTTCTACTTCAAATTCAGCGTATGTGATTTTACCGAGAGCCAAATTCATACTGTGAATATACATTTGTTCATTTTTTGAATAGTTATTGGTTATTTTTAGTGATTGATTTTCATCCGAAAGAGGCTCTAAGATATGACACTTTTTTGAAAATGCCTCAAAGTAGCGAAAACCGAATTTTCGTTGTGAAACGGCGTTCAAATGAATACCATCCGGATTGGAAGTTAGACCTTCTGCCGAAACAAAATAACAATTTTGCTGCTCATAAGCGAATCGACGTAATTGTTCGTTAATTTCTTGAAACTCTGATGAATACTTTCCGAAACCTGTTTTTCCTAAAAAATCTCCAAACTCACCAATAATTAATGGGACATTTTGAAGGTTTAATTCTTTACGTAAAGTTCCAATTATAAGAGATAACTTTTCATAATACGTTTTATGTAGAGAATTACTGCTATCACTTTCACCTTGGTGCCAAAGTATGCCACAAATTTGGCTAGTTTCAAGAGCAAATCGAGCTTCAGATAAAGCATGTTGAAAAAGAGTACCTTGCGGATGCCAATTGTTCAGGGAACTGCCACCTTCCGCACAAGGAATCAAACCAATTTCTTCATCTGGGTAAGCTTTTGAACACGCCTCTGCAAAAGATGCTGCTAAACTTATTCCAGCAACAGGACGGTCATAATTAATTGGCTCTGTCATCATTTGCCACTGTCCGTTGCGAAGCATTTTTATTTTTTCGTTATAGATAGGTTCTACCTCATGCAAGAATCCACGACCTGCCATATTTGATTGCCCTATCATTAGAAAAGACTTTATCATTTAATTTCATCCCTTTACATAATAGTCTAATTAGACTTAAGTAGTATAGAGTTTAATTAGACTATCGTCAACTAGCTATTGTTAGAAATTTTAATAACTACTCATGTAAGTAAGGCTCCGGTATCTAACCATAAGCATATATCCTGTCCATTTATTTTGGCTTTGATTGTAGGGCAGCCGGTGAGACTTTATGATATAGGTAAGTATGACGAATTTCTGAGAATGAAACACCGTCTGTTCATATTAACTAAGAGTCTTCGCAATGATTCGATTGCTTTTCTCGATACTATGCTCCTCTAAGAGGTCCAGTAGCTCAAGCTGGTTCCAGTCGGATCTTGCAAAGTATAGGGCAAACAAAAGGTGAGCACGGCTGCTGAGTAGGGAAGGATCTTGAGTATGCTTATAGAGATGTTTTAAATTTTTTAGTGCAAGGGACTCTTTTCCTTCGGTAAGCAACTCTAGTGCCGATGCAAATTCAGTATATTCACTATTCATCTCCTCATTATCAAAACGAAATGTCTTCAAACCTTCTAACGTATTCAAAACACCACTCCTAATCTCTAACTATCAATTCTTAAATGGTTATATATTCCATTATATAAGAGTGCTATCCTCTTTATATCAAAATTTGAAATTGAATCTCTATTTCCCCTTGCTTTTGATGATGGAAGAACATATTTGAATAGATACTATGGGTATAAAGGATGAAAACCAATGGATGCACATTTCGTTAAAGGAGTATGGTAACTGTTTATTGAAACAAAGAGCAGGTTACAAAAATCTAGAGTAGCGGCTGTATATATATAAAATTTATTCATTGTCTATCATATGTTAAGAGCACGCACCAAGTGTTGATGATGAATCAATTCTGTAAATGTATCAAGATCTAGCGTTTGTTTTGATTATTAAAGGTATTATTAGATACAAAATCTGAGTGATACGGGAGAGATGACAATGATATTTTTATGTATGGGCTATTTTAGTCCTGAAAAAATGGATGCACGACCTAGGGCGGAGATTGAAGCGGTTATGAATGAATGCCAACCTGTCGTTGAAAATTTTTATCAAAGTGGCAACGTGCTTCTTGACGCTGGTCTGGAGTCAGAGACCAAAAGCTTACGTCGAGTAAACGATGAGATAATCGTAACAGATGGTCCGTTTACAGAGACGAAGGAGCTTATTGGAAGCATCTTCGTTTTTGAAGCAGAGAACATGGAAGAGGCGATTAAGCTAGCATCTCTTCATCCCACAACACAAATAAGTAGAGCAGAAGAGTTTGGATGGCGTATCGAAATCCGACCTGTTCATTTCTTTAAAAACGATAAATGAGTCAGCTAGTAATCTTGAGACATTTAGTTTCTATTCATGCAATCTAGTAATAAGTATAAGTAAGGCTATAGATATTTTTTAACAGTGAAGAACTTTTATGAAGGAGAGGATTTTGTGATGATTGGAATTAGTAAAGTCCAGGACGTTCTTGATAATTATAAATCTTCCGTATATGAAAAAGATGTTAATAAATTTCTAACAACCTATGCTGCTGATGTACATATCTATGATTGCTGGGGAAACTGGGAGTGTGAGGGTATTTCTTCATGGAGAGAAAATGTGGTGATGTGGTTTAATAGTTTGAGTGAAGACAGAAACTCATTAAAAGTAAATTTTAATGATGTAACCATTGAGGAAAATACGAGTGTTGCATTTGTTCATTGTGCTGTTTCGTTCGTTGCATACAGCGAAAATACTGGTGAGAAACTACGTCAAATAACAAACCGTTTTACATTTGGTTTAAAAAAGGTAGATGAGTCTTGGCTGATAACGCACGAACATTCTTCGTTGCCAATAGATATGCACACGGGAAAAGGTATGTTTAATCTAAAATTAATTGTGAGATAGTAGGGGAACCAGATCTAAAAGCGTGGTATTACTGGAAAGATATAATAAAAACAGAAAATTGTTAGTAAGTAAACTAAATAAGTGTATAAGGTAGTGAGTTACATGAAAGTAGCTACATTTAATGTTTGGAACAACAACGAGACATGGGCATTAAGAAAAGAAATGATTATTAAGGAAATCAGGAGAGTAAATGCAGACATCATCGCTCTTCAAGAAGTACCAAATCTTGAAGAACTTGAATACATCTTAAAACAAGTTGGATTATACCAATACTCTTTTAAGAGATATCCGGGTGATGAAGAAGGACTCGCCGTTCTATCGAAATATCCCATAGAAGAGGTAATGAGTGAGAATGATGTCTTAAACAATTGTTCAATGAGAATTTTGGTAAAAATAAACGGATCAACAATTGGTTTAACAAATGTCCATCTAAACTGGAAAAGTGCCCTTGTCAGAGAAAAAGAAATTGTAGAAGTAGCGAAATGGATCTCGGAAAGTAAAAATACTGACTATGAGTTTCTTTGTGGAGATTTTAACAGTAAACCTAATCTATCAAGTATCTATAATTTTTTAGTGGGTGAACTCTCCATTGAATCATACGATACAAGTTGGATAGATTTAGGGCAGTCGGATGGATCCCCAACCTTAGACTCTGAATATAATAGCTGGTTATTGAATAGAGAGAACTTAAACAATATAAGAGTCCCCGTAAGGTATGATTGGATACTATTAAAATCATGTTTTCCGAAAAAAGAACTGAGGCTACTAGACATAGAACTGTTTGCAAACGTCGTACCTCCAACGCAACAAGTTCATCCAAGTGATCATTATGGAGTAATCGTTGATTTGAGTTTGTAAAATTTAATAGATAAAAATACACTACAAAACCGTTTCAATCATTCCTCAACCGGATAGGTTAATACAAGTAGAATTAGTGTTTTTACATAGAATTTAGAACTCATGTTAGGAGTTGATTAAATTGAATATTACTCAGATTAAACGAGCATTGTTTAAAAAAGCCACAATCTTTCAAACAGGTGGGTTCAGACCTACGGAAGAATTAGGAGAAAGTTGGATCGGTAAAGTTTTATGGGAAAGACAAGAAGAAGCTATACCATCGAATTTTGATCCTATCTGTACATTATTTTTATCTAAATTACCTTATGTGCCGAAAGAATTGACGAACTATCAGTTAATAACCATCTATATGGATTTTGATATATTCAATCATCTGAATAGTGATAACCTAGGTCCATATTTTAAGATAATGTGTTATACGAATTTTGATGAGCTAGAGAAGGTAAACAAGCAATCTACTAAGATGAAAGCTTTTCCACTATCCCCAGTTTACATTGATAACGATACACCTGCTTGGGAAGATTCTTATAGTTTTCAACCAGATATTGAAGAAGCAATATTGCAACTTGAAAGTGAAGAGGGCGTGGAATATCACGATGATATAGTGGAAGAGGTTTACCCGACACATAAAGTCGGTGGATATCCATCATTTACTCAAGGTGGTGTATCCTTTGGAGAAGAATATCCTTTCGTATTTCAAATAAGTTCTGATGAAAAGGCTCAGTTCAACATAGTAGACAGTGGTAGTTTTTATTTTTTCTACAATCAAGTTAAACAGGAATGGATTGTTTATTGTGATTTTTATTAAGATTTATGTTATTACAAAGTAACTTCAACAATCCTGGGATAGGGTTTAACTTATGAGCACAAATAGACAGCATCATTTAACGGAGGATATAGAAAACGTGGGAGAAAACGATCAAAGGTTAATTTCATATGTAGAAGAAATAATGAAGCTTAATCATAGCAGTGCTGCAGCATTAGTTGTATTAAAGAATAACGAGATTATATTAGAGCATTATACGGGGTATCATTCTAATTCGGTAAATTCTACACCCATTACAGAAACCTCTATGTTTAACGTAGCATCTGCAAGAAAAAGTTACTTAGGATTAGCGGTAGCATATGCTTTATATGAAAATAAGATTAAGAGTCTTGATGACTATGCGATTGATTACTTTGATGAATACGATAAGAAATTGCTTGCTAACACAACGATAAGACATCTAGTCACCCATTCTCATGGATTACACCAGAAAGATGATGGAGCTCTTTTTAGAGAGTTTGACTCAGGCAAAGGGTGGGCTTACAGAGGAATAAACGTATTAATGATGACAGTATTAATACAAAGGCTTTATGGCAAGAGTTTTCCTGAGTTATTAAACGAAAGAGTATTTCTACCGTTAGGTTTGAAACAAACTGCTTGGTATACATATTCTAATGAAAAACTGGTACAAGTGATTGATAACCCAAACGAAGTTGCAACATTTAAATTAGGAAGTATAGGTGATGGGAGAGACTCAAACCTGCATACCACGGCTCGTGAGTTTGCATTGTGGGGTAATCTTCATTTGAATGATGGATTAGTGAATGGCAAACAAATCGTACCAAAAGAAGTGATACGGTTAGCTACCCAAGTACAAAATCCAATGTACAAAGATAAAGATACACCACAAAACGGATTGTTTTGGTACGTACAAGATACACCAACCCTTCAAAGTGAAATAGGAGAGAGAGTACCTAAGGGTTCTTATCAAATTTTAGGAATTACAGGACCAACGCTGCTAGTGATTCCTGAATATAATCTGATCGTGGCTAAAATGTATAATAAGAGGTATAACTACGGTGGAGACAACTATCTTCATTATCTAAGAGAATTTAGTAATGAAGTAGCTGATATATTTAAGTAGAAAATAATGATTAGTTGGGTGCATTTTTAGGAGAAACGGACGTGCGGAAAACTAAGGGTAAGTTCAAATATTCCTTTAAACAAAATAATGAAGTTCGTTGTGCAGTTCCTAATGGATATTTTCGAGACAAGGATTATCAAAACATAATAAAAGTAGGTGGACCTGGACCAATAGACCATCCTGCTTCAAGTCATAGAATAGTTAATTATAAAAATTTAACGAAAATATTTAAAGCTGCTGGGTTTAAAGTAACTTTACTTGAATACTGTGATGAGGACGGTCAATTTAACTTTAATGAATGGGATGGTCAGGATGGTGTTATTTTTCGCTCCAAGAAGTTTGATCCTAGAAATCAAGGATATACGGGGAGCTGACAAAAGGTTACTTTGACGAAACAACTCCAATAGTAAAACAACACCAAGAAGTCTATGTAGATATAAAGTCAAAATCTGAACAAATATTAAATGAATATATTAAAAAAGGACTTGATGTTATTATCTTAAGACCTGGTGCAATCTGTGCCGAAGAAAATTCGTATTGGGGAGACAGACAAGTTAACCGTATGTTAAAAACTGATATTGTTGATTGGGTTCACCCAGAAGATCTTGTACCTTGGATTCATGCAGATAATTTAGCAGAAATAATTTATCTTGTGTTATCAAAAGGTGTATGCAATCAAGTCTACAATGCAATAGATGGAAATTTTCCTGAAGAAGAATTTAGAGTAAGATTAGTTAATACTTTAGGAAAAAAATTAAGAGTACCTAATCGTTTGATAGAGCGTCCCATTTACTCAAATACTAAAATTAAAGAATTGGGTTATCAACCCATCAAAACATTTAATCAAACTGTCTCAAATCTTGAAGCCCTGGTTGTGAGTCAATTATAAATTATTTTTATTTTTGTTATAAATATACTCATTCCTTATACAACTAAAGCATGCTTTAATTGAATAAGATCATAGAAGGACTGTCAAATCCATCTCGAAATATTAAATATCAACATTTTACTTTCTATGAAAACAGGAGTTCTTCCTGCTTATTAATTCTTATTCAAACGATCGTGTGTGTTTCTTCAGAATTGTATTTCCAAAAGACCTTCTCTTTTTACAAATAAATAACATTTAGTAGGCACTGTTAATCAAAATGATAACAGTGCTCTTTTTTGGAATTTTATAAGGTATAACACTATAAAACTAACTTTTGGAATAAATTATTTGAAATTAGTATTAATTAACTGGGTTAAACTGTAAAATATAGGTTGGTTTACTCTTCTATTATTCATGAGCAAATAGCCATCAAGGAGAAAAAGTTATGAAACAATTAGTAAGAATAATTAGCTTTTTAGTTACATTGATTCTAGGATTGATTGGTCTCGCTACTCATTTAGTTATCGCTGAATCAAGTGGAAAAACGGAGAAAATTGAAAAGCTGGTTGAACAGCAAAGACAAATTAGTAAAATTCCTGGTATGTCACTAGTTATCGTTGAAAAGGGTGAAACAGTTTATCAAAGGAATTTCGGCTACAAAAACGTGAAAGAGAAAACACCTGTTACGTCCAGTACATTATTTGAGATTGGATCAACTACTAAGGCATTTACCGGTTTGGCCATTCTTCGTTTGGAGAAGGAAGGGAATTTAAAACGTTCTGATAGTGTTCAAAAGTATATTCCATGGTTGAAGCTTAAATATCAGGGAGAACCTCAAACCATTACGCTGAATCAGTTACTATATCATTCAAGCGGAATCGCATCAAACTCTATAGTGCAAATTCCTGAAAGTAATGCTTCAAACGCACTAGAGTTGAACGTAAAGACATTATTGAATCAGGAACTGAATCGAAAGCCAGGAAGCACGTTTGAATATGCAACAATTAATTACGATGTTCTAGGGCTCGTAATTGAAAATGTAACGAAACAACCCTTTGATCTTTACATAAAAAATCAGGTACTAAAACCAATTGGGATGAATGATTCTTTCGTTGGTCTCCACCAAGTTCAGTCATCTATGGTAGCACAAGGCTACAAGATAGGATTCTTGAAAGAGCAGAAATACACACCACCTATTTATCGTGGGAACATACCCGCAGGATATATCATAAGCAACACTACTGACATTGCGAAATGGATGAATTTACAGTTAGGATATGATTTGAATAAAGCGTTTAATAAGCAACTCATTAAAGAATCTCACCATCCTGATCGATCGGTGGAAGCTTTTAATACGAATTCTTACTATGCTAGCGGATGGGAAGTTGTAAAAAAGGAAGCAAAACAATATATTCTGCATGAGGGGCAGAACCCAACATATTCATCGTTTATCATTATGCAGCCAGATAAAGAATTAGGTGTAGCAATCCTTTCTAATATGAATTCAAGTTTTACGACATCGATAGGCCAAAGTGTTATGGATATATGGGAAGGTAAAAGTGTTTCAACCAACCAAACTGACAGTTATCAAAAGCTGGACAAAATAGCGACCGTTCTCCTTAGTGTACTCACTGCTCTTGGTGTTATTTTTATCCTATTATTACTACGAACAATAAGAAAGATGATAAGAAAACAACGAGAAAGAAGAGCATTAAAAGGTAATAGGGTTTTGATATTATCCATACATACGTTGCTAGTCGTTGCATTTTTGATTTTAGTGATCTTAATACCAAAAATCTTATTAGGATTTACGTGGAAATTCATACAGGTATGGGGACCAGTTTCTATTACAGGATTATTTTATGGTTTTATAACGATAAGCATTATTTTCTATGTATATGGGGTATTGCTTATTCTCACCAAAAAACAAACCGCATCAATAAGAAAAAGCTCAAGTAAATGTAATCACAGTTCTAATGGTTAGTATATTAATAGCATTTATTATACTTTGCCCGATATACTGCAATTGCCGTACCAATTGTATCTGTTTTGGTATATTTTCTTAATACCTAATCTAACTAATCTATTTAATAAACGGGTGCTTTAACTTAAAAAGGAGAGGTGAACTTTTTTATTGAAGTAAAGGCAGGAGGGTGGAGTTCGCCACTATATTTAAAGGGGGTTGCTTTATGTTCGTAGTAAATGTAGAAGGTGCTATTCACAGAAACGGTAAATGGCTTTTAATCCTTAGAAGTGAAAAGGAAGAGCACGCTGGTGGAACACTTTCTTTAGTTGGTGGAAAGTGTGAAATTGAAGGTGTTTCTTCTGATATTCTTGAACGGACTTTAAAAAGAGAAATTCTTGAAGAAGTAGGTAGCGAAGTTGCAGATCTAAAATATGTAAATAGTTCTTCCTTCGTTACTGAATCAGGGATAAATGTCATCGATATTGTTTTTCTTTGTCACCATAAATCGGGTGAACCTTATGCAAAAAGCAAAGAAGAGGTAGATGAAGTTATTTGGATGACTACTACTGAAATTCTAGCACATTCAAATTTACCTGCATTTTTAAAGGAAAACATCAGACTAGCAGATAAAATGCTGCAAGATAAAATGTATTTAAAATATTAGTAGTACATATTCATTGATGGATGTATTTTAGGGATGAAGATTAGGTTCTTGTTCAACAATCAGATGCATTTCTTCAAAGAAGGAGAAGTGCACTTTTGTTATTAACCCGGGAAGAGAAGTTAGTTGATTATGAGCTGTAAGAATGATTATTAAGGCTGAAATATAAGATGCTATGAGGTAGTTTTCAGCGTAATTTTTAGGCAGTTTCTTTTACAAAGATCTTTAATAGGAATATGTTTCTATCAAAATAGGTAGACTTGTCACTTGAAGTAATCATATTGTAAGTTAACAAAATATAAGCTATAGTATTAATTATCAAAAAATAATAGATTTAGAAGTAAAGTATTACCTGAGAGGTAGTGTTTTTTAATCCTTTAAAAGGAAAGCGCTTACAACACGAAAGATTTTACACAGGAGGATTTTTATGGGCAATAACACGTTAAAGAGAGAACTAAAGAGTCGGCATATTCTAATGATTGCACTTGGTGGGGTAATCGGGACAGGGCTATTTATGAGTTCTGGGTACACCATACATGAAGCAGGACCCGGCGGAGCCTTAGCTGCCTATATATGGGGCGGATTTGTTATGTATTTAACGATGCTTTGCCTTGGTGAATTGGCTGTTCGAGTGCCGGATGCGGGTTCATACCAAACATACGCGACAAAGTTTATCTCCCCATCCGCAGGATATGTGGTTGGCTGGATGTCATGGTTAAACTGGTCCGTAACGATAGGGTTAGAGCTAATAACTGTAAGTTTGTTGATGAAGCGATGGTTCCCAGATGTCTCTACATGGGTCTGGTGTGTTGTGTTTACGCTGTTTTTATTTTTATCAATGCACTTTCTACTAAAAGCTTTGGAGAAGTAGAATTTTGGTTTGCCGGAATCAAAGTTATAACTATTATTGCATTTATCTTAATTGGTGGAGCTGTTGTATTTGGTTTCTTGCATGTTGACGGTCAGCCCACACCATTCTTGTCTAACTTTACTGATCATGGCGGACTCTTCCCGAATGGTTTAGGTGCGATAGTAGTAACAATGATTGCTGTTAACTTTTCGTTTCAAGGTACTGAGCTTGTTGGTATAGCTGCAGGGGAGAGTAAAGACCCTGAAAAGGCTATCCCAAAAGCGATCAACAGCACCGTATGGAGAATTCTAGTCTTCTTTATCTTATCAATCTTTATACTAGCAGCTCTATTTCCTTGGGAAAAAGCTAACGCAGTGGAAAGTCCGTTCGTGGAAGTTTTTGAAGGAATAGGCATACCGTATGCAGCAGATATTATGAATTTAGTCATCATAACCGCTGTATTATCAGTTGCAAATTCAGGTTTGTATGCGACGTCACGTATGCTTTGGTCAATGTCTAACCAGGGGATGATTAATCCTGTTTTTGGCAAGCTTAATAAAAGAGGCGTCCCAATGGTTGCTCTTATTGTAAGTTTAGGAGTAGGTTGTTTGTCATTGCTTAGCGGAATTTTCGCAGAAGAAACGGTTTACTTGTGGCTTTTATCCATTGCTGGGTTTGGAGCAGTGTTTACGTGGTTATCTATTGCAGTATCCAGTCTTCTTGCAAGAAGAAAATATATTGCAGAAGGCGGAAGAGTAGAAGATTTAAAATACAGAACGCCGCTTTATCCATTTGTACCTATTCTTGCGATTGTTTGTAATCTGATCGTAATTGTCAGCTTAGCCTTCATACCTGAGCAAAGAATATCACTGTATTGCGGTGTTCCTTTTCTTATCGCCTGTTATATTTATTATCATTTTGCTGGCAAAAAGAGAATGGCTGAAGTTGGACAAACTGAAAAGAAAGAAGCTGTATAAGAAAAAGGCTGACATCATAGGACACTTATCGTGACCTTTTTGATGTCAGCTTTTTTGTCTTCATTTATTTAACTTCTCTTTGGCAGTACTGCAAGCGGGTTCGTAGAGAGTAAGCATTCCGCTAACAGCTTCCATTTAGAAAAAATTCAACAGATTAACCGGAAGATTATAAGGTGCAGTTCTGTAATAAAAACATACCTATTTTTATAAAACGGACCAGAGTGTTGAATAAAGAAGTTGATAAAATATGTTGGAATTAGGAAGAGATTGTGAAGAAATGTACTCAAACTAACGGTGCAGTTTAAGGCAGAAGGATAATATCCTGTTTGAGCAGCACCGAAGGGGAAAGCAAAGCTGTATTAAAACCTAGTAATCTAAAAAGAGTGGCCCACGAACCATTTTGTTTGAGCGCTACTCTTTTTGTTCTAATATTTTGTTGGTTTGTATAATATTCCGTACTTTATATTAACCTCGAGCCTATTTTTTGGTCAGATTTAGTTGTTGCTGCTTAAATTGAGGACAGTATTTAAAACAGCTATGCTATGGGAAAAATATGGTATCATAATTGTTAATTAATGAAATTACACTAAAATGTTAATAACAGTATGTTAGTTGGCAAGGAGTAAGAAGTTATTAAAGTGATTGTAGCCATATTTATTATTTTAATAGTGTCCTTAGTTTTAACTAAATCCACATATGTTATAAAGATTATCGTGGAAAGTATAATATTCAACAATAGAGTCCATTTCTTCATGAAGAAGAAGGACTTTTTCCTTTTTAAAAGGCAAAATTCTTATATTAGAAGAAATAATAACCTTGAATAAATTTAAGATATTCTTCTCTAAAAGATAATGATTAATTAATTCTACTAAGTTTCAAATGTTTTACTGATATATGTAAAGTTTGCAGTACACTATTAAAGTAATAAGGTTTACCTCTGTAAAATAAGGTATGTTATATTTGTTTAATAGATTTTCTTTAAAGATTAGAAAAGTAGGTGAACAAAGTGGGGAAATATCAATTGGATGACAAAGGTAAGGTAGCTGTGACAAAGTTTCATGAAAAACAGACGCCTGCCAAATTTGATAAAAAGAAGCATCTTGAAAAATTACGTACCGAGTATTTGAAAAAGAAGCAAAATCAAACAGATTAATGATACGTATGAAAACATAGGAAGATTAAATTCTCACTATTTTTTTCTTTATTTAAGGTTTCTTCAATATCTTCGGCAATCGATTGTAATCATGAAAGAAAGAAAGATTCTTTTTTCTGATAATAGTTAAGTTGCTAATTGAATAGGAAAAAATAGTGTCTACAAGAATAGTGAGTAAAAACGATTCTTCTAATTATAGATAAACTCTTACAGGGAGGAATGTTTTTTTGAAAGATAATAAGGTGAATTTAACGGATGAAATCGATCATCTTAAGTCTGAAAACGCCCATATACTTTTTGTCTTTAACCAAGTTGATCATTATGTTCAAATAGCTGCAGATTATTTAAGCGATGAACTAAATAGAGGTACACAGGTTTTGCTCGTTGAAAACGACAGGATTTATCCTATGATCTTAAAAAGGTTAAAAGAATCAGTATGTGAGCAAAAGCTTTTAAATTTAAAGCGAGAAAATACTTTTGATTTTTACTATGAGCAAGAAAGTTTTAACCCTGATTCAATTTATAACCATTTTCTAGATAAGGTGAGGCCTTATGTAGAGAAGGGTGAACGTATTGTGACCTGGGGTCATGTTGAATGGGGTAATGACTTAACGAGTAAAGAATTAATCAGTTATGAAAGAAGAATTGATCAATTACTAAAAACAATGAGTGTTATCTCGATTTGTGCTTATGATGCAGATCGTTTGAGTCAACGAGCTTTAGAAAGTTTGGTCGCTGTGCATGATATTCACATAAAAGACAATAAAGTCGTTAAATCTTAACATAGACAAGTTGCAAATAACAAGTTAAAAAAACTGTGTTGATTAAACCCCGTGTGCAATTACTCAGGGGGTTTTTTTCGTTTAAAAAGTTATATATCATACACCACCACTTAAAAGATAGTATCTAACAATATTTAAGGGATAATATTCTAAATCCTATGGAAAACAGAATTCAACCTGTCCACTCATACTAAAATAAGAAACATAGGCATATGATAATCTGAAAAGTTCTGAAGGGAATGAGTAAAGTGTATACACAAGCAGAACCCTTTCTTATGGCTATTCAGAGAGAAGCTTTAGCGATTAGCTTATCCCAGAGCCTAGCACAAATTGCGCCAAATGAGCTTCATAGAACTCACATTCTACAATTACTTGAAGCTAATCGATATAATTTGCAGAAATTTAGTGAACTCTATATCTCTCTTACTGGATTCCAGCCAGAATATCGTGTATATTCGGTCGCTCTCTACAGTTACAAAGATGGATTGAGAAAAGTTTATGATGCGGAAACAGAAGGTTGTCATGCTTATAAGGAGATCTGTCAGCAAAGTAATCATCCTTATGTTCAGCATGTTTTCATGCAAGCTTCTGAGCAAAAAAAGGAGAGTGTATCTCAAATGGAATGGTTATACAGAGATAGCTTAGCGGAAATAAGAGATTATGGAGGAAAGCCATTAGTTATTAACATTGAAGAAGCATCTAAACAAAATGATACGTACCGTACGGCTTTATGGACTGGCGAGCATTTGCAAGTAACCTTGATGACCATTAATGTTGGAGATGATATCGGATTAGAAGTCCATCCAAATACTGATCAGTTCTTACGAATCGAAGAAGGTGAAGGGATCGTTCAGATGGGTAATTCCAAAAATAAACTAGACTTTGCCGTTAAAGCTTATGCCGACTTTGCCATTATGATTCCTGCGGGTAAGTGGCACAATTTAACCAACACTGGCAATAAGCCTTTAAAACTGTATGCGATCTATGCTCCACCAGAACATCCATTCGGAACCGTCCATAAAACGAAAGCAAGTGCAATGGCTGCTGAAGCAAGTGAATAAACCGTTAGCATCTTTTACTTACTATGTATACGTGTCATTTAAGAAATGACTCTAAAAAGGGGTCCAATTACTTTATAAATTCGTAATAGAAGGTTCAATAGAATTCTGCTAAGGATTCACTTTTTCTTATCAAACGGTTTAAAGCTTATATTTGTTTATGATAATAGAGCCTTTTTGATTAGGGTTCCTTTTTTTATTTTTACTCCATTACTTTGAACTAGAATCTAGTCTGAGTAGACTACACCAGAAAAATATTAACTCAAACAGACAAATCCATTTTTAAAAATGGTAGTCTGTTTGAGTTAAGGATGGAAATCTGTGGAGTGCCTAAAGGTGTAGCTAAATAATAGTATTTATGATTCTGGCATTATCCAAACAATTTCACTCAGACGAACAAAGAATGTAGAATCATGCTCTTGAATGACAACATGATCAACCTTTGCATCAATAACCATTCCACTAACAGAACCGCGTGTGGTATCTAATACGGCTCTTTTTCCTATTAAACTTCGTAACGCTTCATATACAAAAGGTTCTATGACTATAACTTGCATAGGTCCATTTTGAGTTGTTTGCGGATTGCGATAAGCATACATAGGGTTCATTCCCTTTCCTCCAATGTAAAATGCTTCATTACCTCAATAAATTATGAGAGCATAGCTTGACACGTTCCCTTCATGATATTTTTTGGATGGTATAAGTTTTTCAGCTATCCGATGCATTGCTTCAAGGAGGAGAAATGCTATTTTTATTGAACTAAATAATTTGTAAAAAAATTTACATATAATAGAGAACGGTTAATAAAAATTTTCTAGATTGATACGGGGAATTTTTAAAATGAATTTAAACATACATTTCTAGTGTGGAAGGGGTAAGCAGATGTTTGATGTATTTAATTTTGAATTAATCTACCGTGAACAAAATGCTGTAACTCCTTTAGTTGTAATGATGTGTGGTGTGGCCGGGTCAGGAAAAACCACCTTTTCACAACAGTTAGAGAAGAACGGTTTTGTGCGTCTTTCAATTGATGAGGAAATATGGGCAACCAATGGCCGTTGGGGAATCGATTTCCCAATGGAAAGGTTTGAGGAATACAGAAAAGAAGCAGAGGATAAATTACGAAAGCGTTTAATTCAGTTGATTCACGAAAAACAACAAGTTGTCGTTGATTTTAGTTTCTGGGATCGAGCAAGAAGGAACGAATATAAAAAGCTAATTGAGAATTCTGGCGGTAAATGGAAACTTATCTATTTAAAAGTTCATACGGATGAGTTAAGGAAGCGGTTAAAGTTAAGGAACAAACGCTTTGATGCAAATTCTTTCCCGATTTCAGATGAACTGTTAAATTCTTATCTTAACGGTTTTGAAGTCCCTAGTGGTGAAGGGGAAATTGTAGTAGTAAATTAAATCAAACATTACATCTGAAAGGGAGCGTTAGTATTCTATCAACTCATAGTAACGTTTATAAAACCAAAAGTGGGAAAAATGTAACAATAAGGGAGGCTACTGTAGACGATGCGGAAATGATGTTAAGTGCAGCACCAAAAGCATTAGTCGATGCTCCCTACATGTTAAGTACTGTGGAAGATCTTGCAAAGTTAAATCTGGAAGATATCAAAAAGGAATTAGAATATTACTCTGCAAACCCAAATTATATTAAACTTGTGGCTGAATTTGAAAACGAGGTTGTAGGTGTAATGGACTTTAAAAACGGAAACAAAGAAAAAATAGCACACCAAGGTTCTTTTGCGATGACCGTCTTACCCCAATATCGAAATCATGGCGTTGGAAGAGCACTGATAGAATCACTACTTACCTGGGCTAGGAACAACGAAACCATCGAAAAGATTTGTCTTGAAGTCATGGAAGACAACCATGGAGCAATTAAATTATATAAATCTTTGAACTTTGTGGAAGAAGGAAGAAAAGCAAAAGCTGTGAAAATGAAGGGTCAATATCAAGATTTAATTATGATGGCACTGTTTGTTTAATGACAATTTGGAACATCTAAGATTGTTTACATAGTTTAAGAGGTAGGAAAATCAACGTGAGCTATTGAGTAAAATGTGAGCATATAGTTAAAATAGATCCATTTTAACCATTATTAACGTTGAAATGGATATGACTCGATAAAAAGTGGGGTAATGACAATGGCATTTGTTATAGCTATAGGTGCACTGTTGCTGTTAGCAGTGTTGGCAATAAAGCTCACAAAAGGAAAAACAACAAAGAGGAAATGCGTAGTGTGGGGACTATTTATTATGATAGGGTTTAACCCGTTTTTAACATTCCTTATTTCTATTCCAGTTGGATTAGCAGTGGGAGATGGATTTGCTGCAGTAGGTATGATGATGTTGTTATTACCAGCATTTTTTATCATCGGTTTAATAACCTTGCTAGCTGGGATATTTGCGACTAGTAGTTCGGTTGAGAAAGTGTAGGGTTCGCAAATTGAGTTTTATAACTTTTTAAAGCTAAAAAATATTACAATAATATGATTATAAATAACAAAATGGCGAGATATTTGGAGGAACTTTTATGGAGTTTCTGTTTGTATTTATCAATCAATTCTTTATCATGGGTTCTTTGGTTCTAATAATTAGTGGGGCAATTACCTACTCTTTAAATCGAATTCCATTTATTTATATTGTTTCAATGAGTATGGCAGCAGGTTATTTTTACTCAATTAAATTTGAGGTTCCTCAATTAGCTTACTTTGCAATTGTTTATAATGGCATACTTTCTCTTTTTTCTATTGGCCTCGTTAAAGCCGGTCTATATGCAAAGCATAAAGCAGAGAGATTAGATAGAACTTGATACATTTAGTCGTAGAATTCTGCAATATAAAAACGTGAAAAAACCCGAATAAGATATTAATTCGGGTTATAGTTTAACTTTTTCGCGAAATGTATTTATTATTGTAGATTAAAAAATACCTGCCCGTCGAGCATATTTTCGTAACGCAGTTGAGCTTTTTCGCCTGTTTTTACAAGATTAGCAATATATCCTTCTTTTTCATTTCCTGTATACATTTCAAAACTAAAATCAGGTTCAGTTGTAGCTGTAATATCTCCGCTATATATATCACCATTTTCGCTTACCATTGAGAAATTAACTATTCCATCAACTAGGAATGCCAAATCATCTGTTTCAGATTCTGTTAATTTTACTTTGGTTTTTGTTAATACCCATTCGTATCCTTCTGGTGCTTTTTCATTAAATTCATTCATTTCATAAAGTTTGTTATAAGCTGCTTCACCGCGAACTACCTCTGTAACGGTTAAATCAAGTTTAATTTTAAATGAATCACCATTATCGTTGATTATTTCATCGTCAACAGTCGCTGTTTTTTGAAAGGGAACTGGGTTAGTTCTAGAACCAAGTTTTGACTCTTTTTTTTCTTTAGAATTGGTTAAATTACTCGAAGATTCCTTGGTTTCTTGTTTAGTCTCATCAATAGATACATCTTTAGTATCTTGTCCACATGCGCTAAGTAAACCGATCGTAAGAAAACTTATCAGTGATAGATTTATTCTCTTTTTTAAATTTATGTTCATATCTTTTCCTCCTAGCTTTAGAATTTGACTTAATTTGAGCTTGTTTCTTCCAATGCGTCAGGGTATACAATTTCATCGAATGTTTTTTCTGTAGCTTTGTCTTTTACAAAAATAGTTACTTTCGTATCATCCGAATCAACTCCGTTATACATTTGGTACATCATACCAGTCATCCCAAAGCCTATAGCTGCAAAACCATCCATACTATTCTCATAGGCTGCTTTATCTACTAAGAGTGTAAACTCAGAAAATGATTTGTTATAAGTGATGTCATTTATAGAAGCATAGTCTCCACTAGTTTTGGCTTCTTCAACAGACTCTTTAATGCTTGTTTCTACTTCTTTCATCATTTCTTTGTGTTTAGATTTCGACATTTTATAAGTTAAAGATCCATCTTTGTTTTTAGTTACTTCTTTAACCCCATCTTTTTTTGCTTCAGCGATAGTAGAATCTATATCCTCTCCTTCAAAAAAAGAAGCGGGTAGAGTAACTTCTACATTTAAAAGCCCTTTATCAACTGAAACGCCATCTTTCTTTTCTTCCTTACTGGCAGAAGTAGTCTTCTCCTCATTTGTTTGCTCGTTATTTGAACAAGCACCTAATAAAGAAACTCCTAGAACTAAAATTAAAAGCAAAAATTTACGCAAGATAAAACCCCCTATAATCATATGTTGTCTGCGAAAACTATTTAATTATACTATTCTACTAAAGAAAAATATAGCATTTATTTCCTTGGAACTGTTTTTTTTTTAAAACCACTCTTTACTAGGTGGTGTTATTACTTTTAAATTCTTGAAAGATGAGTATTTACTATTTATCCACATACTTTGTATTGTATGTTATAAAAGCTAGATTCTCATTTTGATAATATATGGGTTAAGAAAAAGGGAGAATCCACTTGGGCTTTTCAAGTGATGATCATAGATTCAGAGAATGATTATTGGATTTACAAGCGAAATGGTACAATAAGAAGGAAGCTAACTGATATCGAATTGAAGACTTCTGCAGGAGTTCCATACATAAGACCAGAAATTCAGCTTTTATATAAAGGTGGCAGTTCGTTAATTAGGGAAAAAGACATTCTGGATCTAGAGAACGTCTTGCCAACGTTAGATGATACAAGTCGAGATAAAAGCCTTCTCTAAATAAACATTTATAACCAGTCAAATAGAAAAGTAGAGTAAGGGTGGTGTATCGCTTCCCTTATTTTCTTTTTCTTTAAGTAAAAAATTTCAGTAAAAAGGTGAATTCCTATGAGTAAAATAGTTATTTTAGCAGAAAAGCCATCCCAAGCTAAGGCTTATTCAGATGCCTTTTCAATAAAGAAAAAAGACAAAACGCATATAGAATTAAACCCATGCAGCACCTTCCCAAGTGGCGCCATAATCACATGGGGCATCGGTCACTTGGTCGAGCTGAAGCAACCCAAAGAATATAAGTCTGAGTGGGGAACATGGCGTTTGTCTTCTTTACCGATTTTACCTGAACGTTATGAATTTAAGGTCGCAACGGGGAAGTATGAACAGTTTAACGCGGTAAAACGCTTATTTAAAGAAGCGGATATCATCATTAACGGATGTGATGTGGATCGTGAAGGTTCGAACATCTTTTATTCGATCTATCATTTGACAGGTGTGAGAGGCAAAACCATCAAACGACTTTGGATAAACTCTCTAGAAGTTGATGAGGTCCGTAAAGGGTTCTCTAACTTACATGATAATGAGAAAGATCTCTTGCTGTATGCCGAAGCGAAAACACGTCAGATTTCTGATTGGCTTGTTGGCATGAACGGAAGCCGCCTTTATACGTTACTTTTACAGCAAAAGGGACTAACGGATAGCTTGAGCATCGGTAGGGTGCAGTCGCCAACAACGTACTTGATCTATCAAAGGCACCTCGAGATTGAGAATTTCGTGGCAAAGCCTTTTTATGAGATTGAAGGGAACTTTACCGCCGCAAACGGAAAGTATAAAGGCAAAGCAAGAATTAAAAGCGAAAAACAAGAGGAAGTACAACAACTGCTGGACAAGCACAACATTACTGGTAAAGATACGGGTATCATTAAAGCCGTTTCGAAAAAAGAAATGAGAATCAAATCACCTAAGTTGCATGCGCTCTCGACGTTGCAGGCAACAGCAAACAGAAGATGGAAATACAGCCCTAAAAAGGTTTTAGATACGGTTCAGAAGTTGTACGATAAGAAAATTCTATCGTATCCAAGAACTGACACCCAGTACATTACAGAGAATGAGTTCGCGTATCTATCTGCTAATCTTGAGTCTTATCAAGATCTCATAGAGAATCGTTTTTCTTCAGCTTCTAAACGACCTAGTAAAAGATATGTAGACTCTTCAAAGGTTCAAGAACACTATGCAATTATTCCGACAAAAAATGTTCCAACCCGAGCAAAAATTCAAGGGTTATCAATTGAAGAGAAAAAGATTTACTTTGAAGTGTTAAACACGACGCTTGCGATGTTTCATCACGATTATGTGTACGAAGAGACAAAAGTAACAACGAGCGTGAATGGTTTAGACTTCGAGTCCGTAGGAAAAACAGAGATCAGTAAGGGATGGAAAGAACTTTTTAACTATGGATCAAAGGACAAAGAAAACCCAAATGCTAATAAAGATGAAAAAGCAGCACAAGCTCTTCCGAAACTTGAAAAAGGGGAAGAAGTGAAAAGTTTCGTCAAAATGAAAGAAGGAATGACTACCCCTCCTAAACCTTATACAGAAGGTCAACTCATCTCAATGATGAAAACGTGTGGTAAGTCGGTTGAGAATGAAGAAGAAAGTGAAATATTAAAAGAGGTAGAAGGCTTAGGTACGGAAGCGACACGAAGTGGAATCATTGAGACCATTAAAAAGCATCAATACATTGAAGTGAAAAAGAATATTGTTCACATTACTGATAAAGGAAAGATTCTGTGTCAGTCGATAGAAGGTAACCTGCTATCGAGTCCATCCATGACGGCCAAATGGGAAACCTATCTAAAGAAAATAGGAAACGGAGATGGGACACCTCAAGCTTTTTTGGGAAGCATCGCAAAGTTTCTTAACAAATTAATTGAAGAAGTACCTGGACAATTGAATGCTGCACCTATTCAGGAGAGTATTGATGGAGTTAAGAATGTGAGTCAGAAACCGATTGCTAGTTGTCCTCGGTGTAAAAAAGGAAAGATCAGCGTAAGTCGTTCCTATTATCGCTGCTCAGAACATGCTAATGGTTGCAAACAAACTTTTCCAGGGAAATTACTTGGTAAGACGATTACGGAAAAACAGGTGAAGGATCTTTGTACGAAAGGGAAAACAAGCCTTATTAAAGGTTTTAAACCAAAAGCGAAAGAAAAGAAAAAGTTTAGTGCGATGTTAATTTTAAAGGAGGATCTAACGGTTGGGTTTGAGTTTGCTAATAATCAGTTTGTGAAGAAGTAAAGATTGATTTTGGTTTAGGAGAGGTAGAAAGTATATTGCTACTTTTGCTCTCTATTAAGTTCATCATAATTTGAAGACTCGTCTGAGACGAGTCTTTTATAAACAGTAAAAATTTATTTTTGGAAAACGGTTGACATTTATGGTACTCAGTCATACAATGTAGAGGTAATAAGTAATACTAAATAGTAAGAGTGATTTCAATTTTTTTTTGCAACGGTACTAAGTCATACTTATTATAAGTCAGATGAAACGAAGGAGGCTCCTGACATCGAAAATTTAACAGAGATGCTAAAAGGTTCACTGGAAGGCTGTGTATTAGAAATTATCAGTCGTCATGAAACCTATGGCTATGAGATTACACGACGCTTAAACGATTTAGGATTTACAGAAGTGGTGGAGGGTACGGTATACACGATCCTTGTACGGTTAGAAAAAAAGAAATTAGTAGACATAGTTAAGAAGCCATCAGATATGGGGCCGCCTCGAAAGTTTTACACGCTTAATGAAGCTGGCAGACAAGAACTTGAATCATTTTGGCGAAAATGGGATTTCGTATCTTCAAAGATTAATTTATTGAAATCACATTAAGCTCATAAAGTGTTTCTTTAGCATTTTGAATGGAAGGGATAAAAAGGAGGAAAGAAATATGTTGGAATGGATTAAAAAGATGATCGGCGATAAGAAAGAATACAAAATGATGATGGCTCGTGTTGAAGCACTTCCAGAGGATTATCAGTTTGTATTTAAAAAGATTCAAAACTATATGTGGAACTTCTCAGCGGGCAACGGCATGGATATGCTACACATTCAGTATGAGTTGATTGATTTGTTTGAAGCGGGAGCAGCTGAAGGGAGACCCGTGCTAGACATTACAGGGGAAGACGTGGCATCTTTCGCAGATGAACTCGTAACAAACGCCAAAACCTATTTTGCTAAATATCGTGAAGATCTGAACCAAAGTATTAAGAAGGAATTAGAAAAAGAGTAACATATATGGCTGAATAGCTTGAAATGGGAACTATTCAGTTAATTTTTTGTTAGGTACTAAGTGATACTTATTATAAGTGTTACTGAATAGTGAAAGTCATAATCTATTAGGAGGAAAATCATGAATCAAACAGCGATTTCTATAAAACGCTTGAAAAAGTCTTTCAAAGATAAGGAAGTTTTAAAAGGAGTAGGTTTTGAGGTGCACAGGGGAGAAATCTTCGCATTGTTAGGATCAAATGGAGCGGGAAAGACGACGATCGTCAACATTCTCTCTACACTAATGAAAGCAGATGAAGGGAAAGCACACATCTGTGGATACGATATCGATCGTCAACCCGATGAAGTTCGCCAGAGCATTAGTTTGACAGGGCAGTTTGCAGCTTTAGACGGAATGCTTACTGGGCGGGAGAACCTGATGATGATCTCTAAATTGAGAGGTGTTCACAACCCAGCTCAAGTAGCAGATCAATTACTTGCAAGATTCAGCTTGACGGAAGCCGCGAACAAACGAGCAGATCAATATTCGGGTGGTATGAAACGAAGGCTGGATATTGCCATGAGTCTGATTGGGACACCGAACGTTATTTTTCTCGACGAACCAACAACGGGACTTGATCCTGAAGCACGTATTGAAGTTTGGAATACAGTGAAGGAACTTGCGAATGGAGGCACGACCATATTACTGACCACACAATACTTGGAAGAAGCCGAGCAGCTCGCAGACCGTATCGCGATATTACATGGTGGAGTAATCATTAAGACCGGAACACTGCAAGAACTGAAAGAGATGTTTCCGCCAGCAAAAGTGGAGTACGTTGAAAAGCAGCCATCGCTCGAGGATATTTTCCTCAACATCATCGGTAAAAAGGAGAGTGTGTAAATGAAAAGTATAACAGGAACTTTATTAGGGCGTTTAATGCGTAATATCATGCGAAGTCCGGATACGATTATCACGGTGGCAATCACACCGATTATGATGATGCTATTGTTCGTCTATGTATTCGGCGGTGCGATAGAGACAGGGACAGACAACTATGTGAATTACTTATTACCGGGAATTTTGCTGATGGCGATCGCATCAGACGTGGCTTATACGTCTGTTCGACTGTTTACAGATGTGAAGAGTGGATTAATGGCTCGTTTTGTAACTATGCCGATTAAACAATCGTCGGTATTGTGGGCACATGTATGTACTTCACTTGTTTCAAATGCCATTACCATCTTGATTGTTATCCTAGTCGCCTTGCTGATGGGTTTTCGTTCTAACGCAGGACTTCTAGATTGGCTTTCTGTAGCGGGAATACTTGGACTATTTACACTAGCACTAACATGGCTCGCCGTTATTCCGGGTTTAACAGCAAGTTCTATGGAAGGAGCAACAGCTTATTCCTACCCGCTCGTATTCCTACCCTTTATCAGTTCAGCATTTGTTCCAACTGAAACAATGCCTAAGCTTGTACGAATCTTTGCTGAGAATCAACCTGTAACATCCATTGTGAACGCAATTCGTGCTCTACTGTATGATGGATCAGTTGGAAATGATATTTGGGTTGCGCTTGCTTGGTGTATCGGAATTATGGTGATTGCTTACTTCTTTGCCAGTAAAAAGTTTAAAGGCCAGTTGGGATAAATGAAGTGAACAATAAAAAGAGACAAAGCGAGTGTTGCTTTGTCTCTTTTGTTATTAGTTTTTAAAAGGAAGGTCATCTTCAGAGGAAGATTGATAGCCATCTCCAACGATATAAATGCTCTGGTTATCAGGATTAGAGACTTTAGTATATAGAACATTTTTCGGAGATAGCACCGTGCTAGCAGTACCCGCTTTTATAATATTTGAACTCGATCCTAGTGTAGGAGAGTATTGGTAATAAACGGTGTCTGTATCAATTTCAAAGTGAAGGTGTGGACCAGTCGAATACATACCTGTATTTCCATAGTTACCTAATCGAGTATCTTTTGTAACACTTTGCCCCTTAGATACGGCAATAGAAGCTAAGTGATTATATCGGAACACAAGATCTTTTGTTGCACCTGTTGAATGGATGTAAGATGCGGGATATTTCACAATGACGGTGTTACCTAAAACGTTATCGTAGCCTGTAGCTAAAACTTTTCCAGTTCCACTCGCCCAAACCGCTCTGCTGCTGTTAGTTGAAGTTAAATCCCATCCATAATGTTTGAAGCCAAATTTCTGCTGATAGTTAGCATTCAAAAAACCAGCGGTAATATACGCGTTGTTGATTGGTTGAATCAACTTTTGAGCTGCAGACGCAAACGATGGAGCAACGAGCACGAGTGAAAAAATAAACACAGTGAATAGACTAAGAAACTTTTTCATAATAACTCTCCTCCTCTTAATGTGTTCCAATATAATGCAGAAAAGGTAATATGTATATGGAAATCAGAAACATTGGAAAAAAATGATAATGTCTTACTATAGAAGTAATTTTGGAAAGTGAACTTTTAGTAGTTTTTGTGTGAATCTATTTAACTAGATAAGTATTTTAAAATAGGATGGATAGCTTTGAATGTATTTAGCTTTAAGAAGGGAACTTTCATTTCAGAAAAGGTTTAAAAGTGGTTCGATCGAATATAACTTATGAGCCAAAATGAACATCGGAGGAATTGATTATGAAGGTTAATAGAATCGATCATGTGAGTATAAACGTAAACAAACTTTCAGAAGCGAAAGCATTCTTCCTTGAAATAGGACTTGAAGTGAAAGCGGAATGGGAAATGCAAGGAAATCAGTTGGACAGGCTTGTTGGACTTGAAAATGTAAAAACTGAATGTGTAGAATTAGGAATGCCTGATGGTAAGACCTGGATAGAGCTAGTCAAATTTCATACGCCATCAGATGATTCAGATACTCAACAACCTTATGCAAATACGCTAGGCATCCGACATATTTGCTTTGCGGTTGAGAATCTAGAGGCGATTGTTGCTATATTGGAAAAGAAGGGCATGGAAACTTTTAGTGAGATCGAGCAATACGAGATTAGCTATAAACTTTGCTACGTTCGTGGTCCAGAAGGAATAATTCTAGAGTTAGCGGAGAAAATCGGATAATTAAAACGACTAGGATATCGTTCTCAATGTTCTTCGATTAAAATTAACTGACCTTAAGAAATTTAGTCTAATAGTAATTAGCAAAGATCAAACCTCGCATGGTAAAATAAGGAACAACATATGAATGAGAGGGAATGCTAGCTATGTCGTATATGATTCAATTTGTTTTATCAATCTTAGTATTTTTATTTTCAACGTTCTCAGCATGGTATGAAGGAAGTGAATTAAGAGATACACAGTGGGAATGGAAGTACTCGGCTATTTTTTCAACATGGAAACATGGAGCTGTAACAAATGTATCTGATATCTCAGGATTGGATCATTTCATCTACGCAGCAAAATTTAAACCAGTATTCCCCATACTCATGACAATTAGCTTGTTGTATATGCTTGTATTAATTGCTACATGGCTTTTAAAAAATCAAACGAACAAACTGAGCTTATTTTTCGGCATACTGGGACTTACACTATTTTTAGCCAGTTCGTTAACGTTTAGATCCCCTACTATGGGTCTGGAATGGTTTACTTGGCTGTTTCTACTAGCTGGAATGTCGAGTAGCATCGTTGCAGTAATGTTGAGAATAAAATTCACATCGAATAATCAAGAGGTATATTAAGCGCGAATAATTACTAAATGATTGCATTTCTTCGAGAAGAGGAAGTGCATTTTTTTATAACTAATGAACTAATTAACTTCCGCTGTGTTATTTAGTGTGATGTTCATAAAAAGTATGAAAAAAATAGATAGATTAGCAAATAATATCAAAAATTCATTTACACCTTCTATTATGATAATAGTGAGGTGAGCAGGATGTATAGTGAAGTCACGAAGGAGACCATTCGTTACATTGAAGAACATTTACAAGATGACTGGTTCCTAGAACATTATGCAAATAAAGTAGGGTATTCGAAATTTCATCTATCGCGGATCTTTAAGAAAGAAACGGGCCAAACGTTAAGTGAGTATGTTCGTAAGCGGCGTTTAGCGATAGCAGCCATGTACCTTCTCTATTCGGATGAGTCCATTTTACACATCGCATTTTCATTACAGTTTCAATCACAAGAAGCTTTCACACGTTCATTTAAAGAACTGTACAACATGCCACCGGGAAAATATCGAAAACTGATGAGAACCATTAGTGGGATGGAGGAAAATGAAATGAACCAAACAACAACAGTAAAAGGGTGGATGTTGAGCGGATCGCATCCAAGTGATTATTGCATGGAATCGGATGATAAGGTATTCCATACTGGAACCAAATCAGGTCTTTTATATTCAACAGGGGATATGGGAGAAGGACAATTTGGTACGATGATGCAAAGTATTTCAGCAGAACGATTCAGAGGAAAAAGAATTAAGATGTCGTGCTATTTAAAAACGGAGGATGTAACAAAGTGTGGAGCATGGTTTCGCGTAGACAATCAATCAGGGGATGTTGTTCAATTTGACAATATGGACAACCGGTCAATTTCAGGAACCTCTGATTGGAACTATTATAAAGTGGTACTCGATGTTCCTGCTGAAAGTGCGTCTATGCATTTTGGGGTGCTTTTAGCCGGACAAGGGAAAGTATGGGCAGACGGATTTCAGTTTGTAGAAGTAGATGAATCAGAGCCAACTACCAATATGATGGGATCTGAGAATTTACCAGATCAACCGATAAATTTAGGATTTGATGAATAAGGATTAGTGAAGTGTTTTAATGAAAAAAGACTCGCCATTGACGAGTCTTTTTTCTCATCTATCTTTTTTCATAACCTTCCAAAATTCTTTAGCGATCACCTTATATCCCTTCACATTTAAATGGTTATCTTCAGGGTTAGGCATGTATTTTTCAAACTCAGGATCGATGACATATGCAGTAGGGACATATGTATCACCGTTTTCTATAGCTCGAACTTCAATTTCATGATTCAAGGTATCAGAAAGGGGAACAAGGAAATTCTGAACTTCTTTTGGATAATAAGCAAAAGGATTGTAATAGCCCATGACATAGACGTTTGCTTTTGGGTTTAACTCGTCAATCATTTGTAGAATATCGTTTAAATTTGAACTTGCTGCATCAATTCCTTGTTGTGCGGTTGATGGGTCAGATAGTAGTTTTTGAAACAGATCGTTGGCTCCAATCGTAATCGTAATATGAGTAGCCTCACGAAGTTCGTTACGAATAGTAGAGTTATTTTCAACATCGTCCTTCAATTGTTCTGAGCTATAACCTGAAACTGAAAAATTGTCATAGTCTTTTAGTTTAGTGTTTGAGCGCTGGAACATATCTTTTAGCATATCCGGATAACTTTCATCATAGTTACCATAAGGCGTCATCCCAGCAGGTATGGAATCACCTAACGCAACATACTCCACCTTTTTCTGTTTAGATGGGTGAGCCCAAGTAGCTGAACCGCTGGAGAATAATAGCCCGACTGTAATCAAACTAACCATGCTTTTCTTCATCTAATCCCTCTTTTCATAAATTTGTACTTTTCCATTTCATTATAGAAGCAGTATTGTTGGGTATCCTGTCATTCCGTGCTTTTAACGAACTGGTATGAAAAGAGAATAATAGCAGGTTAACAAAGCAGAGGAGCGAAGTTATATTTTATCAATCTTTTCGAGCAATATTATAGAGGTGGTTTAGTATGGAGTGGCTGAATCGGATGGAAGAAGCTTTAGATTACATAGAGAGTATGATGGAGGAACCATTAAATATCAACGCGATTGCGAAGGTAGCGTATTCTTCACCTTTCCATTTTCAACGAATGTTTTTTATGATTTCTGGAATGACAGTTGCGGAATATGTACGGAAACGAAAGCTGACCTTAGCTGCTCAAGAACTGGCTGTTTCTCCCTCCAAAGTGATCGATGTAGCATTGAAATACGGGTACAAAACCCCAGAATCGTTTTCTAAGGCATTTCGGAAAATCCATGGTATCTCACCATCTGAAGCTCGTCAATCGGGTGTATCACTGAAAGCATTCCCACGCATCTCGTTCCAACTTACCGTTTCTGGAGATCGTGAACTGGATTATTTAATTGAGGAAAAAGAATCTTTCATAGTTTTCGGAAAAACGACTACTCTAACTTGTGGAAACGAAGGTCGAACACGACAAGATTTCTGGGGAGAGTGTAGGCGGGATGGAACGATAGATGATATCAATCAAGAGTCTATTAGTAACTCTTTACTTGGTCTAACATTAAACTTTGATGAGGACTTTACATATATGATTGGCAGAAAGGAAGAAGTAGTAACCTCTTCTGAAAGATTGACAGTTAAGAGAATCCCCTCTACTACATGGGCTGTTTTTCCTTGCCATGGCTCACTTCCTGAAGCTATACAGAGTGGATTTCATCGAATCTATCGGGAGTGGTTTCCGGCAACGGACTACCAACATGCTGGATTGCCAGAGATTGAGGTTTACTTTGTAGGGGAGTCTGGGAGAAGTGCTGAAATCTGGATTCCAATTGTAAGAAGGTAATTAGAGAAAAATATAAACCTCTTATATATTATGTACGTCTAGCCTAACTTCAAATAGTTAGGCAATTTGTTTTTAGCCAATTCTTTTTTTGTCTTGTGGAGTCTTGCGGATTTTTTTGTCAGCAAATAATCCGTCTAATAGACTTAAGAAATTACGCATAAAAGACACCCCATATCTTTGTAGTGCATTTTATAGAGACGTTACACTCTCTATGTAGTAGATTATGAAAGGAGTTCTCTAGTTGATTGGACACTATGCAACAAAAGGCGTTTAAGGCTAGATAAACTCTAGTAAATTGTACAAACCTTTTCATAGATTCCATCATATGATGAATAATAGGGGTGATGAAAATGGTGAAAATCTTTATTGATCCAGGTCATGGAGGAACTGATCCTGGAGGGGTTGCTAATAACCTCACAGAAAAGGCACTTACTTTAAAAATTGGACTTCGTATAAGAGATATTTTACTTGCTGAATATAGCAATGTTTCCGTTTTGATGAGCAGGACATCAGATGTAACAAAGTCATTAACAGAACGAACCGATGCTGCAAACGCATGGGGAGCTGATTTCTTTTTATCCGTTCATACCAATGCAGGCGGTGGAACAGGGTATGAAGATTACGTCTATCCAGGTTCCATAGCACCTACAACGACGTATCAAGATAATATCCATGCGGAAATTTTAAAACTTGTGAATTTTAGTGATCGTGGGCAAAAGACAGCAGACTTTCATGTATTGCGTGAATCAAATATGCCTGCTCTGTTAACAGAGAATGGGTTTATAGATAATGTGAATGATGCAAATAAGTTGAAAACAACGTCATTTATTGAAAGTATTGCGCGAGGACATGTAAATGGGATTGTGAAGAGCTTCAATCTTCCTAAAAAAGCAATTTATCACACTGTAGTGAGTGGAGATACGGTTTATTCTCTTAGCCAACAATACGGAAGCACGATTCAACAAATCAAAAGCTGGAACAATCTAGATAGTAACTACAGCATATTTCCAGGTCAAATCTTAAGAGTAAAGTAATACCAAGTACACCGCTTTTAAAGTGTACTTGGTATTTTTTTGAACGCTTTAAGCCAATTTTATTCCTTTTCGGTATGCTTCCAAAAATGCGAATGCCAAAAACGTAAAGGCACCCCATAAGATCCATGCTGCACCAAAACTGATCTGATCTGAATTCGTACCATAAACCCAAGTTCCCCAAGTTAGAACAATTCCATCAAAGAATGTAGCTGTTGCAAGACCTAAACCGATTCCAGGAACAATTTGTAGGGGCTTAAGATCTGCACCTTTCACGATAAGTAAAACAGAAAACCAAGATACTGGTAAAGCAAGAGCGAAAGAAATCAGACTGCCCGTATGGCCAAATAAACCCATGGAATACCCAAATTTAACAGCCATTGCACCACTGAACCAAAATATAATTCCGAATGCGAATAAAATTGCTGTTTGTTTTTTACTGAAAAAACGTGGTGATTCTAAATCGCTAACTTCTGCAACTTCACTATTCTTCATTTATTAGATCCCTCCCATTTTCACAAAAATGTAGCACTTGCTACATAATTAAAATGTAGCATATACTACATAAAAAATGCAACGAGGAAAATGTGATGAAAAAAGGCGAATTACGAAAACAAGAGATTCAAGAAAAAATGGCGAACCATATTCTCATAAACGGTCTTCAGTCAGGAAGCTTAAGAAGTTTAGCACAGGCTGCAGGGACGAGTGACAGAATGCTGCTTCATTATTATCAAGACAAAGAAGAGCTAATGACAGAAGTGTTAACCCAGATATCTGATAACCTGATTACTATTCTTGAACAGGCGCAAACAGTTCCTATTCCTTTTAATCAATTAGTACCGCATCTTTACCAATTGATCAAAAACCCTGTCGTGAAACCCTACATTCAGCTCTGGCTCGAGTTAATTGCACGAGCTTCGAAAAAAGAAGAGCCTTATTATCCAATTGCCAAACAGATCGGGAATATTTTTATCCAATACTGTTCTGAACTCATTCAAGCTGACGATGAAGAAAAAGAGAAACTAGCACCTTTAACGTTCATTATAGTAGAAGGAATTGCTATGCTTGATGCGATTGATTTTGAGCCTAATATTAATAAAGCATTAGAAGGATTTTCTGATTTTCAAAAATAGTTGTCCGTGTAGTGAGCGTAATTGATTCCTGTTTGATGAATGGAGGATTCTTGAGCTTGAATAAATTAGAGAGAATTCGTCAAGAAGAAAAAGAATACCATGATTATTGTTATGACAATTATAAACTGTTCGAAAAAGGTTCATGGCTTAATAGACCTGTAAGAACAGTCATGGAGTTAGTTCCTATTTTGAGTGGATTGCAAGATATTCAGATATTAGATTTAGGCTGTGGAGTGGGGAGAAATAGTATTCCATTAGCTCAGGCGTTTATAGAACAAGGTGTTGAAATTGATTGTGTCGACTTCCTAGACTCTGCACTTGAAAAACTAGAACAATATAGCAAAGAGTTTGAAGTATTGGATCATATCACGCCTATTAATGCAGACATAAGCACATATGAAATCAAAGAAGATGCATATGATTTGATCGTAGCTGTTTCAAGTCTAGAACATGCTGATTCTGTTGAATCTTTAAGGACGGTTCTTCAACGAATGGAAAAAGGAACTCGTAACGGTGGGGTAAATTGCTTGATTGTAAACTCCGAAGTCACAGAGACTGATCTAGAAACTCAAACACCACTAGAAGCTCTTATTGAAATTAACATGAATACGAATGATATGAGCAAATTGCTTAAGAATTCCTATCCTAACTGGGAAATTTTAAAAGCAGTCATAAATCCGTTAAGTTTTAAAATCGTACGTAATCTAAGACCTGTCCTTCTTACGACTAATGCCATAACCTATGTCGTAATGAAAAAATCTGTTTAAAGCTTGCAGGGAATTTTCCTGCAAGCTTTTATTTTGGGAAAAAGTTATAGGATTCTTGCCTCATGACAAATACAAAAAATCGTATTTTTGCATTTTGTTCTTTTAAATTAGTTCTATTTACTCAATAAATTAACCCAACCCAAATCCCCTTCCTATTTTTAGAAGTTTTTGAGATGATTAATTCAGTCATAAAAAACATAATTTACCAAGTGTGGCAACTTTAATACAGAATGTAATAATCCGCTTGGAATGAAAGGGAAGGTAGAACAAATGAAAAGCACGGGGATCGTAAGAAAAGTGGATGAGTTAGGAAGAATCGTTATTCCGATTGAATTGCGCCGAATGATGGATCTAGACATTAAGGATGGCATAGAGATATTTGTAGAAGATGACCGTATTATTTTAAAGAAATACATAGCTAATAACTCTTGTGTGATTACAGGAGAAGTGACAGATCAAAATTCCACGTATGCAGGCGGAAAGTTCGTACTTAGTCCGAACGGTGCAAGAGCACTTTTAGAAGAACTAGAATTAAAGTTTTAAGTGTGGAGGAACACCAGTGACAAGAGAGCATGCAAGAACCGTTTATCTCCTGTCAGGACCTGCAGGAGTCGGGAAATCAACAACTTCAACTGAACTTGTAAAAAGTTTACCCGAAAGCGCCTACCTCTCGGGTGATGATATCAGTCATATGCACATTAATGGAAGAGAGAAGCCCTGGGAAAGTGAACAGGAGCATGATTTGATCTGGAATAACATTCTTCAACTTACAAGGAACTTCATTGATTATGGCTGTGACGTTGTGATTGATTACATCATCTTTCCCAAGGATGTTGAATGGTTAAGAGAACAGTTGAGTGATTTCGGCGTTACGATCAAATACGTTGTTCTTTGGGCAGATAAGGATACGTTGGTAAAAAGAGATGCGTTGCGCAATGACGAAGATCGAATGGGTGAAAGGTGTTTGATTCTTTTTCATGAGTTTTTGAAATCAGACTTAGATTCTAAACATCTTCTTCATACAAGTCTCCTAACTACTGATGACATGCAACAAGTCATTCAGGAAATAAAGACTGAAGACCGGTTGATACACATATAAAAAACATGCAACCAGAGAAGCTGCATGTTTTTAAGTGGAAAGTCGTGCGGAAGATCCTTATTTTTTAAATAGTTGTACCCAAGCTCCCTCAAAATAACCTACTCCGATGGAGTCGTAGTTAGAGCTTAAAATGTTTTGGCGGTGACCAGGACTATTCATCCAATCTGTCATTACTGCTTGTGGTGAAGTTTGGCCTTGTGCAATGTTCTCACCTGCTGCTGTGTATTCGATTCCAAAGCTTCGCATCATGTCAAACGGAGATCCGTAAGTAGGTGAGTTATGATCGAAATAGTTATTCTGGATCATGTCTTTAGCTTTTGCCAAAGCAACATTGCTAAGTTCAGCATCAAGTGTTAATGGGGCAAGGCCGGCTTTTTGACGCTCTGCATTCACAAGCTGTGAAACCTGTGTAGCAGTTGAACCGACTGCAGGTTGTGCTGGAGCTGTGGATTTTGGTGCTGGCTGTTGTTTGGCAACAGAAGCTGGCAGCTCGATCACTTGTCCAGGATAAACCCAATTGATCTCTTTGATCTGTGGGTTTGCCTGTTGGATTGCCCATAAACTAACATTTGACGCCGAAGCGATTTTGTTAAGAGTCTCTCCAATTACTACTTTGTGTAGATTTGAAGACGATGGAATATATAACGTTTGACCAGTATAGATGCTATGGCTCGTCAATCGATTCATTCCGATAACATTTGATACGCTTACATTTTTATGCTGTGCGATCTTCCACAGTGTGTCATTTTGCTGAACCGTATATGGTGTTGAAGCGTGTGCTGCAGTTGTCATCACGAGAAAAGCAGCCAGTGATAAAGATAGTATTTTTAAACGCATAAAATCCCCCGTATATTCAGTTCCCCCAACGACTTTCACTATTTAAATGTTCACATAATTTTGACCGCGAAACAACTGGGAATCAGAGAAAAAATTTGTAAATAATTGTATGTAAAAGGGTTTTCGTGTCAGGAAGTCGAAGTAGTCGTCTAACAACTATCAGAAAGGGTGGATACGATGAATCTGCACCAAGCAGCAATGGATGGGAATTTAACGGTTGTTGAGGAACTTTTGAAAAACGAAGAAACAAGCATAAACGGACTCAGTGAAGGATGGTCACCTCTTCATTTGGCCGCACATTTTGGACATATCGAGATTGTGAGACTGTTGCTTGATCAAGGAGCTGATGTTCATGTGAAGTCAGGAAACAACATGGCGAACACACCGCTTCATGCCGCGGCAGCAAATATGAAAAATCGCCAAGAGATGATGAGTCTCTTACTATCGCACGGAGCTAATATTAACGAAAAACAGAGCGGAGGCTGGACGATTCTACATCAAGCCGCTCAGCATAACGATCCTGAGATGATCGCCTATTTTGTTGAAAAAGGAGCAGATCCTTACCTCGCCAAAGAAGATGGAAAAACAGCCCTTGAATTGGCTGAAGATGAAGAAGCGCATGAGGCAGCTGACATTTTGAGAAACAGTACACTGAATAAAATCTAAAATACAGGACGTGTCCTGTATTTTTCTTTTTCTCATAATTTGTTATTATAGGTAAGGTAGTTTTTTAAGAAGTATAAGTAGGTGGTAATCATGGACTTTCAAGTATTATTGTATTATAAATACGTAACAATCGAAGACCCTGAAGCATTTAAAGAAGAACATCTCGCTCGTTGTAAGGAGATCGGATTAAAAGGCAGAATCCTTGTAGCGAATGAAGGGATCAACGGAACCGTGTCAGGAACAGTAGAGCAAACCGAATCCTATATGCAGGTCATGAAAAATGATTCTCGTTTTGCAGATACCGTTTTTAAAATAGAGAGATCAAACGAACATGCCTTCAAAAAGATGAAGGTTCGCGTACGACCAGAGCTTGTTCATTTAAGTTTGGAAGACGATGTGAATCCAAACGAACTTACGGGTAAACATCTTTCCCCAAAAGAATGGCTCGAAGCGATGGAATCAGAAGATGTCGTGATCTTAGATGCCCGTAACACATACGAATACGACCTCGGCCATTTCAAGAATGCGATCAGACCAGACGTAGAAACATTCCGCGAGCTGCCACAATGGGTGAGAGAGAACTTCAGTCAATATAAAGATAAAAAAGTTCTAACATATTGCACAGGTGGTATTCGTTGTGAGAAATTCTCAGGCTTCTTGGTAAAAGAAGGGTTCAAGGACGTTTCTCAGCTAGAAGGCGGAATCATCTCTTACGGCTATGATGAAATCGCCAAAGGTAAGCTATGGGACGGTAAGTGTTATGTGTTCGATGAGCGGATCTCTGTACCTGTTAACAGAACAGGGGAAGAGGTTGTGGTGGGTAAGTGTTATCACTGCGGAAACCCTGAAGAACGTTATGTGAAATGCGGAAATCCAGAATGCAACGCGCATCTGTTGATGTGTGAAGAGTGCGAGCATGAACACAAACGCTCATGCAGCACAGAATGCAGGGAACATCCGTGGAACCGTTATATAAAAGAATGTGAAGCAGAAAGCGAAAGTTCTCCTTTGTAGGGGGGGCTTTTTCTTTTTGAAGAGTCAGTTGATAAATATGCGTGTACTCTCCAGGAGGAAAATAGATGATATGTGCGTTTCAGGGAAACAGAGATAAAGAATTACGTAGTAATCTCAATTAATTACGTAGTAATCGGATTTTTTATACGAGGTAATATAATTTAATTACGTAGTAAATTAATTTTTATCCGTAATCCCCCGAATTGTTATTCCTAATATTGGATGACGTGAAGTAATATGAGATGTAGGGGGAATAATAATGAAAATAACTTTGAGTTTATGTATGTTAATCTTTGTCAGTCTTTCATTTTACAGCTCAAGTTTCATAACAACTTTCGATTCGAGTTTGAGAGAGCTTATTTTAAATCTCCGAAGAGATCGGTTAAATGAAATCGTACTAGCCTTCACTCACGTAGGGGATGCCAAAGTGCTCGCTGGACTCTGTTTACTCGGTGCAATTGTTCTTTTCATAATGAGACAATGGAGAAACAGCTTGTTACTGATCGGAAGTATTCTGGTTTCTTATGGTCTGAACTTGCTAGTTAAATCCATGTTTCAAAGAGAACGGCCGCTAGATTTCCGCCTTCTTGAAGAGGACGGGTACAGTTTTCCGAGTGGAAACGCTATGGTAGGGACAACGTTTTACATATTTGCAGCCGTTCTTCTCTATCAACGGTATCAAAAGCGCTGGATCCTAGTGTCAGGTGCGATTCTTCCGTTCCTACTCGGATTGAGTCGTGTTTATGTTGGCGTTCATTATCCATCTGATATTTTGGCAGGCTTTGCAATCGGCATCGTTCTTGCAATTGCTCTTAGCAAACTCACAGACAAACGTGCGAAACAAGTAGAAAGCGTTAACAGAAACAACACAAATACAGCTGTATAACATATCAATTATTGTTCGTATTTGGTATAATAAGACGGAATTGTTTACCGAAAGGGTGCAAAGATATGTTACCAATCGTATTTCCAGAGAACAAACTTGAGTACATACCGGCTTTGATAACGCTTGCCCTCTTTACGATTTTTGCTTGGAGAACGGTAGTCTTTTTTAAGAAACATTCTGCAAAAGAGTTAAAGAGAGCACAATTAATAGAAGAAAATTTGTTAAGCCAAGAGCTGAAAAACAAGGACTTATGACGAGTTCTTGTTTTTTTTTGAAAAAATTTATATTTCTATGAATAGGTTTTCAGAATTAACCCATACTACATTTAACGGAAAACAAATAAGTTTTTCGTACATATTATCCCAAAGGAGGGAAATCGCATGGCACGTAATAACAGCAACCAAATCGTGGTTCCTGGAGCACAAGGAGCTCTTGACGCAATGAAACAAGAGATCGCTGCTGAGTTCGGAGTACATCTTGGACCAGACACAACTTCTCGTGCAAACGGATCTGTAGGTGGCGAAATCACTAAGCGTCTTGTAGCACAAGCGCTAGGCGGACTTCGTTAATCAGTAACCTCCTTGTAAGAAGAAACCCGGAATTCGTTCCGGGTTTTATTTTTTTGTCCGAGAATAATCCGATACTTCGACAATCATGTATAATGAAAGCGGTGACATACCAGTAATTTGTCGGGGGAGTGGATTTCAATGACAGAACAGAAAAAATTGGACAGCAAAGAAACAGAAAAAGGACTTCACACAGACTTTATCAACCAAATGACGTATGGTGAATATCTGAACCTAGATAAGATCTTATCCGGTCAGAAAAGGCTTTCCGGTCATCACGATGAAATGTTGTTTATCATTATCCACCAAGTTTCAGAGCTATGGATGAAACTCATTCTGCACGAAACGCGTTCGGCGATAGCTTCTATTGAAAGCGGGAATCTTCATTCAGCGTTTAAAATGCTCGCACGTGTTTCAAAGATTCAATCTCAGATCATCGAATCATGGGATGTACTCTCAACCTTAACGCCAGCAGAATACATGGAGTTTCGTGACAAGCTAGGACAAGCATCAGGCTTTCAATCGTACCAATACCGCATGATTGAATTTGCTCTCGGCTATAAGACGCCGCACATCCTAGAAATCTATAAAAAAGACGCAGACCTTCACGAACAATTAACGGCTGCTCTTCATACACCAAGTCTGTACGACGTTTCCATTCAGGCACTCGCAAAAGCGGGGCTTTATATCGACGAGGAAGTACTGAACCGTGATGTAACGAAGCGATATGAATATAACGCATCAGTAGAAGCAGCTTGGCTAGAAGTGTACCGAAACGTTGAAAGATATTGGGATTTGTATGAATTAGCAGAAAAACTTGTAGATATTGAAGACTGGTTGCAGCAGTGGCGATTCCGCCATATGAAAACGGTAGAACGCATTATTGGCTTCAAAGTCGGAACAGGCGGATCATCTGGGGTGAACTATCTCAAGAAAGTGTTGGATCAACGCTTCTTCCCTGAGCTTTGGGATCTGCGTACGAGTATATAAAGTAAGGGAGTTTTGGAAGTAGCTACTTTCCCTAAATCAAAACCAAATAAATAACCATTTTTCAGAATCGCAGCGTATTAACGTTGCGATTATTTTTTTGAGTTAGTCCTCATGACAAAAAAATACATAAAAAGACATATAAATGGATTAAACTTACAAACCAGAATGATAAAATGAAGATATAGAAGGACTGTATTCTCTTATTTTCAAACTTCTAAAACGGCTTTTGATAAGGGAGATTGGCTATGAATGATAACACCAAGGTTTTATCTGACGGAAGAAGGTTAGGTTATTCCGTATTTGGAGATCCAGAAGGAATTCCATTATTCTTATTTCACGGAACACCAGGTTCAAGAGTGTGGTTTACAGAAGATGATCCAATCGCAAAAGAATTAGGCATTTATTTGATTGCTACTGATCGTCCTGGCTACGGTTTATCGGATAAGAAACATAAGCTCAAACTACTTGATTATGCTCAAGATATTGAAGAACTTGCAGAACATTTACAGTTAGAAAAGTTTTCCGTGTTAGGTGTATCGGGAGGTGGAGCATTCGCTGCAGCTGTTACGTATGCTCTCCCAAAAATGGTCGACACCTGTATTTTAGTTTGTACGGCTACACCGTTTGTAAATGGTAAACCTCCTAAAACCATGTCAAAAGAGAATTGTTTGGCTTTTTATCTTACAAATCACTTTCCGTGGTTGCTTAAGTTGATAGAGAAGTCCAAGAAAAAATTAATTGATCAGAAACCTGATTTATACATAGAAAATCTAAAAAAAGGTGGTTCTTATCTCTCAGAATGGGACAACAAAATGCTTCAAAATGGAGACGTTCTTGAAAATGGCGTGCTGCATTCTAAAGAAGCATACCGACAAGGAGTAGATGGAGTGATGGAAGAAAGCAAATTATTAACAAAAGATTGGGGGTTCAAAGCAGAGGCGCTAACAACACCTGTAATCGTTTGGCATGGCGAGAAAGATACTTTTTCACCTATCATTGAAGTGAAAAACATGGCTAATAAAATCCCTCATGTACAAACCCACTATCTAGAAGAAGCTGGACATTTCTTAACAGAAAGCGAAGAGGTATGGAAGTCCATATTAGTGAAATTTAAAGAAATACAATCGAATTCGTATTATACATAAAATTTCGAAGGATTAACGAAAGGATAAAAAACAAAATGAAAAGACAGATAGCAGCTCTAGTTTTTGGTGGTTGTATCGGTGCTCTTCTAGGATTTATTGCATATAACAATAACTGGTTAGGTTAACTTATGTAAACAGATTAAATTGGAAAAACCGATATTCTTACACGGCTAAAACTCATCGGAATATACACTTAAAAAGAGCTAGGACCAATAGGGAGATGGTAAGTGTGAATAATCTATTCAATTCATTAGAGATAATCCTTCATGATGATCTCTATAAACGCACTGATAAAAATCAAGTGCAAGATAGTTTAGTAAGGTTAGAATCAAATCCCTCAAATACGTTCAAATGGTTTTATAACAGGTATGAAGGACCTTTTTGGGAAGAGAGTGTAGCCTTTGAACTTCTTGATATAACAGAAATTGAGTCCCACACTCGAAGTGCTCGAGTTGAACACAATTTTACGAAACAATATTTGGTTCTAAGTGAAATGAGTGCAAACGCTGTACTCGTTCTTGACACGTTAACTGATCATGTTTTTACAGTTGATTTTGAGGGTGGGGATGAAAAGCTGTTACGTGGAGAATTAGATCCTACATGGTTAACTTTTTATGAATTCTTAAATGCATACTTTGATATTTAAGTGGATAAACCATTCGAGATCAAAATACTAATGAGGAAGGAATTCTATGAAAGTTAGCTTAATCGCTTTCTATATCATTCTATGTGCAGGTATATTCGGCTGTAGTTTTTTGCTGTTTTCTTTTATGTATGCCCTATTTCTTATGTGTGTATTTATTTTCATGTACTCAGATATCTTTAGTAAGAACAAGTCGAATTTAACTGTATTTTTATTAGCTCTATTCAAATTAAGTATTTTTCTATTAGGAGGATATCTTTACGTAGAAAATGTACCCGTCTCTAATTTAATGGGGTTCGATTTCCGATTTCCTTTGTTAGTGTTCTTTCCAGGTGTATTGTACTTTGTGTTAGGTTTACCATTCTTGTTACTCCGTAGGAAAAAACGAGTGCTCTAATTTATTGTTAAAGAAAAGTGACCTTAAACTTAAGGTCATTATGGATCAGCATCTTATTTTGTTGTTTTCATAGTTTTAAAAAATAGGGCAGTTGCTACTACATTTACAATAATGCTTGCTCCTAGTAAACATGCCCATAATAAAAATGGCTCAGAGAGAGTAAAGGTTACCATTAGAAAGGTAAATCCAGCTAATGTACATACAAATCCCGTAGTCATGCTGTTCAGAAAAATCACCTCATTTTTATTTCGCATTACCAAAAATTTACTATTTAATACTACTAAAATTATTAGGAGGTGACTATTATTGTTACTACTGTTGGTATTTTAGGTATGACTCATGATGAAGAATTGCAGAGAAAGTATAACTACCCTTTGTCGCTTGTCAAACAATTGATTACAGAATTTAATCCTGATGTGATCTGTGGAGAAGTTCATCCACTAAGCTGGGAGCTATACTTAAATGAAAGAGATCCTGGTGGAATTTTAGGAGAAACACAAAACGAATATCCTAGATTGATATTTCCTTTGTGTGAAGAGAAGGGAATTGAGTTTGTTCCCGTAAATTGGTTTGAAGAGGATGTCTTTGAAGAAGGTCCTTTTGATAGGTACGATTCCGAAGTTAAGAGAAGATTAGAGAATGAATTACATCGTTGGAATGAAAAACAGCTTTTGTTATGGAATAAAGCGAACATTCCATTTAACTCGTTTGAATACGACGCTGTTACCAAAGAAATGTATGCTTGGTTACATACCATAAATCCTGATGTTCAAAATATTGAATGGAACGCTAGACATTTCATAATGACTGCAAGAGTAAAACAATCGATTAGAAAGCATAAAGGTAAAAGAATTCTTTGTATTCATGGAGCTGATCACAATTATTGGTATTATGAATCTCTCATGAGAGAGAAAGATGTACAGGTGATATATCCTCTAAGGTAAATGGTAAGAAGGGGATATTTCTGTCGGAATATCTTTTGTGAAAAACTTTATAGAAGTGTTTGTGCATTAGACAATCCAACAAAATATAACACTTGAGAAACAGAAGAGAATTATTAGTTAAATGCACATTTATTTAAACAGATGAACAAAATTGGAGCAGAACCTATACAATAAAATAAGCATCAAAGAACACAAGAGAGAGGTGCTATTTGAAGGTTTACTTTTGGTTATTCTTACTGCTCTCCACGTACAACTTTCTTTGGCTCGATATAAAGAGCTTTAAGGACCTCATTAACCCCATAATCACGGTGATAGGCCTCTTGGGAATCTATGGATATGTGTACAAAAAGAACATTTTCCATAAGATCTTTTGGAAGGGATTCTTTGTTTTTGACATTATTTACACAGGTGTAATTGTAATATCAGATTCAAGAAAGAAATTTAAACTTGTTCCATCAGAAGGCGAAATTCTTTTTCCGGTTTTAATGATTTTCATTCTTCTTCTTATTTACTTTAGAACACTCTATAAATATGCTTTTAAATAAAACAACTAAAATATGAAATGTTAGGGTATCGGGGAACCGATACCCTTTCTTCCGGTCATTCTTTCTTCACATTTTGTTTATAAACTCCTTTTTATGTGAGCTTAACGGGTACAATTAGTCGAATCTTCAGTGTATAAAACGCAGTATAAATGAATATTTTTATAGAAGCATTAGCACCCTACTGGAGGTTTTATTATGACATCGAAGAAGCGTAAGAATGGGGGTTCTGGTAAGAGTAAGGTTTTCTCAGATGAATTAACCCAACCATTAAATGGTCTTACCGATAATTATGTTATTAACGGGGGAGGAGCACCCTTTATACAGGAAGGTAAGTTAATTGATCGGCCGATTAAAGCAGAAATAGGAAGTTTGTTTCTAGATATAAACACGAAAACTTTTTATCGGTATACCGGTCTGTTTTGGGAAGCGCTTATCCCTACAAGTCTTTCTAAGCAGATTAAAGAGATTCAGGAATCAAAGTTAGACGAATCAAATGATTTCTGTGCCAATTACTTTCCTATAATAGGTCCAACGGGTCCGACTGGCCCACCAGGACCTTCAGGAGGTCCGACGGGTCCGACTGGTCCAACAGGCCCAACAGGACCGACAGGACCACAAGGAATACAGGGAACACAGGGACCGGTAGGGGCTACAGGTCCAATCGGGCAACAAGGACCAACAGGTTCAATCGGATTAACAGGGCCAACAGGTCCTCAAGGTGCTATTGGTCCACAAGGATTACAAGGCCCTACCGGTGACCTTGGTCCAACTGGAGATCTTGGTCCAACAGGTCCTCAAGGTTTTCAAGGTCCGACTGGAGACCTCGGCCCTACCGGAGACCCAGGTCCTACCGGTCCACAAGGATTACAAGGCCCAACCGGAGACCTGGGTCCAACTGGACATGTTGGACCCACTGGCCCTCTTGGTCCAACGGGGCCTTTAGGTGCACAGGGTCCAACCGGCCAACAAGGACCTCAAGGAGATCAGGGGCTTATTGGTCCTCAAGGACAACAAGGTCCAATTGGAGCGCAAGGTATAGCAGGTCCAACAGGTCCAACCGGTGAATCAGGACCGCAAGGAGCGACGGGACCCCAGGGAGCAACAGGTGCTCTCGGTCCAACGGGAGCCACGGGTGCACCTGGAATTGGAATAACCGGCCCAACAGGTCCTGCAGGAACCGATGGCACACAAGGAGGTACGGGTGAAACCGGACCGACTGGTCCAACGGGACCAGCAGGAGGTCCAACAGGTCCAACGGGTCCAACAGGTCCGTCGGGAGGTCCACCTGGCCCAACGGGAGAAATTGGTCCGACCGGTCCAACCGGTCCAACAGGTGAAGGTGTAACAGGGCCAACTGGTCCACAAGGAATAGCTGGTATTCAAGGAGCGACCGGCCCACAAGGAGCAACTGGTGCACAAGGTCCAACAGGCGCTGAAGGTCCACAGGGTGCAACGGGTGCACTTGGTCCCCAAGGAGCGACTGGAGTTACCGGCCCAACAGGCGTGATAGGACCGACCGGTTTAACCGGTCCAACGGGTGATATAGGTCCAACAGGTCCGATTGGTCAGCAGGGTCCGACCGGTCCTCAAGGACCAACCGGTCCCCAAGGAGCGCTAGGTCCAACGGGAGACCGAGGTCCAACCGGAGATCTGGGACCAACCGGTCCCCAAGGAGCCCAAGGTCCAACTGGAGACCTGGGACCAACCGGAGATCTGGGACCAACCGGCCCCCAAGGAGCTCAAGGTCCAACAGGGGACCGAGGTCCAACGGGGGATTTGGGTCCAACAGGTCCAACCGGTCCGACGGGTCCCCAAGGAGCTCAAGGCCCAATCGGTCAACAAGGTGCGACGGGTCCTACAGGAACTCAAGGTTCAACAGGTCCAACGGGACCTACTGGTGCACTTGGGGCTACCGGTCCAACAGGACCTACAGGAGCGACTGGTGCCACAGGGCCAGCGGCGACTGGTTCAACCAAACCCATCACGTTCACGGGAGCTAATAATGGATTTCAGCGTCTAGCGGGTTCTCCGGGAGCCTTGTCACAAGCAATTCCGTATGTCACAGGAGGATCAGGCTCTGTTGTAAGTTTTTCAGCTGCACTTAACTCGAATAATATACCTGTTGGAACATACATCTATGAAATCTGTTTTGATGTCATAAATAACGCGGTTGTTCCTGCTGCGGGAAATATAATTTCAAGGATCACTTTGAATATAACTGCAGTGACTTCAGGAACACTTATCTTCTCAATACGTCCAACAGATGTAGGGGCACAACCTATTTTTGTTTCGAATGGAAGTCCTTACGTAGTGGGTCCTGGTTCAGTTAGCTGGACGACTATCATAGCGGGGAATGTTGTGTCGAGAACAGATGCTATCTCTTTATACGCAAACCCTATAGCCGCAAATAGCGCTGCTTACACAGTATTCTTAAACACTGGAATTTAGGAGGATTGTTATGTGTAGCATCAGTCTTTGTATGATTGTAAAAAACGAAGAAAGCACACTTGGAAAATGCTTAGAATCAATCTCTTCAGTGGTAGATGAGATCATCATCGTAGATACGGGCTCAACAGATCATACGAAGAAGATTGCGAGATCTTTTACTTCTCTTGTTTATGATTTCCACTGGATCTATGATTTTTCAGCAGCTCGTAATTTCGCTTTCGCTCAAGCGACAAAGGACTACATCCTTTGGTTTGATGCGGATGATCTTCTGTTAAAAGAAGATCAAGCAAAACTAGTAAGTTTAAAGAAAGAGTTAGTAGATTCGATCGATTCTGTAACGATGTTATATAACTACGCGTTTGATGAATTTGGAAACGTGACAACGAGTCTTAGACGAAATCGGCTCGTCAAACGAAGTAAAAATTTTCAATGGGTCGGTCCCGTTCATGAATATTTGAATGTGAGTGGTAACATCAAGCATTCAGATATTGTGGTCACACATACGAGAACACATGGCCACTCTGGACGTAATCTAGCTATCTTTGAGAATAGAGTTACACGAGGAGAGACTTTCTCTCCTCGTGATTTATACTACTATGGAAACGAATTGATGGACAATCAACAGTACGAGAAAGCTTCAATCATCTATGAAAAATTTATAAAAGAAAAAAACGGATGGAGTGAAGATATTATCTCGGCTTGTTACCGCTTGAGCGGAATTTATATGATGACGGACAAGTTTGATGATGCATTTCGAGTGGCCATGAAATCATTCGATTATGATCCACCAAGAGCGGAGTTGTGCTGTCGCCTCGGTTCATTATTTTTAAAACAGCAAAAATATGACCAAGCCCGATTTTGGTTTAAGCAAGCGATTGAACTAAAAAAGCCTGAAGACCATTTGGGTTTTATACAAGAAGCCTACTGGTCATGGTTTCCTCACCTGCAACTATGTATTTGTTACTATCATCTTGGAGAGTTTGAGAAGTCTTATGAACATAACGAACAAGCACGTAAACATCGTCCTAGTGATGAACATGTCCTTCACAATAAAAAATTGCTCGAAGAGAAGCACAAGATTGAGGTGAAGATATGAGAATCGTGCATGTTGCGCCTGACTTTTATCCTGTACCGCCGCTAAACTATGGAGGAATCGAACGGATGATTCATGCCCTTGTCGAAGAAAGTGTAAGACAAGGCCATGACGTTTATTTGTATGCAAGAGAAGGTAGCCAGACAAGTGCTCAGTTAATTCCCTATCATCATGAAGCGGGAAGACCTGAACATATTGCGGTTTATGTAAAGGAAACTTTGCCTGACGAAGTGGATGTCATTCATGATCACACACACCTTTCAGTGATCGGGAGGTTGAAACTGTCAGTACCAACTGTCTGCACCATCCATGATAGCTTGAACAATGAAATTGAACATCCTATATATCTCAGTAAACGAGCGCTTGAACATGTGGGAAAAGGCTATGGGTATTTTGTTTATAACGGAATTGATTTAAATGAGTATCCTTTTCAGCCGATAAAGGAAGACTATTTACTTTTTCTAGGCGTTATAAGTGCTCATAAAGGTATTCATCATGCTCTAGACATAGCTGAGCGTACAAAAAGGCGTATGAAGATAGCAGGACCTGTATTCAATTCCGAATATTTTCAAACAGAGATCGAACCTCGAATTAAGAAACTAAGCAATGTGGAATATGTAGGAGAAGTTGGGGGAGAGTATCGTCTTAAACTATTAAAAGAAGCAGCTTGTCTTGTCTTTCCTACGTCATGGGAAGAACCGTTTGGACTTGTGATGGTAGAAGCGATGGCATGTGGTACTCCTGTTGTGGCTCTTGATAACGGTGCTGTTTCTGAAGTGTTAAAATCTTTTCCTTCTCAGGTTTGTCAGACTACCGATGAAATGATTAAGAGTTTAGAAGCGTTACAATCTGAGCCAAATCGATTGAGAGACTATGTTTCGGATCATTTTACAGTTGAACATATGACAGAGGGATATCTAGCTGTCTATCAAAAAGTCATTCATAAATCTCAAGAACGAAATAGAGAAAAGGATATAGTTGAACACCTCCTTCCAGCTGCAAACTATTTCAAAAAGACGAAAGAATTTGAGCAAGCTATAGATCTCTATGAAAAACTACTGAACTCAGTTGAAGTGGAGGACGACATAAAGATTTTCATCTGTAATGAAGTGGCAGATATCTATCACCAACTCTCAAATGATGAGAAAGAAAGAGAATATTGTTACCGATCATTTCAATATGACAAGCCTCGAGCTGAGATCTGTTGTCGACTTGGTTATCGGTTCTTACAACAGAACCAGTTAGAACAAGCGGTCTTTTGGTATACAAAAGCAACCGAACTTGATAAGCCACTAGAGGTAGGAATGCTTTATTACGATTCTTGTTGGACATGGCTGCCACACATTCAACTTTGTGTTTGTTATTATCAATTAAAAAACTATGAAAAGTCTTATGATCATAATGAAGAAGCAAGGAAGCTCCACCCAAGCTACGAACATCTAGATAATAATAAGAAAATGCTGGAAGACAAGATGCACAATCAGACTACGAGTGCATCCCAAATCGTTACACTGTTAAACGGGGAAGGTCATCCGTTTAGGATGGACCTAAAGATTCCCGGATTTATTGAAGAGACAATTATAAAACAAGGAAACTGGGAGCCGTATCTTGTAAAGAAGCTCGGGACATTCTTAAGAGAGGGTGGGGTCTTTTTAGATATAGGGGCGAATATTGGGTACCATGCATTACACGCTGCAAGTCTTTACTCGAACGTAGAATGTATATGTTTTGAACCTCATCAGAAAATATACAAACAACTGGTCAGAAACAATGAGTTGAACAGATTCCAAAATCTAAAGGCACACTCACTCGCTGTTGGAGATGTTGATGGTAGGATCAATTTCTATATGCAAAACGATTCGAATTACAATCGTGGAATGTCGGCTGTTGAATATTATGATGGGATTGGTTCTGATTTTACTGAGGTGGAAGTGGATACAATAACACTTGATACATTTTTATCACGTGATATAAAAGAAGAAGTCCGTTTGATAAAGATTGATACACAAGGTTACGAACTTCAGGTCATCCAAGGAGCACTTCATCTGATCGAACACGCTAAACCTGTAATCACAATAGAACATCACAATAATGCAAAGAACAGCATAATAAACATTAAGGAACTTCTTCCAAACTATAAAATATATAGAATCAATTTTTGGACGGGAAAAGTTGGACCGCTAGAAGTGGATGACTCTGAAGGTTTTATGGATGATTACGTCTTTGTTCCTAAACAACTCGTAGATGTATTTGAAAAGAATTAATGATTATGAATGCTTGAAGTATCTCTTGTCCTTCCACAGACAAATGAGGAAATCACAACGAATCCGGTTGTGATTCTTTTTTTTTGATTTGATTGTTTTTTGTTTCTGCATGAATCAGAACAAGACAAGACAGAATTACATGATCCAACCGTTAAGAACCATCCCTATGTTTATGACAAAATGAAACACGATAGCAGGGTATATACTATTCGTCTTTAACACCACAAAAGCATAAAATAGTCCTCCAAACGAAAACAGAATACTCATGATGAGAGGAATTCCGATGGATAGATGTAACAGACCGAACCCAACGCTAGTAATGAGAAAAGCATAAAAGGTAGAGGTGTACTCTCTTAGAAAAGATAACAATATCCCTCTCCAAAGTAACTCCTCCAGAACAGCATTGAACAGTGAAAAGATCAATGCAAATACCAGTAATGATCTTGTAAAGCTTGTATTCTCTATGAATAGGAGTGGCAAAAGGATTGTCGTCGATCCGAGCAAACCAAACATCAAAAAGGTTAGTGTTTTTATCGTATGATGAGGAAATACGATCTCACCGTTCCAGTCTGGCATCTTAGTAAAGAAATTCACTCTTTGTTTAAAAAGTTTTACAGAGATAACAGCTCCTAGGATGATAAATAAAAGTAAAATTCTGTTTAAGATAATCTTTGTTTCTATGGAAAGTCCCCACTCGGCAATTAAGTCCATTCCTAAAATATACAAAATCAACCCTAACAAAAAGAAGATGAACAGGGATAGGGTCGATCGATATTTTAAGTTTGTTCTATAAAGCAGGAACAACGATAACACCGAAAATGCTCCCCAGCTGTACCATCTGTATGAGAAAAAGATGATACTAAGAAAAAACAAACTTGCGTAAACGAATAACAGGCCATAATTTCTAACGAATTGTATAACGAATCTCTCCTTTATAAACGAGCTTCATACTTTTGAAAAAGTAGGGCAGTGTTGTGTCCACCAAAGCCTAGTGCGTTACTAAGTGCTGCTTTTATAGTGGTTTTCCGGGCTTCGTTTGGTACATAATCCAAATCGCATACTTCATCTCTCGTATGTAAGTTTACAGTAGGAGGAATGATTCCCGTCTTAATAGCAAGAAGAGTAAAAATGGCTTCAACTGCACCCGCAGCACCCATCATGTGACCGGTCATAGATTTAGTGGAACTGATCGGAACGTCGTAAGCTCTTTTCTTTAAGAAGCTTTTGATGGCTTCTGTTTCGAATCTATCATTATAGGTGGTGCTCGTTCCGTGTGCGTTAATATAATCAATGTCTTCAAGCGCTAAGCGAGATTCTGATAATGCGCCTGTCATCGCTCGAACCGCTCCTTCACCGCCTGGAGCGGGGCTCGTAATATGATAAGCGTCTGAAACAGTTGAATAACCTACGATCTCGCCATAAATCTTTGCTTTTCGACTCAATGCAGTATCAAGGGATTCTAGCACGATTGCACCTGCACCTTCTCCCATGACTAAGCCGTCTCTATTCTTATCAAAAGGTCTACAAGCACTTTTAGGATCAGGATTAGTGGATATGGCTCCCATGGCACAGAAAGCCCCGATTCCAAGAGGAGTCAGTGAAGCTTCAGAACCTCCAGCCACTATCACTTCTGCATCACCTCGCTGAATGGCTCGATAGGCATCTCCTATTGCATTTGAACCGGAAGCACAGGATAATACGACACACGTATTTACGCCTTTAGCTCCAATGGCAATCGCGACTTGGCTCGCTGCCATATTTGAAATAACCGTTGTTGTAGAAAAGGGATAGAGATTTTGATACCCACCGTTCTGCAGGTCTTTATATGTATTTTCAAAACTTTCAATACCCCCAATTGCTGTTCCGAATGATACGCCGACGCGTTCTTCATGGACGGTTTTACCGGGGATCACGTTTGCATCCTGAATGGCCATTATAGAAGAAGCGACGGCGTATTCAGTGAACCGATCCATACGATGTCTCTCGTTTACCTGAATATAGTTAGAAAGACAAAAATCTTTAACTTCAGCAGCCGTTTTTGCAGAAAAATGAGTTGAGTCAAAACGAGTAAGTAAACCAATCCCAGACTCACCATGAATTAATTTCGTCCAACTTTCTTCAACCGAATTACCAAGGGGTGTAATAGCGCCCATACCTGTCACTACAACTCTTCGCATCCTATCACCAACTTAATATTCTATATATCTGTATATTTCTACATTTTTTTACAAAACACCTTCCTATAATTAACAAAAATGGTTTTCCTTCGTGAAAGGTAAGGTGAATTAAAAATGTATATTTTGTTATAGAAATTCAGTTTCTAGGAGAAATAAAAGATACAGTTCATTTACTTACAGCGCTTTTTCGATAGCTAATTTATTGTGTTTGGTTAAACTTTTTGTACTCCAAAGCATTCCAGAGACAGTCATCACTTGTAAAGAGATAGTACCGATTCACCGATCCTCTTGACTGAATCAATCAATGAGGAGGGAGAAATAATTTTCATCTGATCACCAAACCCGATGATATAAGACGCAGCTTCTTGCTTTGTATCAAAAGTAAGTTTTACGGGAAACCATCCGTTTTCATTTGGTGAACCCTTACTCACAACTTGTGCAAAGCGTCCGCTAAAGGATAACCGTTGAATAATAGCTGGAGATGCTTCAACATCTACTTCGAATACAGGTAAACTTTGAACAAAATTTTGTTTCGATTCTGTCCAATAATCCGCTAGTTGAAAATTAGTTGGCCGGGCAAATAAGTCATTCGTTAATTCTACATACTTTATTCGAGATACCCTGAAATTTTTTATATCTTTATTAGCTACCGCAATCAGGTACCATGTACGACCTTTTGCCACGAGTCCTAATGGTTCTACTATTCTCTCAGATGTTTCCTTGTTTGCTTTTTCGTATGTAATACGTATTTTTCGTTCTTCCCATAGAGCTTGTTGTAGCAAGCTCAATGCGGTAATTTCTTGACTGGATTGCTTCCATGGATCGGTATCAATATGAATGCGATTCCAAAGGTGATCAGCTTGTGATTGAAGTGTGTTTGGGAGAGCAGCTAACAGCTTTTGTCGGGCTTCTTTCCAATCTTTTGTAATCCCTAGATCACTTAAAAGCTGAAAAGAAGGGGAAAGAAACAAAGTTTTTAGCTCGCTGTCTTTTAATCCAGTCAATCGTGTTCTGTACTGATCAACGAGCCGCCATCCGCCGTGTTTGCCACGCTCGGCTAGCACTGGAATTCCTGCGACACTTAAAGCTTCCATGTCACGATGGATGGTTCGCTCTGTGACTTCTAATTCTTGAGCTAACGCTTTTGTTGTCATCTTTCCATGATTCTGAAGCAGCAATAAGATGCTGATTAAACGGTCTGCTCTCATATGTTTACTCCTAACTTTTAATATGACATTGGATGTCAACTTTAAAGGCTAAAATAAAGATAAATCAAAAAAGGAGTGAATGCAAATGAAACCTTTACAAGGAAAGATCGCACTTGTAGCTGGAGGAACACGAGGTGCTGGACGCGGGATTGCAATGGAGTTGGGAGCAGCAGGAGCAACCGTATATATTACTGGTAGAACAACACGTAAGGAAGTATCAGAATACAACCGACCAGAAACCATTGAGGAAACGGCAGAATTAGTAAACGAACTTGGTGGCATTGGAATCCCAGTTAAAGTCGATCATCTTATTGCAGAACAAGTACAAGCCTTAGTAGAGCGAATTGAAAACGAACAAGGTAGATTAGACATTCTAGTAAACGATATTTGGGGAGGAGAGAATCTCATTGAATGGAGTACACCAGTGTGGAAACATTCACTTGAAAAAGGGCTAAGAATGCTCCGTCTCGCTGTAGATACCCATCTTATAACAAGCCACTACGCGCTACCATTGTTGATTAAAAACGAAGGTGGACTCGTGATTGAAATGACAGATGGAACAAAAGAATACAATGATAACAATTATAGAGTGTCCATGTTTTACGATTTAGCCAAAACGTCTGTTATTCGGATGGCCAAAGCTTTGTCACACGAACTATCACCGTATCAATGTTCAGCGGTTTCACTATCACCAGGCTGGATGCGTTCAGAGATCATGCTTGAAGTCTTTGGTGTAACAGAAGAAAATTGGCGGGATGGCATTGAGAAAGATCCACATTTTGCAATATCCGAAACACCGCGTTTTGTTGGAAGAGCGGTGGCAGCATTAGCGATGGATGATAACCGACATGAACTAAAAGGACAATCTTTTTCTAGCGGAGAACTTGCTAAAAAGTATGACTTTGTGGATTTAGATGGTTCACAGCCTGATTGTTTCCGGTACTTAGTCGAAGTCGTCGAGGCAGGGAAACCAGCTAATGTAGAAGGATATAAATAAGAAAATGAGCTATTCTTCGAGAAGGAGAATAGCTCTACATAGAGTATAGATTCACCCTAATAAATCACTATTAATCCACTGATAATCTCATATATTTACCAGGTTCCTTATTATGCTAAAATTAAAATAGTTTTGAATGAGGGGAGGGATTAAGAAATTGCGGGTATTTTCTTTGTTGGTTTTACTATGTCTGTGTTTAAAAGTGTCTTTCGTTCCGAATTACTTTCATACTGAAAGCTCAACTTCTGGGCAAGAGTATGAATGGACTGTACTCTCAACAGCTTCGGAAGACATCTCTATAATCATGACTAAAAACGTCATTGAGAGTAATAAGGTCCAAAAAGCTTTCAATACTTTTCAGAATAAAAGTGTAAGAAAAGTTCATGTGGAGAATAAGTTTGATGTAAAACCAACTATTGAGAACCCTCAAAAGAAAGCCTTATTTCTTAATCCTTTTCTCTATCAATCAAGTTATCTCTGACATTTAAGTAGAATGAATCGGTTTTATTCCACTTGAAGAGAGAAAAGGAGATAACATAGATGAAAGAGATTACTTTATTTAGCGTTCTCACAATAGTATTAGTTTTGGTTGCTACACATTTTTTCAATCAGTACATTCCAGAGCATCAATATCCAACCTTATTTAAATTCTTAAAGAACATATAATGATTATAAAGGACCTGCTGAGCGGGTCTTTTTTTGTGGGACCTATATATGTATAGAGAATTTTGCTATGCCACAAATGAACTATCGATAAGAAGGAAATGGAATCTATGTTATGGAATAATTGTTAAAGATAATTGGGCATTTATTGGAGGAGTACATGAAATGGATATCAGGTTTACTCATCATATTAACTTTATTACCACTAACTTCTTGTGGGGAAACTCATTCTACCTCTTCGATAATTATTGTTACGGATAAAGGTCATTCCGAAGACAACAAAGAATATTGGATTGCGGCATATAATCCCAATAATGAAGGAAAAGCAGATACTTTTAGGATTATTGTTGAAGAAGTAATGGTTTGGAACCTGATTGAGGAAGATAAAGAGTATTTTTCCACTTATGCAAAAGAAGGAGAGAGTCCTTGGTTACTAGAACAAATTGAGTTTGTAAAGTAGTTTGGACTAATTATTAGTAGTATTTCAGTAGTATATTTAGGTTTATTCATACTTAAGGTATTCATTCAATTGCGATAAAGGATGGGGTCACGCTTATGATTAAGGGACAAAAAGTAGAACTGCGGCCAGTTTCACTAGAAGATTATAAGAGGATCTTTGAATGGCGAAATGATGAGGAAACAGCTAAATTAATAGCGGGTACTGGTTTTTACGCCTATTGTCATGTTTCAACAGAAAATGTTGAAGCAGATTACGAGAATGATGTAAAAAGGATAGATAAGCGTGAAACCGGGAAATTTTCCATCTATACGAAGGGAGAAAACTCTCAACATATTGGGGGTATTCAGTATAGTGCACTGAACATCATTTCGAGAAGTTGTACGGTCGGGATTGGTATTGGTGTGAAAGAATACTGGAGCAAGGGTTATGGAACGGATGCCATGAAAACTCTCATTCACTACTTATTTCAAACGATGAATCTACAACGGATAAAACTTGAAACATGGAGTGGAAACGTGCAAGCCATTCGTTCCTATGAAAAATGTGGATTTGTAGTAGAAGGACGTTTGAGAAACGATGAGTTTATAGATGGAAAATATTATGACACCGTTGTAATGGGATTACTAAAAGAAGAATTCATATACTAATCATTAAATTGAATAAATCACTGGGTGCGTTGATCCAAAAGGATTAACGCCTTTTTTTTGCCTTTATTGAAACAGAATCTTGAATGTTTGTGATACATGTACAAGCACTTTCTCATGTATTTCATAGAATATCATAATCGGAGGGTTACCTTCGGGAACTAAAGGGGGGTTAGTTATGGGTTGGATTGGAAATAATTCAGGTCATCATTCTTGTGGATGTAACAAGCATGAAGATCATAGACAACATGAATGTGGTTGTCACAAAAAAGTAAAACATCATCACTGTGGTTGCCACGTGGAAAGAAATATGTGTGACAGATGTAACTGGTACAAATATCGAAACGATAACGAATGGAGAAAGCTCTGTCGAAACAGAGTAGAAAGTGTTCGAAGAGTTTCAGAAAGTCAAAACTGTGCATTACGCAATAGATTAGACAACGGTACTGGTAGATAAGAAAAAATAACGAACCAATAATGAAGAAACTAAAAAGGTACCTAAATTGGGTACCTTTTTTTGTTCCCCTCTTAAAAAAGGAAATACTTGAACTTTAGCTATTTTCACTCAGGTTACTTATTTCTCTCTCGATAAGAAACACAGATATTTCAAATGCTTCGATACGCCTTTGTGCTAAGGTGATCTGGGATTTATATCTATTAGGATTTTCTTTAACTTCAAGAGTTTTTACTGTTTCTTTTAGTTTGTGAATAGTTGATTGTATTTGTCGTTTGGCTTCAACCAAGTTAGATAGCATTAATTCCATATGTAAACATTCCCTTCTTAATGTGTTCATTGAATGTGCTGATATTTACAATAATACAGGACATTCAAAAGTAGCATAGGACTGTAAGGGTCTCTTGAAAAGAGATGGCGAATAACACGCCAGTGCAAGTTCTAATCATAGATAACCAGAAGATGTTATTAAACTCAAGTTTATCTTAATTTTCTATCTAAGCAAAAAGACACCTAATCGGTTTAGGTGTCTTTTTAGTGAGCGAAGTGTACAAGCGAATGGATTATGAAAACAAACCAAGAAGCAGATTACCAATCCAAACAGCAAACAATATCCAAATCATAATAAATAAAATACCAACAAACCAATTCTTAGGTTTACCGTTTTTCTTTGTGTGTTCAGCGATTTTACGATTCTCTTTAATGATTCGATCTGGTATTAATTTTAAGGCTAGAGAAATCCCAAGCGGAACAAGGATTAGATCATCGAGATATCCCAAAATCGGAATAAAATCTGGGATTAAATCGATTGGACTAAAGGCATAAGCTACCACACAAATGGCTACGATTTTAGCAAATAAAGGAGTTCGAGAGTCTTTATAAGAAAGGTAAAGAACACAAATATCCTTCTTTAATTTCTGTGCATAGCCTTTTAAATGAGTGAAAGTCTTCATTTCAAATCTCCGCTTTCTTTTTATTATAAGTCAGGATAACACGGGATATTTACAAACCACAATCGGATTATTTTTTTAGGAGGAAAAGTGTTCTTTTTATTGAATTCAAGGATGTACCATCTAAGTATTTCTTAAATTGAAACGGAGGTTCTTAGTATGAGTGATCTGAAGTTGATTGAAACATACAAAAGCTTTTTACAAAACTATTCACAGGATCAACTAAGGTATATACCTGAACAAGGAGTTTGGTCGGTTGGTCAAATGTATGACCATTTGATTGTTGTAGCTCATGAATATCTCGATCGTGTAGAAGATTGTGAGAATGCTGTTGATGAGGAACACCAGGGAAAAACCGAGTTCGGAGAATATCTATTTAACATTGGTGGATTTCCTCCCATTAAAATTAAATTGCCTGAAGAATTTGATGCCCCACCGAACAATACAAAAAGTAAAGAAGACATTATAGAAGAGCTCAATGAACTAATGCAACGAATAAAAGACTTAGATAGGAAAGTAGAATTTATGAACCCCAATTATAAAATGAAGCATGGAGGCTTTGGATGTTTGAATGCACAAGAGTGGTTAGCTCTTGTCGGCATGCATTTTCGCCATCATCTACGTCAGAAGTATGAGCTCGATCAAAAACTTGGAAATGTTGGTAGCTTTGTTTAAGGATCAGTTCGTTTGTGCTAGATGATTAGTCATTTTTGGATGAACCATTAGAGTGAAAACATTAAGTATAAGTAGAATGATGCGTGCAAAGTCATTATTACGGGTACAGACCTTCATATAGAGAATGCAAGGATAGGAGAGAGTTATTTTGATAAAAGCTGTACTGTTTGATTTGGACGGAACCCTATTGGATCGCGACACCTCGGTTAAGAAGTTCGTAGAGGACCAACATACTCGGCTTTCATCCGTACTGTCCCATATACCTATAAAATTGTTTGCGAGAAGATTTATAGAGTTAGAGGAAAACGGATACGTGTGGAAGGACAAAGTGTACCAAAAGCTAGCCGAGGAGCTGGCTGTTAGAAGAATGCCTCCTGGAGAATTACTCGATGATTATTTAACGCAATTCAAGCACCATTGCACCCCATTTCCTAATCTTATTAGCATGTTAGATGAGCTGAAGAAAGAAGGCTATCGCCTCGGTTTGGTCACGAACGGTTACGGTGTGTTTCAGAATGACTTGATTCAAGCACTAGAGATAAAAGAGTACTTCGACACAATCCTTATATCTGAGATGGAGGGATTGAGAAAGCCTGATCCACTTGTTTTCGAGAGAGCTGCAGAGAGGTTGAATGTTAAGAAGGAAGAGTGCATGTTTGTTGGCGATCACCCCAAAAATGACGTGGAAGCTGCTAGAAATACTGGTATGATTGCCGTCTGGAAAACCAGCCCTCATTGGAAAGAAGCGGAGGCAGCCGATTATACGATAAGCGATCTGGCAGAGCTTAAGCTAATTTTAGAAACCCATGAAAAGGCAATGCAACTTTCAAATTGAAGAGTAGAGTATTGTTCTTTTTTTGGGAGATAAATTTAATACGCAATATGGAGCACTAATCTTTAAAGGATTAATGCTCTTTTTTATTGAATTAAATAACGCAACAGATTGTTTACTGAAAAGACATTTGAGAAATGAAGTGATTGTAAAATGAGATATCATCAAAGAGAGTTTTCACATGAACTAATGCAAAGAATTAAAGATATTGAAGCAGCTTTAGCAGACGATATTGAATATTTGTTATTAAAATACAAACCTCTTCTTAATAAGAAGAATTTATCTTTTGATGGTGAATTTCACAGAGAAGGTGACCATCCATTTACTCGTGAATACATTTCCACCATTTCGATAGGTATATCAGAAGAAAAAGAACTAATTGATCTACATACAATTAAAATATGGGATTGCTATCGATCATTCTTAGGAATGCCTGTTTCAAAAAAGATTCCAGGCAGTAAAATTGTTGGGGAACTACTAGATGAAACGCTAGAAGAAGTTAAAGAAGAGTTAGTAGAATACATTACCGATCTTTTAGCAGAATGATTATATTCAATAATCGGGTGTAGTTCTTATATCAATAAAGTGTGTTCATTTTAAAAATTAAGAAGGGATCGAACATGGTGAAACACAATGAAGTATATAATCTTTATCATGTTTTCCTTAGTTAGTTGGTGGATGTTCTTTGTTTGGATTTCTAGCCATATGTATTTTGTGGACCAAATGGATTATGGAGCTTTCCTGTATACTTCTGTTTTTGCTTTTAGTCCCTTTCTATCCGCTACCGTGACTTATTTTACTTATAAGTTTTGTGTAAAATCAAAATCAATCTTACAAGTTCTAACCATGATCTACATACTTACATCCATTTATGGTATTGATCAATTTTAAAAATATTGAGCATGAGTTACTGCTTAATAGATGTCATGTCTTAAAGGGGATAAGCTTTGAAAACAAAACAACTGTTTTTCGTAATTGTTCTTTTTTTATTTTGCATAACGGGGTGTACAACTTCTTTTGATGGAAATGGTCAGAAAACAGAAGAGAATGAAAAGGACTTCCCTCCAAATGTTCTAGGATTTATTAAAATCGAAGGTGTCAGACATGAGATGGAACCAGGAAATTATAGATGGGAAAGAAAAAAGGGATTAGAAACTGAAGCTGTGACAACGGATGCAGCATCATCTTATCAAATTGGTGAGGGGTTTGATGCTATAGAAGTAAAACCAGGCGCTGATATTGCAATCAAAATAAAAGATAAACCGAAACTATCTGTTTTTCCGTGGAACAGAGATGGTAGCGGTAAAGAAATTATTTTAGAGAATAATCGTTTATCCGCCCCGTCAAGTAAAGGTCGATACATCTATGAGGTTTTAGCCAAATGGTCCAATGGTGAAATATCTTACACGTTTGTAGTTGAAGTTAACTGATTAACGATGGCAGTTGTGAAAAGTGCAGATTTTCAAGGTTAATGAGTTCATTAATATAAAACTATTAGTCTAGGAGGTTTCACATAAGATGACAGCTAAATTTAAACCTATGATGTTTGAGATGGAAACGGATCGATTGTCCCTTAGTCTATGGAAGGAATCAGATGCATCATGGTATAGAGAACTTGTTGCAGAACGGGGCAAAGGTATGCCGACTATAGTTACTGCTCGTGAGAATGTCACTACTTTACGCAATCGAGCATATGAAAGCGGAATTGCATTGCTAACTATTCGTCGTCGAGATGAAGGCGATTTTATTGGGTACTGCGGATTAATTATTGGTCGTTCTACACTTGAAGAACCGGAGATTGCATACGAGTTGTTCCAAAAAGTACACGGTAATGGTTATGCGACTGAGGCAGCAACCGTGGTCTTAGATGCTGCAGTTGCAACCGGACGACACAAGCTTTGGTCGACGGTACGGGCTTGGAATGCTGCATCTTTCCGCGTACTTGAAAAGTTGGGGTTTGAACGTAATCACAGTACATGGGACGAGAGTGGAGAGATTGTTTGGAGTGTACGAGAACTTTAGAAGATTGAACCCATCCCAAAACTTCTTCAAGCGAATGGATGTTAGATATTCTTTTATAAAGAAAGAACCATAAGTGTAAGGAGGATTGTATAAATGCCAGAAATAAATCATAAAACCTATATTAAAGTAACAGTAGAAGACGTGTATCATACAATTTCAACAGCTCAAGGGTGGAATGCATGGTTTACAGATGAAACGTCTTTAGAGATCTATCCAGACGGAACTGGTGAAATTCGAATGCGGTGGATAAACTTTGGTAGTGAAAAAGTAACGATTGAAGATGGCGGAAGTATACTTGAAGCAATTCCAAACCAAAAATTTGTGTTTCAGTGGTCACCAGGAGAACAAAGTTCAACAGTAACCATTAAACTTAAACCTTATAAAGACGGTACATTAGTAGTACTGAATGAGTCTGGTTATGCGCATTCAGAAAGAGACATACGTGCCTGCATCGGATGTGCTGTTGGATGGGGAGAAGCATTAACCCTGTTAAAAGTATATTTAGAGCATGGAATAGTATATAAACAGGACTTAGTTCTATAAATGATTAAAGGATTAGAGAAAGTTAATTAACGAAATAAGGAGGTGTAGATTAGATGCCAAACAACGAAAACGAAGAAATACTAACTGGAGGAAATGTCTCAGCTGTATATCGATTAGGAGATACGGTTCGACGACAACTTAAACCAGAAAGCACTAAAGTTCACAAGCTATTAAAGCACTTAGAAAACAAAGGGTTCCCTTATGCGCCAAAGTTTTTAGGTATTGATGAAAAGGATAGAGAGATCTTATCTTTTATAGAAGGTGAAGCTGGTCATTACCCGTTAAAAAAGTATATGTGGTCAGATGGTGTACTAATTGAGATTGCCAAAATGCTTCGACGCTATCACGATGCTGTAGCAGATTTCCCTATAGAAAAATGTTGGCAGCCCATCGATCACACTCCAGAGCCTTTTGAGGTGCTCTGCCACAATGATTTTGCCATTTATAACATTATCTTTGATCACGAACGACCGGTTGGAATCATTGATTTTGATGTAGCGGGTCCTGGGCCGAAACTTTGGGACATTGCCTATACGCTCTACACGTGCGTGCCTTTAAGCAGATTTTATCTAGATGAAACAGGCAAGACCATAAATTACAATCGTAAGCAGCACGCAGACCGAATCAAACAAAGAGTCCAATGTTTTTTTGAAGCGTACGGTGAAGATGTGGATAGTAGTTATTTGGATATGATTTTGCGTCGATTAGAAGGGTTATGTAGAACAATAATAAGAAGAGCAAGTGAAGGTGACAAAGCTTTTCAACAAATGATAGAAATGGGGCATCTTGATCACTATCGAGAAGATATTCGTTTTATTCTGAATCACGGAAAAGAGTGGCTATAAAAGAGATGCACAAAATAAAGCTGATCATTTTGATTCGGCTTTTTTTATTTACATAAATTATCCAACCAACTCAATACTAACAAGAGAGAACGCAATCTAAGGAGTTGGAATCATGCCGGAGCTGCCAGAAATGGAAACGTATCGTGAGTTTTTAAACCATAATATCTTACATAAGACGATCACGAATGTAGAGATCAACAGAGAGAAGTCCATCAATACAGGAGTTCAAACCTTTATTGAAGCAGTAAAAGGAGCAAATATCACCTTCGTCAAAAGAAGAGCAAAGCATCTAATCTTTGAATTAAGTTCGGGTAAGTTTCTATTGCTTCACTTGATGCTTGGAGGACTGATGTTTCTCGGGACAACAAAAAATAGTCCTGATCGAACGAAACAGATCATTCTTTCCTTTGGAGAGCTGCAACTGAACTTTATTGGGCTCCGGTTAGGTTATCTACATTTACTGAGTCAAGTGGAACTGGATGAAAAGCTCAGCGATCTTGGTCCAGAACCATTTGAATTGCAGAGGGATGTGTTCTTAGATAGATTAGAACGGAAAAAGGGTGCACTCAAACCATTGTTAGTCGATCAATCCTTTATCGCTGGAATCGGAAACTGCTATTCCGATGAAATCTGCTTTCAAGCGAGGTTACATCCGTTACGAAAAGCGAGTGACTTAAAGGAAGAAGAGAGAAATAATCTATATGACAGCATCAAACCTGTTCTTGCCAGAGCTGTTCAATTTGGGGGATACATGGATTTCCCGATGTATGAAGGCGACGAGAAGACCGGAAGATATAACGAAAACACGTACGTATATGAACGAGAAGGTGAGAAGTGTCCGAGATGTGGAGGGACGATAGAAAGAGTGGAGCATTCATATAAGTCGTTTTATTGTCCGAGCTGTCAGATGAAAGTATAAAACTCTTATCAACTTAGCTGAGCATTTATTCGTCACATCAAAAAAAGCAAGCAAGGCAAGTGTGCGGCTTGCTCACTTGCTAAAAACTGTGAAACGAAATGCGATTCCGTTTCTTAATAGAAAAGGACAGGTTAGAAGTTACGATGACTTCACACCTGTCCTTTTTCTTTACAGTTGTTCCTTCGCTTTAGCCTCTTGAATCATTTTATACACATAAAGCGCACCGAAACCACCTGCTAAACCAAGCGGAAGGATGATGAAAGGTGCAAAGTTCTTCTTGTGCCATCCTAATAAAAAGAATATCCCATAAATGATGACCATCGACATGATACTAAACGCTAACCGGATAAAATAAGCTTTCAAACAAAACGCTCCTTCAATTATTTATCTTTCACTTGCTTACATTCAATGTTTTTTAGTGGTCCAATTACGATACACATACCACCCAAACCATCCACCACATATTATAGAAAGACTATGATTAGGTTTGAACTTTCACCTTTATATAAATCAAACACTACTAGAATTCCATACGTAACGAAGCCAGTCAATACTCCAAATAACAATCGAATCAAATAGTTCTTCAGAGATAGCCCTCCCCGTTTATTTTTTTTTCCATTTTAACACAACACCTATATGATATTCGTTTATATCCAGAATAGAAGGAATTTCTTTAATAACAGAGAAACCCCTTTATAGAGAAGGAGTGTTGAAATATGTCGTATTGCCAAGTACAGAAAGCGAACATCTATTATGAAGAATACGGAAGTGGGACACCGATCGTGATGATTCACGGGTTCTCACCCGATCACCGGTTGATGAAAGGCTGCATGGAACCAATCTTTCAAGAGAGGGAAGGATACAGACGCATCTATATCGATCTGCCAGGAATGGGGCAGACGAAAGACTATGAAACGATTCAGAACTCGGATGAAATGCTAGAGGCGGTCATTCAGTTCATCGATACATTATTACCAGACCAATCATTTTTACTAGCTGGGCAATCGTACGGTGGTTATATCATAAGAGGCATTATTGCAAAAATCGCAGAGCGAGTACTAGGTGCAGCATTCATCTGTCCGATGATCCTGCCTAACCACAGTGAACGAACTTTGCCAGATCAAACAAACATTGAAGTTGATAACGAATTTCTAGCCACACTAACAAAAGAAGAAAGAGAAGATTTCAAAGGCATTCATGTAAAGATAAATGAATACACGTGGAAAAGGTACAGGGATGAAGTAGTCGTTGGATTGAAGAGCACAGATTCAACTTTCTTAGAGAAAATCTCAGGAGCTTATGGATACACGTTTAAGATCGACCAAGAAGTGTTTGAGAAACCTTGTGTGTTTATAACTGGTAGACAAGACCATGTTACGGGTTATAAGGATGTATATGACTTACTTGATAAGTATCCGAGGGCTACGTTTTCGGTGTTGGATGTTGCTGGGCATAATTTGCAGATTGAGCAGGGTGAGCTGTTGAATATACATATAAGTGAGTGGTTGATGAGGGTCAAGGGAAATAACTAAGAAAGTTGCCAAATTAGGCAACTTTCTATATTTATATGGTTATTTTTTCTTTTAGTATTCCTTCTTTAACCATATTTACGAGAGTTCCTTTATTTTTAAACTTAGAGTACATGATTAGGCGATCAAGATCTTTCTTTGTAAGTTCAGCATGATTAATAACTAGTTCGTATCTATCTAATTTGTTTACCATTGAAATAGCATACTCAATCTGTTTGGGAGTTAAATATACTTTGTTTGTTTTAACCTTACTTTTAACCCCATCTATACTTAGTGAATGTATAGATTTAAATATTTCAGTGGTATATTTTTGCTCCTTAATCCAAGTAATGTCTTCTTGGTTTAATTGAAACCATTCTCCTTCTAGCCTCTTTTGAGAAAAATATTTGTGAAATGCGACTTCTGTTTGATGATGATCACCAGTCTTAATCAAATATATAAGTTCATTCTTAAATGGTAGTTTTACACCAAAGACATTCATCCGCTTTTCTATATGTTTTGTCTTTCCAATCTTAAAAGTCCCGTTCAGATGTTCTTGCACAAAATAAACATAACCTGGAGCTTTCCCTTCTGGAAATGGTTTATCTATAATTTTTTGAAGTTCATTCTGATCGGGTTGGTAAAGGTAGATTTTCTGAGGAGAAAATACAACATTTTGTATAGTTGTATTATTGCTCTTCTTATTTAAAAATGATAAAAAACCTTTTAGCATTGTTTTAATATCCTTTCCAATAATAGTTAAACACACGTATATTAGTAGAATAATAAAATTTGGAAAACATTACAAATGATTTATTATATAATGAGAGGTATAACAAGATAACCGTATCTATTTAAATAATGGTATTTACATTAATTGATAAATAATAAACCTGTGGAGCTATTTGTTAATCTATTTAGAAAGGATTTGGAACTATGGTGCATGACACGTCTACAACCACATTCGATCTTTTAAAATATCAAACTATCTTTAATGAAATTGACACTTCGGACAGATGTAGAAGTGTTTTAGACAATATACATCCTGAGATAAAGGCTTTCTTTGAGCGTTTTTGTCATGATAATAATCTACTTACAGAAAACAGAGTTATAAAAGATTATTCTGTTACTTTAACTACTACTTATCATGATTCAAAAAACCCAAAATTAGCTGAACAAAAAAAGAGCACAAAAATAGGGAGAAAATATTACGTCGCTCTTAACGAAAAAATAGGAGAACAAGAGGTAAACTTATTAACACTGGAACTGAACGGTGTTGACCAAAAGCTTTATATTTCAGTTGATTCAACTTTTCTCCCAATCTGGTATTTGATGAGAGCCGATCAATTGATGCCGGCCATTCAGCAATTGCCTGAGGATGTTTCCATTTATTTTCAATCAGATTGGTTTAAAAAAGAACAAGTATTGAAATCTAATTTTAAACCAGTGTTTACTACCTTTAGAAAACAAAGAAAACGTCCTTACTATCACTTTGGGACGGAGCTACCTCTATACGGTCAAATTTCAAAAGAGGAATTGGAAAAACACTTGTTAAAAGTGTGGGAGAATACTGAAATTGTTAAAGAAAAATTAATGGAAGAAAAAAAGTGGGACAAACAAGGAAACGAGTTTTTAGATCTTTTTATTAATGAGGGATACAGGAAAGATACTATTCAGTTATTAGAGCATTCTTACTCTCTAATTTTTGGGGAAGTAGATCATTTTAAATCAAAGGCTAAAAGACAAGCGTTTTCTATTTATGATCAGGACCAATTAATTACTAAAGGTTTTATAATATATTTCGAAATTGATGAAACGATTTCACCGAATCAAGTAATTTGTGTAGCAATTGAAGGTCATGACCATATTTACTCGAACGTAAGAGACCTTGTTCTTAAGGATGAAGCAGAGTGGTGGATAAAAAAAGTTTTCACAACACGGCACCTAGATAATACAGAATTGAATAGAAATGCGATGGAGCTTTTAAATGAACATGGTTTTGAAACAGAAGGAAATTCTTATTATGTGGGCTTATATAACAACGAAACCAAGTTGTTTAATAAGGAGATTTCCGTGATAAAAAAAGAACTTGTTACAGCAAGTTTACTATTTGCTTATGTCAGTAAGAGATTAGAACTGCCGGATACGGATCCAGCTATACTTGATTCAAATGAAGATGAAACAGAAGAAATACTGGAAGCCAAGTTTGTCAGCAACTTCTCATTCAGAGAAATTCACGAAACAATTGCTAACAGCCAGTTTACTTTTTCAACAGATATCATTCGTGATTTCCATTTGAATTTAACAGCACTTGATGAAAAGCACTTTGTCATCTTAAATGGAATTTCTGGTACGGGGAAAACGCAGTTGTGCCGTTTGTATGCGAATGCTGTGTACGGACTTGACTATGAGGCTGAAAATCCCTATTTGTCGATTATTCCTGTTCGTCCTGATTGGATGGATGCTACAGCGCTATTCGGGTATTATAGTTCATTTGAGAAAAAATATATTATGACAGAATTCCTCCAGGTATTAATCTCAGCTCAAAAGGAACGAGACAAGCCTCATTTTATTGTGCTAGACGAGATGAACCTGGCTCGGGTGGAATATTACTTGAGTGATTACTTAAGTGCTGTTGAGTCTCGCAAAGAAATCCTGCTGCATAACCGAGAGGATGTTACGGATATTCCACAAAAGATCAGCATCCCGCCAAACGTGTATGTGTTGGGAACGATTAATGTGGACGAGACGACGCATAGCTTGTCAGATAAGGTCCTTGACCGTGCTTTTGTGATGACACTATCAGATGTTGATTTTGATCATTATTGGTCAACACTTGATCAATCGGTTAAATCAATGGTCAGTAATGAATATGATATTCTTTGTGACATTCACAATGATCTAAAATCATTTGACCTTCACTTTGGCTACAGAACGATGAACGAGATGGTTCAGAAGCTGGTGAGGAATAAGGAACTGGATGAGCAGTTCAGTCTCGATTCTATGTCTGCACTGGATCGAGTGATCAGTGAGAAAATGCTACCGAAATTAAGAGGAGACGAGCGAATTACTGACTTGTTTACAAAGCTTAAAACTAAATTCCAAGCTCACTTTGGTGAAGAATCTCAATCTTTTGGTCATATCATGAGAATGGAAAAGGAGCTGGAGCGTTATGGAGCAACCCAGTTCTGGCGTTAATCTATATATCCGGAGTAATGAAGAAGGCTGGCTTCCACTTGAAGAAGCTTATTTAAGAGAAGCCACTTCTTATGAGTGGAAACTGGAGAGTGAGAGCAATCCTGTCATATTGTTTAACGGGATGCCTCTACCGTTCGTTCCAAATGAATCTGGAGTGAGAGGAACGCTGCAGACACCCTTTCAATCAGGGGAAGCAACTATTGAAATCAATGGAACTCACCTAAAAACTTACATCTATACCGATGAAAGAAAGATGACGACCGAGCAGTATGAGATCATGCTGAGAGAAATACTTGAGGAAGCAGCCGTTTGTTTTGATTATAGCGGCCTGAATAATGGGTTCAATACAAGTGGAAGAGAACGTACTCTGTCTTGGACACAATGGTCGTACATTAAAAGAAGCTTTCACGAGTTATCCCTGCTGTTTCAAAAAATCAACAGCAATCCATTATCTGTTCTTAAGCAGGAAAACTTCATAACGAACCGTGAAAAAATCCAGCAGGTACATACATCTACGTCACTATGGCTGGAAAGAAATCACGGCCGGACAGAACTGCTTGTTCCTAAAAAAGTGTGGACGTCAAAACGGCAGGAAACGAACGACCTGTATGAAAACCGTTTAGTAAAAAAGCAGCTTCTTGAACTAAGACATCTTCTTTCCAAATACCGTGATTATGCGGATGGTGTGTTAAAAGAGGAAGCAGAGAAACTAAGAAACAAGGTGTTGTACTGGCTGAACCATTCATTCTTGAATGATATCAAATCTTATAACGGCCAGGTGACCATCACACAACGGTTAAGAAAGCATCCGATCTATCGAAAATGGCACACATGGTTTGAAAAGCTGTATCAGCATCAGAAGTATGAGATTGGATTTGAGTATCACATACCGTTAAAAGATACGTTTCAAGTATATGAAATGTGGTGCTACATGAAGTTAATCAAACAAGCAAGACAGAACGGGGAACTGGCTGATTCATCACAGCTTTATAAAACTACATCAGACGGGATATTTCTCTCGTTAGCGGAAAACAAAGAGAGTACCGTTAAACTAAAAAACGGTGACACCATTTCATTCCAGCGTGTGTTTCAGTATCGAAATCCAGAACATGTTGCAGTTAATACAAAAGCGCCTTTTTATACCTTCACCCAAAGGATGATTCCTGACATTGTCATCCAGCGAGGGAAAAAGCTATTTATTTATGATCCGAAATATCGTGTACAGAACAACATAGGTACAGCATTGGGTGAAATGCATAAATACAGGGATGGGATTAGAAACGTCTTTACGGATGAAAAAGTAGTAGAAGAAGTGTATATCCTGACACCGTTTCAGGAGTCAGGAGAAGAACTCAGATATTATGCTGATCAATTTCATCAAAGGTACAAGATGGGGGCAGTAAAAATGATGCCTGGAGTAACCGAAGAACATGATAGGAACTCAATTTAGGAGCGCAGAGATGGATATCAAAAAAGATATTATTGTATACACACTACCTGATAATATACGTGGTAGAAGTATTCACACAAATATAATCCCTACAGTATGTAATCTTAAGAATATGCTTAAAAAGCTTTCAACAGTGAATGGAGATTATTATCAATTAAAACAGTGGGAAAAAAGAAGTTATCAATCTTACCATATTAATAACATTAAAGATGAATTGTTAACTATTTCTGATGAAGAAGTTATTCAGTTGCTAAAATCTCATATTCTTAGTTTCCACCCAAAGGAACTGGGTGCAAGTTGTGTGGACATTTACTTGATTGCATATGTTGCTGAGAATTATGGATCAGGTAAAAATATCTTTTTTGATTACATAAAGAGCAGTGGAATTTCTGAAAAAGATAATACTGCCCAAGCCATTTGGCAAGTTGGTAAGGGTGATGGTACTTACTTAGGTTTATTAAATGAAGATGGAACCGTTAAAGATTGGAGTTTTTTTACAACGTGGTTAGAAGAATAGTATGAGTTTAACTAGGTTGGTTTGACTCTACAATAAACCTGTAAATTTGAAGCATTGTCTAAAATCTAAAATTTATAAAAAATAATTATCTTTTATGATAATCCATCAGGAGTAAATGATGATAAAAGAAAAAAGAAGTTGGTCAAAAACACATTCACAAATGATTGCAAGGAAAAAAGTTGACTGGTCAATATTTAGTAATGGATCTCATATACCGATTGAGTTTCATGAAGACTTTGAGGAAGCAAATCATGGAACTCATGTTAATAGAGGAGAAAAATATAACATTAAGTTAATTCTAGATGATGAAGTATATGATGCTCAATTAACAAATGTTGATAGAAAAGGTGTTAGTGTAGATTCTTTACAAATAAGGTACGACAATAATGCCAAATTAAAACAAATTCTACTTACTACATTTAACAAAAGCTATGAATACATAAGAGAAAGAAGAATAGAAAACGAAAAACAACAGGTTCATGTCCCTCTGGATCAAGCAGAATATATTGAATTTTATAAAACAGAGAATCCTTTTGTATTTACAATAAAATTAGATCCATTTAAGAGAATATCTAATAATGCTTTCTGGTGGGTAAACCAGGGGAAAACCCATATTCAAGAGAGAAGTGGTAGTTATTTATGGGCACCACAAAGAGCGAAAAATGGCTCACCATTAGCCCATCACACAGATTTATTAAAAGCAAAAAAAGGTGATATTGTTTTTGTGTACAGCAACATGCACATCAGGTGTGTTGGAATTGTAAATAAAGAAGCTGAACAGCATGCTAAACCAAAGGAAATACAAACTGATGAATGGCAAGTTGATGGAAATCAATTAAAAGTTAATTATTTCGATTTAAATAAACCAATTCCGAAAATAGAAATACCTGAAAGTTGGAGAATTGAAGAAAAAGGTCCTTTTGATAAGCATGGCGACATCAAACAAGGTTACTTTTACTCTGTTTCAAAAAGCTTTGCTAGTCAGTTGTATTCAATGTTTGGAGAGGGTTTTCCAATGGAAATTAAAAATGCATTTTTACATAAAGATTCAATTGTAGAAAAAGGAATAAGTGATATAAACGGTATGAATGTAACAAATCACATACATTCTTACATACAAAGCAAAGGTTTCTACTATAAGAAAGAAGAAGTCATCAATCTTTTTCTTTCGTTAAAAACAAAACCTTTTGTCATACTCTCCGGTATATCTGGTACAGGTAAAACAAAAATGGTTCAGTGGTTTGCTGAGAGTTTGGGTGCTACAGAGAGAAATGGTCAGTTCACCTTAATTCCAGTACGTCCTGACTGGAGTGATGGTTCTGACCTATTAGGTTATGTAGATATTAAGGGTGACTTTAAGAAAGGTCTATTAACTTCAGTTTTGGAAAGGGCAATGGATGATCCGACCAAACCTTTCTTTGTTTTACTTGATGAAATGAACTTAGCGCGAGTGGAATATTACTTCAGTGATTTATTAAGTGTAATGGAAAGTCGGCAACGGGAAAATGGAGAGATTATAACGACACCGGTATTACCTTTTGAGGTGGATGGCAGAGACATTATCCTCCCTTCAAATGTTTATATTATTGGAACGGTAAACATGGACGAGACGACACATCCTTTTAGCAAAAAGGTGTTGGACCGTGCAAATACAATTGAGTTTAATAGAGTTCAATTGGATCACTTTGCTTTCTTAGAGGATCTTAAAGAACAGGAACCTTTGTCTATAGAAAATCAGTCTTTAGCGGGGGACTTCTTGCATTTAAAAGATGCTTACCGGAATAACATGGCGTTAATTAAAAAGGTAACAGAAGTTTTAGTCGATATTAACAAACAACTTGAAGGTATTGGTGCACAGGTCGGTTATCGGGTACGAGATGAAATATGTTTTTATGTAATTTATAGCGAGAAAGACAACTTACTGACATTTAAAGAAGCTATAGATCAATCAATTCTTCAGAAGATACTTCCTCGTATTTCAGGTAGTGATGAACGTGTATGGGATACTCTTAAGGGACTTTATGTAATTTGCACGAATCAGGTCTATGATACAGATATCCTTCCTGAATTCGATAAAGCAAAATATCCTAAGTCTGCACAAAAGATTGTGGATATGATTAGGAGGTATCAGCTAGATGGCTTCACTTCCTTCTGGATTGGTTCGTGAAGATGTTGAGCTAGTTTTAATTGAAACGGCTGAATTTACTCTTTTTATGAAAGGAAAACCTTATCATCAGCGGTTTGAAGGGTTGTCTCAATATAAGAAGAAACTGCAAAATGAAACGATGGAGTTTAAGGCTAAAGGAAAGTCGATTCAGTCTGTTAAAGTTTTTGATGTAGATCAACAAGTGTTAGCTGCTGGTTCAACTTTTAGACCCATCTTTTTTGAGAATGGAAACTATCAAATTATCGTTACATCAAAAATAGATGCGGAGTTAGAGTTCTATCACGAACATCATCTTTTACGAAATGCTGTGAGCAGTGTTCCAGTCGGTCCTAAGCAGGTTCTGATGGGAAGTCTACAATTTCAGAATGAAGTCGGCTTGTCATCCTTTGAAATTCGTTCGCAAGGAAAAATCTTATTGTCTGTAACTTTTGAAATCTTTCCTTCAAAGCTTGATTATAAAGAAGATTATCGAAAGCTCCTAGATGAAGTGAATGAAGAAATCTATAATCTAGCGTTTCACTTCTTACGAAAAACATATCTTGGTGCGAGGACTAGGGTAGAGGGAGAAGCAAGTGCTGCTGAATTTTATAGGCTAATTCAACACCATTTTAGATCTTTTCTCCAGGCGATCAAAAGAATTGAACAACAACCCCATCATCAACTGATAACCACGCATCAAAAGGTGAGAGGTGACCAACTTAAGAAGATGGACTCTTATGGTCGTAACCAGCTTAGAAAAAAAGCTTCATTGTTTCAAGAGGTTCCAAAGGTTCCAAAAGGTATTCAGTTTGAGAATAAACAACTTATGCCTATTGAGGGTTGGCAGATAATAAAAGAGCACTCATTTGATACGATGGAAAATCGTCTAATTAAGTGGTTGCTAATTCGAATTGAAGATAAGCTTAAGGATCTCTATAGAAAGATAGAAGCTCCAAATGGAAGATATAAAACAGAACCAGATCAACAAGTGGTTAAGGCGATCAAAGACATGCAAAAACTTCTTCAGCAAAGAATTAAAAACCCATTTTGGAAGACCATCAGTAAATTGGATCGTTCTGTAATGAGCTTAGTCATTCAGATGGCACCAGGATATAGAGAGGCTTTTCAAATTTATGCTCTACTTACACGTGGATTAGAACTACATGGTCAAATCTATAAAATGTCAGTTAAAGATGTAGCTCAGCTTTATGAGTATTGGACATACCTTAAGCTTGGTGCTCTCTTAGATAAGAAGTATATACTCTTATCTCAAGATGTGGTGAAGGTGAATAGAGAAGGTCTGTTTGTGAACCTTGTACGTAGTAATTCAGCTAAACGTGTATATCAGCACCCATATACAGGAGAGAAGATTATTCTTCAATATCAAAAGGAAGAAAGGCAGCTTCCAACGATCTCACAGAAACCCGATACGATGTTGAGTATTCGGAAGAAAGGTAAGGACTACAGCTATAACTATATTTTTGATGCCAAATATCGTATTGATTTTGCGGTAGAGGATAGTTATTACGGAAAACGCTATAAGAGCCCTGGTCCGATGGAGGATGATATTAACACGATGCATCGATACCGAGATGCGTTAGTTGTTCAGCATGAAGGGCCATATGAACGAACAGCCTTTGGGGCATACGTGTTATTCCCTTGGTTTGAAGAAGAATTGTATGAGCAGCATGCTTTTTATAAAAGCATTGAGACTGTTAATATCGGAGGATTACCTTTCTTACCAAATGCAACGAGGTTAGTTGAGCAGTTTGTGGAACACCTCATTGAAAAAAGTCCTGAAGAAATTCAAGAAGAAGGTATATTACCAAGAGGTACATTAGCTCGCTGGCAGTCTTCATTAGATGAAACCGTTCTGGTTGGCTTAGTAAGTGATGAGGAAGTTTTTACGGATTGCATCCAACAAAAAACGTTTAAGATATCAGCTAAGGACTTGAAAAAAGGGTGGCAAGAGGCAAAGCATATTGCCCTTTACCTATCCAGTAATGTTTCGAAAAATAACGGAGTAAAGTATTACGGTAAAATAGATGACATCCAGTTTAGTTCGCTAAATAATAATGAACAACTTGTTGTATTTACAGTGACTGTTTGGGAAGCTTTGAAGAATGTGATTAAACCTGTTGGTTATGGGATATCTTCATACATGCTAACTACTCTAAATAATTTGAAAGAAGCTACAGAATTACCTGAACTTTATATGAAAAGTAAAGATGAGTTAGCAATTTGGAAAACCATGCGTAGGTTATCAAACAATCCTAAAATTAACTTGAACCATAAACACGTTGATCAGGCATCAGAAATTGTTCAAATAAAATCAGGGGAAGTATTAGTTTCTGTGGGCAATCTTGAAATACAAGTTAAACGTGTGGGAGGTATGCAATTAAAATCAATTGATAGAGAAGAATACTTAAATAATCCTATTCGATTATTTAAGTATATAATCGAGGTTTTAAACAACTAGCGGCAATCGTGATAATGATAATAGAAAATTATTATCAATTATAAAATTGGACGCTACCTAAAAGTTTTCTTACCGAATGTTTATTTTAATGAAAGTGGGTGGGATTATCAAAAAGAACAAAAAATGCATTAAATGTGGAGTTCAAATACATGTTACTGATTGGATAATCTTAAGAGAGATGTCATCTTTACCTATATGTGATAATTGTACATTAGGAGGTAATGGAGAAGAGAGTAAATTAATTAAAAAAGTTAAGAATAATTCATCATCATATAAGATAATAAAATCAACTATTGAATAAGAAGGAAATAAGATTACATCAATATACATATACAAACTTATTTTAAAAACCAAGAAACTACTTTTAACAAGTAGTTTCTTGGTTTTTTTACAAGTCTAGATACTACATTTAAATTGTTTATTTTAGTGTTTTAATAATAAAATTTTTTAATGAACTTTTTAATCTGCTGTAATCAGTCAACCAGATTTCTTGGTTTATTTCTTCGGAAAGTTCAGGTATTATCATTTTACTATCCCAAATTGTTAACAATGATTTAGGGTTTTTTGTAAAAGTATGACTGAAATCATGAAGATATGATAAAAGATCATGAACTCCTTCACCTAAATACAATCTACTGTCAGAATACTTTATCTCAATAATTGAACTTCTTTTTTTTATTATTGTATTTTTATTAAAATGTTTAACAACAAGTATTATATCAGGTTGTCTTGTTTTTATATTTTCAATTGAGTATCTTTTTAATGTTTTTACATACTGACTACCTTTAAACTCAATAGGTACATGTTGATAATATATACTAATATGTATATATTCATTATCATTTTTAGGGTAAATATAAGTAAAAACTGTCTTTTCTTCTGCTCTAATAAGAGTAGTTTTTCTTTCTCCACCGAATCTTTTTCTAAAAAATTCTAGCATATTCATTAATTCAAAAAGAATTACAAACTCAAAAATTTTATCATTTTTCTTTGGAACTATCAGTTGTTCATTTATTACATTAGACAAGGTTTGAGTTTCATGTAAATAGAATAACTTATAATACAATTCTCCGAGGTCAGCAATTTCTCTATATATTGAATTTCTGTGTTTTTTTGTTGATTGAATAGTTTTATACTGTAAATGATCAGGAATTGAAATTCCCCTTAACCTGGGGTGCATTCTTAATTGTTTTATTTCATCAAATAAATGCTCGAGTTTTTGTGTCCAACCTTCAGAATTACCTGGTGCAGCTTTAAGTGCAACGGGTATAGCCCGATAAATAAATTCGATAATATAACGTATAAGTTGGTTTGAAGGAATATCGTATATTTTTTGAGAAGGATTACATATAAATAAAGAAGAGTCTTGAAAACCGGTTATCATTCTCCTTTTATATGTCGAATTCCAATCAACCGAACCTTGTATATAACCACGAGTTTCTATTTGATTAACATTGGTATTTCTATCAATATTAGCTAAAATGTAAATAAACTTTTTATGTATATCATTTCTTGCACATTTTAATAAGAAATGAACAGTTGCTAAATCCTTAAAATCACTGATTTTAAGGTCGTTTTCACAGCCTAATACAGAAGAAACACCATTTAACAAATCACTATGTCTATATAAATTTAAAGCAAGAAGGTTTTTGTTAACATTTGAAATTAATTTATAACGATCTTTTATATATTTTTCATTCTCTTCTATAAATGCTCTTCTATTAGACTTTAATGTTTTCATTAAATGTCACCTAAAGGTATACCCGTCATGGATTCTATATTTATTTTAAAATACAAATCACTATTTGTTTCCCTTTCTAGTATTGGCTTTAATAATTGATATAATTTATTTACTTCTAAGTGGTCAAGTCCTTGAAATTGAGGAAGAACATATAATACAAAAGATTCTGCATAATGTTGTATAATCTGGGAATCATTTTTTTTCCTAGTATCTAAATATTTTATTATATTTTTGAACATCGCAGGACCGATTTCTCTAAGATTACCATCTAATATTTCTTTTGCTACCATTTTAAGATTTTTTGTAATATCAGAATCTAAACCAATACTATTAGACCAAACTTCAACCAAGTTATCGAAATTTGTAGGGACTCCAATTCTTATCATTGCAAAGCGTCTCATGAATGCATATGACATATCAAAAAGCGATGTCTTGTCATACTCGTTCATTGTTGCAATAAGCCTCCAATTATCATTTTTGTAATAGGTATCTTGAGTTGTTAAGCCATTTTGAGATTTTATCATGATTCTTTTACGTGAATTGCTATCTCTGTATGGTAAGGTGGCATCACCATCAGATAATACTGTAAACAAAGCACCAATCGCTTTGTCTATCTGCGCTCTATTTATCTCATCGACAATAAGCCATTCTTGATTTTTTATACTCTGTAGAAAAATCCCCTCCTCAAACTTTAAACTGTTGGGGTTTCCTGATGAAATATCAGGCATATAACCACCTATAGTATCAAAAGTTGTCCAATCCGCAGTTGCGGTTGTCAGAAGATAATTCATTTTAGCAGCTTTTGATAATGCAGCTGAAAGTGTCGTCTTACCAGTTCCAGGGGGACCAGTTAAAATTAAATGATTATCGCTGTTTAAAGCTGCACACATCTGTTTTAATAAATCATCGGATATATTAAAATCAAAAGGTAGTTCAGACTTAACTTGTGCAGGAGTAACCGAAACCTTTAATTTCTTATTTGCAACATTTACTAAAATTTCTTCATCACTTTTATTTAAAATAGGCATAATAACTACTCCCTTTTTTCTTTAATTTCAAAAGTTGTCTCAGACGTCTGCTTACTTACACTGATGTTGCCTTCTTCCGAAGAGAGTACCTTTTCTGTGAGTTCGATTTTTAATTCCTCAGATAAACCTTCTTGGCTTATGAATGAATCCAATGTTATTTCGGGAACAAATTCTTCTTCAACCAATTCTATTTGAATATTTTCATCTTCTATATTTACATAGCCGACTTTATATTTATTTTGACAGGCAAATGTAGAATCATTAAATAAATATACTGAATCACCTTTTGAAGGAATTTCTTGTTGAAAATTTTTCAACTTAGAATGCCATACTTTTTCTTGTAGTTCTTTATCAGTGCATATATCAATCCAAGATATTGATGGTCTTTTAGCTTCTGAACTCTTATAACCAAATTGGGTTGCAATGATTTCAATATTTTGCATAACTTTAGCTCTTGCTAAATCGACTGCTTTGTTCATGGGGCTATTTCCACTCATATTTTTTTCTCCTCTAATATAGTTTTGTAAAGATTATCAAGAAAGTCACTATGCAATATATGATCAACTATTTCTTTATTTACTACATTTTCTGAGATTTGCCAATCATATATTCTTGTACCTCTTTTTATTTTTATGAAATTTGCCTTTTCAATCCATTGTGGAAGATATTGATGTCCCTTAACTTGTTCAATGATATTAGCTTTCCTTAAAGTTATATTACCGGCTCGATAGTCTTCTATAGCCTGTTGAAATTGTTTTTCTTGTTGCTCATTATCATCCTCATAAATATGAGTACAAAGTAAATAATACTCAAAAAAATCCAATGTTCCGTACTTTCTTAATTGTTTTAAGATAGCTCTCACTGGATGGAATCTACTATTAATTCCATCTCTAACTCCATTAGTAAAATAATAGTTTATCAAAGCCTCTGTATAAAAAGACTTATACATGTCCTCTATAGATTTGCTAATCTGGAGTGGTATTTTCTCATTTTGTTTTAATAATTCATTTTCAATCTCTATTAATGAGAATAAGACCCTTCCTAAATCTGTAAGAAGTTTGTCTTTTGAAAAATTAGTGTTTCTTCTTTCAAGTATACCGCGATTAACTAAACCAAGATCCTCTATTGTATTTTTAATGGTACTTAATTGACCATCTGATTTTAAACCAAGGGATAAAACTAAATCACTTTTTATCTGTAAATAATTTCGGTGTTTTGTAAAATGCTTATCTTGAAGTGTGTTAACCATGTTATAAAACTGCTCATGTAATTTATCTTCAATATTTCTTCCAGGATTACTCCAGCCTTTAAGATCCATATTAATTCTCCTCAATGTTATTGTAGTAATAATTTACCATAAGTACCTTTGTTTATAAATCAGTTTAATTAAAATAATATAAAAGCCTTTAAAGTAAATATGTTATAATTGAACATCTTGTCAGAAATTCTAGCTTTAATAAAAAAATCAAGATATAATAAACATATATAGAACAATTGTTCGGGCGGTGTTAATTTATGGAAAAAAATGCAGGGAATTTATTAAACTATATAGATAGTAATGTTTCATCTTATGATCTACTTGCTTCTGAAATACAGGTATTTCAATCAAATTATAATATTACAAACCGTGAAGAATATAAAAACTTGGTTAATTTTTCTACCAATCAATCGGAGCCCTATCATAGCTGGTTTAACTATAAAGAAGGCTACTCAACAAGGCTTGTAGAAAATCTTTTAGAAAAATTCGGTTATAAAGAAGGTCAATATCTATTAGATCCTTTTTCTGGAAGTGGCACAAGTCTACTAACTGGAAAAATATTAGGTTTAAACACAGTAGGTTTTGATGTAAATCCAATATCAGTTTTTATTACTAAAGCTAAAACTCAAGATTACAATAATGATGATATCTTACAAATAGAACAAATTATTCAAAAACTGAATCTTGAAGCATTATACGAAAAAGCAGACAAACCTAATCTTTCAATTATAGATAAAATCTTTCAAGAGAAACAATTAAACGATTTACTAAAGCTAAAAGCTTTTATAGCAAACTATGAAGGTGTGAGAATTCACTATTTATTAAAATTAGCATACCTTTCAATAATAGAATCTGTATCTAATATGAAAAAAGACGGTAACGGAATAAAATATAAAAAGAATCCGAATCCGAAAGACGTAGAATTAGAATACCTTGTGACATTAAATAAGATTAAAGAAGATATAAAAATTGCACCAATAAAAAAGAGTGAAAGTTTAACTCGTGTTTTTCATCAATCATTTATTGATATCAAAAAAAATGAAGAGCTTCTAGATGTAAAGTATGATTTCTTAATTACCTCACCACCCTATGCTAACTGTTTTGATTATTGTGCAGTTTATAAAATGGAATTATGGATGGGGGATTTTGTTAAAGATTACAAGGACTTTAAAAAACTTCGTCAAATGGCAATTAGGTCACATGTTAATGGTAGCGTAAACCCTGATATGGAACATGTATATCCACTAATTAAGTGGATTAGTGAAGAGATAGATAAATTTGATCTCTGGGATAATAAAATTCCAAGAATGATAAATGGTTATTTTGATGATATGACAAAATCAATCAAACATTTCTATGCATTAATGAAATCCGGGGGGAAAGTTGCAATTGTTGTTGCAAACTCTGCATATAAAGGATACATAGTTCCTACTGATCTAATGCTTGCTTATATAGCGGAAAATGCAGGATTTAAAGTCAAAGAAATCGGCGTGTGTAGGAGCATAAATACTTCTTCTCAACAAATAAATCAAAATAAATATTTAAAACAATACATGAGAGAAAGTATTATCCTTTTGGAAAAAAAATAATGGAGTGAAGTAAAGTGATAACTGATACTAAAGAAAAAATAATAGAGTGTGCTAAATTACCATCAAAAAATGAAATTAAACTTTACGACACATTCGATATTAATGATAAGAATGTAACTGAATTTACTCACATCATTCATAAATACCCATCAAAATTTATTCCTCAAATTCCTAGGTGGGCAATTGAAGAGTATTCAAAGGTTGGCGATTTAGTTCTAGACCCATTTTTAGGATCAGGTACAACAGCAATTGAGAGTCTGTTATATAATAGACATGCAGTTGGGTTTGATGTTAATCCTGTTGCTAGGTTAATCGCAAAAGTAAAAACTACACCTATAGATCCCTTAAAGCTAGAAGAATGTTATACAAATCTTATTATTAATATTAATGCAGATACAAACATAAAAGAAAATGTGATTCCAGATATACCAAATATAACAAAATGGTTTACAGAGGAATCAATATATAATTTATCCAGATTTAAATATTATATATTGCAAATAGAAGACCAGGATATAAAAGATTTCTTTTTAATTACATTTTCAGCAATTATTAGAAAATGTTCTAATGCGGAGTACAGATCACAAAAAACATATGTGTCTTCCAGATTCAGAAAGCCTCCTGCTGATGTATTTAAAATGTTTGATAGAAGATTTCATCAGTATTTAAAAGGAATGAGTCACCTTTATAATTCGTTAAGAGTAAATAATGTTTCTGCCAGAGTAATAGCAAGTAGCGCAGCTGATTTTAGTTTATCTGATATTACTGAAGAACCTAAGGTGAAGGTGGATTTAGCAATAACATCTCCTCCTTATGTAACAGCAGTAGAATACCCAGCTGTTTTTAAACTTGAATATCAATGGTTAGATTTTTTTGCTGATAGTGAAATTAATGAACACAGAAAAGAGTATATTGGTTCTGACCGGTATTATGTAAACCAATACAAAGAACTACAAAAGACTGGATTAGAGCAGCTTGATAAGCAATTAGAGGATATTTTTAAGGTTAATCAAAAGAAGTCTTATATTATTTATAAATACTTTGAAGGTATGAGAAAGAATATCCAATGTGTATCTAATGTGATTAAGAATAATGGAAAATATGTCATAGTGGTGGGCAATAACACAGTTTTAAACTTAGAAATTCCTATTAGTGAGTACTTAATAATGTTTGCACAGCAAGCTGGTTTTGAATTAGAAACTATTTATAGCTATATTATTAAAGATCGACATTTGGTTTTTCCGAGAAATGGAAAAGGTGGTATTATTAATAAAGATTGGGTGATAGTACTCAATAAAGTTAATTAAATCACTCTTTAAATTCAAAGAAAGAATCTTTGAAGAATTATCTATCTCAAAAAAGCTTAAGGATAAGGATCCTTAAGCTTTTTCATTAAAAACTATATTGATAGCCATTGTAGTAATTATATATTTAGATTGATAATAAGCGGAACTTCAAATTCATCAATTATAAGAGGGATTAAAAGTACTGGCTTTCCATGACTAAAATTAAATAATTTTGAAGAACTATTTACCATATCAAATAAACTATGCTGTATGATAGTTTGATGAATGATATTTTTAATAAGGAACCTGTAAAGGGAGAAGTTAAATAAAGAATCTTCTAATAAATAAAGCTTAAGGAACAGCTCCTTAAGCTTTTTATTATTTATCATCCTCAACAAGATGCTTCAACATAGCCAACTTATTACCCCAAAACTTCTCATAATAAGCTAGCCACTGTTTCACTTCAGTTAACGGTTCAGGGTGCAGCTGATAAATCTTTTCACGGCCTTCTTTTCTGCCTGATATTAGCTCAGCCTCCGTTAAAATCTGCAGATGCTTCGTCACAGCTGTTCGGCTCATATCAAAGTGATCCGCAATCTCTGAAATCGGCCGTTCATTTTCAGAAAGCAACCTCAATACTTCACGTCTCGTTGGATCGGCAATCGCCTTAAAAACATCGTGTTTTTCTGCAGGTGCTGCCACTTAACCCTCAACGACCTTTTTCAGTCTTTCATTCACAATACCAACCCATCCGCCGTTCATGCGATCACGCACATCTTGCGCTTTTTGATTCGCTTTTCCAACGATTGTATTTTCTTCTTTCCAGCCGCTGTGGATCAGGGTGAATTCTGTCTGATCACCTTTTTCTTCTAACAGAAACGTCACGACCCAACCGTCTGTGTCCCATGCAAACGATAGCTTGTGCGGTTCATCGATCACGAGAACTTTACATGGTGAAGGGCCAAAAGGGGACTGGATGTGAAACTCATGACCTTCTTCTGCTTTAAAGTTATTTGGCATGAACCACGCTGACATGCCTTCTGATGTCGATACAGAATCCCACACTTTTTGAATCGGTGCGTTAAAGGTTGCGGTTTGTTTAATATCTGGTAGTGTTGACACAAGCATTCATCTCCTAAGTCTGAATATGTAACCATTTGGTTGTATGTTTAGAATATAACACCTTTTGGTTGTATGTAAACGACCAGATAATTATCTATTCATAATGCTAGCTTTAACTTCAACGAATCATGATAATTTAATACCTTTACTTATTTCAGTTGAATACGAAGAATTTAATCCTGAGCTTGCTAATATCTCTTTTATACTGTAATGATTTCTTTGAATTATTTCTGCATATTCAATACCGAATAGGTGGATACTTGCAACTTGATATCCTTGAGGTGCTTTGTCATACATGTTTTTTAAAATTAGACCAAGTTCATTAATATTCATTCATTAGATCCCCCAACTATTATAGTTTTTCTTGAGTTAACTATATCATTAAATTTCGATTTTATTACATATTTATGGAAATATTGTAATGATTTGTCGTAATATTAGAGTAGATCGCAACAAATAAGCGAGGTTATTAAATTGATAAAAACAGCACATGCAAATAACTCAAATTCTGTACCTAAACAAGTAAAGGAAGTATTGAATGCTTACTTTGAAAAAATAGAAAAGAAGCTGCCGAACAAGGTAGAGTCCTTTTATCTATTCGGCTCTGTTTCCATTGGAGCTTACCAAGAAGAATCAAGTGACATTGATTTTTACGCCGTAACAAAAGAAAAGCTAACACAATCAGATGTAGAAGTTTTAAAAGAGATTCACCATGAAATGAGAAAACAGTTTTCGAAACCAAGCTTAGATGGTATGTATCTCACGCGTGATGATTTAGAGTTTGAGAATAATGGTAATTCCTCTTGTCCGTATTTTAATGAAGGAAAGCTTCAAAGTTATCGACCTTTTCACCGTAATTGGATCGATGCGTATCAGCTTCAGACATATGGCATCGTCGTTAAAGGACTGCCGATCGAAACATACAATCTATCTATAGATTGGACAGAATTGAAATCAAACTTGATAGAAAATATAAACGGTTATTGGCTGAATTGGGTAAAGAATTGTGAGCGATTTCCGTCTCTTCAATATATAGGGTTATATACGAGTGCCAACATGAATGAGTGGGGAGTGCTCGGTGTGACGCGACTCTATTATTCTTTAAGAGAGAAAGACATCACGTCTAAAGTTGGAGCGGGTGAATACGCATTACGAACGGTTCCTGAAACGTATCATCAAATTATCCGAGAAGCACTGCGCATCCGAAACGGCAATAAGTTCTCGCATTATGGCTCGATGAGAAAGAGAAGAAGTGATGCACTCAGCTATATGAAGTATATTATAAGAGAATGTAATAACTTGTAAAAGATTCATAGAAAAGGATGGGGCGAAAATGGCGAAACTAGTGTTTAAACGAGAAAGCCAGTTTGTGAGCAAAATGAGAAAGTTTGATATCTACCTGAACGAGAGCAAAACAGAACAGATCAAGGACGGAGAAACGAAGCAACTGGATGTAGCTCCTGGCGAGTATACCGTGAGACTGCAGATTGATTGGGTAGAAAGCGCAACGCATAAAATTCAGGTAGGTGCAGATGACACCGTTCATTTTCAGTGCGGTAGCCGTTTAAAGGGCATGAAAATCTTTAAAGCCTCTTCTGCTTTAAACACGGTAGATGAGTACATCTATTTAGAAAAGAAGTAAGGTGAGGAGGAGATTCCGATGAACAGACTGCAGCACCTGCTTTTGGGGTTTCTAGTAGGTATTGTGTTTCTAGCACTGGGAATAGTGGATGCTGGACGCTTTGGTCCATTTGGCGATTTGTTTTATTTTATAAATGCCTTATTGTTTTATATAGGTTACGGAGTTGTGGTCGCTCTTGGATTCTGGATTCTGTTCATCCTCATGGTGGAACTTGGAGAAAAATCAAATAAGGAGCGGGAGTAGTGGATAGCAGAATACAAGCATTCGTAGATCAAGCTAAAACGACGTTCGGACTAGGAAACTACTATTTACATCAACATAGTCTTTGGCGGGACGTGAATCATTTTAACGAAACGAGTTACACACTTTGTTTGGAGTGGTTTCCGAATGGAACGGAGTCCGATGAAGATGGTTCGAATCCTGAAGGTACAGCTGTCATCGAATACAACGTGAACACTGGGAAATTGAAGAATGCGATTTTTGTTATGGGTGAGACTTATGCACAAGATGGAATCACGTTTAATGGTGAAACAGAGGATGTCATTAAGTGGATCGAACTAGAAACCGGTTTAACATATATCGAGCAGTTCCAAATACACAACGTAACAGAAAATGAAATTGAATGTAGAGCTATTATAGACGGTATTCCTGTCTCACCGGCTGGCTACATTGAAGTGAAATGGAATGATAATCGAGAGCTGACCTTCTTTTCGGTTCATGGAGAGTTTCCGATAGGTAATCAGGTATTACGTGAAACTTATAATCTTTCATTAGAGGAAGCGAAATACATCGCTAAGGAACAAGTGAAGAGATTAGAATATCCGTCATTTGAACATAAGAGTTTATATGCCGTGTATGCGGTGGAAGAGATCTACATAAGAAACAAAGATTTGACCACCAAGCCGTTTGAAATGTTTCAAGATGGTGGGACTTCTAGAAAAGTGAATCACATTTTAAATTGGGATGAACCGATATCTGGCGGATTTTTTGAACGTAAAGAGATCGATTTGCAAGAAGAGATTACGGTAGATGAAGCATTTTCCTGTACGCCTTCTCCAACCACCTTACCCATTACGGAGGAAGATGAGAAGAAGTGTGTGGAAGCAGTAGAACGATTGTTGCGGCAGGAATATCCGGAAGACTCTGGGATATGGCGTGTGACAACTCTACATCGAGACAAAAAGTTTCTAGTTGCGACACTTAGAACGAATCAGCATGAAACACGGGTATTTGAAAGAAAACTTTCGGTATTCCTTGATCCCCATTCGATGGACGTTGTGAACTACATCGACAATCAGTTCATGTTAGAGATGTATGATTCCTTTGAAGAACTTGGCGACGTAACGGTCACACAAGACGAAGCGTATGAAAAATTGAAGGGTTTGTTTGAGCTTAAGTCATTTTATGTGTATGACGATGAAGAGAAGCAGTATATTCTATGCGGGAAATTGGACTGTCATCATGGAGTGAACGCTGAAACGGGTGAAGTGGTTTTGCTGAATGATTTAGGATAAAACTCATAAATTTAATGTTGTAGGTGATTTCGGTGTTATTGTTTTATTTTGACTGGTGGACCATATTAGGACTTGTATATATAATTTCATTGGTACTTTCTGTTTTCTTGAATTCTTTCATACATCGAACATCAGGAATATCAATTTTGTTAAATCTTTGCGCACTGGGAAGTGGAGAATTAGCCACGAGAAAGTTTTACTCCTTTTTGACTACAACTGGGGGAGCCTTTTTTGCATCTGTTTTCTATCAAGAGGTGTTAGAACGGTTTATCGATGGATTAAAGGACAATGATTTAGCAAAAGCGATAATGAGTATCCTTTTTACAATCGCATTGTCACTATCTTTAGAAAAAGAAAGAAGGCAAGAGGTTAGGTCCATAAAAAAAGGTAAGAAGAAATCAAGTGAAAGGAGTATTTAATGATCGAAACACAAGTGAAAGTGTATTTCACTCTTTATGGCGATGAATTTCCGATTAATGAAGTGACGAGAAGACTAAAGATCACACCAACTGAAAGCTATAAAAAGGGAGATATTATTTCAGCCAATTCTTCGCTTTGTAGGAAAGAAACAAGCTGGGATTACGGGACAGACTACCAATACTCCCTTGATGTGAATGAACAGCTTCAGCAAGTAAGGGATCAGTTTAGAGACAAAGCGTCTATCATTAATCAATTACAAGCGGAGTTTGGTTTAGTGAGTAAGATCTATATCGTAATCCGAATGGAAAATGGGCAAGCTCCAGCTTTGTATTTAGAGAAAGACATCATCACATTCGCGTCAAACATCGGAGCAGAGATTGAGGTGGACTTTGTATGAACTGGAACTGGAATGAGACTATCATTAATCTCCAGTATTCGTATGAAAATTTGAAACAGCTGTTAAATGATTTCTGTGAGAATAAGAGTAAGTATACTCAATTCGAAATGGTGCGATAATTTAACGATGGCGTGGGAAGAAGAAGATCTTGACGAAAAAGGAGATCTAACTTTTTTCGTAGCAAGAGATATTGAGTGTCAGTGGGATTTATACTTAGTCAATACGTATACAGACAAACAATTAAGAGCACTCGATTTGAACACAGTATCCATGCCTGAAGATTGGATGCAGGATTGGTTTCAGAAGATGAAAGCAGGAGTATGGATTGAATAGTTTTATTGGTGGTTTCAGCTTTAATATGGATAAGGAAGGATTTTTTCAAATGAGAAGATATTTGCAATCAATTGTTTGGGCCATAATTGCAATTGGTTTGTTCGTATACTGGTACATGACAAAATAACAGTGGAATCAATTTGTATGAGGTGTATAAATGATTAACTACTTAGGAACACCCGTGATAGAAACAGACCGATTACTTCTTCGTCCTTTGAAACAATCCGACACTCAAAGCATATTTTACCATTGGCTTTCAGACGAACGAGTGGCAGACAATCGGGTGAACGCTGCTCATACGAGTATCGCTCAAACAGAAGAGCGTGTGAAAAAGATTGTCAGCCAGTATAAAAATAAGGAATTTTGTTATTGGGGAATTGAGTTAAAAGGTACAGGTGAGCTGATCGGAGAAATCGACTTGTACGATTTTGATAGCTCAAAAGATAACTGTGAGGTAAGCTATTCGCTTGGGTTCAAGTGGTGGAATCAAGGGTACGGAACCGAGGCGCTACAAGCTGTAGTAGAGTTTGGTTTTCGTCAGATGAATATCCACAAGATCTCAGCTGCACATAACACTGACAATCCTGCTTCTGGAAGAGTTATGGCCAAAGTTGGAATGAAACAAGAAGGCGTAATCCGTCACATGATTCGTAATGCAAAGAATCAGTATAAGGACTGTGCGGTGTATGGAATTCTTCGTGAAGACTATCTCAAATCAGTGTGTATGTAGAGGGGGATAAATATGATTAATGTTAAAGAATTGAATCATGTTTTTGATTACAAAAAGCCATCACTACGGCATTAGATGATGTATTACATAAATTCACTCAAAATTATAATGGTTCGATAAAGACGATTGGTCCTGATAGCCAACTATTAATTATCACGCAAAATGCTTATATCCAAGGTAAGATTAATCACTTTACTCATGAAGAGGAAGAAAACAATAAGTACTTCTTTTCAGAGGGATTAACAGAACTAGGAAGCAGACTTGAAAACTTGCCAGAAACGATGACTGCTTTGAATCTAACGGCACCCCTCCATCTAAAAGATGTCACCATAAGTCCTATCTTAAATCCAGATCGAAAAAGAGAGTTAGACGAAATGGTCTTATTTACTGACCAAATAGTAGGGCTATCCATCATTTAAAGACCGACATCAGCCGGTCTTTTTATTCTCTAGTACCTGTTGCTGACTCTCCAAATTCTTAACTCTGTGCAACACTTGAAAAAGAATCGTCGTTATAAAACTGAGTTGAACAAATAGAAAAATTCCTATAAAGAAGGCTGTATCCATTGATCCTCCTCCCAAGCTTAACAAAAACATAAGAGCAAAAAAGACGATAATCCCGCCAATAATATTTGCCATAAACACAAACACCCAGTTGTCCATTCTTTTTCCTCCTCACATTATATTTCCATATTTTAACTTTATCAGAAGTGGAGTATTTAATGGTATTTAGTTCCTAGCTGCTATCCCATTCACAGTAAAGAACCCACAACCCAAAGGATCGTGAGCTCTCGTTTTTTATAGTCCGAGTTCTTTTAAAATAGATTCTAGTGTTTTTCCATCGACCGTTGTAACAGGTGTTGGTGCATTGTTAACCGATGCGTTTTGTTTCAGGTAGTTCTTCTGAACAAAACTCATGTCTTTTGCATTAACTGTACCATCAAAGTTAATGTCCGCTGCGCGGTTGTTTGAGTTCCAAGCGTCTTGAATCGCAATGGCATCTTTCACATCAATTGTGTTGTCTTGGTTAACGTCACCGGCTACAAGCGGAATGGAGATCGTCTCTGATTTCCCATAAGGAACTCCTTTGTATTCAAAACCGAACTTTTGTTTTTGTTTTGTCACAAAGTGTCCTGGCACATTGACTTCAAATGTATACTTTTCATTGCTGAGAGGAAGCGGTTCAATATTTAGTCGCGCATTTCCGTTAAACCTGTTTGAAGCATCGAGTGTGTAATCGCCATTTGTCACTTGCACGCTGGCTCCTACTTTTGACCAGTCACGGTTCCCAATATAGTTACCGCCTTCCACGACATAACCTTCTGGGGCTAGGTTGGCTTGAATACGGTTGAATGTCGGCTTTAGTTGATAACGTTTTCCACCGTTTAATAAATTAACTGTTTGTCCATTCGCATCTAGAATATCAGCTGTCGGATTGATGAAGCCAATCGGGTAGAAGAGCTCATCTTGTACTTTCACTTTTACATCGACCACTTCAGAACGATCGAACTTTTCGTTTCCATTAAACTTCACTTTAATGCGATCACCATTTACTTCAATCGTTGCTTTATCTTTGAATGCATCTGTTAATTTCGCTTCTTGCAGGTAAACGTGCTGAATGCCTGGGTTAGCAAAGTTCCACGTAATTTCCTTCACATCTTCTAAGTTATCCATAACAAGTGAAGCACTTAGAATATCTCCAGAACGTGCGAATTCTACGTTATGTTTGGCGTAGGTTACGGGCGTTCCTTCTTTAACAAACAAGTACTCTTTCCAGTTAGCCTGATTTCCTGCTGCGTCATAACCGATTACGTTAAAGGAAAGGGATTTAGCGGTTTCGTTCATTGCAACTTCATCCATCCACTTACCGTTCTTGTCCAACGGGATAGGACCGTTCGGCAACGGGAAACCATAGGTATAGACAGCAAAGTTGGATGATTGATCAACATCAAGACCTGCTTGCTGCATGTTTGCAACATTATCATCGGTTATTTCCACTTCGAACGGGTAGGTTGCTTGTCCAGATTTGTATTCTACGAATGGTGATTCACCGTCTAGAGAACTCTTGACTTTTGGTGTTTCAATATCAACGAAGATGTCTTCCTTTTTTGTTTGTTGCTTTCCTGATGGCAACGTTGAAACGAACTTTAATTTATAGTGTCCTGGCTCTGCAACACTTGGTTCTGTAGCTATAGGATTTTTCTTATCCCCTGTAAATTTGTAATAGTTTCCGTTAAACGTTTGCAGGAAATAATCATAATCCGTTAGTGCCGATGTCATATTGATCGTACCTACTAGTCCAAGTTCTTCATTTGTCTTACCGTCTTGTAAAGTAATATCGATGCTCTCAAGAGAAGATCCTAGATTAAACTGAGACATCAACTGTGTTGTTCGGTATCCATCGAATGCATGATTATAGTAGCTTGGTGTTAAGGTACGAGAAAGTAACTCTAGTTTATCAAAACCAGGTTGTGATTTTTTAAAGCTGAACGGAATACGATATTTTTCTGTTGGGTTCTCGCTGTTTGTGATCAATAGATAGCCTTCATAAAACCCTTTTTTTGCAGTACCTGGCAGGGTTAGTGTTACATTCACGTTCTTAACCGCATTTTTCGCTACTTTTACAGTGCTTTCTGCCTCTACTGAAACACCGTTATCTTTTAAGCTGTTCGTTCCTTTTTGTACGTTCTCAACGACTTTTACATCAAACGTTTTGTTCTTGTTGCTTTGATTTGTGAACGTGATGGTTTTCTTAACTTTTACAGAAGCGTTCTCAGCTACGACTTGTTTATCAAAGCTTAGTCCTCCTGTTTGGTTCTTGATGGTTACTAAATTCTCTCCGTTCGGAATTAGCGTTTCATCCTGTACGTGAACCTTTGTGTCGCTGTGAAGAGCTTGATAAGGATCGATTCGGCCAGCACCTATTTCAAATACACTGTAGTCATCATTCATCTCATCGGCAGAGTTCATGAGAATGGCTTTGATATCTGTTGGTTCAAGATCTGGGTTTTCCCCTAAAAGTAATGCTGCCACTCCAGCCCCAAAGGGAGATGCCATGGACGTTCCATTTAAGCGTGCATACGCATACTTATAATTTTCAGGTGTTTCATGGTTCACCATGTAGGAAGGGAACGTAGAGAGTACACTCACGCCAGGGGCTACGATCTCTGGCTTCATTTCAAAGTTTCCATTAACTGGTCCTCTTGAACTGAAGTCTGCGAGCTTATCACCTTCTGTGAAACTTTCTTTCAAGTCCGTAAACGTGAACGTCTTATTTCCGCTGGCTATGGCTGCTTTTAGTTCTTCTCCCGCTTTCTTCGTCATAGAGAACGCTGGTACATAATCCACAGATTCACCTAAGTTATAGCCAACATGACCATCCACATTGTTGTAAAGTATCACTGCTTTTGCGCCATTCTCTTTTGCAAACTTCACTTTATCATCGAGCGTGAAGCCACCACGCTGAACGAATGCGATTTTGCCCTCTACACTTCTATTGATATAGTCTGCTTGATTTCCCAGTCCTACGTCTACTAGCTCAAGTGTTGTTCCTTCTAAACTAGCAAAAGTACTAGAGAAGCTGCGGGCCATGCTTACTAGGTCTGTAGACCAGCTGCCTGCTTTACCTGTAAAAGTAGTTTGTGAGAAGGGAACATCACTTGCTCCAACGGTCAATGCTAGAGCTGCCGTACCTGGTGAACCTAATGTATAATCATTCGGTCCGTTGTTTCCTGCTGAAACAACGGCTGTTACACCATTTAAGACAGCATAATTCAGTGCTGTACTTGTCGGATAATACGGATCATTTGCAGGTGCCCCAAGAGAAAGATTAATGACATCCATTCCATCTTGAACTGCCTTATCGATCCCAGCAATTACCCCTTCAGACGCTCCACTTCCATAAGGTCCGAGGACACGGTAGGCGTATAAATCAGCATCCGGTGCCACACCTTCTACTGAAACCTCACTATCATTCTCGTTTTGCCCGACAATCGTACCAGATACATGTGTACCATGAGACGTATAATAAGAGCTGCTGCCGTTAAACTCTGGTTTCTTAGAAGCTTCCCAATCTTTGTACGTTGCTTCCATTGGATCTGAGTCATTATCAACAAAGTCATATCCGCCTATGTACGTGTCTTTTAAATCCGGGTGGTTGTAGTCTACTCCAGTATCCAAAACACCGACTTTAATACCTTCGCCAGTGATTCCTTCTTCATGAAGTTTGTCCACTTTCAAAAAGGGAAGACTCTCAACAGACGTTGTGATTTCACGTTTCACATCGCTTGGCAGTTCTTGAGATTGAACCGGATCCACCGTGTACGTTATGTTCTTATAAATGGCTTTTACCGCGTTTGATTTGAGTAAGTCTTTTACTTGATTTGCGGGTAATGTAATGGCTGCGCCGTTATAGGCTGATTTATATGTGCGTATAATTTTTGGTGCATTCTTCTTGCCTTTAATCGTTAGATGCTTTTCTACATCTTCTTTAAAGATTTTGTGCTCATGATCCACTTGTGCTTGAGCGTTTTCTTTCTTTAACGATTTTCCTTTCATTTTTGCTTCTAATACAGCAACGTGGCTAGGTTTTGAATGGAATTCCACGATAACAGAGATTTCTTCTTCAGAATTCAGTTCGCCGTCTTGAAAGCCTTGAAGTCCACTTTGGTTATTCAGCTCTAATTGTTTTAACGCTTTTCTTTGTTCTTTTGTTAAAGAAGATAAAATGTCCTCTGCTTTTATACTGGTTGCTTTAACCGACATAAAAGAATTCGTGCTGAGAGGGGATAGAAGCAATCCTGTTGATAGGGCAAGAATTGCTGATTTTTTTGCAAGTGTGTTTACAACCATCGTTCATACCTCTTTCTTGTACCAATTTTTCAAAATATTAATATAATTTTTATGTTAGCTTTAATACCTCAAGTTCGCTATCGGGGGAATTTTGTAGTTCTATTTGCTTATTTAACATGTAATATTAGGAAAGACCCCTTTAAATACAGTGCTAAACCTTTATAAATATGATCGAAATTAGGGTTATTTTTTGGAATAACGCTTCATCTGCTTGACATCCATGATATGTAAGAACATTCCAAAGAGTAAAACACCAGAAATCCTGAAATCTATAACTTACCGAATGAACGCTACCGTTTATAGGGAACAAAATCGTATATTTTGCTATGAGCACTAACACCTAGTGTTTGATATTTAACCTCAAGCAATATCTGTAGAATAGAAGGAACAATATTTTCTAGATGATGTACTTTTTTCCTAAATGTCTTGATATAATTTAGTTCTTAGAGAAATGCAAAGCCTTCGTTTAAAATCTTTAAACGGTGTTGCTGATCGGCTTTCTCATCTTGTGGCAACTGGTATACCGCTGTGGAACCAGTTTTGGGTTCGAAGCCCTAAATGAAGCCACTCAATAGCTTTTAGGATTGAACAATTTTGCAGGTAAGACCTCCATTGTTCCGTCCATGTCTGCTGGGTGGTTTCATACGTATTAATGTAAGGGGAAATGGGTATGGAATCATTTTTAGAATATCTTGTAGTAATCGGGTTTGGGGCTATTGTCGTTTTTGCAATTTTATCGTTCATAAAGAAATTCTTTGCTTCGGTTACGGTGTACGAGTATGAACGTGGTGTGAAGTTTCATCATGGTGCATTTCAAGAGATTGTTGGCCCTGGTAAGCATAAGTATTCTCCGGCATCTTCAGAAATCATGGTTTTTGACATGAGGCCGACGATTATGCAACTGAATGGACAAGAGTTATTAACGGCTGATCATCTTAGTGTAAAGATTAGTGTTGCTGTAAAATATCAAATTACTGATCCTCAAATTCTTATATCTGAATATGAAGATTATGAAGAACATGTGTATATGAACGTACAACTCAAGCTACGTGATGTTGTTTCATCTTTAGAATTAGACGATCTGTTAGGAAAACGAAATGAGGTAAACGATTCGTTTGAAAATCTTCTTGTTGAGAAATCGTTTGCTGGATTATCAATCCTCTCAGTAGACATAAAAGATATTATGTTATCTGCTGAACTGAAAAAAGCATTTCTTGAAGTGATCAAAGCGAAGAAAGAAGCTCAATCTTCACTGGAAAGAGCAAGAGGTGAAGCTGCAACTTTAAGAAGTCTAGTAAACAGTGCTAAACTGCTGGAGAATAACCCAGTGCTAGCAAAACTTCGGCTGATGAACACAATTGAGAATTCGAAAGGCAATACGTTTGTAATCGATATGGCAAATGGTAATCACAGTACAAATCAGCAATCCAATGCGTAACAAAGGATGTGCATTTCTTCTAGAAGGAGAAATGCACTTTTTTATGGAAAGAGTTAGTAGATTACGTAAGGAGTGGTTAGCATGAATCATCCGTTAGAAGCGGGATTGAAAAGAATGTTACAAGAAGCATTTGATGGACCACAAAAGCCAGTGACCGTTAGCTGGTTTACGAATACAAAACCAGACTCGGGAATTTTCGGAGTTTTGTCTCAACTAACTGCTGCTGATGCATCGAAAGAGATCTATGGAACAACACTCGCAGCTCATACCGATCATGTACGATATCATATGTGGGGAACCAATGCATGGCTGTATGAAGGCACATTTCCTACAATGGATTGGAATAAAAGTTGGGAGATTCAGAGTGTCAGCGAAGAAGAGTGGCTTTCCATTCAAGTGGGATTAAACCAAGAATATCAACGTCTATTAGAGAAAATTGATCACATACAGTGGAATGAGGACTTGGCAAATGAAGTAGTAGGTTCGTTAGCGCATTCTGCTTATCACCTAGGTGCCATTCATCAGATGATAAAAACCTTAAAAGATCAGGTGAAGTAGATGTATATCCTCGGAATCGCAATTATAGTTATCGTGGTTTTTACTTTACTAGGCATTGATGTACAACTTAGAAAGAACAATAAACAAAATGAAGAGATCATAGAGTTGTTGAAGAAGATGAATGAAAAATATTGAATGGTCTAGGTGTATTTTATGGAAATTAAAGTTCAAGCTGAAATCTATCGTTTAGGTCTTTTTATAGGCTTTTTTAAAGTGAAGCATGTCATCAAATGGGCCGATCAATTAATAGAGAAGTTGAATCAGCCTCCTTACGAAATTCTTGAAATCTCGTTATCTTCTAATGCAACAATAGCTTCGGTATGTTCAAAGTTAACCGATGTAAAAGGAGAATGTGATGAGGCGCGTCCGATTCAAGGAATTCTGAGTCTACTTAATGATGAGCTAATTCAAACGAGTGATGTAACGGATATATGTACATACATGTATCGTCTTGTTGGTCACATTCCAGAGAGCTGTGATGATATTGAAAGGTCCATTATTAATCTAACAGATGGATGGGAAATGGCAACTAGCGGTTACTATGGGGATGTAGAGGAAGCAAGAAGCGAAATCTATGAATTTCTAAAAGAATTTAATTAAATTAAAGTTCAATAAGTAAGATAGGATGGGGTTTAATGCTATGCAGGGTTGAGCGAGGGAATATATTTTACGATGTGATTGATGAAGGCTTACCATTAATCATCCTCCACTCAATGGGAACGGACCATCGTTCTATGAAAGCGTGGCTGGAACCCATATTTCAAAACAAAAAGGGGTATCAAAGAGTATATGTGGATCTACCGGCGCACGGATATAGTGAGATTGATTCATCCCTAAAGTCAACAGATGACATACTTTCAAGCGTAATCGAATTTATAGACATTGTGTTTTCGGATGAGGAATTTGCTTTGCTGGGTTCATCTTACGGCGGATACGTGGCTCAAGGAATCGTTCACTCAAAAAGGGAACAGGTAAAGAAGCTTGCTTTATTAGCTCCCGCTATTCATCGTAAGCACCGGAACGTACCAAAAAAAGTAATAATCGAAAAGAATGAAACTCTTCTTCACGCAATAGATGCGGATACGAGGGCTGCTTTTGAAACCTTAATGATTTATCAGAATGAAGGGAACTTAAAATGCTTTCTAGAAGAAGTTCAACCAGGAAGACTTTTAGCTAATCGTAATTTTCTAACTTCCAACTGGAGAGAGGAAGGGTACTTTCTTTCTCATGAACCTTTTTATGATGCATCTAGGTTACAGCAGGAAGTACTCCTTATTCTAGGAAAACAAGATCATATATGTGGCTATCAAGATTACGGATTCTTGATGGACAAGTTCCCTCATTTAACTCAAGTGATTTTAGATCATGCAGGTCATATGCTACATATTGAACAGCGTAGAATCGTTCAACAATTAGTTGGAGATTGGTTGTATTTAGAAACAGTTAAGTAACGATAGGAGATAGGTATGGATATTCAAGAAATAATCAGCAAGTTAAATAAAGAAAATACATTGAACTCAGAAGTAATTATGCATAAGCCATTATCCGGTGGTACCGTAAGTCAATTGTTTCTCTTACAAACGAAAGATGGGAAAAAGTATGCCTTAAAAGTAAATGAACCGAAAATCATTCAATCAGAGGTGCAATACCTTAAAAGCTATAGTCACTTGGAGATCTTACCTGATTTTCAATTTGTTGAAGCTACAAATAAATACCTGGTCTATTCGTTTATTGAGGGATCGACCTCATACATAAGTGGAAACAAAAGAGAACTACTTGAAACCTTGGTTCATGAGCTTATTAATCATTATAAGACGGCACCTGATTTCAATGGTTGGGGATGGGCAGATGAACCAACTCATTCTTGGTATTCTTTTCTTTTGAGTAGAACACAGGAAGCGAGCGGAATTTTAGATACACATTTAAAAAAAGAGGATTATCACCTTGTGGTTGATCTTATTGAGAAGCATAAGGAAAGTAAGATAAGACCTTTTTTACTTCATGGAGATTTAGGTGTACATAATTTTATATTTCATAACGGACAGCTAAAGGGAGTTATTGATCCTTGTCCAGTAATCGGAGACCCTCTGTATGATTTTATTTATGCATTTTGTTCTTCACCAGATGACTTAACGAAAGCAACGTTTGATGCAGCTACAGTCTGTCTGAGTGTGGGTAAGAATTATGAAACCTCGACAATATATGAATATGTGTTAATAGGCTTATACCATAGGTTAGCAACATGTAAGAAACATCATCCAAACGATTTTGAGGAATACGTAAAAGCTTGGTATTACTGGAAAGAGATATTGGTGAAGTCTCTTTAGGGATTGTAATTAAAAAAGCGAACAAATAATGGGTTAAATTGATGAAACAATTCGTATATTTTTACGACTAACGATATATAGAGTTTATTAGAGGGGGAGTAAAATGGATAGAAAAGGGGTCTTAACTCTTGTTCTGGCATTTTTACTGATTGCAGCTTTCTTTACGTATTACATCATGAACGCGAAGCCGCCATCAGCAAGTGCTAAAACAGAAACAAACCGAACGATTCCAACTAAGCAAAGCACTTATTGCTGGGATGGATTTTTAAGTGGTGAGTGTGTAGATTATGCCGAACCATTTATGATGAATGAGATAAAAGCTGTATCTGTGTCACCAGGCGAAAAGATTGCTATATCCTATAAACGCAAACCTATTACAGTATCAAAAGAAGTTAGTGTATGGACCGAGGGGAAGTCGGAATCTAAAACTGTGACTTTACTAGATGGAGATATTTATGTGGCTCCTAGCGAAAGTGGCACTTATGCTATTAGTACGAACGGAACTTGGAAAAGAGGATCTTCCTCACAAGTATTCTTTATTCGTGTTAAATAAGAAAGTGTTAAAACAAAAAAAGTAACCCATCAACCGTTTTCTAGAGATGGGTTACTTGTATGGACTTTTATCGTTAATATTTCTTCTTCCTTTTTTCCATTTCTTTTTTCACTAAAGGTACGACTTTGTCTTTGATTCCTTTTTGTACTTTTGGATTGCTGAGTACTTTCTTGATTTGCTCTTTCATAGATCGTGCCCCCTAAAATAATGATAAATCTATGTTTCCCTTTCAGAGTGGGCTGTTAAACCTATGTAAGCTATGTAGTAATGTTTTGTAACATGAAAAGCCGCCCCGAAAGGCAGCTCTTTACTTAACCGATTCTCTTTTTGTTTTTCTTGCTCTTTCGTGCTTTCTTGCAAGCCAATAAGTTATCTAGAATGCTAATGAAACTACTCAAAGAAGACACCCCCATCTATCTCATGTTGAGAAAAGAATAAGAATCTCAATAAAATCCCTATTCACTATATCTTATGTAAAGCTTGTCTTATTGGTTTGTACATTTGTTGAGTCTTTAAAATTTACTATAAAAGGAATCGAGCGCAGCATATGGAATTTAGAGATATGCTAGATGAAAGATTTCTTATAATGGGGTGATTTCAATGGATGAAGAAATGAAAAGAGTGAAAAAACGTATAGATAAGCGTCTCGAACAGTTTGCTAATACTAACAATAGTGACAGGCCATTTAACGATGTCATGGATCACTATGGAAAGATTGAAGGGTATCCAACAAAAAATCTATCAAAAGTAAATATGAAAGGTCTGCCTCTGCCTATCCGCATACTGGGCTACTTCTTCATTGGAACGATGAGTGTGGGGATGATTACGGTTTTCCTTTTGTCGTTATTTAAATAAATTCAACAAAATTAGGGTGAGGTGCTTACATTTTGGATAAACGTGTTCAATTCGATTTCGAAATTGATTTTACCAATGGTGGGGGATTGCAGGGACAAGAATTCCGTCTAGATCTGCATGGTGATGATATTACGGATGAAGAGCTGGCAAGGTATATCGTAGAGGATATGAGACTTTTGATGGTGGGGGAAGTGCGGATCTTGAATAAGAAGATCATTGAGAAAAGCATAAACGGAAATCGTGAACAGTTAAAGGTTTTAATTAATGTAAATCGAAATGTTTAGTAGAATTTTTGGAGGTTACATTTTGAGTACAACTTATGTAAATTGGGGAGAATCGAGAGTCAAATTAACGTGGAATAGGTCTAGCATCCTTCCTCAATATCACTTAATTACAAGTGTTCACGGTTTTTGTTTTCAAGAAGATAAGCTATTATTGGTAGACTTGAACCATAGAGGATGGGACTTTCCGGGCGGCCATATTGAAATAGGTGAAACTCCAGAAGAGTGTATTAAAAGAGAAGTACTGGAGGAAGGGTATGTTGAAGGTGAATGTAAGTTACTTGGGCACATTATCGTGGATCATAGTGAGAATCCACGCTGGACTGAAAGTAGCAACTATCCTAAAATAGGTTATCAAGTTTTTTACAAAATGAATATAACAAAAGTACTCCATTTTAATGGGGCTTTTGAGTCTTCACAACGCATGCTGATAGATTCTAACGATGTTGCTTCTTACTATCTTGAATGGAACGCTCTTTATCAAGAGATATTGGATTGTGCTACCCAGTAGAAAAGACCTTCCGAGATGAAGGTCTTTTGAATTTACTTATACAAAGGAGTTATCATGAAAATGCCTCTGAATAATGTACAACACCCTGCACATGTGCTAATGAATTCTCAGTTAACTCAAGCGCCATAAAGACTTCGTCAGGAACATTAAAAGGAGCTATTATGTCCCATAAGCTAGCCTTTTTGAATCCAAACTTCGGATAATAATCTTGATGACCTAAAACGATGACGGACTGATAACCCAAATTCTTGGCAGACGATAGCGCAGTTTTTATGAGTTGACTCCCTATCCCTTTGTTTTGATACTCGGGAACAACAGACACCGGTGCGAGAGCCAGTGATTCAACAACCTGCTTCTCATTTACGATTTTAACTTTTGAAAGCAGAACGTGCCCGATGATATTATGATTTTCACTTTCAGCAACTAAAGAAAGTTCGGGAACGAATGCTTCACTCTTCCGGATTCGGTTTACTAGAATATGCTCTTTCTTATCACTGAATTCCTCAGATTCAAATGCACTTCTAACCACTTCTTCCGTATTTTTATAATCTTCCATGCGTTCAATGCGTATTTTCCAATCCATTTATAGTCTCCTTTTCAAACAAAAACCTCTATATGAAATATGTTCTATCGTATTAAGTTATTGGACTGGCGTCAAATCCGAAAGATTGTTAATGAAGTTACCTTTTTCAAAAGGAATTATTGTGTTTTCATAGAAATGATAGAAGTTGATCAAATGTATAAAAGGATTAGGGGGCTGCTCTATGCCAAAAAGCATGTTGAATCCTAAAGTGGATGAATTTTTAAATGATGCAAAAACGTGGAGAGAAGAGTTTGAGCAGTTACGAAGAATCGTCTTAGACTGCGGCCTCACTGAAGACTTTAAATGGATGCACCCATGTTATACGTTAAACGGAAAGAATGTCGTTTTAATACATGGATTTAAAGAATATTGTGCTCTATTGTTTCATAAAGGTGTTCTGTTGAAAGATGAAAAAAAGATTCTGATTCAACAAACAGTGAATGTACAATCAGCCCGTCAAATTCGATTTACGAATGCTAAAGAGATCATAGATATGGAAAGCACGCTCAAAGCTTACATACATGAAGCGATTGAGGTAGAGAAATCAGGCTTAGAAGTGAAATTGAAGAAAACGGCGGATTATTCAATACCCGTTGAATTCCAGAATAAAATGGAAGAGGTTACGGATTTAAAAGAAGCATTTGAAGCCTTAACACCTGGAAGGCAAAAAGCGTATATTCGGTATTTTGCTGAAGCGAAACAGTCCAAAACGCGAGAAGCTCGCATTGAGAAATATATGGACCAAATTCTTGACGGAAAAGGTTTAAATGATTGCACGTGCGGGCTATTTGAAACGAATGCCTAATTGCGACGGCTCACATAAAAGTATTCATTAGGAAGTCTAGGAAGTCTGTAAAGCAAGGAGTTAGGAAATGTCTAAGTGGAATACGAAATTATTACATACATCTAGAGGAATTTTTGAAGTGTTTATTAAAGGTGAGGGACAGCCGATTTGCGTGACTCATCACTATTCAGAGTTTAACGATTCTGGTGATTATTTTGCGGATTCTTTTACCGATCGTTATCAGGTATATCTCGTTAACCTGAAAGAAGCGGGTAATTCATCTAAAGCTATTCATCCACACGAGTTGAGCATGTTTGACGCGGTATATGATTTAGAAGCTATTCGAGAAACGTTGGGTTTCTCTGTCTGGACGTACGCTGGACACTCAACTGGTGGCATGATCGGATTGCTGTACGGCATCCACTTTTCTTCATCCCTATCGTCTTTAATAATCGTTGGATCAGCTGCGAGAAAATATGCGAATTCTTCTCCCACGTGTATTTATCATGAGGAACACCCGAAGTTTGATTATATGCAGCATCTCATTGAAACGCTAAAGAATTCAGATCTCACATCTGACGAAAGGGCTACCATCACTAAAGAACGAACAAAGCTGTCCATACATAAGCCAGAGAAGTATGACGAATTCTTCTCCTTACCGATCACGAAAAAAATGTCTGCATCTCGTATGAATTTCTTTATCAGAGAAGAAATGATATTCGATGTGACGAGGCAACTACATAACATAACGACACCCACATTAATTATTGGGGGTGTGCATGACGTTCAATGTCCAATCTCGTTTTCGGAGGAAATAAAAGAGGAGATTTCTCATTCTACTTTTGTTCGTTTTAACGAAAGTAATCACTACCCTTTTCTTGAGGAAGCACAATTATATAAAGAAGAAATTCAGAAGTTTATAAACAAAGTTGTTGCAAGTGAAAATCTAGCATAATCCTTTAGGAGAGAGTAGTTATGTACACACATATGCCACAGAACTATACGTGTCCTTTTTGTTTAGTTGTTCAAGGAATTGAAGACCCCAACAACAAACTGGTTCAAAGTAAGCAAAAAGATATTATCTTTCAGGATGAGTATGTAACGGCGCTCATCGCAACGTTATGGTGGCCGAACAACAAAGGTCATGTGATCATCATCCCTAATCGTCATTATGAAAATATCTTTGATCTGCCACTCGACATTGCCGCTCACATTCATAGAGTTGCTAAACAAGTGTCTTTTGCTCTTAAAGATTGCTACACGTGCGATGGCATCTCCACAAGGCAGCATAATGAACCAGGTGGAAGCCAGGATGTTTGGCATTATCACCTGCATGTGTACCCTCGGTATTTCAACGATAATCTTTATCTGACCCATGGCAGTCTTAGTGACCCAGAGGAACGTTCCGTTTATGCAGCAAAACTTAGAGCTTGGTTTCAAGCACACACATACATAAAACAAAGAATATAAAGGATGTCATTCATGAATACACATAACGAATTAAAAAAAATTGAAGCTTATCTATTGAAGAAATATGATTGCCACACCATCATTCTGTACGGATCCTATAGTCGGGGAGATCATACAGAAGAAAGCGACGTTGATCTCATCTGCTTTTCAGATTCCGTTGCCGAGGATACAAATGAGGTTGAGTTTATAGAGGGAAAGCAGTTAGATGCGTGGATCTACCCTACTGAAAAAATGAAACAGTCTGAACCGTTTCTGCGTGTACATAAGGGCGAAATTTGGATCAATAAGAAAGGGCTAGCGGAAGAGTTTCTAGCTAGCATTCAAAACACTTATGAGAAGGGGCCGAAACCATTATCTCAGGATGAGAAAGATTTCTTGAAAAGTTGGCTTAAAAAGATGCAAGTGAGATCAGCTAAGAAAGATCTAGAAGGAAACTATCGTTTTCATTGGATGCTAAAAGATAGTCTGGAAATCTATTTTGAAATAAAAGGTGAATGGTTCCTCGGACCAAAGGTTTCTTTTAAGTGGCTGAAAGAGAATGATCCTAAGGCTTTTCATCTCTTCGAAAGTGCACTAGGTGCAAATTCAATGAATAAGAGTACAAATGAATTAATCAATTACATATGTGAGTTGTAAGAATGAGAGTTGAACCCCATTTCATAAATCATAACGGGTACGAGTTTTTTGATATCACTTTCAGGCTCATATGCTGTAATCAAAAGTGAAGGCAAATATCTGATGTGTTATAACTCTTTGCGCCAGCAGTGGGAGCTCCCAGCTGGAAAGAGAGAAGCGGGTGAAACACCAAAAGAATGTGCGGTCAGAGAACTATTTGAGGAAACGGGACAAAGGGTTACAGAACTAAGTTATTAGGTGAGCTAGTAGTAGAGCTGATAAGGGGGGCTTTAAGTGCAATCAGAAATAAGATTTAGATTGGCTACCGAAAATGATTTAGATCGTATTGTTGCTATGCTTGCAGACGATGTGTTGGGGAGTAAGCGTGAGCGGTATGAGAATCCACTTCCTGATAGTTACATCAAAGCATTTCAAGCTATTACAACTGACCCCAATAATGAGTTAGTAGTGGCTTGTAACGATAATGAAGTGATTGGGGTGCAGCAAATCACTTTTACACCATATCTCACACATCAAGGCGGGTGGAGAGCTACGATTGAAGGAGTAAGAACTGCAGCTTCTGTTAGAGGTATGGGTGTAGGTACAGAACTTATAAAATGGGGCATTAAACGTGCAGAAAAGCGTGGGTGTCATATTGTACAATTGACAACAGACAAGAAAAGACCAGATGCGTTGAGGTTTTATGAACGACTGGGTTTTATACCAACACACGAGGGTTTAAAGCTAAAACTTTAATTACTACATATTACGAAAAAGGGTGCATTTCTTTAAGAAAAGGATTGTACTCTTTTTTATTGAATTAATAAATGTTAGGTTAGATGAAAATAAAGGAGATAACTATGTTAACGAAACAACAACTTCAAGATATTAAAAAACTACAAAACGAGTGTCAAACTCATGATAATATACAGTTAAAACTTAACTGGAATATGCTAGAGAATCGCCAATCCCATCAACTAGATTTTCTTCATTATGAAAAAGACGAACTTGTCGCGTTTTTAGGAATGTATCCTTTTGGATCTACAGTTGAAGTGTGCGGCATGGTGAAACCTAGTGAACGACGGAAGGGACATTTTCAGCGGTTGCTTCAAGAAGGAATGGAAGAAGCAAAACAAAGCCAATACAAAAAAATCTTATTAAATACACCGGCCGGATCAAATGCAGCAAAAGCTTTTCTAGATAAAATAGGTGCTAATTATACATTTTCTGAACATCAAATGGTGTGGCAACAAAGTTCCTTAGAACCAGTAGAGGGTTTAACACTTCGACAAGCAAATGAAGATGATTTAGATATGCGGATTCGTCTTTCTGTAGAAGCATTCGGAATGAGTAGAGAAGATGCCCAACCGATGGAACGTTCGTTTAACAAAGAAAGAAACACGGATATGTTGATGATTGATGTCGACGATAGAACAGTGGGGAAAATTCGTGTTTCACAAAAGGATGGGGAAGCTTGGATTTATGGGTTTTCCATTTTGCCAGAGTATCAGGGTAGAGGAATTGGTAGGAAGGTGCTGCGCCAAGTGATTAAAGATCAAAGTTCAGCTGGGTATTCGGTACATCTAGAAGTAGAAACCAAAAATGACCACGCCCTAGGCTTATACAAAGCAGTAGGATTCAAAGTTGTGCATTCACAGGATTATTATACTTATTTACTTTAAAATGAGTAGCGATGATGTAGAGCAGGTTTGAAATCAAATATAAAGAGTTTGACTTTTAGAGGAAATAAGTGTTTGATTACAACTTCTCCATAACCTAACGATGTTATTAAATCGTTAGGTTTTTCTTATTGTACTTGTATTTGAATAAAGTATTTTTAGTGAAATTAAAAGTATACAATTAAAAAGTATAAGTTTACTTTACTTTTTGTAATAAATTAGTTTATAATTAGTTTCAAGAGGTGATGTCGTGAAGAAAGATTTTGGTGATTCCATTTCAAATAAGGTTTATGAATATCGTGTCCTTGCCAGATTGTCGCAGCAAGAATTAGCAGAAAAAGTCGGGGTCTCCAAGCAAACCATCTTTGTAATGGAAAAGGGAAACTATGTACCCACTCTGTTGTTAGCTTTTCGAATTGCAGATTTCTTTAAGGTTAATGTAAACGATGTTTTTACTTATATGAAAGGAAATGATGAAAATGGAAATTAAGTCGATCTCAGATATCCCTGGTGCTGCTTTTTATCCTTTAAAGTCATGGGCTGAACAGTCTACTGATAATTGGAACATTCTCATTGGAATTGGATTTTTGTTATTAATGGCTAGTATTGCATTAGCTTATGTGTTTTATAAGAAGATGGGGAATGAGGACGAACGGACAAAAAGCATTTATTTAAAGAGCAGCTACTTTATGCTGTTGACTATTATTCTATGTGACATCATTTTTCCTACTGAGTATATGGCGAACATATTTTTCTTGTTCAAATACTCCCTAGCCATTTTAGCATGTGGCATTTATTTGGCCATTCAATATAAAAGGGATTTTTCCTAGTCCCAATTACGTTCAACACCTGACCATAGGATCTATTCATAAGGCTAAAAAGTATGTCTAACTTCCACAATGGAAGTTAGGCAAATTTTTAGCCGATTTTTTTTGTTTTTCTTATATTGGTTTTAATAATAGACTTTCTTAACAATTGCTTAATAATAGAACAACGGAAAGGATTTATAATAATATCTATAAAATTATATAGGTGATGCTTGTGAACATTGAAATCAATAAGAATTATAGTAATGAGAAAGGCTATTTTTATCTACCTGCTGTTTGGAGAGAGGAATTTAGACTTCAAATTGGTCAAGCTGTAGAATTTATGGTTGATGGCGAGAACATAATGATAAGTAAAAATAAAAATCAATCTAAAAAGAGGGTTATAGGAAAAAAAGGGATGTTAACGATTCCACATAACATCCGAATGAAACTTAATCATAAGCTGTATAAAATTTTCATTTTACAAAAGGAAGAAAAGATTCTGTTGACCCCTCTTCTTTAATTTTTAATTAAATCGGTGTTGCTTATATAGGCGCTAGATTGTAACTGCTTACATTTCTTTTTTAATACAGTAGCCATATCGATGATTTCACTTATAGAGTTGAAGTTTTGTTTCTCATTAGTTACTACTGCAATGGATAAAGAAACTAAAGGTATATGTTCTTTAATCCCACTCCTGTTTTCATTATGCACAAAGCCTCGCAACCAATCTTCCTCTTTATAAAACCTAGGTAGAGATCGATTAAACATTGCAATTATCTTTTTGCAAAGCTCGCTATATTCGTAGTGGTTTAAAATACACATAAAGTCATCTCCACCTATATGCCCCACAAAAGAATCCTTATGGTGTAAGACCGCTTCTTTTATAATTGAAGCGGTTTCTTGAATGAGACGATCTCCCTCGTGAAATCCATACGTATCATTATAGGTCTTAAAAAAATCGAGATCTAAATACAACAATGAGAATGGCATTTCGGATATAATCTCCGAAAGTTTTTGATCAATCATTTTATTACCAGGTAATCCTGTTAAGGGATTTAAGTACCGAGCCATCATCGATTGCACCTCAGCAAGTTGGATCAGCAAATTCTTAATACTGACTATACCTAGAAACTCAGAGTTCTTTGTTATGATTACGAAATCATATAATTGCTCTTTCTTTCGTTTCATAGCTAGTGTACTGACCTCAGAAAGAGGCATGGAGTAGTCCACAATCAAAGGTTCAACGTTCATAATCAATTTTACGGGTCTTCCAATAAATACATTAAATCCATACAACGTTCCTAACTTCTGATAAAAGTGGGAGCGTGTTACTAATCCTATAGGTATATTTCTGTTAGTTACTACGATTCCTTCGAGCTCAGTATCTTCTTTAAACATTTGGTCAATCTCTGCACCTCTCGTTTCTGGATGAACAAAAGGAGCGTTTTCTAGAATTTTTCCGATTGATGTATTCATTTTCTCAACTCCTAAACGTCTATTGTATAGCATATTTTTCCACTCGCTTAGGTCATCGTACCTGAAAAAAGCTCTTGCTCTGGCTTTCCTAAGTGATATCCCTGTCCAAAATCAACACTTAATTGTTGAAGCATGGATAGTTCCTTTTGTGTCTCTATTCCTTCAGCAATAACTTGTGTACCAGAACTCCTAGCATAATCTAAGAGCAGTTCTACTAAATATTTTTGTGAATCCTCTTTATGAATGCCTCTAATAAGTGATTTATCAAGTTTAATAAAATCAGGTTTAAGTTTAATTAACGTCTTTAAGCTGTTATAACCAGAACCCGTATCATCAACTGCTAAACGAAAGCCTTGTTTTTTGTAATGTTCAATCGCTTTAATAAATTGATCATAATCGGTTACCGCTTCCTTTTCTGTTAACTCTAAAACTATTTGTTCAGGTGAAAAACCATAAAGATTCAATAATTCTATCGTATCACCTGTTCGATATGATGGATCAGACAAGACTTGCGGCATAATGTTAATAAAAATCATTTGATCTCTAAATTCCGGCTTTTTTTTCACTTGATGGAAATGACGTTTTAGAGAGATTTTCCGTAAGAACTTTTCAATCCAAAATAAATGCCCACTTTTTCCAATAAAATCATAGAATGCTTCAACATTTTTTAAAGCTTTTGTAGATAAGGGTCTATTCAGTATTTCAAATCCTATCGTTTTGCCTGTTCTTAAACAGAGGATGGGTTGAAAATATGTAAGTATTTGCTTTTCATCAATCAAATTCAAAAGTTGAAGGTATTTCTTAGAATGAAAATACAAATTCATTTGTTGATCGATTAGATATTTTAAATAAAATACTGGTTTATATAGTTCTTTTATCATAATACACACCTGTCATATAAGCTATTTGTACTATTTTATTGTAATGTATATGTGATCATTATGATTTAAAGGATTTGTAAATTTTTTCATGGCTTTTCTTAATGAAAAAATGAGGAAAGTCTTTGAGAGCTATGGTCGGCGTAATAATTTCTAAAACCTTAGCTACCTATTTGACATCTAAATGTTCTGTTGATAATATTACCTTACGAACGTTCGTAAAATTTAAACTATATTTTTTTAAGTACATGGAGGATTCAGTCAACCTGGACCCTCCATGTCTTTTCTTTTTTAAATATCAATATTATGGATAGGAGCTGGAATGGAATGATTGCGTTACAGATTGTACTTATCTTATTAGCAACTAAAGTGGCTGGTCAGATAAGTATTAGATTAGGTCAACCCTCTGTTCTTGGGAAAATCCTCGTAGGTATACTCATCGGTCCGGCCATTCTAGGATGGATAAATGAAAATGAGATCATACAAACGTTTAGCGAAATTGGTGTTTTGTTATTAATGTTTTTAGCCGGATTAGAAACAAACTTGAAAACCTTAAATGATAATAAAAAAGCAGCATTACTTGTTGCGACCGGTGGGATAATTGCACCCATCCTGTTAGGGTATGTGGGTGCTCAAATTTATAATTTTTCACTAGCGGAATCAATTTTTATCGGCTTATTATTATCTGCAACATCAGTAAGTATATCCGTCCAAACATTAAGAGAAATCGGTTGGTTAAAAAGCAAGGAAGGATCTACTTTGCTTGGAGCAGCTGTGTTAGATGACGTTATAGTTGTAATACTAATTGCTGTTGCTCTAAGTGTATTTGCGGATTCAAATACAAATCTGGCAATTCTTATCACAAAAAAGATTCTATTCTTTGCCATGATTATCTTAGCTTCTAAATGGCTGGTACCCAGATTTATTAAGCTATTTTCTAGTTTTAAAGTCACTGAAACCATTTTAAGTGCGGGTTTAATTGTTGCCTTTTGTTTTGCCTATTTTGCTGAGTATTTAGGAGTTGCTGGCATTATTGGCACTTTCTTTGCTGGAGTAGCTATTTCTCAAACAAAATTTAAAAATGAAATGGAGAATAAAGTCGAACCTCTTGCGAATGGGTTTTTTGTTCCCTTTTTCTTCACTAGTATTGGTCTAAATGTGTCATTTATCAGTATGGATAGTCAAATCGGATTCGTTTTTATATTTTCACTAATTGCAGTAGTATCTAAATTTATTGGATCTGGCTACGGTGCAAAATTATCAGGATTTACCACCCGTTCATCAATGGGAATAGGTGCAGGAATGATATCTAGAGGGGAAGTGGCTTTAATCTTAGCTACTATGGGTTTAGAAAGTAAATTATTTCCTTCAGATTACTACACATCTATTATTATGGTTATCATTCTAACAACGATTGTCACACCACCTTTGTTAAAGCTATTTTTTGGAGCAAAAGAGGATAGACTTTATGAAAATAAAATGAATGCAAATCTGTAACAGGCTCTATTCATTAAGTTTCACTAAACTATATTAACAAATTGACAATAAAAAGGGATTCTGATAGCATTTACCTTACGAACGTTCGTTAGGGGTGATGAAATGAAGTCAAATCAGTTAAAAGAAGTAGCTTTAATCCAATTTGCACTACATGGTTATCAAGGTGCTTCACTTGCTGTTTTAGCTGATAAAGTAGGTATGAAAAAACAATCCATTTATGCACATTTCAAAAGTAAAGAAGATCTTTTTATTAGTACGTTTAATGACTCTCTTAACAATGAGTTAGACTTTATTAAACGATTTATCGCGGAGAATTATTCCCTATCACTCAAGGAAATTCTCTTTAGCTTTTTTAATGAGTATTTAGGACGTTATCAAAAAAATCATAATATGAGCTTTTTTATAAGAACTTCTTTTTTTCCACCTTTACAATTTGAAGAGCAAATTAAGAGTGGCACTAATAGGTTTGTGAATGAATTAGAATCTTTGTCCTTAGAAGTTTTTGAAGAAAAAAAGGATGACTACAATTTAAATATTGCTCCTGAATCTGCAATGATGTCATTCCTAACAATATTTGACGGACTTCTAGTTGAACTGCTATATGGATTTCCAGATCGTCTACAGAAACGTCTAAATAGTTCGTGGGATATTTATTGGCAAGGTATTACGTAATAAAGGAGAGAATCAATTGAATCGCGCTTGGGGTTTATTATTTTTGGGTTCCATAGTAGAAATATTTTGGGTGATGGGATTAAAACATGCTGATGACGTACTCACATGGACAGGAACAATTATCGCTATCATTCTGTCTTTTGGCCTATTAATTAAAGCTACTTCACAACTTCCTGTTGGAACAGCCTATGCTGTATTTACTGGGCTTGGTACCACAGGCACTGTAATAATTGAAATGCTTGTTTTCGGAGAGCCATTTCAACTTGTAAAGATTATATTAATAATCGTTCTTCTTACTGGGGTTATTGGTCTTAAACTTGTAACCGGAAATGCTAAACAAGAAGGGGGTGCTTCTTAATGGGGTGGATTTTTCTTGTTTGTGCAGGAATCTTTGAAGTTGTAGGTGTCACAGGCTTGAATCTAATATTACGTAATAAAAACGCCTTTTCATTTGCCGTATTTGTCTTAGGATTAGGAAGTAGCTTCACCTTTTTAAGTCTCGCCATGCAAACCCTGCCAATGGGAACAGCTTATGCTATATGGACGGGAATCGGCACAGTTGGATCAGGACTTGTCGGAATACTCTTTTATGGAGAATCGAAGAGCATAGCTAGAATAATATTTATGGCCATGGTATTAAGTGCGGCAATAGGTTTAAAACTAATAAGTTAAGAGGAGAATTTAACAAATGTCATTTTGGTTTACAGAAAAACAGACTTCTGCATTCGGAATTACAGGAAAAGTGAACCGTACACTAGAAAGTGAAAAAACTACTTTTCAACAATTAGATATGGTAGAAACTCAAGAATTCGGTAACATGTTGTTATTAGACGGTATGGTCATGACAACAGAAAAAGACGAATTTGTCTATCATGAGATGATTGCCCATGTACCTTTATTCACACATCCCTCTCCTAAAAATGTTTTAGTAGTAGGTGGTGGTGATGGAGGAACAATCAGGGAAGTATTAAAGCACTCAAGTGTAGGAAAAGTAACACAAGTAGAGATCGACGGTAAAGTAGTAGATTATTCTAAGAAGCATTTACTCGACATTTCATGTGAATACGGAAATCCAAGAGTTGAATTAATTATTGGAGATGGTTTCGAACATATTATTAAAAGTGAAAATAGGTATGATGTGATTTTGGTTGATTCTACTGAGCCTGTCGGACCTGCTGCTGGTATGTTTACAAAGGGATTTTATGCTGGTATTGCAAAGGCGTTAAAAAAGGATGGTATCTTTGTAGCTCAAACAGATAATCCATGGTTTAAAGCGGATTTGATTAAAAATGCGATACATGATACTAAAGAAATTTTCCCTATTGCACGTCTTTACACTTGTAATATACCTACTTATCCAAGTGGTATGTGGACATTTACGATGGGCTCGAAAGTATATGATCCTTTAAACGTATCTATTGATAAAATTAGCGATATTAACGGTAAATACTATACACCAGAATTACATTATGCAAGTTTTGTATTACCTAAATTTGTTCAAAATTTATGTAGGTAAATTATGTTTTCAACGAACCCTAAAAGTAAATACGTACAAGTATGAACGGTTAGGATTCCTTAAAACCTATACAAAAATAAAAAGCCTAATTTCACTAATCCATATTTAGAAATTAGGCTTAAGCTATTAAAACGAGAGCGAGTTGTGATGTAACTTTTAGATTCGTTATTCTATTTGAAACTATGAGACGATTTAGAACGTATTTATGGTAAAGATAGGAAGGTGACGTAATGTATTTCGCAACAAAAAAAGATTTATGGATGTCACTTCTACTGTGGTTATGTGCATCTTTTCTTATTGTTCCTCCCATTTTCTTTTCTGACTTTGGTGTATGGATGGTTCCAGGAATCTTTGAACAACAATGGGTTAAAATTGTTTTCTTATTTCCAATAGGATTTGGTTTACTGTGGATTTGGTTCAATACTGGCTATGTAATTGATAATAAATTTCTTAAGATACAATATGGCCCTTTTCGGTGGAAGATATTGATCAGTGAAATTCATAGCATTCGGGAAACTAAAAATCCCTTTACAGCCCCAGCTTTATCTATAGATAAACTAGAAATTAATTATGCGAATTTCAATACGATCGCCATTTCCCCAGAAAACAAAAATGAATTTCTTTTTCATTTAAGAAAGTTAAATTCTAATATAAATACGGAGAACAACAACTTTAGTGATAATAGGGATATTTAATAGATAGGGTGTTTAATCAAAGCTAAAATTCCTATATAGAAAGTAATAGCAAAAATGTATGTGACACTTATGGAACATATATTTAGCAATATACACATACTTGTTTAGACAGCGGGAAAAGGTAGAGGGATTTCTTTTGCAACATTAATCGTAGTAATTATCACTAACACAAAAAAGTAACCACCCTGCGTAAGGCCAGATTAAAATTAATAGGGTAGGTTACTTTTTTTATATAATCGATATGAGCCAGCATTTTTCTTGCGGCGTAACTGCGGAACTCTGATGTGACAGCATCAGGGTTCATGTTCTAGGCATTTAGGAAAGTCATGATCTGTTTATGATAAATTAAAGTCCCCGATAGAAAAGGGGTGTAACCGATGATGAAAACATACGAAGCTTTAACACCTTTAAACGAAGACTAAGATAATTCAGCATTTTTTATTCAGCAAGTTTCATCTCATGCCTCTGCTTTAATTGCCCCGGGCGGATCCACGTCACATTTCCTTCGAGTTCAATTTGACTCTTCAAGTTGTCTTGGATTGATTTTATATGTTCGACCATCGTCATTACTGTCATCTCAAGCTCCATCAGATGGGTTTGTTGTTCCATCGTCATCTCAGATGATCCTTCTGTTTTCATACTTAACTGTTCTGTTAGTTTTAACACGTGCTGCATACTCTCGATCAGACGTTGGTTTTCAACTTCCACTTCTGTCGAGTTTTGTTTGAGTTCGTCCGACTGAAGAGAGAGGGTATTGATACTAGAGATTACACCATCAAAAATGTTAATCATGTGTAAACTCTTCGTTTTTCCATCTTCTATGACAGATATGTTCTGTTCATACGATTGTTCTTGCGTCTTTATACTTCCGTTCACAGCTCTAATAATTGCGTTAATCGTTTCAGCACTCTCTTTTACCTGTACGGATAGTTTACGGATCTCATCAGCAACAACACCGAAGCCTGCACCATGGGCTCCCGCACGTGCTGCTTCGATTGAAGCATTCAGTGCGAGGAGGTTCGTTTGGGTAGAGATGTACTCGATCGCGCTCAGTGCCTCAGTGACTTTTTTCATCTTCTTCAGCAGTTCTTGGTTGTAGTCTCCAAACTCTTTCGTGATGGTGATGATCTTAGAAAACACGAAGCTAAAATCGTCTACCTTTTGTTTTCCTTCGTTGGATAGCTCAGTCACATCTCTTGTTGTGACGTTAGTAACCTCTATGATCGCATCAAGGTTTTGAATCATTCCATTGATTCTTCCGAGTTGATCGCCAAAATACGTGATGAGCTCATGTTGCTTTTGTATATCTCCTACCATCTCGATAAGCTGGCCGCTCACCATCTCAGAAGATCCGTTCACCTGAACATTTATCGCATTCAGATGTTCACTGTGCGCTTCAAGGTGGCGAAGTTCTTCTAGTGATTGGATAATCGTTGAAGAAGGTGAAGTGTCTTCTTTCTGTAACTCACTCTTAAGAGCAGTGCTCTTTTTGTTCCATATGAATATTAAAGCTATAGCAGCTGTAACCATAAGGGTTCCTGTAAGAGAAAGTAGAAAAGAGTCTACATAATACTGATAGAGAGAAAGAAGTAGAGAAACGAGAACAGCAGAAGCGATTAGAATAAGGTTCTTCTTGTTTTTCAAGATGTTTTTCATACAGCCATGCTCCTTTTTTGTAGGATGCGTTGTAGTTTAAAAGCAAACGGTAGCCCTATTAAATACACCATGATGATCTTGATAAGATTAAACGGAACGATAACGAGTAAGACCGCAGATTCAAAGTCTTTAACAAGTTGGTTTGAACTTTTGAACGCACTCAGATATTGATCCATATTTAGTCCAAGAAGCTTCATGATGGTAGGCAGGATAAAATAATAGTTAAGTGCAAACATGGCGATCAAAAATACACTGATTGACACAACAAAGCTCATCCAGTTCAGTTTTTTCTGGTATTGATAGAAAACACCGATCAGTCCTACGATTAGTGCCCCTGAGACGAAGTTTGCAATCTGGTTAATGGGTAATCCGACATAACTTCCGTGTGAAAGATATTCAAGACCGTTCTTGAAGAACTGGATAAGAACACCCGCTACAGGTCCCATCATGATTGCTCCGACGAGGGCAGGAACATCACTCACATCAAGCGTGAGGAAAATTGGAAAGAAGGGAACCGGTACTTTAAACAGGTATAGAACCATGCTAAAGGCAGTTAGGATAGCGATCGAAGTCATTTTTTGAATACGTGACATATTTGTTTCTCCTTTTAGATTCATAATGAAAGGGCAGCCTATGGCTACCCTAGAAACTAACCTTTTACAGCGACTTTTATATAAGGTGCTAACAGTTTTGTCGCATGATCAATCACACGTGGGCTCGAAGTTTTGACCCCTTTAAACTTACGGCCTTCTTCCACCTCGTGTACTCCGAAACCTTCCATATCATAAGCGACCATCATGGATTTAAACGTAGGACTATCAATGATCAGAAACCATTCACGCATCAACTCGCTGTTGGGTGGCAGTTCAATGTAATTAATTCCATCTGTGGAATCCATCACCGCATCGTTCTCACCAAATATATGTACATTCGAGTACTCCGTCATCGCTTGGAAACGATCGAGCACGTTCTTCGTACGAGAAAACTTTTGAAAACCTGCATACACGTTACCTTTAAGTTTCTTTGTTAATACGATGTTTTCCATCATCAGACACATGTATTCTAATTGAGGAACCTTCGTCTCATACTTAAGGGATTGTGCGTTCAACTGACTCAGTGGCGCGTTATCTAACTTTTGAACACTTCCTTCAACCTGACCAAAACATTGGTGAAACAGTGATAATCTTTGTAATTCCATAATAAGAATCCCCCTGTATATTATTTTAAAATAGTATAAAAGTACTAGTTGTAAGGTAAAAATAAACAGCCCTGAAAATAGTGGGCTATTAATGAGATTAAATAAAAATTTTACTCGTTACCTTATTAAAGTACCAAAGATATATACCACTCCTTAAATAATTTGAAACATAAATCTTTAAAAAAGTTCAACAGAAGCAACTTAAGGTTGCTGAAAATTCTTTTTTCTTTGTTTGGATACCAGAAAATATAAAAAGAATATATTCTGCTTCTCATCAAAGAAGTAATTGGTCCAAGTGAAAAGAAGCAGTAAGATTTTAAGAGTGAAAATTATGAGGCTCTACTTCATAGAAGGCAGGGGAATTATAGTAAAACTTAACTGACTTTTTCAAAGTGAGAACTAGATGTTCTAAAAAATGAGACTGTGGAATTTGAGGAATTCACTAAGAATTTTATAAAAACGACAGATATGTCTTTTAATCTTGACATAATAAGTTATATGTTTTAATTTAATAAAGACAGTACTGTCGTTTTTTTATTTTTAAAATTTTGGAGGTACCATTATGTTGATAACAATGCTCTCAACCGGCACAAGAGGTGATACGCAACCTTTTATTGCGTTAGGTATAGAACTAAAAAAGAAAGGTTATCGAGTACGCATTGCCGCATCCCAATCATACCGGCAGCTTGTAGAAGGGTATGGATTTGAATATGCACCGATGCGAGGTGATGTAGCCAAAATTTTAGAAAGTGGTGTTGTGAAGGATGCAGATAATCCTTTTAAATTTTTTACAAGTTTAAACTTTAAAAATGATGATCTCACTGAGTTGATGATTGGCGGACAAGAAGACATGCACAAAGCATGTGAGGGTGCTGATGCTATTGTGTACCATCCTGGTGCTACCCTTGGATACTTTGTAGCAAAAGAAATGGGTATTCCAAGCATACTTGCCTCACCTTTTCCAATGACACCAACAAAAGAATATCCCGCAATCATCTTTTATGACCGTCTAAGGCTTGGTAAGACCGTTAACAAATTAACTCATCACATCTTTGAAAAAGGGTTTTGGAAGATGGCTAATATGGGTGTGAAAAAATACTGGGTTCAGAGGTATGGACAGCTACCAAAAGGCTTTTCGAATCCCTATCCCAAACAACGTACAGCTAGTCATCCTACCATCACTTCTTTGAGCCCAAGTGTTTTTCCTGTTCCGGCTGATTGGCCGCAGCATGTCTACTCTTTTGGATATTGGTTTATTGAAGATCAATCAGAATATAAACCATCAAAAGAGGTTGAGGATTTTCTGAGAGAAGGAGAGCCACCTGTATACATTGGTTTTGGAAGTGTGGGAGATAAGGCACATGCTTCTGAATCTACAGAAATGGTAATAAGAGCGCTAAAGCAGAACGGAAAACGAGGAATCATTAACGCGGGTTCAGGCATGCAGGAAAGAGAGAATACAGAAGACATACTTTTTATTAAAAGTGTTCCACACGAGTGGCTTTTTCCTCAGTTGTCTGCAGTTGTACATCATGGAGGAGCTGGTACGACCGCTGCAGCACTTCGTTCAGGTGTACCTCAGGTTGTCATTCCGTTTGGAAACGACCAATTTGCTTGGGGTAGAAGGATGGTTGAGCTAGGTGTTAGTGGAGGTTCAATTCCGCGTAAAGAATTGACTACTGATAAGCTGGCAGACGCCATTACTTTAACTCAATCAAGTGCAGTTAAAGAGAAGGCAAGGGAATTAGGGGGAAAGGTAAGAGCAGAAAATGGTGCTTTAAAGAGCGCGGACCTTATTCATAAAACAATCGAAAATTATTATAGTAAAGAAAGGAATTGAAAGTCATGCCAAAAGTAAGTAAAAATCATTCTCTAATGAAAAGAAAGGAGATATTAGATGCGGCTAAAAGAGTCTGCATCCGTAAACCAATCTTTGAAGTATCAATGAGAGATATTGTTTTAGAAGCAGGTATGAGCCAAGGGGGAGTGTATAAGTATTTTTCCAATATTGATGAAGTTTTTGGGGCAATAATTAACGAAGAAAGCCTAAAGGGTGAAGTGAAAGAGGAAATTAACGCAATATTTACAAGCGAAGATGAGCCATTGCATAAACTTGAAATGATCCTTATGTATATATCTGATTATATGCAGAAATCGCTATTGGACAAGGGGCCAATATACTACAACTTAATGGCACTCTACTCTAGAGATCCAGAACGGTATGAGAAGGTGCAAAGTATTGTTAATGATGTCTCAAATCTTCAATACCTTCATGAAAAATTCTGTTCATTTTTAGAGGAGCATATCAATCTTAAAATTTTCAACCCTACAATTCCAACAGCGGATATCATTTTGTTCATCGAAACATATATGTCAGGCATCACGAATCAGGTGAGTATCGAAAATGAATCAAAACAAGAACTTTTAAGTGTAATTCAAAAGAAATTAAAGATCTTATTTGTTTTCCTTAAAAGTGTTTTGGGGAAATAGCGATGAGAGGCTTCAAACGTGATTTTAAAATACTGGTGTTCGGTCAGGTTATATCGATAATCGGTGCGTCTGTTTTACGGTTTGCTTTGTCTTTGTATGTACTTGACTTAACGAACTCTGCAACCATTTTTGGAGCAATAATGGGCCTTTCCATCATACCTGCAATAATTATCTCGCCAATAGGGGGTGCTATTGCAGATCGATTTGATAAACAAAGGATAATGGTAATTCTAGATCTAATTAGCTGTTTTCTCATTGCTGTTTTTGCCATTATTCTTTTTAGTGGAAACGGAACGATTATATCGATCGGTATACTTTTGATGGCCCTGACTTTAATTAGCTCGATGTATCAGCCTGCTGTTCAGGCTAGTATTCCCGTACTTGTACCTAAGGAACTACTCTTGAAAAGTAATGGCATTGTTTCGGGAGTCGTTTCCATTGCTAACTTTGTTGGCCCTATTGTAGCTAGTGTTTTATACAGCTTCACGAGTATTAATTTGATTGTTATTGTGAGTGCTCTGTTCTTTTTTGTAGCAGCCATGATAGAACTCTTTATGAAGATTCCGTTTAAGAAAAGAGCGTCGGAGCCCTTTCGTAAAATTGCAGGTACTGACATCAAAGAGGGAATTTCCTATATCTTACATGAAGATCGTTTCATTTTAAAAAGTATTACCATCGCATTTATTGTGAGCCTGTTTATTGCACCCATGTTCTTTGTAGGATTGCCTTACATGATTAAAGTACTTTTTAACATGCCGGATACTTATTTTGGGTTTACCCAATCAGGCATCTCACTTAGTATCGTTTTTTCTGCAATGACTATTGGACTTTTAAAAGGTAAAGTTCGTAGTGATAACCTATATTTATGGATTTCGGGGTGTGCAGCTGTCTACTTTGGAATGGCACTTGGAACCAGTCCCATCGTTGAAAACTCCCTTGCAAAATATTTAGTAGTGAGCATCAGCTCCATGCTTGTCATGTTTGCGTTGACAGTTGTCAACATTTATATAAATACAGTCATACAGGAAAAGACACCTGCAGATATGCTAGGGAAAGTAATGTCTATACAAACAGCTGCGGCTACGACAGCTGTTCCTATCGGACAAATTATATTTGGCTACTTAGTGGATGTGTTTTCAAGCCAAATTTATCTATTAGTCGTAATCACTGGGATGGTTTCACTTCTTATTAGCTTAATGGTCAAGCGAGTGTACAGAACTCAATTAGTTGAAAAAGCTCTTTAAATAAAAATGGCAAGGTGTGTACGTTTATGCTCTTTAAGATTGGGAAAAAGCTATTATTTCTACTAGGAACAGTTTTAATAATTCCACTTGTAATAGGGTTGTTTTTTGGAGGAGGATATATTCTATACTCTCTGTTGAGAGGGCATTCAATGAGTGATTCTCTTAGAGATTTAGTATATATTCAACAGATAATTCAGCCGTATATTAAGTATCTAATGATCATCTTCATTATTCCTGCGGTCTTAAAAGTATTAAAAAAGTCTAGTTGGATTTTAAAGATTTTAACTCCTAAGTAAGATAACGAATAAAGGAAAATTGACTTTACTAGCCTAGCATTATTGAAATGTAAGACTTTTGACGGGAGTATTATTGACTTATAACATGGGGTAACAAGAAGATTGATGTATATTAATATGGTGAAGACTTATAAATATTTTTGAGGACTTATTAACTTTGGTGAAGACTTATAAAATTTTTTGAAGACTTATAAATTCATTTGAGGACTTATAAATGTGAGGCAAGTAAGATAGACTTTTTTGCTTCCATAAAAACTCGTTATTTATATCCCGAATTCACTGTTTTCACTTACAGATTATATATTAATAAAATACTTGGAGAAACTATAATTTAACACAGTTACAAAGTTGATTCATATTAGTAAATAAAAGTAATTTGCATCGAATTTAGCGAAAAAGAGCATTCGCTCTATTAAAATTAAGGTATCGTATCCCTTTTTATAGATTATCCATAAAAGTTTGCTGATTGTTCGTCAACTTAGGATAAAGACTAAAGACCAGATCATATACTGATCTGGTCTTTTTAAACTTTTAGTGTGTCTCATTTTTATTAGTTATATCTTCAGTAAGCATTGTCGCGTTATATATATTAGCTTCTCCAGTTTCGAAAAGAGAGTCTTTTCCCTTCTTACCTAAATCTACAGCTGTTTGTTTGAGTGAGCTTGTACTTAAGCAGGAGAGAACTCAGGGTGTTCTGCCTTTATAACTGCTGCGACTCCCGCTACTTAGGCTGGTGCCATACTCGTACCGTGTAACAACGCATAACCTTTTAAGTTACTCGTCAGATTTGGTACAAGATAAGTCGGCCATGTGGATACCGTTCGATACAAAAATCACGTTTGTTCAAATCGTTTCCTTAAGGATATTGCCGGTACAACTATCATAGAGCGCACCGTTGTCTCAACCAGGACCAGGGCAGCAACAACTATTGAATTTCCATAGTTGGAATAGAACGTGATTCTTTAATAGATGGGGAGTTTACAATTTACATTTGTGAAACAAAATAAAAACAATAGAAAATTAATTTACAGTTTTAAATCAGTGCTTCCATTGTTTACAGTTTACAGAAGCATATGACAGAATAGGACAAGGAAAGTGAAATAAACAACGAAGAAAAAATTCAGCTGAGATGTAGTGCCAATTAGTATACATTGATATCATTTTACGTGAAAATAAGGGTACAGTTAACACATATATGTTTATGGATTATTAAAGAAAATGAGGTAGGAAAAAATGATTGCAAAAACAGAAGAAGATTTTAATGGTTTAAAGGAAATTGGTAAAATTATTGCCTTTATTAGAGATGAGTTAGTTCAAAGAACAATTCCTGGCATTACGACCAAAGAACTTGATGATCTGGCCGGAGAACTTTTAGAAAAAGCAGGTGCTGTTTCAGCTCCAAAAGGGGAATATGATTTTCCTGGTTATACTTGTATTAGTATTAATGAAGAAGTGGCACATGGTATTCCGAGTAACCGGGTCATTCATGAAGGGGACTTAGTAAATATAGATGTATCTGCTTCAAAGAACGGTTACTTCGCAGATACAGGAATCTCATTTGTAGTAGGAAACGGAGAAGAAGTAAAAACGAGAATATGCGAAGTTGCTAAAAAGGCATTTGAAGCAGGTCTTAAGAAAGCTAAACCGGGATCCAAAAAAAGTAGAATCGGAAAAGCAGTATTTGAAACAGCGAAACAGCATGGATTCACTGTTATCAAAAACCTTACAGGACATGGTGTTGGACGTAGAATACACGAAGAACCTGACCATATTTTAAACTATAATGATCCATGGGATAATGAAATTTTAAAGGAAGGAATGGTTATAGCATTCGAACCATTTATCTCAACCTTTGAAGAAGAAGTATTCCAGAAAGAAGACGGTTGGACCTACGTCACAGAAAAAAGCTATGTAGCGCAAATAGAACATACGATCATCCTTACTAAAAATGGTCCGATTATAGTCACACTCTAATTCAAGCATTGAAGTTGCTAAATTTATAGCATTTAAATTATGAATAAATTCATTTAATTTACCGTGTGGATTTCTTCAGAAAGAACTTCTCTTTTACGATAAAAATAAGGACAAATATGTTGGATAAAATTTATTAAATATTATTAAACAATTAAAATATGAGTAAATATAAACGCGTTGTTACGGAAAAGTAACCGTGTACTATTATCTTCTTATCATATAAGGCTTATTTAAGTTATATTATACTTGTCGAATAGATTCTCATCGAAGATAAGAAAAGTAGGTGAACATAGTGGGGAAATATCAATTGGATAACAAAGGTCAGGTAGCTGTGACAAAGTTTCATGAAAAACAGACGCCTGCCAGATTTGATAAAAAGAAGCATCTTGAAAAACTACGTGCGGATTTTTTGAAAAAGAAGCAAAACAAAACAGATAAATAGTATGAACGAAAACATAGGGAGATTAAATGCTTCCTATGTTTTTTCTTATTTATTTTCAAAATCGTGTGCATTTCTCTGAGAAGGGGCGCAAAGATGATACTCTAATAAGAACTATATCAGCATCTAAAAATGAAAAATCATTCTTTCTACTTTAATTATACTTCGAATGCTAGATAATTAATAGACTAGTCTTTCTAGGGTTTTACTCATATACTGTTGTAAACAAATCTTAAAAAGTTAGAGGTGTCTAAGGATGAATGATAAACAAGAAGTCTTAGATAAAGGTCCTTTCTTTCATGGTACTAAATCAGAACTGAAAATTGGAGATCTGTTAGAACCGCAATACTTATCAAATTACCAAGACAAAAAATCTAACTATATCTATTTCACCGCTACATTAGATGCTGCTAAATGGGGTGCTGAATTAGCAAGATCTCAATCAAAAGAGAGAATTTACATCGTAGAACCCTTAGGTGAATTTGAAAACGATCCGAACTTAACGGATAAAAAATTCCCTGGAAACCCAACACGGTCGTATAGATCGAAATCGCCTTTGAAAATTATAGCAGAATTAAAATCATGGGAAAGGCATTCAGATCAAGAAATCCATCAAATGCTTACTCATTTGAAAGCCTTGACCGAACAAGGAAAGAACGTAATATACGATTAATCATAAACTACACTAATTTATTAGTTAACACAGCAATTTATAGATAGTTAAACTTGAACGCAGATAAACCTCATTTTAACTTTGGTTAAAATGGGGTTTATCTGCGTTCTGGCATCCTCATAGTTAAGGTGAGGATGTTTGTGTTCATTCATCAAACCCGTAGGAAAAATATTTTTTGAGACTACAACGTTTCTACAGGCGTTCATGGGAAAGCTGTTTTTAAGAATAATCTTAATTAAGTATCAGGTAAATTTGTTTAATTGATGTAAAATTTGACTTTCGTTTATATGCTATGTAATATATAAATTGCATATGTAAACTATATCTAACATGCAGGTGGAGTGAGAAATGAAGAATAACGTGAAAATTACTAGAATTAATGCCTCCATCACTCAGGAACAATTAGCAAGAAAAGTTGGTGTGACTAGACAAACGATCGGTCTTATAGAAAAGGGCGAATTTAATCCTAGTCTTCAGTTGTGTATTGCAATAGCTAAAGAACTTCAGAAAACGTTGGATGAATTATTTTGGGAGGTAGATGCGAAATGAAATCTTGGATATCCTTTTTGTTACCGGATGATGAATACAAAGAAAAAAAGATGTTATATTTTCTCTCAGAGGGTGCAATCCTTCTTTTTCTTTCCCTTATTGTTATGCTGATCGGCAGCAAGTCTGTACATTTAGATGCACAAACCATCTTACTGATAGCTATTGGTATCTTCCTTTTTTATGTCTCAGGCAGATATATTGTATCTGGTATTGAATATACAGATATATCAACTGAAAGAGCCTACAAAAAAGAGTTAAAAGCGACAATCATGAAAACGATTGGTTTTATTGTTATCTTTCTAACAATCTATCTATTATTTATTGGTGTACCGACGAGTCTAAACAAATGGGTAGAAATATGGGGATTGTTAATAAGTGTTAGTGTAGTAAAGTTTCTATCCACTTATATTTCATTAAAGCGATCTTATCAGAAGAATAAAGAACTATTATAAAACTTTATTTGTACTAACATAATAGACTCCGAAGGATAGAACCTTATTGTACATAGAAGGGCTGTCAATTCTATTGAAACAGATGGATCATGCAGAAAAAAACGTTTGAAGTTTGTTCTTAGATAGAGAAAAAGAAGCATAAACAAACAGGTAAATAATAAGAATAAAACCATAGGAAGATTAAATTCTCCCTATGGTTTTTCTTTTTTGTGTGCGAATGTACGCAAAGTATGATCCTTTCATTCTTGTTAGCAATAAAAAGTATGAAGATCAAAACTAATGATATTTTATTTATTTTTGACTTTGAGGACCTTAATTACTTCTTTTGTTGCTTCAGCAATAAGCTTGTCGTTATAATCAGCATCTTTTTGATCACGAGTGGAAAGTACAGCAAGAACAATAGGGTCTCCTTTTGGTGGCCAAATGATTGCAATGTCATTTCGCGTACCATATGATCCTGCTCCAGTCTTATCAGCTACTTCCCATCCTTTCGGAACTCCAGCACGAATTAAGGCATCGCCAGTAGTATTTCTCTTCATCCAATCGATTAATAGTTCGCGTTTTTCAGTTGGGAGTATATCTCCCAGTGTAAAGGCTTGAAGACTAGTAGCAAGTGCTCTTGGTGTACTTGTATCATGAGTTTCACCCGGATTAACTTCATTTAAATCTGGCTCATATCGCTCAGGATTGGTAACACTATCACCCATTTCCTCCAGTGCTTTCTTAAATCCAGTCGGTCCTCCTATTTGTTTAAGAATAAGGTTTCCAGCAGTATTGTCACTGTATCTAATAGAAGCATCCGAAAGCTCTTTAAGAGTCATCCCCGTATCAACATACTTTTCTGTAATCGGACTATAAGTAACAAGATCCTCATGTGTATAGGTAATTATTTGATTAAGGTCTTCTATTGATTTCTGTTGTAAAAGTGCTCCTACAGCTAGAGCCTTATGAGTAGATGCATAAGCAAAACGCTCATCTGGATGATAGGTTACTGTTTGGTTGGTACCAGTATCCAAAGCATAGACTCCGAGAATAGCATCATATTTTTCTTCAAGCTTTGCAAAAGCATGATTATTTGCAGTTCCCAGTTCTTTGGGTCTTGTTACTTTAGCATCAACAATACTGTTTGATAAACATACAAGAGGTACACATGAAAGAAATAATACAGGCACAATTTTTCTAAAAGCAGATGAACTAAACATGTTGCTCAACGATTTCATTAAAATTCAACCTCTTTCTATTAAGTATTTTCTCTCAAATAAAAAGCTATGTTTACCAATATACCAACAATGGACATATTATGTAATCAAACCAATGTAATAAAAACCTGTACTTTAAGAATTTAAAGGTTTTTAATATGGTTCTTAAGGCTGATTCAATGCAACAATCTACTTGTAGATTCAAATTAATCTACAAATAGATAAATCTATTCAAAAAAGGAAAAAAGAACTAATTAGTTGAATTTATTGAACAAACCTTCTATTTATAAAGGTAAAGAAAAGTGTGATGACTACGAGATGGAGATCTGGGTACCTGTAGAATAAAATTACATCTACTATTGGACCAACTTCATATTTTTTTACTTATATGAGAAATTACTTAAGGTGTTTCCACATCTAATCTTGACCACGATAGTAAAAAATGGAATCATTTTGACTGGATATGAACAATGAATCTAGTTTGAGTTGAGGTTTGTTCTAATAGAATGTACAACAATGACTTTGTTAACATATATGTTCATGTTGGCTTTTAATAGATTTATAGATGATTCTAAAAATAAAAGCATAAAATTTCTACAAATTCCCTTATGTGATTATAATTGGAATTAGAGAGACAGAAGGGGGAATTATTATGCACAACTATATTTGTGAGACGTGCGGGGTTCAATATGAGAGTTCTGTAAATGAACCTGCTGCATGTACTATTTGTAATGAAGAAAGACAGTATGTAAGTTCAAAAGGACAATCTTGGACGACATTAGAAGCGATGGTTGAGAGTGGGATTTATAAAACTGAAGTTAGTGTTGAAGAAGAAAATCTATATCGTGTTCAAACGAACCCCGGTTTCGGAATTGGCCAAACGGCGTATCTTGTGAAGGGTAACGGATATAACGTGTTATGGGATTGTGTAACTTACATAGATGAAGAAACAATTGAAGCGATACAACAGTTGGGTGGTATCGATGCGATCGCGTTATCACATCCTCATTATTATTCGACTCAAGTGGAATGGGCAGAAACGTTTGATGCCACTCTTTATATTCATGAAGATGATAAGAAATGGGTAACAAGAACGAGTGACAAGATCGTCTTCTGGTCGGGAGACTCCCTTGAACTAAGTGAGGGGATCAACCTTCAGAGAATAGGTGGTCATTTTAAGGGAGGTACTATCATTGAATGGGTAGAGGGGAACAACAAACAAGGTGTTCTTCTTTGTGGAGATATTATCCGTATTGTAGCAGACCGAGAATGGGTCAGTTTCATGTACAGTTATCCTAACTTTATTCCTTTACCAAGTGGTACCGTTGAGAGGATAGCTCATCGAATGGAAGATTTAACATATACTCGTATCTATGATGCTTTTAATCGTGTGATCAAAGAAAATGCTGCAGAAGCGGTACAACGATCAGCAAAAAGATATGTTGACGCACTAAATGGGGAGTTGTTTCATACATAATTCAATTGCAGAGTTCAGCAGTTACACCAAGAAGAGTGGAATATATATAAGTAACCTACCTTTACGCAAGGTGGTTACTTTTTATTTTGTATGATTCACATGAAAAGTCATGGGGATGAAAAGTAAAACCAATCACTAGTTTTATATTCCGAGTACACCTTAGTAAAAAACAGAAATGTTTCACGACCAACCTTTTTAATATTCTCCTAGGCTGAGGAGGTTTTTTAATTTCGCTTGTAAATAATTTACTTTTTTCACTATAACGGGACTTTGGTTGCAGGTATTAAGAATTAAAGTTAACTAAATATAAATAATATTCTGAAAATGAATTGTAAATATATTAAAAATAATTATAATCAAATATAGAATATAAGAGAGGAATGATCTTCATGAAAAGTAAATTTATGGCGAGTGCTCTTGCATTAACACTTGGTGCTTCTGTCGTGTTAAGTGGCAGCCCGTTCTATGCTAAAGCCGAAGTTGGTCAAGAAAAGAAATACATAGTAATTTTTAAAGACCAAGCGAAGTTGCCAACAGGTTTCGGTACTGAAATTTCCAAAGCTGGCGGTCAAATTGAAGCAAGATTGGACAAGCTAGGTGCGGTTGAGGTCGTTTCTACTAATCCAAACTTCCTATCTCAGATTAAAAAATCGAGTACCGTATTAGATGCAGGGATTCAAAACATCGTGCAGCCGAATACTACAGCAATTGAAGCTGAGGCATTGGTAACCGACGCTGGTTCGTCTGCAGATTTGTACAACAGCTTACAATGGGACATAAAGCAAGTGACAAACAACGGAGCGTCTTGGAAACTCCCTAATGGCACTGGGAAATCAGTCGATGGAAATGACATCGTAGTAGGAGTTATTGATACAGGAATCGATTATACACATCCTGATTTAAAAGATAACTACGCTTACGGTAAATCATTTGTACCAGGATATCCGGATGCGATGGACCAGAACTCACACGGTACACACGTCGCAGGATCAATTGCAGCTAAAGGCCGTACAATGGGAGTCGGCCCTGATTTAAAAGTAGCCGCTTACCGAGTATTTGGTCCAACAGGTGGAGCGGAAACGTCTCATATCGCTGAAGCATTAATGACAGCAGCTGATGATAATGTTGATGTAGTAAACATGTCTCTTGGGGGCTATGACTGGTTCCAAAATCCAGAATATGCAACAAAAGATACGGTAGCTGATGTTAGGTTGTTTAACAGAGCGATTCAATATGCAATTCAAAAAGGTGTTACAGTAGTCGGATCTGCTGGAAACAATGCACTAGACATTAGCTCTCCAGGAAAATTATCTGGAGATGATAATGGCGCAACTCACCGCAGTCCAAGCAGCCAATCGATGATAAGAGTTTCTGCAGGAGGACAACTTAAGAATCTAGCATTCTACTCCAACTATGGTGTTGGGAAAATTGATGTAATGGCACCAGGTGGCGACCTCGGTCCTAACTATGACCCTGCAACTGGAGCAGGTCGTGACAATACGTATCTCTGCTTAGCTACAGTTCCTGGTGGGTATGGTTATAAAGCGGGTACATCAATGGCAGCTCCAAAAACAGCTGGTCTTGCAGGAGTTATTATCGCACAGCACGGTAAAGACAAGCTTTCGCCAGCACAAGTCAAACACATTATCCAATCTTCTTCTGACGATGTATTCAAAAGTGGTTATGATGGTGAAGCAGGATTTGGCTTAATCAATGCGGTTAATGCTTTGAAATAAAACAATAGATTTAGAAGAAACGGAGCTATCTTAAAAGCTCCGTTTTTTCTTTTTGTTTAGAGACTAAAAAAAGTTAATAGGAAAGTTTTAAGTGCCGTTTGTAGTTTTTTATATAACTTATTCAGCATTAGATATGTTAATTTAGTAATAGTCTCAAGGAAGGTGAATCAAATTTTAAAAATTTTTTTAACTATTTGTTTAAATTTCCTCTTTGGATATCTATTTCAATTTATGTTCGTTTTATTTGTGTTACTTTATCTGTACATTGCAGAAGCTCTCGGATGGACACTAGATCCTACATTAGAAGAAGGTCTATTCATTCCAATACTCTTTATAACAATAGTTGCAAGTATTATTTATTTCTCAATAGTTGTTCTTACAAACTTATATTTGTGGAAGAAAACTTATCTGAAAAGATTTTATTTCTTATTAATAATCATAATTACTTTTTCATTAGGAGTATTTTTTAATAAAGAAAGAATTGATATTTTATTCAGCTAATAAGTACTTTTATTCCAAAAACAAAGCTACTGATTATTTTATTTAGAATTTCTGAGGCAATTTAGAACTCATATGAATTACAAATTTGGTGGTTTAACTTAGAGGGTTTGTTATAATGGTCAGCATATTCTATTAAAAGCGAGTGATTGATTTGAATTCTACTGAACGCGAATTACTGCAACTCATTGAAAAGAATGGACGTCTTGAAACAACAACGATCGCAAAGTTAATGGGAATCTCAGAGGAAGAAACAAAACAAATCCTAGAAAAGCTTGAAAAAGAAAAAGTGATTCTAGGGTATTCGGCCATTATTGACTGGACGAAAGGAACGGAAGAAGGTGCAGTAACAGCCATGATTGATGTGAAAGTCACACCAAAACGAGGTGTCGGCTTTGATAAAGTGGCGGAGCGAATCTACCGTTTTCCTGAAGTTAAAGCGGTATATCTCATGTCCGGCGTTTACGATTTGTCGGTCTCGATCGAGGGTAAAACGATGGCAGAAGTCGGACGTTTTGTGTCTGAGAAACTATCCACCATCGATTCCGTAATATCAACAACTACTCATTTCATCTTAAAAAAATACAAACATGACGGCCTTGTATTTAGTGATAATGATGAGGATAAACGAATTGTGGTGTCACCATGATTACAGAACCCACTTCAAAATATCTATCAAATACCGTACAATCTATCCAGCCATCGGGTATTCGTCGTTTTTTTGATCTTGCTTCTTCTATGGAAAACGTAATTTCCCTAGGCGTTGGTGAGCCGGATTTTGTTACACCGTGGAACGTAATTGAAGCAAGTTATCACTCTTTGGAACAAGGCTATACGGCTTATACCGCTAACGCTGGACTGTTCGAGCTCCGAAAAGAGATTTCTCGCTATATGAAAAGACGGTTTGGTGTTACATATAGTGCAGAAGAAGAAATAGTGGTTACAGTCGGTGCTTCACAAGCGATTGATCTTGCTCTGCGTGCGGTCCTGAACCCCGGGGAGGAAGTCATTGTCGTTGAGCCAAGCTTTGTGTCGTACGCACCCACAGTAACACTGGCAGGCGGAGTCCCTGTACCGGTAAATACGTACAGCGAGGATGATTTTAAGCTTCAGCCTGAACAAATTGAAGCGGCTATCACTAACAAAACGAAAGTCATTATGTTATGCAGTCCTAATAATCCAACAGGCACTGTTTTGTCAAAAGGCGATTTGGAAAGAATTGCAGAGGTCGTAGAAAAGCATGACTTGCTCGTTATTTCAGATGAAATTTATGCTGAACTAACGTACGATGAACCGTATACAAGTTTTCCAGCTGTGAAAAATTTGCGTGACCGAACGATCTTAATCTCTGGATTTTCAAAAGCATTTGCCATGACCGGTTGGCGATTAGGTTTTGCCTGCGGTCCTAAAGCTATTTTGCAAGCCATGCTAAAAATACATCAGTATACGATGATGTGCGCTCCTACCATGGCTCAGCATGCGGCTCTTGAAGCACTCGTTAACGGACAAAAGGATGTAGTGAAAATGAAAGAAAGCTATCGGCAGCGGCGCAGTTTGGTCATTCATGCTCTTGAGGAGATGGGTTTATCGTGCCATGTTCCAGGTGGTGCTTTTTATGTATTTCCCTCAATTAAAAAGACTGGACTGTCATCTGAAGAATTTGCAGAACAGCTGTTGATGAAAGAGCAGGTTGCAGTTGTACTCGGTAGTGTTTTTGGCGAAAGCGGAGAAGGGCATGTCCGCTGTTCCTATGCGACCTCCGTTCAAAAGCTTGAAGAAGCGATGCGCCGAATTGACCGGTTTTTACAAACGTTATAAGGCTCTTTTAACAGTAACAATTCACGGATGGTGCATTTCTAGAACTAGGAATGCATCTTTCTTTATTACTTAATCAACTCAAGAAGGAAATCTCCTTAACGATAGGGAAGTATTCGTGAGTTCAAAAAGGAGAGTGGGAGTATGAATTTATTCAGAACTCAATATGACTGGATACGATTAACGAGAGAGACTCTTTTTCAATATTGTGAGACATTAACTCCAGCCGATTATGTAAAGAAACTTGATGGGTTTAGTGGCGAGTCTATCATGAGCTTACATGCTCACGTAGCGGGTTGTTACCAAGTATGGCTCGGTGTTCGTGCACTTGGAAAGACAATGCCAGATATTACGGCAGAGTCTATCCATAATGTACAAGAGATGCGAGACATTTTCAGAAAAACAGATGAATTGGTTTATGAATTCATTGAAAGATTTGATGACAATTGGGATCAAACTGTGGAAGTGACATTTAGAAATGGAAGTCAAGCTGACTTTACGGCGTTGTGGCTATTTACGCATACGATGACTCATGAATTCCATCACAAAGGTCAGATTGTGAAGATTGGCAGACAACTTGGGTACGCTCCTCCAGATACAGACCTTGTTGAACCGATGGTAAAAAAACCAACAAACCATTAGGAGGTCAAGTGCACATGAGCCGAGCTGAATTCTTACTACAGATATTAGACTCGACGTTTGATAAAGAGAGCTGGTATGCGCCACTGAAACCGGCAATGGAAGGCTTAACGGCGAAGCAAGCGAGCTGGAGACCACCGGGTGAAGGGACGAAATCCATCTGGGAAAACGTCAATCATCTTATTTATTACAAAGAGAGACTAGTTGCTACCTTGGACGGACATGAGTGGACACGGATTGATGGGAACGATACCTTTTTTATTACAAAACAAACAGAAGACGATGACGACTGGAATTTTACTATGAAGCGCGCTGAAAACGTACACAAAAAACTAAAAGAGTTGCTAGGTAAAATGAGCTCTGAAGATCTGAATGGTAATGAGTTAGAAAGTGATCTCATTGATATCTTTCTTCACGATGCTTACCATACCGGCCAGATTATGCAATTGAGGAAAATGCAGGGATCTTGGCCATCTCATCGTTAAAACAGATAGAATATTCTTTGAAGCAGGCACATTTATTTAACTAATAAATGTGCCTATTTTTTTGTTCAATTTTATAGAAAAATGATTGACACAAATGAAAAAGAAACATAATATGTATTTAGATAGTTAGACACTTATCTAAATATCTAATAATAGAGGATCATCCTGAGGTGACAAAATGTCTCTTAATGAAGCGTTTAAAGCATTATCTGATCCAACTCGAAGACAGATCTTAACGTTGTTAAAAGAAGATGAGCTAACAGCGGGAGAGATTGCTTCACATTTTGACATGCAAAAGCCAAGTGTGTCTCATCATCTGAAAATACTAAAGCATGCTTCATTAATCGATGATGAGAGAAGAGGTCAGCATATTTATTATTCTTTGAACACTACGGTTTTTCATGAATTGATGAGCTGGTATTTCACGTTTACAACGAAGGAGGGAAAATGATGAAAAAGCATGGATGGAGTTATCTTCTAATTGCACTTAGTGTATTGATCGGTGTGGTCGCGTATCCTTACTTGCCTGATCAAATGCCGATGCATTGGAACATTAATGGTGAAGTGGATGAGTATTGGAATAAACAATATGCTGTGTTCTTTCCACCGTTGTTAATGATTGTCTTGATGGCGTTGTTTATCTACATGCCGAGAATCGATCCAAAGAAAGAAAACTATAAGAAATTTTCTAGCAGTTATCTCATTTTTATTACAATCATGAACGCGTTCTTCTTACTTCTTCAATGTGTGACCATTGGCTATAGTTTAGGTCTTAATATCGACATCTCACTAGCCGTAAACTTAGGAATTGGGTTACTTTTTATCGTACTCGGAAATTACTTGCCACGAATCAAACACAATTATTTTTTCGGGATCCGCACACCTTGGACACTTGCGAACGAAAAAACGTGGAGAAAGACACACCAGCTAAGCGGAAAGCTATTTGTGGTGGCAGGACTTCTGCTTGTTGCTATATCCTTTTTGCCAGGTGTGTATAAATTTACCGGAATGCTGGTTGTGATTCTTACAACTGTACTCATCTCAACCATAGCATCATACGTATATTTTAATCGGTACAAAAATGTCGGAAACAACTAAAATAAAGAATTTGCTTTATTTGACACCTCACGTAGGTGTCTTTTTTTACCCAAACGAATGAAAAGATACATGCATAGATTATAGAAATAGATGTACGGATGGAATAACCGTCACAAAAGGAGTAGGAAGATGGACCATCATGAACAGCAAGGTGATTGTGCATGCGACATATTTAAAGAACTTAGGAAAGGAAAGGTAATTTCTATCCTTTTAAAGAATTCAGCGGTACCTATTAAATTAACGTTTCAATCCTTTGATAAACATTCAGGATGTATCTCTGGATTTCTAAGAGATGGCAGCGTGTTTGTAGTTAGTTGCGATTGTGTAGCTGGAGTTTTCCTTAGCCCTGTACCACCGCTTCCTTGTCGTGTACTGGCTTATGTAACAAATACGGGAGACAATACCGTATCTGTTGTAAATATAGCAACAAATACAACGATCGATACGATCTCAGTGGGTGACTTTCCTATCTTTGTTGCATTGACGCCTAATGGAAGAAGAGTGTATGTAACAAATATTAACGGTAACTCGGTTTCAGTTATTGATACATTAACAAACTCTGTGATCAAGACGATTGAGGTACCCAATCCATCCGGAGTAGCCGTAACACCTGATGGAAGTACAGCTTACGTGACAAATTCGATTGATGGAACATTAACTGTTATCAGTACATTGAGGAATACGATCATTGATGTGTTTCCAGTGGGTATTGCCCCAAGCAATCCTAACAATATCGCTATATCTCCTGATGGTTTGACTGCTTATGTAACAGATCAAACTCAAGGAACACTCTCTATCGTAGACCTTGTGACTACCACACAGACAGTACTTACTCTTGGTAATACACCGCCTGCGGGTGCTTTTGGTGTAGCAGTGACTCCAGATGGTACAGAAGTCTATGTTACGAATAGTTTTGAGGGTACTGTTTCGGCAGTTAACACAACCACACTTAATGAAATCATCATCCCGGTTGGATTAGTGCCAGGTACTAGTTTTCCTTTTGGAGTAGCGATTACCCCTGATGGAACCAGTGCTTATGTTGTTAATTTAAGTGATCCATCCGTTTCAGTTATTGATACATCTCTGAAAATTGAAACAGCTATTATCACTAGTCCACTCTTGGATGTTTCTGCTAATATCGCGATTACTCCGGATGGCAGGTTTGGTTACGTAACGAATACACAGTTTGGAAGTAACACTGTATCCATTATTGATATTGCGACAAATACAGTAATTGGTAACTTAACCGTAGGATTAGAACCCTTTGGTATTGCAATCGGTACGGTTTGTCCTAATCAACTATAAGAAAGAAAGCCTGAGGGAACTCCTTAGGCTTTAACTATGCAAACGTCCTTGTAATCTTGGGTGCGTCCGGTAGTATCCGATAGGTATTTGAAGGAGGCTGGTTCTCCCGCTTTGTTGAAGGTTGAAAATTTCATTATACCAGGGAACATCAAAGCCGAGGATTGGGTGACCGTTCATGTTAAGTGCTGAGGCAACTATTAGAAGTTTGTGAGACAGAATGCCAACTTCCATGTGCTGTATGCGATGACCTCTATATCCAAACATTTTTCTATAGTGGTCATTTCTTCCGCTGATGTTAAAGGAAAGAGGGATCTGTGGCATATTAACAAAATCAGATAACAGTCCATCTTGAAGAGCAGTGCGAAAATCACCGAGTTTTAATTGTTTTAATTGAAAGGAGTAACGATCCAATTCATACATACCATTTTGCAACCCGTCTACAGAATTAGTGGTGAAGCGCATTGCAATACGAGAAGTTAAGCTCTCCATGCCTTGAGCTAAATCATTTCGGTATGAACTAGTTTCCACTGTTTCTTTCAGCAGTGAAGCAAGCGTATTGATCGTTAAGGGTTTCAAAACGAAATCTAGTCCTGGGGAATAACGTTTCGCACAAGCAGAATGAAAAGGATAAGAAAGTGGTTCCGATGATGGTAACTTTAGTACTGGCCCATCAGCTTCGTTTTTAAAATCTTCACTGAATACTTTTATCGAAGAAAATGATTGTAATTTACACGCGGAATTTAAGTTTATAAGCATTGGATAGGGACGTATTTCCTTAGAACGAACGTAATGTTTGTGACGAAGTGGTTTGAGCTCATTACTTATTTGTTCTGATGTAATCATGTCATCGGTAATAGGATTGAACCATTTCATGTTATGAGCTAATGAAAGTGGCATGACTGCATACACACTTTCTTCGCATTCATCTAAACCTAGTAGATGATTGATTGCAGAATCTAAAAAGTGGTAATAGACGCCAGTTTCAAAACCTTTACGCTTTCCAACTTCCAACATCTGACCAATTAAAAAGCCCGCATCCAGGCTCTGCAGTCGGTATGAAAAGTTATTGTACTTAAAGAAATTTTTCCAAAAGAAGGTGGATATAAACACAGCAGCAAAACAAGATGTGATGTCGCATCGTTCACCTAAAGCTCGCTTTAAATACGAATCAAAATTCCCTTTTCGTAAACAAACAAGACGATGATGAGCGGCGTCATAATGATAAATGCCGGTGGGGAAATCCTCCAACCTTACATACAAATAAAGTTCGTTTGGATAAAGTGCACCACCTGACGGAACAAACCTTCGATATGTCGTCCACGATTTCGAAGCATCATTTGTAGGGAACGTCTGACTGATTTGTGTGATTCGATATGAATACGAAAGAAAATGGCTAAGATCGGCTAGTGTCGGTTTATTCGCTTGAGATAATGAGACTGGCAGCGCAGAATCTAATTGAATCACAGGTAACCCTTCATACAATTTATAGGGAAGCGGGGCATCTTCCCAGTTCACCTCCCAGTCGGGTGGCGTAATCTGGTCGGTCTCGTAATGAAGTTTGTATAAAAACTCATCGAGGTTCATCAACAATGCCCCTTTCATACTTCTTTTTTAAGGAAACGGATGAGGATGCGGGTTCAATTCGTCCGGTGATAACGGTCGTTTCACATATCCGAGCTTCATTGGCACAGTGAGTACGCGGTTCAGTCCTTGTAATCGAGTGAGGTGATGTCCGAACGTCATCGGCAGCATGCCAGGAATGATTACTTTTACACAATGGAGATTGTTTCGTTTTAATTCTGGCCCGGTTTGATCAACAACGATCACTTCAAGGTTTAGTTTCTTGAAAGTAGCTAATACACTGTTTAAATCCTCTAAAAGATCAGAAGTTTGACGAACCGGTTTGAACTCTTCTTCAAAGTCTCGTACTTTACGTTTATCCAGCAAAAAGTACAATCGTTTCTCTGCTTCCTTTAAACCATATACCATCGAATGATCTTCCATATGACGAACAAGCTTAGAGTCTCTGTACATCTTTTCGTATTTTTTGCGATCTTTCACAAAGCTTTCTTCCATATTGAGAAGCATCCCCGATAGCTCCTGTACGGCACCTTTGGCTGCTCTGAGCGGATCAAGATGTGCACCTGCTGCGCAAAGCAAATTCAAGCCATCATTCTTCGTGTTTTTTGCCATCGCCCAGATGCTAGGAATTGCGTTTTCAGTTGTTGCATTAAATAATTGAATCTCAAAACCTGTCACATGCTGGATGCGCTGAACCATAAGCTGAAGCTCCGGATCATCTATCGATTTCATGTCAAGACGTGGAATAGGCAGTTCACCATACCAAGTCATAAGAAAAGCGTCACGTTCCACGATCTCAAAGATTCCATACAGAATGGCTTCTTCTAAACTGCCACCGACTGCACAGCCGTTGGAGGTTTCATAAACGTATCCCTCTCCGCCACCCATGCTGTAATAAGCAAACGTTTCAGGTACTAATGTAGGTCGATCCTCAGATAACGAATAACCCCATACCCAGTGAATCGGACGATCTGGATCAAACGGTTGAAATGGGTAATGCGGCTGACTGTATTGTTTCTGTGAATGAGTTCCGATTGAAAGAGGATCGATTGCTACATTTTTTACTTTGTTGTAAGGTTCGTAGACGATCGTTCGTTTTCCACGCGGCGCGTAACCACAATACCGCTCAAGTCCTTCTAGAATACCCGATTGCTCACTATGCAGATACGAATGTGTTCGTCCGGCATTCAATTCGTTACCAGAGAGTAATGGTAGATTGACGACGGTGTCTGCGAAAGGTGAGATCAAGTCATATCTTTTAAAATTAAGAAGGCCAGTGCGGTTGTCTAAATAATCACGGCTTAACACCTTTTGCAATTCATCTATCGAACGACAACGATAGATATCTCTTGAAATTTTCGGACTTGGTTGGAGTGATATCTTGGCGTGATCATCGGTATCAAGCGTTATGTCGCCACAAGTTTCACAATACGGGTTCGGTAAAAAGAAATGCTTTGTAAGTTTGAACGTTTGTAGATTCATTAGAAATACGTGTTCGGTTGAATGTGGTGTTTCATGTTTTAGGAAACGTTCTACCTCATCACAAAGTAAAGAAGCCGTTTGGCTGAGTGCTAGATTTGTAGCCCATGGATCTTGTGGTAATTCTTGTCGTGAAATTTGATAGTCTTTCATATGAAAATGCTCTCTACGATCTTGGCCGGTCATGAAAAATCGAAGGTCCGCACATTGTGAGCACCCCGGTTTATGTGGACGAACGAAAGGTCCAACGTGTGCTTCACCAAAGAATACAAAACCACGCAGCCATGGAATGTTGCTGTCTTGGAAAAATTCTTCTGCTTTCAGATGCTGAGCTGGATTCCAACTATCATGAAGAACTAACGCCAGCTTTTCATTATTTGTAACCACATCTTCCACTGACTTGTAGCGAGAGATATGATAGGTCTCATTTAGTTGTTGATTTACAATATCTGAAAGACTACCATTTCCTATAATAATGATTTTTTGAGTCATGATTGGACCCCCGAAGAGAGTGTGATTCCAAAAAGGCCAGAGGTGTTTTCGTTCAAGATTGATTCTGCACGCAGGGTATAGAATTGTGCGCTGCATTTGCTGTTACTTAATATTTCTAAGGCGGATGTTAATGTTTCAATTGGTGGTACTTCTTTTTGTTCCGGAAAATTTATCACTTTTAGTCCGCTGTTAGGAAGGATAGAGGATGCGATTATACAGTTCTTGCTTGTAGCTTTTTCTTTATTTTGCTGGTACAGAAGAGCTCCTTGAAGTGCGTTTTGTAAAGCTCGATTTTCGTCAAGACTGACACAACCGAAACATTTCTTGTTCTGTTGCACCCAAACAACAGGAAAACCATGAACTTGTTTACCTAAAAAGAGATTAATCTCATCACCAAGTGTTGATAGGGCTTGAATTAAAAACATGGAATACGAGTCTTTGATTGAATGAAGATTAACTTTCGCATACACCTGTATTTTGTCATGAGACTTCATAGTGATTTCTTGCAGTCTGTTTTGAAGTGCTCTACACATTCCTTCTGCTGGTGACCGTCCGGTTCCAATACTCATTGCTTCTGGTGATTGCTGAAATAATCTTTCCACGTATGTTTCAATTCCAGCTAAACCTGCTTCTAATCTTGCATCTTCGTGTGTTCTACCCGAAGAAATGATGAGTGTAGACTGATTCTCCCCGAAAGGATCTGCCACTTTTACTTTGCATTGTGACAATGGTAGCTGGGTTAGATCTTCTTCTTCAAACTTTTGGAATATTCCAGTCTGACTCGATGTAATCTGATAAAACAATGAGTGTAGATCAAGTTCTCTGTTTGTGGTCTCCTTCTTTAGAAATAAGAGTGGATCATCAATCTTTTCAATCTTCATCTTTTTATTAACTAACGGGTGGGGAGAAACCGGATGCCAGCTTCCTTCTAATGTTTCAACGTTGAGATAATAGATAGAGTTTTCGTGATTTTCCTGAACGCCGGTTATCTTCTTAAACAACATAAAAACAGCTACATTCGCGAGTAGGTTAGAAGCAGTGCTTGATGATGTGCTTCGATTCTTTTCGTTGTCATGCTTGCCTAATCGTAAAGAAGCTGTTTTCCAGCATGCCGCCGAATCCGATGAAACAAAAGGACCGACAAATGCTTGATCCTCATGTAGCGTAACCGGCAGGAAAGATTTTGATTGATTGCTACATATGTTTTGAATCATTAATAGCTGTTCTGGATTATTGTCTTCATTTCCGTAAACAACATAATCAAAGTTTGCTAGATCATTGATACAGGTGTTGATATTAAACGGTAAAAGGGTAATAGAAGTTTCCGAATCAGTACTTGTTGCAGATTTAATATGGCTCTGCAATTTCTTCATTTCACTTTGTTGAACGTTCGTATGAAGAATTGTGAACGCAGGAAGCCCTGATTGTAATAATGATTGTGTGAGTGAAGAGAGAAGTGGACCAAAGCCTATTACAGCGATCTTTGACTCACGATAGTTTTGAAATCGGTGCGCACCTGAATGACTAAGGTAATCGATAAATTCAATCTGTGACGCATATTTTTCTAAGACTGCAGCAGAAAGCTGGTGCGGTAGATCCTGGCTCGTATCACGAACAAAACCATTCGTATATAACACATCAGTAATTTTTAAGACTTGTTCTTTATATGGATCAGGCAGACCATCCGTAATGTCCTCCAATGATCGGCTGCCATCTAGCATGGGCATTAATTTTTCCAGCCATTGATCGATTGTATTTCCTTCCATTTGAATAGAGGTGACGTTATTACGGAGATAAACGCCTCCGTTATTTTGCGGATAGACGAACGTGTCTCTGTTCATTTTCAAACGCATTGAGAGAGTGACGCCTGGCATGATACCCCTCCTTAACCTAATGCTCATCATCTATGTCTATGAGTTCTGCTTGTCCATTATGTCACTTCGTCATTAAGAGCCGGTTTATGCAAAAGTAAAACGAGTTACGGTTAGCAAAAATAAAAGAGGACTGAAGCTCAAAAGTTTGAGCAAAGCCCCCTGAAATTTCTTCTAAGAATGCATTTATCTGATTATCTGCCTCCGCAACGTCCGCCGCATCCGCCACAGCGTCCACCGCAACCACCACAACGACCAGCGCAGCCTCCACAACCGCCACAGCCTCCACAACGACCAGCACAACCGCCGCATCCACCACATCCACCGCATCCGACACAGCCTGCGCAACCTCCACAAAAGTTAAAACAGATTCCGATTACACAGCCTGGAACGATAAGACGAGGGTCTTGTGCTTGCTGCTCTTGGGGATGATGTGGCTGACCGCCACTAACTTGAAAGTCTCCAGTACTTAATCCATCCAAATTCCATTGGTGTTTATTGTCCAATACAAACACCTCCTTGTTTTTTGTCAGATCTAGAACGAGTAGAGAATCTCTGCTCAAATTCCTCCTAATAAAATATGGATACAGTCTGTCCATCGTTACAGGATTGGGTGTTGGAAATAGAAACAGCCTGTGTTTGTGGATAAACACAGACCGTGAGCAAATCTGAATAATTTCAATGTGATAGTGGACGGTTTATTAGGAAAAAGATGCTGCATGAGAGCATTTTTTGCGTAAACGAGTAGTATCTAGCTGAAAGTATGTAATTAGAGACAATTTAGAGAGCTGAATGGGATTGATGTTATATACTAACCGGGGTATTAAACCTCTTAATTCATGAACTTCATAAAATAATTCTAGAAATTTTGGCAATAATACGGCGAGTTTTGGACATATATCGGCGAGTCGCTAATTCTCGACAATTCCTGCGAGCTGTATACCCCCATGGTAGACCGTTTATTATACTTCATAAAACTAGCTTTATGGGGGCACCCATTTGTAAAATCTCTCAACTACTACACTCACATAACTTTTACAACTCAATCACACTACCTAAAAATTCTCTTGCTACTCTTAAACAAGTAACAAACCAACATACATAATCACGGAGGGGGAGCAAAATGAGTTCTAAACAAGTGAATCGTCGCGATTTTATTAAGATTGGAGGAGCGAGCACGTTGGCATTAACACTAGGTTCGCTCGGTGATACATCCAACTTATTCACTGAAAAAGTTCAGGCAGATCGAAAAGAAGAAAAAGTTCTAAAGTTTCATTCCGATGGAACATTCAAGGTCGTTCAGTTTAACGATACACAAGATGATGAGCGCATCGACCGCCGAACAATTGAGTTGATGGAAAAAGTGCTAGATGCCGAGAAACCCGATTTTGTTGTACTGAACGGGGATAATATCACCGGCGGATGTGACACGGAACTAGAAATGAAACAGGCGATGAACAATGTTGCGGGGCCGATGGAAAGAAGAGCCATTAAGTGGGCGGTTACATTCGGAAATCATGATGAAGATTCTACTCCGAAAAACGGTGTGGACGAGAAGAAGATGTTAGCTTTCTATCAATCTTACAAACACAATGTGAACGATAAGGGAGCAAAAAACATCACAGGAACTGGGAACATGAATCTTCTTGTTTGGGACGCGAAAGGGAAGAAGCCAGCTTTTAATTTCTGGTTGATGGACAGCGGACGGTACGCACCAAAAGAGATTGCGGGGCAAAATTTTGAAGGTTATCCAACTTGGGATTGGGTTCGCTTTGACCAAGTCAGTTGGTACAACGAAACGTCACAAAGGATCGAAAACCGTTTTGGCTTTAAAGTGCCTTCTCTCATGTTCATACATATTCCGCTTTGGGAACACCGCTATATGTGGTATGCGAGTGTAGATAGCCGCACGGAAACTGATCATACACGAGCAATGAACAAACATCAGATTACAGGTGAGAGAAATGAAGATGAATGTCCTGGTCCGATCAACTCTGGATTATTTTCAGCTATGCAGCACCGTGGTGATGTAAAAGGTGTATTTTGTGGACATGACCACATCAACACGTATGCCGGAAACTATTATGGCATTATGCTAGGTTATGGCGGAAGCGCAGGATTCGGAACATACGGACTTCCTGGGGAAGAGAAGAACCGACTCCGTGGAGCTCGTGTCTTTAACTTGGATCTGAACCACGAAAACGTTCTAAAAGATACACACATGGTGTTTGCAAAGGATTATGGAATTGATTTATCACCAAACGACCAAAGCATGGATCCGGCTCCCTTACCAGGAGAAAAACAACCTGCGATGAAATAGTAAATGACCACACAGGAATAATCGTATTTTACTATAATGGTTTTTAGAAGAAGAATCGGCCGATAAAAACCAGACTATCCACCTATATCAAAGGTCTAGATTATGTTTAATTGCAAAATACCAAATACCACTTCGTATAGATATGTTATAAAATGATAACGATTCAAAAAATTACATATTGGAGGATTAAGCATGTTGAAGAAATCGATGTTGTGTTCGTTTGTTTTTACTCTGGTGATGTCTTTTGTTATTGTTTCATCTGATGATCATCAAAAGGCATGGGCACTACCACCTGGAACACCTACTAAATCTGCTGCACAATCTCAGTTGAACGCATTGGTTGTTAAGACAGAAGGTTCAATGACTGGCTATTCACGTGATCTGTTTCCACACTGGTCGAGTCAAGGTGGGGGATGTGATACACGCCAAGTTGTTCTCAAGCGTGATGCCGACTCTTTTAGCGGGAACTGTCCTGTAACCTCTGGTAGCTGGTACAGCTATTATGATGGTGTAACGATTACGAATCCATCTGATCTAGATATTGATCATGTCGTGGCATTAGCTGAAGCTTGGCGTTCTGGAGCAAACAGCTGGACGACTGCCAAACGTGAGGATTTTGCGAACGACCTTACAGGGCCACAACTTATTGCCGTGACAGCAAGTTCAAATCGATCAAAAGGAGACCAAGATCCATCAACTTGGAAGCCTACTCGTACTGCTGCTCATTGTGGATACGCAAAATGGTGGATACAAACAAAGTACAACTGGGGCTTGAATCTTCAATCAGCGGAAAAAACACAACTTCAAAGCATGCTTAACACTTGCACGTATTAAGAAATTTATTGTATAAACTATGTACCAACTTGTTTTAAAGAAGGGAGCTGCTCCAATGGAAGAGAAATCAACTGTCTTTACTGCAACTCATGGCGTAATGACGACAGAGGTCGGCGTAATCAGCGGGGAGCTCGAGCTTAAGACAAGCTGTAATGAAGAAGGTATGCTGAAGCTTGCTATCACATACGCGGGGGCTGCAGAGTGGTATACGCTTCCAGGTGAAGAGTACCGATTGCACGATCCGCGCGATCATGAGGTTGTTCACCGTATGCTGGCCAAAGTGTTGGAACGTGCTTAACAAGTTTAATCAAATCGTTTACATTCGTAGGACCGTCTGAAATTTGGCGGTTCTTTTTTATTTAATATGAGAGTGGTATATTAATAACTTAAAAGAGAGTGGATGTTATATGACATAATTGTAAGTGGTAGATCTTTAATAAAAGGGAGTTATAAAATGATCACGAGGGAAGGTTTAGAGAACCAACAAATATGGATTTATGGTATTGCTTTAATAATAGGAGGTTGTATCGGTTCTGCGTTTGAGAGTATCGGAGCTGGACTTCAATGGATGATCTCTCCACTAATCGCTATTCTCTTGTATGGAATGTTTACTCAAATTCCTTTTTTAAGACTAAGAGAAGCTGTTTCAAACGTTAAATTCATGCTAGCTTTACTCGTCGGAAATTTTGTAATCGTACCAATCGTTGTATGGGGACTGACACCGATATTTCCACAGTCTCCACCGCTATTATTAGGAATTTGCTTAGTTCTTCTTTCTCCGTGTATTGATTATGTAATCGTCTTTACTCAGCTAGGAAAAGGTAACGAGAAGTTGATACTGGCGGCAACACCTCTTTTGTTTGTTGTCCAAATATTGCTGCTTCCTCTTTATTTATGGCTATTGATTGGTAAAGAGATGATATCAGTCGTGCAGATTGGGCCATTTTTAGAAGCGTTTCTCTTGATGATCGTGGTTCCTCTACTAGTAGCGATTGTTACACAGCTCTGGGCGAAAAAGCAGGAAATCGGTGACAAAGTGTTAACATTAACAGCATGGTTACCGGTTCCGTTTATGGCTTTCGTCTTAATCGTCGTCGTCGCTTCACAAATTGGGAAGGTCTACAATGATTTTGATAGTATCATTCGAGTTGTTCCGATCTACGTCTTATTCTTAATCATCATGCCGATAGTTGGTCGCTTTATCGTACGCGTATTTACTTTAGATATAGGCGCAGGAAGAGCCCTGATTTTCAGTATGGGAACAAGAAATTCTCTCGTCGTTCTCCCCTTAGCGCTTGCTTTACCAGAATCGTGGAGAACATTAGCAGTAGCGGTGATCGTGACCCAAACAATTGTTGAGCTGATTGGTGAGTTAATCTATATTAAAGCCGTACCGAATTGGATTTTAAGAGATTCTAAATAAAATGTGCATTGAAAAAAGGCGGGGAGAGTGTATCCCTGCCTTTTTTCTCGGTTTCATTCTGCTAACAATTAGGGGTTAAGGTCTTGCTTTAAATAGTTCGTACGTTTAGTAATAAAAGTGTATGTATCCATCAATTCTTTTTTCATTAGCGTAAAATATGTCGTTTCAGGCGATTGTACAAACAAGATGGAGAAGGAAGGAATAAAATAAAAAGGCATGTCATGTAAATAGAAAAGGTGATCTATAAAAATGAATAAAAAAACAATAAGCCCTTTTTTCTTTAATTCGTTTCCTAAAAGTGGAACACACTTGATGTTTCAAATCTTAACAGGGATACACTCCATCACATATGATCAAAACCTGCATCTATATGAAGGTGTATCCGAACAATTAAAGGAACATCAGGACGAGTTAGTGAAACTAAGAAATAATGAGTTTTTGTCTGGACATATCTATTATTCCCCACCATGGGCAAGTCTTCTTCAAGATCTCAATATGAAACAAATTTTCCTGTATCGAGACTTACGAGATGTTGTTGTTTCTTATAACTATTACATTGAGAAGATAAACGCTCCACTTCATCAATACTTCCAAAGTAAACAGCTTTCCAAAAAAGAACGAATGCTATCTATCATAAGAGGTATTCCTGAATTAGGTCATCAAGATATTCATGATTGGTTTTCTGAATTTAAAGGATGGTTATCGGCACCTAACGTACTTTCCATTAAATTTGAAGATCTATTAAGAAGTGAAGGTTCATTAGACCAATCGGTTCAGAAGATCGTTCAGTTTATTACAGAAGAGGAAACTGAAAACCTCGATCAGACCACCATTAAAAGTGCGAAAGAAAATATATCGACTCAAGACTCTGCTACGTTTAGAAAAGGGACGATTGGAAATTGGAAAGAGGAGTTTGATGAAGAGATTATACTTGCTTTTAAAGAGAAGGCTGGAGAATTGCTCATTGAATTAGGATATGAATCAGATTTAAAATGGTAAATACAAAGCTAGAAATAAAAAAAGGAGAGAGGTCGTTCTCTCCTTTTTAGTTTGTATCAAGAAGTTAATTATAGGTACTGACAAACTTACTTTTTGTTAAGGGGGACCAAGTCCTTTCGAAAATGAACGTCTGCTGCTTCTGGAGTCGGTAATCCTTGCCAACGAAACAATTCTTCATAACCATGTCGTTCATAGAAACCAGGTGCTTGAAATGTGAATGAAGTAGTAAATACGTGTGTACAACCTCGTTCTAGAGCTACTTGTTCAAAATCATGTAGCAATTTTGTGCCAAGACCGTCTTTTCTCACATCTTCACGGACCCATGTCATAGCGATACCAGCAGCTACGCCCCAAGTCCATCCACTCATACCGGCTGCAAGCTGACCTTGACTATCTAAAATTTGTACAGACAACTCTCGAGCAGGAGAGATGCCAGCCGTAGCTGCAGCGTTCACTTTATCCAATTCATCAGAAAGCCGCTGATCTAACTCAGGATTACCTTCACCAACAATGGCCTTAAAATTATGATTCATTTGTTCACTCAACTCCTACAATAGATAGAAAAATCTTAAATTTTTATGTACGTAAACAGTATATCAAAAGCAAGAATTACTTGTGTGAGTAAGAAGAATCTTTAGAGGTGAATTTGGCAAGATAGCGTAGCATACTTATGCCTAATTTTTTGTGACATGAGCCATTACAGGTGGTTAAGATTTCCGACAAAGCAAAACCCCCGAAACCTATTGTCGGGGGTTCGATTATGAAAGAGTAATTATACTTGGAAATTACTTCTTTTTGCTTTTTTTCTTACATTTTTTGTGCTTTTTATTGCAATCACATTTAGTTGGAGAACCAGGATCGATTACTTCTTTGATTACTTTCTCCTCATAAACGTCACGGCGAACATACTTAATGTGTTCACGTTTTACACGAATGATCGGATGAACGAAAGTAACTTCTTTCTCTGTATATGAATCCTCAATAATATAAACAGGATCACAACAGATTACTTTTTTCTTCTTTTTCTTACAATGCTTGTCTTTACCCAAGATAGCACCTCCTACATTTCATACTTTAGTAGATGCAGTCGGAGGGTAAAATGATCTAGACAAGTCACTATTTTTAAAAATTATAAGGAATCGTCCTATTTTTAAACATCCCAAAAATCACTTAATTTCGCTGAGTCTTCTTTCTTTTTAACAATACTTAATACAACTCTCATCGTTGTTCCGTCTGGTTTATAGAGAGGATCGTTTAACAGTTTCTCCACTTGATAGGAAGGAAACTTACTAGTTTCTTGCAGCCATTGTAAATCTAAATTGTGTTTTTGAATCCACGTATTTAATTTTGTATTCATATTTTCTCTCCTAAAAGGTCTCTCTGTTAATAATAATATATCATTACTTTAATTAAACTTCTACAAATTTTGTACATATGTTAAACATCGAGGTATTCAACTTCATACAAGGAGGATTAATTTTATCTGAGTTGAACTTTAATATGGTAACTATCGAGCATGGGGGACACATGATGAAGAACATTTATATTAAGCCTCTAACAATCATTGATCTGCAAGCTTTATTTGATATCGAAATGAGGAACAAGGAATTTTTTCAGCAATATGCACCAGATCGAGATTCAGACTTCTATTCGTTAGAAGGGCAGCAAAGACGATTAAATGAGATTGAGGAACGGAAAGAAAAGGATATTGGGTATTCTTTTGGAATCTTCCTTCATGGTACACATGAACTAATCGGACAGATTGGTCTGTTCAAGATTGAGAGAGGACCTGCGCAAAAAGGGATGGTAGGTTATTCTCTTGATAAAGTCCATAACGGTAAAGGGTATATGACAGAAGCGCTTCCGCTTATTATAGACTTTGCGTTTACCGAGCTTAAACTTCATCGAATAGAAGCAGAAGTGATGCCACACAATGTCGGATCCATCAAAATATTACTGAAAACCGGATTTCATAAAGAAGGAATTTCAAAGAAAAATGTAAAGATAAATGGCAGGTGGGAAGATCATCAGGTTCTTGCCGTTATTAATGAAGAGGATATAGAAAATTAATTTGTATTAAAAGCAGGCTGCAATTCTTACAGCCTGCTTCAACATATCTTTTTCTTAATGAGATGCTTGAGAATCGGTGCGTTTATCTAATTCCATTTCACCGTTTTCGGCCATCGACAACTGATTTACATAAGCTGCGAGCGCTAGTTCATACCTAACTCGTTTACTAGCATCCACAAAATACGCTTCCTTTACGATGCCGGAAAGCGAATACCGGTGTCCTTTATAATCAACGTTTAATTCGGTAATTTGGTTGAATTTAAAAGCTTCCACCGGATTACCGTCCAAATCTTTTAAGAGGTAATCACTGTATTTCTCATTGCACGTTCTTGCTACTTCTTCCATCACTTTAAAAGCCTCGTCAGGGTTTTGTCTGTAGTTGAGGATAAGACTTTCGTTCACACGGCGCATACCGCGGTTACCGTTTTGGAGCTCGATGATACTTCCATAAGAAACAGTGTAAAGATAACCGTCGTATTGACGAATCTTCAGGTGACGTACACTGATTTCCTCAATTTTTCCTTGTTTGTTTCCGTTAATGATTACATAATCACCAAGGTTGATCTGTCTTTCAAACAAGTAAGCGAGTCCCATAATATAATCTCTGATAATATGTTGAAAGATCAATGCCAAGGCACCGGCTACAACGACTGAACCTGTAACAAGTCTCGTTAGATTGAAGAAATGACTAAGTACATAAATGAAGAAGAACACCAATCCAAGTACTTTAAGGACTTGGTCTGTAAAATGCATCAACGTTTCTTCGCGATTTTCATCTAAAAAACTTGTCTTGTCAAAGAAAAGCTGAACTGATTTTCGAATGAAATAAGCAGTTATTACAATTAGTAGAGCTACAATTAAGATTTTTACAGGTAACTTATTAAGCAATTCTAAATTAAACATTCTTTCAACTCCCACTCTTACACTATACCAATAGAATGCGGATAAAAAACAAAATTATTTTCCGCTGCTCAATGGATTTTAAAAGATTAAGGGAGAAAGGTCAATAAAGTACAAGAAGCAAATCTAATTTTCGTAAATTCCCATGAATGATTAACCATATCGAAATCCCGTGTGTGAGTGAAAAGGAGAGGGAACAGGTATTTTTTATAAACCAAAATGTTTTCTATGTTTATTTGTATAACCAGATTATATACATTAAATAAAAAAATACTTCAATGAAAGAAGCCTTTTTATGAATTTATGTACTTTTTCACCATATATCCACTAATTTTACTCTTTCATCAGGCAGGAGTTAAGATAAACTGTTCGGTTTCTTGTATCGCGACTAATTGATAGGTATGGCTTTTTAATTCTTGTCTGATTTCAATGGGAATAGTAAGTCTTCCTTTTACTCCGATGATGGGAGTAAAGCGTCTCTCTTTTGTCTTATCAATGATGATTTTCCCGTCTTCAACATCAACGCCTACTTTTTCCCCAATCTGAAACTGAAACTCTTCTCGCCACACAACAGGGAGGTGAAAATATCCTTTCTTGTTGTCGTAAAATTTATTTAATACAACTGACATAAGGTCACCCCATTAAACATTCCAAAATATGTATACTTATACTTATTTGTTTATTTTTATAAATGTTACCATAAAATTTCTAAAATGTTCAATCAATTTTGATTGATTGAATAAGGAAGTTATTCAAATAATTATAGGTAATGAACAACGAAAGGAACTTTACTTAATTTTTTGCGTAGAACATTTAAATATACAAATAAAACTTTTGGGTAGGGAATAGAACATCATTACTAAAGAATATGGGTGTAAGATTTGAATAGAGAAAAGTATTTAGAAGATAAAGAATTAAAATTAAAAGATGAATTGAGTTTGTTGGCAAATGAAAAAGGAAGTCTTTCAAATCCAGATGTAGTAAAAAAAAGTCAAGAACTTGATCAAGTGATAACTGCCGTTCAAGAGAAGAGTTTGAAAAATAAGTCAGGAAAATAAGTACCTACCCATGTTTCCTAATGGGAAATGAAATAATACTTATATCAGTACAATGTACATTTTAAAGATACAACGCATAGAAATAGGGAATCAGCATTACTTATCTTCTTGGAGTGAGTCACGTGAAAAAGAATCGAAATCCTTATGTGTACCCAGGTCCTTCATCAGTAGGTACTGTAAATAATAGTAATAATAATTCAGACACATTTCAATATAAGCCACCAAACAACACGGGAACAATTCTTGGTATTATAGGAGGCGTACTTGCGTCAGTTGGAGATGCGGTAGCAACAATTGGAGCAATTATACAATTAGATGTTGATAACGCTGATGATTTTCAGTCGCAGGTAGATGATTTTACATCCGACCAAGAAAAAGAAAAAATGCAGAAAGAAATAGATGATCTTCAAGACAAGGTCGCGACTTTAGAGAAATTGATTAGAAATAAGCTGAGCTAAAGGCCTTATTTTTATTTACTTTAGTAGATTTTGTAGAGAGATAATTGGGTGCTTCTTGAAAAATTTAAATTTGAATCAGGACAATAAAAATGAAAAGTGGATGATTTAAATATCATCCACTTAAAGTTATAATCAGACTATTAAAATGGACATGCTAGTCATTCACTAGTTTTAATGGTTAAAGGTTTCACAACATTGCCTTGTACGGGTTCATTATTTTCATGAAAGCGAATGCGAATGGACTTACCATTGTGATAATTAGGTGCATTCATGACCTGAAAATGAATATGAGCCTCAGATGAATTTCCTGAATTTCCACATAACCCTAATAATTGACCTTGTTTGATGTACTGACCTTCCTCTACAACAATAGAATTCTGTTTAAAATGCGCAATCATACTATACTCCTCGTTTGCGTGTTGAATGATTACATAATTGCCTTCAGGTTTAGAAGGATTCATTTTCCCTGGAATATTATCCTCAATGGTGTCTACTACTTTTACTACTCTTCCTTCACAGGGACATACAACTTCTTTATTAAAAGCGTAATAACTTTCATTGGATGTTGCAGCATCTTTAGAAGATTTCCCGTCTTTCACAATGACTAAGTCGTAAGCGTATCTTTGCTCTTCATATTCATAATGGTAATTGATAAATTGATTCGCTCCTCCCCAAAATACAAACCATTCTTCGTTTATCGGCATCATGAAAGTGTTCTTCGTAAGCTGATTGTCCGTTTCAGGATAAGTGACAAATGGTGCAAGCAAGATCCCATGTATGGAATTCTCATCATCAAAAACGACACTGATTGCTTTATCTTTCTCGTTATCTAGCCATAAGAATTGCCTTAACTGATTGGTAAGAAGTGTTTCCATTTCAGGGGTGTAGTGTTTAACACCTAAATTAAAAGAAGAGGATAATTCTATAAATTGATCCAGCGTCACGATTTCCTTAAAGCTACTCATTGTTTGTTCATAAATCGTTTGAAATTCACCTCGCAAAAAACTCGTCCCAAAAGTTTCACCCGTAATGTTTGAGTATGTATTCTTCATATATGCACCTCATCCTATTCATAGTATGTGGACAACCGTTTACTTTCTGGTATTAAAAAATTCGTTTTTACTGTTTGTATTTATTCTAACATCCAATTCCATTTAATGTTAATTTTAAGTAAATGGATTATAAAGGGGATAAAGATTGTGACAATTATTCATAAAGGAAGATACGTGGCAGAGGTGAAGGGAGATTTTGTGGTATTTGTAATAGGGATGCGTGTGAATAAGATATTTTCTTTTACTAAATGGATCACTGTATTTAAAGCAATGGGGCCGATGATAAGAGAATTGTATCAAAACCCAGAGATCGGTTTTTTGCATACAGAATTTCATTTTAGTTGGAGAAGAGTAACACTTATTCAATATTGGAAAAGCTTTGATCAACTCGAAGCATATGCACATGGTCAAACGCACTTAGTCGCATGGAAAGCATTCAACAAGAATATCGGTAACGATGGCAGTGTTGGTGTTTTTCACGAAAGCTATAACATTGTAAATCATGGTGCAGAAGCCATTTATAACAATATGCCAACAACGGGACTCGGAAAAGCCTTTTCGGTAGCTTCTGTAACTAAAGAGACTCAATCTGCCAGAGAAAGAATGAATGTTTAATGCAAGTGGATCTATCTACCGTTGATAGATCTTTTTTTATTTTTCACACACTTGTGAAATGAAAAACGCTTGAAACTGACGTAACGTCATTTTGTATACTAATAGATAACGACTTTACATGAAAAGGATGATGAGATGAAACGTGAAGATGTGGTTATTTATGGATGTGTCATTCTCGGAGCAGGTGTTGGGTTAATCATCGATCAAGCGTTTGCTGGTGTTCTTATTGGTTTAGGAACAGGTTACTTGCTGAAAACATTTATAAGAAAATAATCACTTAAATGAGGTTGTAATGAAAGGTGGATTTATCGAATGCTGCACATTCATAAGGTAAGTGAGATGACAGGGGTTACAGTCAGAACACTGCGTCATTACGATCAGATAGGCTTATTACATTCAACTTCCAAAACGGAAGGTGGACACCGTCTCTATAGCAATGGTGATTTGAAGAAGCTACAACACATTCAATTCATGAAACAGATTGGTTTTCGTTTAAACGAGATTAAGAATATGTTGAATTCGAGTGAATGGGATTGGTCAGATAGCCTAAGAAATCAACTTTCTTATGTAAAACAAGAGCAAGAAAACTTAAACAAAATGGAGAGTGCGCTAAGGGAATTAATACATGGAATGGCGATTGAAGATGAGAATCATGAGATTGCCATTCAAAAGGTCATGCAGTTAGCCAATAGCAATAAAGAACTTCAGCAGAAATATAGAAAGTCATTGTTTAAAGAAAGAGAATTAAAGCTGTGGGAGAAGGTTCCAAACATGACTAGCGACAATGCAGATTCTTTAGAATGGATAGCACTTATTGGGCAGTTAAAACGGTTTGTACACACAGACCCAAGTTCTCCTAAGGTTCAAAACATTATAAGAAGAATGGAAGAAAAGCGATTAGAAGCATTTGATGGTGAAAATGAATTCTTAGATAAATTATGGGAAATGAGGATGTTAGAAACAGAATCAGAAAAACTAGGGTTATATCCCATTGATCAAGATGTACTTCTATTCATGAACTCTGCTTATGAAATATTTATAACGAAAAAGGCTTAGGCACATTCTGAATAAAGGGGGAATTCGGTGACTGTAGATCTACTTCTTTTAATTGGAGGGTTAGCTGTATTGGATATGCTGAGTCCTGCAACAATAGGGGTTACGGTATATCTCTTATTAAACGATAAAGAGAAACGAACATCCCGTATTTTCATCTACCTATTAACCGTTGCAGGTTTTTATTTTATAGTGGGCGTTTCTCTCATGTTAGGAATATCAACTTTGCTTGAAAGCGTATCTACCATTTTTCAGAATCAAACCATAAGCTGGATCATCTTTATCATTGGGGCGATTTTGTTTATTGCTAGTTTCTATGTTCCTGCTAACAAATATGCTAATCTGCCTTCTCCAAAGTCTAATCGTTTGATTTCAATTATAATACTTGGATTGTCAACTTCTCTTATTGAAGTAGGAACTGCTTTTCCTTACTTTGCTGCGATCGGTATTTTATCTACTACTACTACTCTTTCTAGCATGGAATGGGTTTCTATATTAGCTGGATACAATTTAATCATGGTCTTGCCACCGCTCTTGTTGTATCTCATTTATATTGTATGTGGTAGATGGATGGATAAACCTTTAACAAATTTACGTGAAAGAATGGTTAAGAATTCTGGTTCAGCCCTTTCATGGATCATGTGCATCGTTGGGATTATATTGATTTTTAATAGTTTGGATTATTTATAAGCAATTTAAGAATCGAGAGTATAAAACGTTGTGTGCAAAAATGCTATTTTGGGAGTATGTAGTGTTACTTAACTCAATTTTCCATTAAGGAGAATTGAGTTTTTGTTTAGCAGGTGATATCTAGATTCATCTCTAATTCGTAAACTGCTATTTACTCCTTTATAATAATGCTAACAAGCTTCTTTTTAGGAGGAACAACGATGAGCGCTGAAAAAATTCTAATTGTTGAAGATGAGAAAAAGATAGCAAGAGTCATTCAACTTGAACTTGAACACGAAGGATACGCAACGGAAACGGCTACGACGGGAATGGAAGGATTAGAAAAGTTTAAATCTGGTAAGTGGGATCTTATTCTACTGGACGTTATGCTACCTGAATTAAGTGGTCTGGAGGTTCTAAGAAGAATTAGAGCGACGGGAAGTCATATTCCAATCATATTACTAACAGCTAGAGATGCATTGCCCGATAAAGTGAGCGGGCTTGATCTAGGGGCAAACGATTATGTGACTAAACCGTTTGAAATTGAAGAACTCTTAGCTAGAATTCGGGCATTTCTCCGCATGAATCAACACTACACAGAAGATCAAGAGAACGAAATTTATGAGCTAGGTGATCTGACGGTAAATTTAAAAACGAGGGAAGTTAAACGTGACTCTACCTTAATTGAATTAACACCGAGAGAGTTTGACCTTCTTGTTTTTTTGATACGAAATAAAAACCAGGTATTAAACCGTGACCAGATCTTATCCAAGGTATGGGGTTATGATTATTATGGCGATACCAATGTTGTAGATGTTTACATACGTTATCTGCGAAAAAAGATTGATTCCACTTTTTCACACCCCTATATTCATACGATTCGTGGAGTAGGCTACACGATGAAGGAGTAACCCATGAACATAAAAAATCGGATAACCTTGTTTTCAACGGTATGGCTTTTAATCATTCTACTCATCACGAATAGTGGCATTTATCTTTTATTTCAAAAGAATCTACATGATAATGCTTTAGAGAGTTCAGAGACAAGAATGGAGAGCTTAACGGAAGCGGTTAAAACGTCTTCTGAGACAAAAATGAACATGACACAGCTTTTGCGTGCCTACCTTCCTGCAGATTCGATGATTCGTATAATTACTGGTGATAACCGTGTAGTTGCTACTTCATCAAGAATTACTGATGACGATAAGCTCGAGGAAATTAAACCGATCTATCGGCCAAATCAATACAGTGATGTTAAGAAATTAGACGGAATGGTATATACAGTTTCTCAACACCCGGTTATTTGGACGGACGGGGAGGTTGTTTCTTTACAGTTGATCGAAGAAGAATCTTCCATTCCAAACACGTTGCAGATCTTAAGAATCGTTTTAACCATAGCGACATTACTCATCTTAATTCCTTCTTATATGGGAGGGCGATTCTTGAGCAAATTGATCTTAGTACCGATCAGCAACTTAACGCGAACGATGGAAGAAAACCAGAAACGTGGGACGTATAAGCGAATTATGATCAATAAGAAATCGAATGATGAACTGAATAAGATGGCAAGAACATTTAACCATATGATGGACCTGCTTGAAAACAACTACAAAAAGCAAGAACAGTTCGTATCTGATGCTTCACATGAACTGAGAACGCCGCTTACTGTAATCGAAAGCTATGCCAAGATGCTGAAGCGGTGGGGAGGAAGTCGGCCTGAAATTTTAGAAGAAGCTGTAGAAGCGATCCACTCAGAATCACTTCGGATGAAAGAGTTAACCCAACAAATGCTTGTTTTGGCAAGGGATGAATCGCAAGTGGACCTTCAACTTCAACAAACCGAGCTGGTTAAGATGGCTAAGAACGCCGCTAAGAATTTGAACAAGGCATACGAACGTAAAATACGCGTTCAATCCAACATAGACGAAATTCATATTGAGTGTGATTCATTAAAACTTAAGCAAGTTCTTATCATCCTTTTAGATAACGCTATTAAGTATAGTTCGGAGGCCATTGAAGTGGAGTTAACCAAACAAGGAAACTCTGTTAGGATCTCCGTAACAGACTATGGAATCGGTATTCCTAAGGAAAATCTCGATAAAGTCTATGATCGATTCTTTCGTGTGGATCAAGCTAGGAGCCGTGATACAGGTGGTGCTGGGTTAGGACTGTCCATCGCAAAACAAATCGTTTCTGCTCACCAAGGGAAGCTTCATCTAGTGAGTGAAGAAGGGAAGGGAACAACGTTTACCATGGAGATTCCTGTGAAACAGAGTTAATTCTCATCATTTTCTCATCTGATTCTTATGAAGCTTTCATTCATACATGAGAAAATTCATGTAAAGGGGGAAAACGTATGAACAAAAAAACAGCTGTGATTTCTGGAATAGTAATCGTTATTCTCCTTCTTGTCTTCGGAACAAGAGAGTGGGTGAACGGAAACCAGGGCAGTACACTAGAAAAAGAGAAAATGAACAGAATCGTAAGCGCAAAATATCCAGGAGACATTCTATCTACAGAATTAACGAATAGAGAAGATAAACGTCAATACAAAACAGTAATAAAAAGTGAACAAGGTGTTTATGTAATCTGGTCTGATGCGGTTTCTGGAGAAATTCTCGACATGAATCGAACAGAAGATGAAGAATCTCAAAGAGAACGTATAACAAAGGATGAAGCGGAAAAAATAGCTGCCAAACACGGTGAAGTGAAGTCTTCCGAATTTAATGAAGAAAATAAAGTCTATCTTGTTCGTGTACAGAAGGAAGGCAAAACATATTCCTTAGAAATTAACGGGACCACTGGGAGCATCAATAGCAAAAGCGAGGTTGAATCTGAAGATGAACCAGCTCAGCCAAACACAAAAATAACAGAAGGAAAAGCCAAGCAAATCGCCCTAAAAGAAGTAAAAGGGACCGTCACAGATATTGAGTTAGATGATGAAGACGGTGTAATCGTTTATGAAGTTGAGATTGAAACAAAAACAAAAGAAGCACAAGTAATCATAAATGCGTTTTCAGGTGAGGTAAGCTCCGTCACGATGGAAACAAAAGATAGTGACTAAGAATGCTCTAATCTAGAGTGTTCTTTTTTTTGAGTAAAAACACCACCATTTCTCATCGTTTTTTAATCTTCTCTTCTCTTTGTTCTCATTTTAACTGTCTATTATAAGGATATAGTAAAAAACAAGGAGGAAAAACAAATGAAAAAACTAACAAAAATTATTGCTGGTACAGTATTAGTCGGTGGTATTGGAGTTGGAACATACGCTTACGTTGAAAATACACCGAGCGCGTTTGCTGCTAAGAATGTAATTTCTGAAAAACAAGCAAAAGACATTGCATTAGAAAAAACAAAGGGCGGAACGGTTACTGAACTTGAACTTGATCGAGATGGTCTTAAAGACAAGTATGAGATTGAAATTCATAACGGAGACAAAGAATATGATCTTGATATTGCTGCAGAAACAGGTAAAATATCAAAAATTGAAGAAGGTATGAAAGATCAAGATGATAATGACAACGACGATGATGGAGATGACGACAATAGTCGTTATGACGAAAATGAGGCAACAGATAGGGATGATCTGATAGATCCTTCTAAAGTTAAGATTACTTCTGACCAAGCGCAGTCTATCGCACTAAAAAAAGTTTCTGGTACTGTAAAAGAAATGAGTCTTGATGACGACTATGTTTATGAATTTGAGATTCAAAAAGACGGTAAGGATGTAGAAGTAAATGTGGATGCCGTAACAGGTGAAGCGGTAGTTGTTAAGAACGATAACGACTGATCTTAATTAATCTTTTTATAAAACGAGGTTCTCCTAGAGAGCCTCGTTTTTTGATTTTAGAATTGTAACTTCTTCATCTTTAGAATCTAAGGTGATTTTCAAGTCTGAGAAGATGGGTTTTAATCGTTCCAATAGCATCATCTCCAGAGACATTTTTATTAGTTTTACTTCTTCTTTATTGTTATAACCTTAAAGTTTGTATTTTCATGTAAAATAGCTCTATTAAGAATTTAAAATCTTACGAGGAATATTCGCTAAACCCTTTAAACATCTAACTTTGTTAAGTTTTAAATTCGCTTAAATAAGGTAAAAACTTAAAAAATAATATATAATCTTGTTAGTATAGAGTCGTTCATAGTAGCGCAAGTTATTTTTCGAAGAGTATCTTGCGACTAAAATGGTCATTCTATGGATATTACATATTATTTTTACGATTTGAAAGGAGATTCATGAATGGATTCAATTTGGTTAGAGTACGGATGGGCATTATTAATTCTTATTGGACTAGAAGGTTTGCTATCTGCTGACAATGCCCTTGTACTAGCGGTTATCGCAAAACATTTACCTGAGGATCAGAAAAAACGTGCGATTAGTTACGGAATTATTATGGCGTTTGTTTTCCGATTTGGTGCACTTTTTGCCATTTCGTTCATCGCGAACGTTTGGCAGATCCAGGCGATCGGAGCAGCTTATCTGTTATACCTAGGATTAAAACATGTTATTCAAGCTAAGTTCGGTAAAGAAAATGAGAAAATACAAGAGGAAGTAAAAGAAGACGCTGCAGGAAAAGGTTTCTGGCCAACAGTAGGTAAAATTGCTATCGCTGACCTTGCGTTTGCAATCGATTCGATTCTAGCAGCAGTTGCATTGGCATTAGGACTTCCTGATTCCCCACTCGGTGACTTCGGTGGCATGGATGCTGGACAATTCATCGTAGTTGTTCTTGGAGGAGTTGCAGGTTTAATCTTGATTAAGTTTGCAGCTACTTGGTTTGTTCAATTGCTTGATAAGCGACCAGCTCTTGAAACAACAGCTTATGCAATCGTTGCTTGGGTAGGTGTCAAGCTTGCAGTTATTACACTTGCTCACAAAGATATCGGAGTATTAGATCACGATTTCCCACACAGTACTGTATGGACAATCATCTTTTATGGTGTACTAGTAGGTATTGCTGTTATTGGATGGTTTGCACCGGCTAAATCAAAGAAAACCGAAACATCTTTATAAAGGAAACCAAAAGTCAGCGGATTATCTGCTGACTTTCTTTTATGTTTAAAAAACCAAATTATTTGGATATTGTGAGATATTTCCTTTAATTACATGGATGGTTTATTTCGATTTTTTAAAACCGTATACAAATGATAAATAGTGAGAAAAAAACAACTAAATATGCTAAATGCAAGCCCAACCAAACCCTGCATCCTAACCCATCCTATTGTAAAAGTAAGGAAAAGCCAAAAGTACCAAAAACCTCCCAGAAGAATAAAAAGCGGTCCAGCAAATAATTGAACTTTTTTGCAAAGCTTAAAAGCTGCAAAAGTTGCACCTATCATTATCATAGTAAAAATGGGTTGAACATGTAGTTCAAATCGAGATTGAGCATCTTCAGGTGTTTCATAAGGTTGATTTAATTCTATAAACGTAAGAACGATTGTTATGAGTGATAGGATCGTTAATACCCATATGGCTCCTTTATTTATCGAATTCATCAAAAATCTCCTCTCAATTTATACGTTTTATAGTAAGATATAATCCCATTATATGTTAAATGATATAGCGGAAGTTTAGAAAGTTTTCGTTTCATGCGAATTGTTAAGTTTTACTGTTCATAACCAAAAAGTCAAGAAGGATTAACGATATTTTGTATGGAAATCAATATTCTTACAAAAAGCATATTTTACTCACTGATAAGATTAACGAAAATTGGTACATATAAAGGAAGTGGAACTCGTGGAAGCAACTGAAATTTTAAAAATGAATAAAGAAAGGTGGGAGGTGTCAGCTGAACGCTTTTTTGGTAGAACGGCACTCCCTGAATACGGACCGTTCTCTTTGAATGAAGAACAACTAAATTTATTTGGCTCAATAAGTGGTAATAAGGTGTTGGATATAGGCTGTGGTAGTGGTCATTCATTACAATATATGGGTGTGAAAGGCGCTAAAGAATTGTGGGGATTAGATCTTTGTACGAAGCAGATTGAGACAGCCAGGAACGTATTACAAGATCAACAAGTAGAGGTGACCTTAGTTGAATCTCCTATGGAGGAGAACCCGGGTTTACCAAGCAGTTATTTTGATATTGTTTACTCGATCTATGCTTTGGGTTGGACAACAAATTTGTACCAAACTTTTTCCAACATCTATGATTATCTGAAACCAGGTGGAATTTTTATCTTCAGTTGGGAACATCCACTTCATGATCGATTAAAATTTGAGGAATCTTCGTTCACCTTTAACAAATCTTATGTGACTGAGGGCCCTGAATTTAATGAAGGTTGGCAAAATCAAGCTGTCATTCATCATAGAAAGTTAAGCACTTACATAAATGCTTTAATTGATGCAGGTTTTATGATAGATAAAGTAATAGATGAAGTTTGTTTACCGGAAGAGCACTCGGAAAATCCGTCAAGATGGTACTCCACTCAAAAAGCAAACCTTGTTCCAGCTACATTTATTATAAAAGCGTCAAAGAAGTAAGAACAGTTTCAAAGGAGTGCAACAATGACTAAATGGAAACCTCAAGAATTTACTACAGATGACAGATTGCACGTTGCCAATGAGATACTTGAAAATTTATTAAGAAAGTATGGAGAACGACTAATTTCAGTCGCCATTGAAGGGTCAACAGCGAAGGGGACTGATCGTCCTGAATCGGATCTGGAGTTACGAGTGGTTGTAGAGGGAAGAGAGAGTGAATGGTATCCTTTCTTTTATAAAGGAATGTTCGTCGGTATTAGTTTTAATACGGTTGAGAAAATTCAATCTAAAGCCAGAAGCCTAGATTATGAATGGTGTGTTAAAGGTGATGTGTTGTTCACATGTAAAATCCTTTATGATTCATCAAATTTGTATCAATCGCTAAGAGAAATCGCGTTAGAAACAGAGTTGCATACAGATTTCAATGTTTTAATGAGAGATGCTCTAACAGATATGTATGAACATGTTTATAAAATCTTTACTATAAAAGATACTGACACTATTGTAGCTGCACACGAAGCAAGGCAGATCGCCTATTGGGCAACCATGTTGGTGGGATTAAAAAATCGACACAAATTCTTATCAAGTAGAACCATGTATGAAGAAGCATTTGGCTTTCATTCTTTACCGAACAACTATGAAATGAACATTAAGGAAGTATTATCCTTACATACTGATGTACAAAAACTAAAAAGATTTGTTGGCAATTTGTGGAGCTCAACAGCTGAATGGGCAGGATTACATGGTATCAGTCTTGAAGAGGATAGTTTATCATTTATTTAAGAATTCGAATTTTATTTCTTAAATTTCTTATTAACGAAAGTAATATCCTTATTAAATAGAATGAATATGACCTCTTTGAAAGGAGAACGCATATGACTAGTTTTGTGGATAGCAAAAATGGGATTTTTCCTTCAGTTTGTTCCTTAGACTGCCCTGACCAATGTGGGTTGCTCCTTCATAAAGAAAACGGAAGAATTGTAAAAGTGGAAGGTGATCCTGAACATCCAGTCACGAAAGGGTTTATTTGTAATAAAGTTAGAAACATGACTGAACGCCTATATGATGAAAAACGTTTAAAATACCCGATGAAGCGGGTTGGAGCAAAAGGTGAAGGGCACTTTGAACAAATAAGCTGGGATGAAGCGATTAACACTATCACTGCGAGATGGAAGGACTTGCTTCAAAACGACGGTGCCGAGAGCATTCTACCTTATAGCTTTTATGGAAATATGGGTAATCTTGCAGCTGAAGGAATGGATCGCCGTTTTTTTCATAGATTAGGAGCTTCCAAGCTGGATCGAAGCATTTGTAACTCGGCAGGTGCAGTGGGTTACAAATATACGATGGGTGCGAGTTTCGGAATTGACCCTGAAGATACCATTCACTCCAAATTGTTTATATTTTGGGGAATTAATGCCGTTAGTACAAATATGCATCAAGTATCACTTGCACAACAAGCTCGCAAACAAAATGGAGCGAAGATTGTCGTCATTGACGTTCATAAAAACCAGACGGCTAGATTTGCAGACTGGTTCATCCCTATTTTACCCGGGACAGATACCGCTCTAGCATTAGGCTTGATGCACATTTTGTTTGCTGAGAACATGGTGGATCATTCATTTTTGGATCAGTTCACCGTCGGATCCGAACAGCTGCGTATACATGTTGAACAATATGACCCTATTACGGTTTCTAGCATTACTGGTATTCCGGTAGAAGACATTTTGAAGCTAGCTCGGATGTATGGCCAAACCTCTCCTGCGTTTCTTCGAATTGGAAACGGTCCACAACATCATGATAATGGTGGTATGTTTGTGAGAACGGTATCTTGTTTGCCAGCTTTAACAGGTCAATGGGCAGTTAAAGGTGGAGGGGCGATCAAAGGTAATTCAGCATATCTCGCGTTCAACACAGCTAACCTACAACGGCCTGATTTGCAGCAAAATAAGAATACGCGTGTTATAAACATGAATTTACTCGGAGAAGCGTTACTAACATTAGACCCTCCTATAAAATCACTTTTTGTTTATGGAACGAATCCTGCTGTTGTAGCACCTGCAGGAAATAAGGTTCGAAAAGGCTTGGAACGAGAAGATCTCTTCACAGTGGTTCATGATTTATTCTTAACAGAGACGGCAAAGTATGCTGATATTGTATTGCCTGCTACGTCTTCGTTTGAAAACACAGATTTCTACACGTCGTACTGGCATCACTATATCCAGCTTCAACAGCCTGTGATTGAATCTTACGGTGAGTCAAAGTCTAATGTCGAGGTGTTCCGACTACTTGCTAAAGGCATGGATTTTACTGAGAAGGCATTTGATGATACGGAAGCAGAACTGATTGATCAGTCATTAGATTCACCATCTAATCCCTATATTCAAAGAATAAATTTTGAAGTTTTGTGTAAAAAACAATATGTAAAGGCACAGGTAGAATTTCCAACTGAGCTCCCAACACCGAGCGGAAAAATAGAATTATACTCTGAGAAGATGAAACAGGACGGTTATCCAGCACTGCCAACATACATCCCTTTAGTTAATGATTCTGACCATCCCCTTCGATTTATCGCTGGACCGAACCATAACTTTCTAAACTCAACGTTTGCGAATCAAAACAAACATGTTGAACTTGAAAAAGAACCGGTAATTGTTTTGAATCAGTTTGACGCAGACCTGGCAGGAGTGAAAGATGGAGAAAAGGTACGCGTGTGGAATGAGCAAGGAGAATGTTTACTAAAAGCGAGCGTTGGTGAGAATGTTCTCCGTGGCGTTGCCGTTACTCAAGGACTTTGGGGAGCAGATGATAATACAAAGCATCTAGTCAATTCACTTACACCCGATCGCATAGCAGATATGGGTGGGGGAGCCACTTTCTTCTCGGGAAGAGTTAGTATTAAAAAGGTTTAGTCTCATAACTACTTAAATATGGAGCTCTCCCTCATTAAGAAGGAGAGCTTTTTTCATTGAATTTATTAAGGTCAAACTCTGAGGATATAGGATTACTCCTTTACGTAGCATCAATGTTGGGAAAAAAACAGTTATCCCCCCTTACTAATAAGGTCTAAATGACTACCATTTTCCCAAGTTCACTTTGAAGAATTATAGGTATAATTAACTACACAGGGCTATTGGGTATAGTCCTTTTTTATTACGACAGTAGTATTGAAAGGGTTGAAAAAATGAATCACACATTATTACCAAATAAACTTTTGTCACAATGGCATCCTACAAAAAATCAGGGTATTGAACCGTGCCAGACTAGTTTTGGCAGTTATGAATACATATGGTGGGTCTGTTCAAAAGGGCATGAATGGGGAGCGACTATTCGGGAGCGCTATAAGAAGAACCTGGAATGTTCCGATTGTGTAAGAGAAGAAAGAGCGTTGAAAAGATCGTATCAGTTCGAAGCGGTTAAAAGTGAGACATTAGCGGACGCAGATCCTGAGCTATGTCTGCAATGGCATCCGACACGTAACAAAAATCTTACTATTGCGGATATAGACAGTAAGGAGGATTGGCCACAAAGATGGTGGCTATGTAAAAGAGGACATGAATGGGAAGAAACCGTGAAAGATCGAATACATAATCCTAAAAGTGTATGTGTATATTGCTCAGACAAAAAAGCATACGAAAAGAACTGTCTGGCTACGGTACATCCTGAGCTTGTAGAAGAATGGTCTACCGTGAACAATGGGAAAAGTCCACAAGATGTGGTTTACAACTCGAACGAGGAAGTGGCATGGGTTTGTGAAAAAGGGCATGTGTGGCGAGAGAGAATTCGTAAGAGAATTAAGAACAAGTCGCGTTGTCCAGAGTGTATAAGAATTGAGCAATCCTTATTCACTATGTATCCAGAAATTGCAGCTGAATGGCATCCTGATCGTAATGGTACTTTGTTCGGCGTTCATAAAACACCTAAAGATGTTTCGGTTACTTCATATAATAACGTTTGGTGGCGCTGTAAAAAATGCGGAGAAGAATATACAGCTAGGGTGAAGGACCGTGTTAAAGGGATTGGTTGTCATGCTTGTTCTACAAAATGAATACTTGTGCCAAACATTTAAAATCGATTAATTTAACAAAAATCTCTTCAGATGAAGGGATTTTTTTGTATAACGATCATCATTCATTGACGAAAAACATGATCTTTATCTAATAAAAAAGTTTAATACATGATATTGTAAATGAGTGGTAAAAGATAACAGTATTGGTTTAACTAATCTCAAGGAGTACATAGACAGATGAGCTTATTACAAATTACACAACTTGAAAAAAACATTGGAAACAAGATACTTTTTCCTAAGATTGATTTGACCTTGCAACAAGGGGAAGCAGTGGCTGTTCAATGCAATCATGAAGTAGGGAAAGAATTGATTCAACTTATTATTCATGAGAAGAGCCCTACTAACGGAAAAATATTTCTGAATCATGTGCAACTTGGATCATCGAAAAAAATCTTCCATTCTTTTGGTTTGTATTTAATGAGTGATCAAGCGTATGACAGACTGACAGCTCAGGAATACTTACGCTTTTACGAGCGCCTATATGACGTGAGCATTGATATTGATTTACTTTTACAGAAAGTAAGTTTAATAGAAAAAAAGAATGTGAAAATTAGAATGCTTTCATTTTCCGAAAAGAAAAGATTGCATTTAGCTCGAGTAATTTTACATGAACCAGATGTGCTTTTGATGGAAGAACCAGATCAAAATTTAGATATTGAAAGCAGAATGATTCTGAAACGAATTGTGAAAGACTACATAAATCTAGGAAAAACCATACTAATTACGACTAACCATTTTGAGAGTGCGATCTTTTTAACAGATACGGTGTATCGATTAAACGAAGCCGGTCTGAAAAAAATAGATGTGGTGGATGACGATATAAATGAGAAGAATTCAGAAGAATTAGATATGGAATTTGTGATGCATTCAACGAGTGAAAGAGAAGAAAAGAATATAGATGATGAAGGAGAAATTCGCAAACCTGTTAAGTTTGAAAAGATTCCAGCTAAAATAAATGAAAAAATGATACTCTTTGATCCAACAGAGATTCTTTTTGTCGAAAGTCATGAAGGGGTCTCACAGTTACATGTGAACGGTGAGATTTTTCCATGTCTCATTTCCCTAAACGATTTAGAAAAACGTCTTCAGCCGTTCGGATTTTTTCGTTGTCATCGCTCATATATCGTAAATTTACAGCGCGTGCGGGAAGTCATTACATGGACACGTAATAGCTATAGTCTTGTACTTGAAGATGCGAAGAAAAGTTCAGTGCCTCTTTCTAAAGGAAAAATGAATGAGTTAAAGGAAATCATAGGAATATAATAATTGTTTCATAAGAATATCTGATGATTATGTTCTTTTAACTGATCCATTCAGCGAGAAAATGGTTCTATTCAACACGAAATATACTCCTTTCACCTTGAAAATACTGCATAATGATTTGCTAATTTATATAGTTGAATCAGGTTAGCAAAACGAGGAAAAGAGGGGATGTATATGGAGAACGTTATAGAAGTAAAAGGTTTAAAGAAGTCTTTTGAAAATCAAATCGCTTTAGCTGATGTAAGTTTTTCGGTTAAAAAGGGTGAGACGATCGGTTTTCTAGGACCGAGTGGATCAGGAAAAACGACAACGATTAAAATCTTAACAGCTCAACTATTACCTACTGACGGACATGTGAAAGTGTTCGGACAAGAAATTTCTAAGCTGCAAAATCCAGCCTATATGAAACGAATAGGAATCTTGACTGATAATAGTGGGCTGTATGATCGATTGAGTATATATGATAACCTTGCATTGTATTGCGATTTGTACAATGTAGACAAAGTGAAAATTAAAGAAGTTCTTCAAGCTGTTAATCTTATTCAGGATCAAAAGAAATTGGTTCAAAAGTTGTCAAAAGGTATGAAACAACGAGTAACACTTGCTCGTGCCATTTTACATAAGCCAGAACTTCTTTTTTTAGATGAACCTACATCTGCTCTAGACCCTGTAAATACAAAGCAGATTCACCAAGTGTTGAAACAACTCAATAAAGAAGGTACAACCATTTTTCTAACTACACATGATATGTATGAGGCTGAGTACCTTTGTGATCGTATCGCCTTTTTAGATCGAGGAGAGATCAAACGACTAGATACTCCTCTTAATCTAAGAACAAAAGTTGACAACAGAACGGTAACTCTTTTGTTAAAGGATAATCAAACGGTACACATGGATATGAACGATGAAGGTGCAGATAAAATCTATCAATATATGAGGAATGGAGAGGTAATCTCTATTCATTCGAACGAACCAACATTAGGAGATATCTTTGTCGAACTAACAGGGAGGGATTTAGCATGACATTTTCATTGAAAAGGATAAATGCTATATTTATTAAAGATTGGAAAGATCTGCAACGAAATTCATATATCCTTTTTACGGTAGCTTTACCGTTATTTTTTGCGGCATGGATTGGTCGTATGGGAGAAGATAGTCCCTATATGTTCTCTTTTCCAATCAATCTAGCACTAGTGATTTCCGGTGCCTTTATTCAAGCTGCGATGGTGGCGGAGGAAAAAGAGAAAAATACGCTTAGAGGATTGTTACTTTCACCAGCTAGTACAATTGAAATTTTAATTGGAAAAAGTGCACTGTCTGTTGTTATGACAATCCTTGTAGTGGTACTGTCTATCATATTATTAGATTATAATGTGCCGTCGCTACCGTTTTTTGCTTTAAGTATACTACTAGGCATATTATTTTATATTGCAGTTGGAACCATTTTGGGTTTAATCTCACGCACTGTAATGGAAACAAGTATTATTGGTATGCCCGTTCTTTTCATATTTGGGATGGGGTCCATGTTTAGACCTATGATTGAAAATGAAAGTATTTTAAACGTAATGGACATATTACCTAATGAACAGCTTACATTCATTTGGATATCACTTGAAAAGCAAAACGCCTTTCTTCATTCATGGGATCATTTTGCGCTACTTTTATTATGGACATTTATATCGTTTGTGGTAACTGCTATGATTTATAAGAAGCGGAAAGTAGATTAAAGATGTTTCTTATAGCATGTGTATTTCAAATGAGAGGAGTATGAAATTGGACAGTTTTTCTCAGTATTTAATGGGTATTGAAAACCGTGACCAACGTTATCGAATGGAAGAACTATTAACATGGGTGGCTGAAAACTTCCCTGATTTAGAACCACAATTTAAGTGGAATACCCCAATGTTTACAGACCACGGCACATATATTATCGGTATATCGATTAGTAAACAACATATAAGCATTGCACCGGAAGAAGTGGCAATGGTGAAGTTTGCTGACGACATCAAGCAGGCTGGATATACGTTCACTAAAGGTTTGTTCCGTATCCGCTGGAAAGATGAAGTGAACTATGAATTGTTGGAGAAAATCATTTCATTTAACATAGAGGATAAAGCTGATTATACAAAATTTTGGCGTGAATAAATTGTTAAAAGCAGAATTTAAAAGATGCATTTCTCAAAGCAGGAGAAATGTATTTTTTATTGAATTATTAACGGTGTCCTACCTAAAGTAAATAGCAATCGTTAGTTTATAAAATGGTAGGTCTACGTTTAAAATTCTATTAATAAGGTGGTTTGAAGAATGGAGACGTCTAACAAAGTTATGATCACAGTTGAAACGACAGTACATAAACCCATTGCAGAAGTTTGGAAATATTGGACCGAGCCACAGCATATTACAGGCTGGAGCTTTGCTTCCGATGAGTGGCACGCACCTAAAGCTGAAAATGATCTAAAAGCTGGTGGGAAGTTTTTGACAAGGATGGAAGCAAAAGATGGCAGCTTTGGATTTGATTTTAGCGGGACATATGATGAAGTCAAAACAAATGAATACATTGGTTATACGTTAGATGATGGAAGAAAAGTGACGATTACGTTTGTTAGCTTAGATAATGAAACGAGAATTGTTGAGACATTTGAAGCTGAAGCTACGAATCCAGTTGAAATGCAAGAAGCCGGTTGGCAAGCATTTATGGACAATTTTAAAAAATACTGTGAATCTCAAAAGTAATAGAGTTTCAAGAAAGAGTGCATTTCTTTAGATAGAAATGCACTTTTTTGTTTGCCTATATTTAAGCTAAAAGCTATTTTTGAAACTTAAGAAAGTCTTAAGATTTTTACTAACAAAATGTAAAGGATTGCGAGATAGAATAAAGGTAATTTCAAATATATGCCATGCTATAATGCAGAAGGGAGTGTGAGAACATGAATGATTTTAACGTACTTGTTGTAGATGATGAAAAAGAAATTCGCGATGCGATAGAGATCTACTTGAAAAATGAAGGAATAACAGTTGTTCAAGCAAGAGATGGAATTGAGGCGATAGAGAAATTGGATGAACACCCCATTCATCTTATCGTAATGGACATTATGATGCCGAAATTAGATGGTATATCGACCACCTTTAAGATTCGAGAACAAAAAAACATACCGATTATTATCTTAAGCGCGAAGAGTGAAGATACCGATAAAGTTCTAGGATTGCAGATCGGTGCGGATGATTATGTGACGAAGCCATTCAATCCTTTGGAGTTGATTGCCCGTGTTAAATCTCAGCTACGCCGTTACGTGACTCTTGGTACATATGAGGGGAAGACAAATCTAATCAATTTGAACGGTCTAACACTCGATAAGGAAGCAAAGGAAGTGGCTATAAACGGTGATTCCGTAAAGTTGACTCCTATTGAGTATAAAATTGTGGAGTTGTTAATGTCTTACCCAGGAAGAGTTTTTTCGATTAATGATATATATGAGCGGGTTTGGAAAGAGCCGAGTTACAACGCCGAGAACACAGTCGCGGTTCATATCCGGAAGATTAGAGAAAAAATTGAGATTGATCCGAAAAATCCTAGATATTTAAAGGTGGTATGGGGAATTGGATACAAAATGGAAAAATAGAAGCAAGTGGGTTGTTTGGATCATGCTGTTGACCTTTGGGTTAAGTGGGATCGTTTCTATACTTGAAAATGGTCATTGGTATTTTAAGAAGGATTACTTTCATACAGAGGAGTTTAACTCAGAGTTTGAGGGGTTTATCAACTATATCAGTATTTCTGAAATCAATTATTTTTCTAAAGATGAGCTTAAGGACAATATAAAAGTTTCAAAAGAAGAGATTGAAGAACATCGTACGCGCTATGGAAGTTTGTCAGAGCAGATAGCAGATATCAAAAGCCAATATGAGGACCAGATTGATGAAGCGAAGACTGCTAAGAACGACGAAGTGGTTAAGCTTTATGAAGAACAAAGAGATGCAAAAGTTAAAGATATCATGGAGAACTTCAAAAGTGACGATCATATCAAAGCTAAGATCGTGAAGGAAAAAGAAAAAGAAGTAGAGACACTTGTTAAAGAAAGACAAAGTTATATTTCTGATTATGATCCTAACCTTTTGGGTTTCAACTACTACCTGGTAGATATGAACTCAAAAGAGGTATATACTAATCTTTCTTCAGCAGAAGGCCCTGAAGATCTTAAGAGAAAAACAAATTTGTTCAGTAGAGAGTATTCATCGTCATCTGAAAACGGCAACTTACGTATTAGTGCGCCAGATTCATTCATAGAATATCATTACGAATATTTTCCTCAAAAGTCAAAAACACTTCAGGGCATAATTACTCTTCCTGAACAAGGAAGTTGGTTACAAAAACAAGTAGATGATTTTGAGAAGAGACAAACAGTGTTTTACATTATTTCGATTTGCAGTATTGTGATTCTATTTCTTGTATTTTTATGGGGAAGAAGACTTCATCCACTACAGATGATCTCTTCTTCAGACAAAGTAAAGATCTATCGTAGAGTACCTATTGATATTCGATTGGGATTCTTATTAATCAGTTTGTTTTTTGCAATCATGGCAATTGTTATGAACGCACAAAACTACGATAACTTGGCATTTTCATTCACGTATAGTGATGGTCTATTCGAATTTATGATCACAGCGCTTATGGTGAGTATCACTCTTATTCAAACCACTTGGATCTACCGGGATATTAGAAACAAACAATTATATCGAGATGCGTTTATCTCTAAGTCAGCCCAATGGTTTTACCGGTTAGTTTCTGATGCATTCTACAATAGAAGTGTTGCTATACAAATCATGCTGCTTCTTATCGTTATTTTCTTATCAGGTTTCGGTGCTGCAGTCGTATTCTTTCATCCCATGGCTTTCGTCGTTTATTTCATTCTGTTTTTATTCTTTACTTTACCGGTATTAATCTACCTTTTAAAAAGAATTGGGTACTTTAATAGAATTATTCAGCATACGAATGAACTTGCATCGGGACAGATGGAGCAAGACCTTCCTAATAAGGGTAAATCAGCACTAGCCATGTTAGCTGGAAACCTGAACGTATTAAAACAGGGTGTGAAAACGTCGAAGCGTGCTGAAGCAAAAAGTGAGAGGCTTAAAACGGAGCTGATCACCAATGTTAGTCATGATTTACGAACTCCTTTGACATCGATTATTACGTATACAGAACTCTTAAAGTCACAAGAGGTAACAAAAGAGGATCAGAATGCTTATTTAGAAATTATAGATCGCAAGTCGAAGCGTCTAAAGGTTCTGATTGACGATCTGTTCGAAGTATCTAAGATGGCAAGCGGGAATCTGGAGCTGATTAAACAAGATGTCGATATCGTCCAGTTGCTTCAACAAGCCATGGCTGAATACAATGAAACCATCAAAGAATCGTCACTTACATTCAGGCTAGCAACGCCTAAAGTTCCGGTCCTTGCTCATGTGGACGGACAAAAGATGTGGCGCGTCTTTGATAACTTGATCGGCAATGCATTAAAGTATTCTATGGAGAATACTAGAGTATATGTGTCCGTAACAGAGGAAAATCGAAAGGTCATCGTTTCTTTTAAAAATGTCTCGAAGTATGAACTAGGCGGAAACTTTGAAGAACTATTTGAACGGTTTAAACGCGGAGACACATCACGTCATACTGATGGTTCTGGCCTTGGTCTCGCCATCGCAAAATCCATTGTAGATCTTCATGAGGGCAGCATGGACATCGATGTTGACGGCGATCTGTTTAAAGCTACAATTGAACTGGACTCGGTGAAATGATGAAAATAAACAAGAAATTCTTACTTGGTATGACGATTGTATTGTTTAGTATTTTCGGATTTGCGGATAACGCAGGAAGTCCTAAATTGAAGGAATCAGTTAATGTAACTAAGATACTTCAAACGAGTGAATAGATTGTGTTAGTTAGCACTTCTTCTAATGAGAGGAGTGCTTTTTATCTGTTTGCACATTGGAGTGGGGGTATGTTGAGGTGGTGTAAGTTAAGCAACTGATTGTTGATTTATAATAATTGAAAATGGACAGATTAATGAGGGAAATGGACAGATTAAGAACAAGATTGGACAGATTATGATCCCAAACGGACAGATTAACTGAAAACACCATTAAAAAACTCCATTGAAAAAAACAACGACCAGATTATTATCCGGTCGTTTTCCCAATTATTACGTTCATCTTCACCTTATTTACTGATCAATCTCAAACATATATCGATTCGTCTGCACACTTACTCCGAGTACAATCCCCATTAACATCATATTAGACAAAAGTGAGCTGCCTCCATAACTCAAAAAAGGGAGCGTAACCCCTGTTACCGGCAACAAACCAATATTCATGCCTACATTCTGAAAAATCTGGAACGAAAGAAGTCCGATTATGCCAGAACACATATACCCGCCAAACGAGTAATTAGACTTTACGCCTAATATTACGATTTTATAGATTAATAAGAAGAATAGACTTACTACGATGGATGTACCGAGAAAACCTGTGTCTTCACCAATAATGGAAAAGATAAAATCAGTGTGAGCTTCAGGTACATACATGATTCCTTCCATCCATCCCTTACCGGAATACCAACCTGAACCGATCGCTGTAATCGCTTGTTTCGTTTGGTATCCTTGGTCGGTGTATTCAAACGGATTTAACCAGCCGTTTATCCTACTTCGTTGGTGAGGAAGAAGTAAGACGAGCAGTTTCGTCTGAAAAAAGTCATTAAATTTAAAATAGATGACGATTAATGCTGTCAAGACGATAGATGGCAATGAGATAACCGCCAAAATGATCTTCCAGCTTACACCTGATATGAATATGATGGACAGAATGATGGAAAGGTAGAGCATGATCATTCCTGAATCTGGCTGGATGGCGACAAAGATAATAGGAGCTAAACTTGCTAGTCCTATTTTGTAAATTAGATATAGATCCGATTTTATCGTTCGCTGAATATATTGGTAATTGTGAGATTCAACGATATTACTGAGAACTAAGATCAAAGCGATCTTCATAAATTCAGAAGGCTGAAAAGAGCCAAGGAAAGGTAATTGATACCACGCTTTTGAACCGTTGATCGGCTTTGCAATACTTTCTGGTGCAAAAATTAACATCACAATAAAAAATAAAACAATGCCATAGAAATACCAAGACATTCTTTTAAGTTGCTCAAAATCAAGCCTCGCTATAGCTAACATCAAAATGGTACTTAATGTGTACCAAAATATCTGCTTTGGAACAAAATTATCATTATACTGACCTGATTGTTGGCCGCTATAGATGAACATTAAGCTAATAATTGATAATAAGAAGAGTATAAATAGAATTCCGTAATCCAATTTATCTATAAATGTTTTACTGTTGGGAGTCTCCATGTACCGCACTCATTCCTGTTTTTCATTATTTTACCAAAAATAATGATACCACATTTTGGCACCCATGAGGCAAGTTTAAACCGTTACGAAAAATTGACTTTATAGAATAGTGTGATATGATTAACTAACGACCGTTCGGAAGGTGGTTTCCTAATGACTTATGATCAATTAAAACAAATAGCGCTCGTCCAGTTTGCACAACTCGGTTATGAGGGTGCTTCTTTGGCAATAATCGCAAATGAGGTAGGCATAAAGAAGCAATCGATCTACACGCACTTTAAGAGTAAGGATGATCTCTATATACAAACGTTTAAAGATGCAACAGATTGTGAAATAGATTTTGTTAAACAATTTATACAAAATCAGCAATCTCATGCACTGAAAGATGTATTATTTAGATTTTTAATAGAGTATTTAGATCGATTCGAACAAAACAACAATATGAAGTTTTTTATGCGAACGTCTTTTTACCCGCCAGTGCAGCATGAAGAAGTGATAAAAGCGGGCAGCAACAAATTTGTTGATCATTTGGAGCGTTTATTTACGTCATTTATCGAACAACATTCGGATGAATTAAGACCGGATGTTACACCCGAAACAGCAGCTCTTGCGTTTCTTACGATGTTAGATGGACTTCTTGTTGAGTTAATCTATGGAATTCCAGAACGACTGCAAAAAAGATCGAAACAGTCATGGTCCGTTTTCTGGCGGGGTATTAGTAGTGAAAGTGGTGAATAGTAATGAATCGTGCGTGGGCTTATGTTCTATTAGGTACAGTGTTTGAAGTGTGTTGGGTAATTGGTTTAAAGCATTCATATAATTTCTTAACGTGGACGGGAACCACAATTGCCATCATCTTTTCTTTTGCGCTTCTTATTTTGGCTACGAATAAACTTCCTGTGGGTACAGTTTATGCCGTATTTACCGGATTAGGAGCAAGTGGGACAGTTTTGATGGAAATGCTTGTTTTCGGTGAGCCTTTTAAAATGTTGAAAATTATACTCATTCTTGTTCTTCTTGCAGGAGTTATGGGACTTAAATTAGTAACAGGAAAACCAAAATCAGAAGGAGGGGTTCACTAATGGGCTGGATCTTTCTGGTGTTTGCAGGTCTGTTTGAGGTAGTGGGTGTTACAGGAATGAACCTTGTTGCAAAAAGAAGAAACATTCTTTCATTTCTTGTTCTTGTTATAGGATTTAGTAGCAGCTTTCTTTTGTTGAGTTTTGCAATGCAATCATTACCGATGGGTACCGCTTATGCGATCTGGACAGGTATCGGTACTGTAGGTTCGGGACTTGTAGGAATCTTATTTTATGGTGAATCAAAAAATGGTCTAAGAATTCTGTTCATGGCAATGGTGCTTAGTGCTGCAGTTGGACTTAAACTGATTAGCTAAGAAGGAGAACTTTGTTGTTAAATAGAATTAACCTCACTATACAATATTAATAGAAGAGGGATTCATTTGACGATTCTTGATACGTTTCGATTCGGTTCTCATGCCATGATATTTAACGCAGAGAATAAGGTGCTATTGTTAAAACGAACTTACGGAAACAAAGGTTGGAGTTTGCCTGGGGGTGCTGTGGATTCAGGTGAAACGATTCATCAGGCATTGTTCCGCGAATGTAGAGAAGAGCTTGGTATTGATGTGATAGATCCTGTTTTAACGGGATTATATTATCACAGTACAATTAACACTCAAGCAGCGATATTCCGATGTATGATCTCAGAAGATGCTGAAATTGTTCTCAGCACAGAACACTCTGACTACAAATGGGTCGATATAGGTGAATTGAGTGAGAGTCAGCGTATTCGAGCACAGGATGCTTTACGTTTTCGAGGACAAGTTTTTAGTAGAGCTTTCTAATATTAATCTGAATTAGGTAAAAAACGTGCATTTCTTCCAAATGGGAGAAGTGCATTTTTTTATAAAAATTATAGATAGTAATACCTAGAAAATTCGTCGTTTTGACAAGGATATGCTTAGAAGTTGTCGAAAATCATGTAAGGCAGGTAAATCAAGGAAGTAGGGAACAGAATGTTAGAGTCGATACAAAGCATGTGCTTACACGTGGTCTTTATCCTTTTTACAATCCTTATTTATCAAGTGTTCTTTAACGAAAGAGATGAAGAACGGAAGAAAGTTACTTCGAGATTCTTTTTGCTCATGCTTATCATTTTAGTTTTCACGATGAGCCAGCCAGTCGTTTATTCTGAAATCTATAAATATGATTTTAAATCGGTTGCCATCATATTGTCGTTCTTATACGGTGGGAAAAGGGTAGGGTATTTAAGCTTATTTGTCCTACTGGTGATGGGTTACTTCACAGATCAGAACTTAGCCGTTTTGCTAGGAAATTACATGGTCCTCTGTTTATTGTTATTGCCCATAACAAAGCTCTTTCATCGTTACGGCATTAAAGGCAAGATTACCGTGATTAGTTTGTTCTTTTCACTGATTCCAATAACAAGAGGAATCTCACTTTTAATAATAGGAGATGAGAAGGAACTCATTTTTGAATTAAGTTCTTCGTTAATCGTATTGGCAACGTTAATTGCAGTCGTGCATTTAATCGAGAACATGAACGAGCAGATGGAAATGAGACAAGAGCTTCTTCGAACGGAAAAGATGAACGTGGTCAGTCAGCTTGCGGCTTCTGTAGCACACGAAATTCGAAACCCTATGACGTCAGTAAGAGGGTTTATGCAGTTGATGCAAAAAGAAGATCTAACAAAGGAACAGCAAATGTACATAAGTATTTCGATTGAAGAACTTGATCGAGCACAGGAGATCATTAATCAATATTTAGCGCTGGCTAAACCACAAACAGATCAATACGAAATTATTGATCTCTCATCTACCATTCAACAATCAATAGATGTGATGCACTCTTATGCCATTTTGAATAGTATACATATTTCGCAACACGTGGAACCTTCTCTAAAAATTGAGGGGCTAAAACTGGAAATTCAACAAGTATTGATTAATATTATCAAGAACGCCATTGAAGCGATCAAGGAAAAAGGTGAAATTAGGGTATTAGCATTCAAGAATATCAACGGTTATGTATGTATCGAAATTAAAGATAACGGTATGGGCATGTCTAAGGAACAGCTGAAAAAACTAGGCAGTCCGTATTATTCTACTAAAGAAAAAGGAACGGGACTCGGTTTAACCGTATGCCACCAAATAATAAAACAGATGGGTGGACGAATTACGATTGATAGCGAGTTGAAGAAGGGGACATCTTTTACGATTAAACTTCCTTCTAAGTGAGGGTATGGATACGAGTTGGTAGGAACAGGAGTGAAATTTATTTTATCAAGAAAAATAGTAGCGGCTTCTTTATCTGGCACAATTTTTGCAATCATTTTAGGCTTCTTTATACCCGATCCTTTTGGAGATGAATCTTTCAATTCATTTCTAAGCTATGTATTTGCCAGTATTGGAATAATCCCTGTTTATATGATGTATAGCTTTCCAGCAATATTAATCTATGGTGTATTAACATCAGTAGTTAGTGATAAAGTTGGAGAATTTATTTCTATTAAATCTTCAAATAAAAACGCAGAAATCATTATTTCTGCCGCATTACATATGATTTTCGGGTTAATCTTGCTTTGGTTTAGTCTAGGGGCCGCTGTCTTGTATTTTATAACTGATAGGATATTGAAAAGAAGAAATGAAAAAATAAAGTGGTATAATGCGTTAAATAGTCTAGCCATACCTTTTCTCACATGGATCGTTACAATGGGAATGAGTTGGTTAAAAGATCTATAAAAACAGTTAAAATTTCACGATATTAGATTAGAGTACGTTAATGGAAAGTAATTCAAATTAATAAATATGATATATACTATAGTAAATATATTTTATGGGGGATAGCTAGTGAATAAGTATGGTAAACTTTCACTTTTGATGGTGGGTATATGTATCATTCTATCTTTTTTTATAAATGAAAATATCAAATACCCAGGGATCTTTTTACTGGTATTTGGAGTTTTATCTCTATCAGGTGTAATATTCGCTATATTATCAAAAAAGTGGACCAATATTGTACTAGGTATTTCGTTAAACAGCATCACATTTGTCTTCTTATTCTTTTTGTTGCTAGCAATGAATATTGGAGAAGCATAAAGTAACCTATAAATTTAAGCACAAAAAAACGATCAGAAAATCTCTGATCGTTTTTTGTGCTAACAACCTGTATTATAATTTTTGAGAAAGGGAGAACGTTCTACCATGCTCAGCTTGCTCAACTGATTTTGTTGATAGTCCAACAAACACAGCCGTTAGTGCTAGTGAAGTGATGATGATACCTGCAGCGAATTTTTTCATTTTAGTGCCTCCTTTTTTTGTAAAGCGCGTTTTGCTTCGTAAGACTCTTTAAAATAATAACTAGCTTTATCGTGGTTCTCGTTGTTGAAAAAGACCTGTGCAAGTTCTCCAGCATAATCTTCTACGAAACCAAAGAGTTCGTGTTGTTTAAAATAGTCGTTTCCTTCTTTAACAATACGTTCAAGCTCGTTAATATCTGTTGTCTGATTTAAGGCGTTCAGAATTTTGAAGTGATGAAGATATTCTTCATTCGCGAGCTCGATTCCTTTATTGTAGAACGGTATTGCTTTTTCTTCATTATTCAATCGATAGAATTCTCGAGACAATAAGAAGTGTGTCTTATAAAAGGCTTCTTCTTCCTCAAATACCTCTAACAAATAGCGTACTGCCAGTTCGGACATGTTTTGTTCAGCATACAGATAACCGATGTTGTATTTGATCAGTGAGGTATATGACTGATCGATACGCTTGGCGAGATCAAGTGCGCACAGAAAATGTTCTTCTGCTTTTCCATATTGTTTCAAAGATAGAGAAGCAAGACCCAGAATATTCTCACAACCGGATTGAAACAGTTCATAATCTTCCGCTTCAGATAACGTTTTCAAAGCTTCGTTCGCATAATCCAGTGCTGTGAGTGGCTGACGGATGTGATAATACAACACGGCAGCTTTATGATAAAAGTCTGCTCGCACGATATCATCCGTCATGTTGTTCAATACGTTTAATAGGTTAAACGCCCGGATAAAACGCAATTCTGCTATTTCATAATTTCCTTCAGCTGTTAACAGCATTCCAGTAATTAAGTTCATATAGTACCCAAAAATATCAGTTCGATTAAGATGAACATCATTTAAGGTATCTAGAATGGCGTGTGCAGAAGTTAGTTCTTTCTTCAAAATCAAGTAACGGCTGTTTAACAATTGATAATACAACTGTGTAGACGGGTCTTTAATCTGTGTAATTTCACTCTTAATCTCGTTATGTATACTCTCTGATTGTTGTATGTGATTTGTCCGGATGGCAGTATGCCACCGCTCGAGTGACTGTGTGATGGGCTCTCTAGTTCCGACGTTCATGGAAAACTCCTTTCTATAAGACTTGTAATTTAAATCTAACATAAAATGGAAAAATAAAACTTGGGAAAATCCTATGCTAGAGGGTAGCATAAAGTGACAAGATCCTCATCAATTTTCCCAATAATCTGACACTGTTGGGGATACCTTATTATTTCGATTAATGAAAACATGATTATGAGGGTGGAAGGAGTATACTGGCTTTTATGGAATTAAAGTTCTTAGAGTCTAAATAGTAACGAAACAAAAAGAGAGAAGTGGGGAGTGAGAAAGCTGTGTTTTTGAAGAAAACCTCTCAGTATGGAGAAAAGCAGAATGTTTCTTACTTAAATGGAAAGATCCGTTTTCAAGGTGTCTCACTAAATGTTTACAGTTATCTCGTGGATGGTGTATTAATTGATACCGGTGCGCAGTCTTTACATCAGCATTTCAAACCATTTATTGACCAAGCAGATTTTGACCAAGTCTTTATAACGCACTTTCACGAAGATCATACAGGGTGTGCGAATTATATAGAGAAAACAAAAAAAGTCCCCATCTATTTAGATGAAAAAACAATTGATTATTGTGCGAAACGAGCACATTATCCCTTGTACAGACAGTTCTTTTGGGGAAGAAGAAAACCATTTCTTGCGCAAAAAATGCCAAGTGAATTTCGGTCTAGGAATGCGAGTTGGGATGCCATACCTACTCCAGGTCATGCACTGGATCATCATGCATTTCTAAATCGAGAAACAGGTCAGCTGTTCACAGGTGATCTATATGTAATGGAAAGGACGAAAGTGGTCCTCGAGGAAGAGAGCATTCCTACTATTATTCAATCATTGAAACGGGTTTTAACGTATGACTTTCAAGAAGTGTTTTGCAATCATGCGGGGTTTGTTAAAGATGGAAGGAAGGCACTTGAACGAAAACTAAATTATCTACTAGGTATACAGCATGAAGTATTGTTCTTACAAAATCAAGGTAATACCCCTGAAGCCATTTGTGAGAAGCTTTTTCCAAAGCGATTCCCCATCATCAAATTTTCTCGTGGTGAGTGGGATTCAATTCATATTGTTCAATCCATCATGAAAGAGAATCATGTCATAAACTCATAACTATTTATGAAAAAGAGGTTAGACAATGTCGAGTAAACAAGATCATAAAGTAAGCATTCGTACGATTCGTGTTGAGGATGCAGAAGCTATTCTACAGATACAGCGTGAAGTGATTTCTGAACACGATTATTTTATTGCGGTTTCAAAAGAATTTAACAAGACCACAGAAGATCATCAAGAATGGATACGAAATATTCTAAAGCATGAACGTGAGACGATGCTTGTGGCCGAGTTTGACGGAAATGTAGTGGGATGGATCGTTTTTCGGTCACAAGAAAGGATGAGAATGCACCATACAGGATCGTTTGCCATCATGTTACAGAAAGAATGGAGAAATAAAGGGATAGGAAAATTTATGATTCACGAGCTCTTATCTTGGGCTGAAAAGCATCCGGTCATTGAAAAAGTTACGTTAGGTACGTTCTCTACCAATACTAGAGCAATAGAATTATATAAGAAACTAGGATTCATAGAGGAAGGTCGAAAAGTAAGAGAATTTAAGTTTGGCAACGGCGAGTATGTTGATGATGTGTTGATGTATAAGTTAGTTAAATGATCGGACATGTGCCCAATTTATACAAAAATGAGAAGCTGTTTATTTGAAGAGCTTCTTTTTTCGTGTAATGAAACGTTATTCAAAAAACGGTAATCAGTACGAGGTTTCTCCGCGTATATTAAATCGATGTTATTTTTTTGCCGGAGGTGTTGGGATGTCTTTTCCCAGTAATAATCAGTTTTCAGCGATAACGGTAGGCGGTGCTCCTTATGCTGATGTCATACGAGATATTAATCCTGCAGGAACAGATATCGTAGGCAATAACAGTTTTCCTTCCTTTTATTTTGCTTATGATGAAATCAACGTTTATTTCAGAATGCGTGTACGATCAGATCCGAGAAATAGTGCCAAAACAGCATTTGCAAACTTTGCTTGGGGTGTTTTGCTGAACACGACTGGAGTAGCGGGGACGTATGACTGGCTCCTTGCTGTAAATGGTTTAAATAACCGAGTGAACTTGGTGCAGAACACGATTAAACAAGTAAATTCATGGAATGATCCTGCTGAAGGAACAGATGGGAGAGGAAATCCGAATTATTCCAGATCCATTATTAATTTTGACGTAGCCCGTGTGGTGCAAGCGGATTCTACACTTGATAATACACAAAACTACTTTATTGATTTTCTTGTACCAGCGTCTACATTCTTCTCATTGCTGGGTATTACTGCTCAAAGCTCTGTGCAAATGGTTGCTTTTACCTCTGCAAACAACAACAACTACAACAAAGACTCGCTTCGTGAATCAGAGAACTTTCAATTTCAAAATGCATTCTCCAATCCTGTTACGATAAATTCAGGAAATGTACGGGCAAACTTGCAGGTCACAAAGACACTGCTTTCAGGTCCGACTTCGCCTGTTTCTGGCCAGATCGGAGAGTGGACGGGTAGGATTACATTAACAAATATAGGGAAAAGTGCAGCGACCATCATCAATGTAACTGATATTGTTTCATTAGATGTGGTGTCACTCTTTTCGATCATAAGTGTTTCGCAAGGGACAACTGCTTACAACGCCTCAACGAAAACACTCACTTGGTCCGTTGGCAATATAGCCCCTGGTGCAAGTGCAACCCTTCATTTTGGAGAAAATGGGATATTTTATACAGCAGGAAATAAAGCATTAAATACTGTTCGTGCAACGGGAATTGATAGCTTTACTGGGGCAGATCTCACCCCAACTTCTGCCTCTATTTCCCTGGATGTTCAAGCAACAGGAGGAGCTGCGGGTACGGTATTGGATAGTTCGAACGCGCAGCCAGTAAACGATGCAACTGTCAGACTTTTATTGGGTCAAACACAGGTTGCCGTTACGCAAACGGATGCATTCGGGAAGTATAGTTTTACGAATATAGCACCAGGTACTTATACGATTGAACTTTCAAAAGTAAACTACACAACTGTGGCACAATCTGCTGTCATTCAACCTGGCACGATAACCATTATTAATCCTGTCCTTGTTGCTATTCCAGGGATTATTCAAGGGACGGTTACCTCAAACACAGGTTCTGCTGTTAGTGGAGCAACCGTTTTGTTATCCGATAATCTTGGTACAGTTATTGCCAGTGTGACATCTTCTCCGACAGGAGGATATACGTTTGGTTCAGTGATCCCTGGGCATTATACGCTCACGGTCTCTGCTAATAATTTTCAATCTGCAACAATTGGGCAAAATGTGTTATCTAATCAGACTACGACAGCAAACTTTATACTGCAGCCGAATCCTGGCACGGTAACAGGATCGATAACAGGAAGTGGAGGACCTATAGTCGGGGCCAAAGTTGAAGCTTTAAGCGGTACGGGAATAGCCGTTGTGACCGCGACGACGGATGGGGTAGGACAGTATGTAATAAATCGTCTTGCGCCAGGTTCTTACAGGCTTCGTGTTAGTGCGCCTGCTTTTCAAACTTTTGTTGTCGGTTTCTCAGTGAGTGCCGGTCAAACTGTTGTAGTAGATGTAAATCTATTAGCAAACCCAGGCTCAATCGCCGGAACAGTATTTGATGAGGATAGCGGTGTTCCACTTCCAGGAGCAAGTCTAAAAGTAGTAAACAGCTCTGGAATTACGGATGCCTCTGCAACCACCGATGTAAATGGACAATACTCAGTCGATTCTCTTGCTCCAGGTACGTATGTAATCACCTTTTCCTCTGATGGCCACGGCACAAAAACGATCGGTACGTATGTTCAGTCAGATCAAGCTACAACGGTAGATGTCACACTTAGAAGACTTGCAGGTGTTCTTTCAGGAGAGGTTTCTTCAGGAGGAAGTTTAATTAGTGGTGCTTCTGTGGATGTCGTACTAAATAACATCGTGGTAGCAAAGACCATTACTGACAGCAATGGAAACTATACGATAAGCGGGTTAGCGCCTGATCGATATACCGTTATTGTTGGGGCAGATGGATTTTCACCGGTTTCACTTGGTGCAGTTATAGAGGATAACGAAACAACGACGATAAGTACAGAACTTCAGTCTCTTTTTGGTTTGCTTTCAGGAAGTGTACAGGATAACGAAGGAAATGTTTTTCCAGGTGCAGTCATTCTTGTGAAGAATGCAGATTCTGATGTGCTTATCTCTAGAGCTGTAACTGATACAAATGGAAATTATGTGATTGGTGAACTGCTTCCTGGAAGTTATATAGTTACAGCAAATATTGTTGATTATCAAACAAGTTTAAGTGGAGCGGTTATTACAGCTGGTGTGGCTTCCGTTGTTAATTTTACATTAATGCCAGATCCGTCTGCTATCTCGGGAACAATCATTAACAGTGATACGGGAGAGCCTCTTGCAGGTGTATCAGTAGTCGTGCAACTACTTGATTCGAATGGTCTCATTATAAATACAACTTTTTCAGACAATGATGGTGTGTTTATAGTTGAAGATTTAATGCCAAGCACATATACAGTCGTAGTTGCGTCAGAAGGTTTCCAAACTGCTTCAGCGTCAGTAACGTTAACGCCCGGCAGCGTTTCTTCTGTCACGATAAGTCTTGCTCCGTCTCCTGGGTTTGTAACTGGGAAATTAATAGATTCTTTATCAGGTCAACCGGTTGTGGGTGCTACCATTAATATTAGCAACACGCTAGGAGCATTTGTCGATTCGGCTGTAACGAGTACGGATGGGACGTTCCTTTCGCTTGGTTTGCCTGGAGGAGTTTATACTCTTACTGCAGTTGCAGAAGGATATGAAACCAAAATATTAGGTGTAGTTGTTCCCGCTGGATTAACGAAGTTTGTTAACTTTGAACTCCAACCTAATCCTGGGACAATTACAGGTACAGTAGCACCTGCGGCTGTTGGACTTGTGCTTCAGTTGTATACAATGGATAACCAGTTCATAAACACCGTTGCCGCTACTCCTGAAGGTGATTTTTTGTTTCAGAGTTTAGCTCCCGGTAACTATATTGTGAAAGCTGTAGCGGTTAATTATTCTGTAGGTATTACGGGAGCCTTTGTTGTTTCTGGTCAAACAACGAATATTTCACTATCAATACTTCCTAATCCAGGAAGTGTCTCAGGTAATCTAATTTCTGATCTTGGTGCGCCAGTATCTAACGCAACCGTTTCCCTTTTCGATTTAAATGAAACGCCTATTGGAAGTGGAACAACAGATGCTGATGGAAATTACACGATAAGCAATATTCCGGCAGGTTCTTATGCAGTTGTTATAAGGGCAGGAGGCTATGCAAATGCTACAGGGAATGTTGCGGTCGGTCCCGGCCAGGAAGTCACAGAGCTAAATTTCGAGTTAGTGACAATTCGCGGTTCTATCTCAGGAACAGTTTCAGATTTTACGACAGGTTCACCGATTCCAGGTGCGGCCATACTTGTACGTGATAGTCTCGGAATCTTGGTTCGCTTCTCGACAACTGATCAATTTGGAAACTTTTTGCTTAGGAATTTTGTTCCAGGTTCCTATGCAGTTACTTCTTCTGCTCAAAACTATTCGACAGAAATTACAGGAGTTATCGTACAAAGTGATGAGACTGCGGGAGCTGATATTCAATTAACAAGTACTGTCGGGAGTATTTCAGGGCAAGTCACAGATGGAGATGGAATTCCCCTTTCCGGAGACAATATTCAATTAAAATTATTCGGTGCTAATGGAGAATTTCTGCAAGCTTTAATTGCGCACACTGACGGTGCGTTTCAAATTCCGGAACTGTCAATTGGCACATATTTTGTAAGTGCTGAATTAGACGGATATTCTCCAAATATGATAGCTGTTATCGTCAACAGCAGTGCGGTAAGCATTATTACAATCCCGTTATCGCAAGTTCTCACCACACTTACAGGATCCGTAACAGATGCTGCAACTGGAAATCCAATCCGTGGTACTGCCGTTTCTGTTACTTTAACAAATAATACGGGCATGTTTGTCGCAAAACAATATCCAGGTACTGATGGTACTTTCACATTCGACTCAATTGCACCGGGTATCTATCTGTTAAATGTTAACGCAGTGAACTACGGAAATGAGATTATTACGGTTACTGTGCCTGTTACTGGATTTAACATTTCAGTTTCTTTAACACAAAACCCTGGTGCAGTTACAGGGTATATCACAAACCAGTTAACGGGAGATCCGTTATCGAATGCCATTATATTAGTAACTTCTTCAGGTAAGCCGCTTGATAGAAAAGGGGTATCGGATAGTTTCGGTCAATTTACATTTGCCAATCTGTCACCTGACACGTATCGAGCGATCATTAGTGCTGACGGTTATTCGAGTCAGAGTGCAACGTTTACTGTATTACCTGATGAAACAACTTCCTTAAGCTTCATCTTAACTCCTGAACCTGGGACTGTTTCAGGAACCATTACAGACGCTGTTACAGGGCTTCCGATTTCTCAAGTTATGGTTCAAGTCCGTTATTTATCTCCAACAGGTCCCGTTATTGCAAACACTGTAACGGATCAGCAAGGTAACTATGTAACACAAGGTGTGTATTCTGGTCCTTATACTATTGTTGCTTTTACAGACGATGGGTATGGTTCATCAAGTGCTTCAGTTTTTGTACCCCCCAATAATACAAGAGTTGTAGATTTTGCCCTTGAACCGTTCCCAGCTACAGTGGAAGGGACTATCATTTCAGAGTCTGGCGAGCCGTTAGTTAATGTTACAGTACGACTTTTAGATGTGTACGGGTTTACTGTTCGAGTTGTTAACACGGACTCTGAAGGATTTTATAGAATACTAGGTTTTACGGAAGGACAATATCTCGTTACTGCTATTACTCCTGATTATCAGAGACGGCAAGTGTCGATTGATGCCGGACCAGGAGAGACGGTAACAGCCAATATTAGCTTAGTGCCAGAACCTGGTCAAATTTCAGGTGTGATACTCGATGAACAAACTCTTGCTCCGCTAGTAGGTGCTCAAGTAGAAGTGTATGCACCAGGTGGTGTTACACCAATTGCAAGAAGAACGACAGGTGCAGCAGGAGACTTCTTAATAGAAGGTGTGGCACCAAGATCATATACGTTAAACGCCTTTCAACTAAACTATAGTATTCGCTCTACAGGTGTAATCGTAACTTCTAATGATACAACTACTGTACAGGTCGCTTTAGTGCCTGATCCAGCATCGATATCAGGAACAGTAACTGATGGTAATGGAATACCGTTATCGAATGCTAGTGTGAGAGTGGTTGATGAAAATGATAGTGAAATTGGAAACGGAATCACAGATTTTGATGGGAACTTTGTCATCGGGAACTTGCCAGAAGGGTCTTATACAGTAGTTGCTGGAGTAGAAAATTATTCATCTTCGACTGCCGGTGTTTCGTTGCAACCGGGAGAGCAGCTAACTGATCTAGATGTGTTCTTAACCCCGTTAGGAGGATTGATCTTTGGAACAGTTGTAAGTGCAGAAACGGGAGAAGGATTACCAGGTATCCTCATCTCTATTCTTACGCCAGAAGGAATTCCGATTATATCAACAAATACAGACACCACAGGTACCTTTACATCCATTCTGCTTTCACCTGGAACGTTTACCATTATTGCAAGTTCTCCTTATTATGTACAGGATCAAATCGGTGTTATTGTACTTCCGAATCAAACTTCTAGTGTTTCTTTTGCATTGTCGGAGGTAGGGGGATCAATAACTGGAACTGTTACAGATGAATCTGGCAATTCAATTTCAAATAGAACAATATCTATACGACTTCTTAATGATGGTGGAGTATTGCTGCAAACGCTAATTGCTCTCTCAGATGGAAGCTTTGCATTCCAGAACTTATCAGCAGGAACGTATCAAGTGAACGTAATAGCAGACGGATATCAAACAGCAACAGTTGGTGCCATCGTAGTGAACGGGGAATCAACAAATTTATTAGTCCCGCTTACAGAAGATCGTGGTGTTTTGGAGGGAATTGTTCAAGACGTTGTAACAGGTTTACCGATATCAGGAAGTTTTATTGAGGTGTCTGATGTAAGTGGCATTCTTGTTGCCACTATTACAACAGACCAGAACGGATTATTTAGAGTAGGTAACCTTCAAACTGGCCCACTAAACATTCGTGCGATAGCAAATGGATATGGTGCAGCGTCCGTTGGAGTCATAATCAATTCTTTGTCTCTATCAAATGTAACCCTTAACCTGCAGCCGGATCCTGGCACAATCATTGGAACAATTAAAAATCCAAATGGTACACCTCTTAGCAATACCACAGTTCAGATATTAGACCGAAAAAACACACCAATCTCAACGGTTATAACGAATGGAAATGGTTCTTATGAGGTTGATAACCTGGTTGAAGGCCAGTATACGGTGACTGCCAAAGGAAATGGAACGGGAACAGGAATTGGCAGTGGTGTTGTTTTACCTGACCAAGAAACTGTCGTAGACATTATCCTCATTCCAGAAGGTGGAGTCATTTCAGGTAACGTTACAAATTCAGCAACAGGTGTTCCATTAATTGGAGCTTCTATTGAGATTAGGGCCATTTCACCATTCGGTCCTGTAATCAATACGGTTTTAACAGATAGTAATGGTAATTATAGCTCTGGATTAATAACAGAAGGAGCTTTCACTTTAACCGTTACAAAAGAGAATTTTGGAACGGCAACAGGTTCAGTTCTTATTGAAAATGGCGCAACAACATTCCGGAACTTTGCTCTTACACCAAGTCTCTCGAATGTTCGAGGCAGGATTTCAGCAAGGATCATTCAAAATGAGAGTTTAACAACTAATATTTCGGCTCAAAACGTTGTGATTCCACTTATCAATACGGTTATTAGACTAATTGATGAAACAGGTGCAGAACTAGCAGAAGTTCAAACTGATGATCAAGGAATGTATTTAATCGAGAACTTTACTTCAGGCATCTATTCGTTAGGAACTTCAAATCCGGATTATGAAACAAATACAGTTGGCTTTTCAGTGGATCCTGGTCAAACACAAACTGTTGATATTGAGCTTACTGCACTTCCAGGGATTCTAACTGGAACAATAATTGACCAAGAAACAGGTATATTGAACGCTGGAGCAATCGTTCAGTTGTTTTTTGGAACGAGTGTTCAGCCTGCGGGCAGAGCTGTGACAAATAATGCAGGTGTGTATGTGATCAGCGGGCTATCTCCAGGACAATATACCGTATCCATGACAACACCAAACTATAATACGTTTTCATCTGGAGCAACGATTCAAGCGAATGCAACAACAACAGTTGATGGCTTCTTATTGTCTAACCCAGGTGTACTAACAGGTACAGTTAATGGTCCGAATGGCGTAATAATTGGCGCAAGTGTAAAGGTAATTGATGTAAACGGGACGGTTATCGGTTCTGCTGTCTCAAATGATGATGGGACGTTCTTTATTGGGAATCTACCTGTTGGAACATATGCTTTAACCGTAGTGGCACTTGATTTCCAGAATGAAACAGAAGGGATTTCCATTACACCAGGGGAAACAGTGAACGTTTCAATTAATTTGATTCCCGATCCTGGTGCTATAACAGGAATCGTTACTGATGAGAGCGGTAGTGGTTTACCTGGTGTTGTAATGAACGTTCTATTAAACAATATTGTTATCGCATCTACCGTTACTGAACAGAATGGTAGCTTTACATTTAGAAGTCTGAAGCCAAACTCTTACCAAGTCACTGCAAATCTCTCAGGGTACGCTGTATCGTCAATAGGAGCAGTTGTGAACAGTAACTTAATAACAACTACTAATCTTCTATTAACTAGCCTATTTGGCAGTATATTTGGAACAGTTGCAGATGAAGATGGAAATCCCATCATTCAAAGAAGTATCAAGATCAACCTTTTTGATCTCAATAATAGTTTAATAACTACCATTTTAGCTCAATCAAACGGAACATATGTTATTCCAGAAGTCCCTGAAGGAAATTATTTTGTGACTGTAACAACTGAAGGTTTTAATGCGGATACGTTTGCTGTAACAGTAAATCGAGGAGAAGAGGTTTCTCTTGATCTCCAACTAACTGCTGTTGGAGGTAGGCTATCGATTAGGGTCATTGATGCTGCAACAAACAATCCGATATCAGGAGTTGTAACGAATATCTTTAACGAAACAGGTATACCAATTACTTCTGGTATAACTGATCAAAACGGTTTATTTTCTCAGCAAAACCTTGAAGAAGGTGGGGTAGTTATTTCCACTGTTAAAGGAGGCTATGGCAATCTATCTATAGGCGGCATTATTGAGAATGGTGTTACAACAGAGGTCACTCTTGCTCTTACCTTGGAAACAGGGAATCTATTAGGAGCAATCTCTGATTCGAATGGCGCGCCTCTAGCTGGGGCAGTCGTACAAATTGTAGATGCAACTCGAGCGGTGGTTACAACAGTTTTAACTCAGTCAGATGGGACTTATAGAGTCTTGGACTTACTGCCTGGGATTTATACAATGATCGTAAGTGCACGTGGTTTTGAAAAGCGTTCACTAAGTGTTTTTATTGTAGCCAATAATACGACGATTACAAATTTACCATTAGATTTTGAACCTGGTATTGTGGAAGGTTTCGTTTCAAATGAAGGATCAGGTTTATTTATCACTAGAGCTAGTGTTGAACTTCGTTTAATAAGTCCGTCAGGGCCAGTCGTTGCCTCAACGCTTTCTGACGAACAAGGTAGATATCGTTTTAGCCAAGTGAGAAACGGAAACTACACGATTATTGCTACCAAACAAGGGTTTGGAAACGACTCTGCTGAAATTTCGGTTATCCCTGGAGACACGACTTTCGCAGATCTTCAATTGGCAGCTGTTACTTCAAGTGTTAGAGGAACGGTTCGAAATGCTGAAGGTTCACAGCCTCTCGTTAATACTTTGCTTAGATTAGCGGACAATAACGGTGTTGTGATTGCAGAGGTGCAGACAGATAATGATGGAAATTATTTAATAGAAGGTCTTCTACCAGGTGAATTTAGCCTTGCTGCCATCAATGCTGATTATAGAAGCAGTGTACTGGATTTTACGGCTGTTCCAAATGTTCAAAGCGTTGTTAACTTTATTTTAGTTGCAGTTCCAAGTTTGTTTACCGGCTTTGTTACTGATGCAGATACAGGACTACCGATTGTAGGTGCAATCGTAGAAACGTTTGATCAATTAAGCGGTCCCGTTGAAACGAGCATATTAAATGCTGAAGTAGATGCTTTAGCAGTTATTGGGCGCCCAGTAGCGGTAGCCCTAACAAACATCGACGGTTTCTACACAATTCCTGGATTGAGTAATGGATCATATACGTTACGAGCATCTGCATTAGGATATGGTACAGATAGCAGAATATCTTTGTTGCCTGTTAACACAACGGTAGAGCAAAACTTTGCACTACCAGGTCAACGTCAAACTTCTTCCATAACGGGTACAGTCATTATATTAGGAAACGGTCCGTTACCAAATGCTGAGGTAAACGTTTTAGACGAAAATGGTATTGTTGTAGGCAGTGCAACAACGGGTAACGATGGAACCTATTTGATTGGAAATCTTAGTGCAGGCATATACACGGTAACAGCTGATGCAGAAGGATATTTGGAAGACTCATTGTCACTCACACTTAGAAGCGGGGAGAATCGAACTGGGGTTAACTTTGCGTTAAGTGCTGGTGCGGATGGAGATATTACAGGTCAAGTATTAGACAGCCGAACAGGCAGACCGTTAGCTGGAGTCACCATTAGGCTATTTACCTTACAAGGTACCTTAGTGAGTGAATTTACATCTAATGAATCAGGCATATTCTCATTACTGGGGATACCAGCCGGCACATATGAACTCCGTGCTGCAGCCCAAGGATATCTTCCGTTTGCGACAACTATAGAATTGAGTGAGGGTGAAGAATTGCTTGTTCCGATCTCCCTTGTTGCAGTTGCTCCAATTCCGCCTGTTGGTGGAGCTGATCAGTTTTATATTATTTTAGGTGGTCAACCGCTTCGTTTAGACAGCTCAACTTCTCCCACATTATTCACTCTAGTAAAAATTGATGCTGGGAAGAACTGTGCAACATTTTCATATGATGCGGTTGTTCAAGGTGAAACGAGAAGAAGATTCATCACCTTTGATCTAACCTGTATTGACTTGGTACGCATTAACTCTTAACGAATTTGAATAAAAATGCTGCTTCCTTTAGAACGATATGTTCTTTGGGAGCAGCTTTTCGTATTAAGCCTTTTCCTTCTGTCTCACATTCTTCTTAATCAACGTTGTCACGATAAATGCAACTCCCGCAATGATTGAAGCATACACCATCAATTCAGTCGTTGTTAAAGAGAAGATCTTCGCTAGTTCCACGGAGTAAGCAAAGATTGTAGAGGTGAACAGCTTCGATAGTGCTGCAATAATAAAGAACCGTCGAAACGTAACCCCGCCAAGTCCTGCTCCAATACAAATGATTTCGTCCGGTAAAATTGGAATGATAAACATAATAGCTAAAAAGAGGACTTCATTTCTCTGTACATAAGTTTGGTACTTTGTGAGGTGTTCTTCTTTTACAAACCTTGAAACAATGCGCTGTCCACCAAATCTTGCGATGAAATACATCATGATGATTCCAGCTAGTGTTCCGAGAAATCCTACGAAAATCGCTGTGAACGGTCCAAATACAGCACTAGCTGCAGCAACCGTTACGACTTCAGGCAGAGGCAAGATGATTGGCTGTGCGAAACAAATAGCTAAGTAGATGAATTTGGCAGCGGACTCATTTAACTTTAATAAGTTTTCAAATCCGTACATGTCTGTTAGCACTAACAGTTTTGTCACGTAAAAGATAGCAAACACGAACATGCTGACGGCAAAGAAATAGAGCGCGATCAGGCGAGTGATTTTTAAGGATTGCAGATTACGTTTACATAAAAAGAGTAAGTCAAAAGTTACGATACCGATCGCAAGCCCGATGCCGATCAATTTAAAGATTGGCTGAATGGTCGGTAGCAGCATGATCAGGGTTACAAGGGTTAATGACGTTAGTGTAATATGCAGCAAAAGTTCAAGTGTAAGTTGTTTTCTGGTAAAAGTGTCTGTCATAACTTATCTCCGTTCGTAATGTCTTTATAGTATTATTTTAGATATAAAATGAAGACACAGACAGTTTCTCCAGATGTAATTTGAATAAGACTTGAGATGTATTAAAGCGTAAAACAGCATTATGAAAGCGAGTGAATGAGCGTCATTCATTGGCTTTTTCTTTTGGAAAAGAATTAAAAGGATTGTAAATTTTACATAAAGTTTACTATATAGACTTCACCACTTCATCACATTATAGTAAAATGAAGTTTCCCTATTCTTGAATAGCAGGTGAATTATGTATAAGCTGGAAGATAAGTATTATGACAACGAGAGAGGTTATATTTACATACCAATTCGCTGGAGAGAAGAGTTTGCGATTAGCAATGGATCGATCGTAGGCATTGATTGTGAAGATGATGTCATTATCATAGATAAAAATATGACGAGGGAATTTACTCAGAAAATCAGTAAAAGAGGTGCATTAACGATCCCTCTGGAACTGAGACAAAAGTTGAAGCATAAAATTTATAGCATATACATCATACATTCTGAAGAGAAAGTGATTTTGGCGGTTTAATAATAAAAATAGGCTGTTTTCGTAACCCTAGTTGCTTTTGGATGTGGTAGAAAAGTCTTTTTATAATGTCAAAAAAGTTTATTTCGATTGGAGGAATAAATGTTGCTAGACGAAAGGATTCAAACGTTAAAGAATCAATTGCTTAGAGCATGGTCCATTGAGACAAGCTCCAAATGGACGAAAGAGAATCCAGCCAGAGGACAATGCGGGGTAACAGCGCTTGTGGTTCAAGATCTGCTAAATGGAGATATTGTAAAAACACCACTAACGGAAGGGTGGCATTTTTACAATGTGATTGAGGGAAATAGATATGATTTTTCAGATTCACAGTTTGAATCTCCGATTCACTATGAAAATCTCCCATCCAACAGGGAAGAAGCCTTCAGTGATACGAATACCTTACAATACAATCATTTAACACAAAGTCTCATAGCATTGATTAAGAAGGATGGCAGCCCAACTCAAGGGTAGTGCCTCTTTTTTATGGAATGATGGTTTGAATAGATGGAGGATCTTAGAAAACTGGAACTGACTTATTTTTTGGGCTTCACCACTGGGGCAGTAATCGGATTCATTCTTGCTAAAGTTTATCAAACATGGGCGATCCTTTACGAAATCAGGGGACGTGAACTGGATTCTTTAATGAACTGGAAATATTATGGCAAACGGTTAATGGAAATCCGGGCATAACCACTTTAATTGTTACGTTGCTTTTTAGTGCACATTTATTTACCAAGATCGATGAACCTTATTATTCAGATCGTAATGCAGAAATCATGGAAGCCAGTGAATGATGATTATTCTTTGGCTTTTTATAATTTAGTATTCAACATCAAATATGGAGGCTGGACCGTTAATGAGAAGATTTGTAATTTGCTCCGCCATGTACTCTGAAGCATACATCATATCGTTCTTCAGCCACCAAATGATAACGCCAAGTATGGCTGAAGATAAGTAACTGATAAGAATTCCTTTAGGTACTTCCTTTTTTTGAGAAAGGTTCAGATTTTCATACTCTGCTGTAAATTTGTTAAAGAAAAATTGTGTCAATTGTTGAGTGAAGTTCGGTGTGTCATGACTCGAAAGCATTGTTTTAAAAAAGGTTTGTTCTGAACGTATCGCATCAAACACATGAATAAGCATCTGTTTCAGTTCTTCAAGATTCAGTTTGTTATCACGAAAATGAAAAGATGGCTGTATAAGTTCTGAGAGCTTCGTAAGTGTTTGATCTGTCAATTGGTCTAATAAATCGTATTTGTCTTTGTAATGCAGATAAAAGGTACCTCTGCCAATCGTTGCTGTATCTGCGATATCTTGAACAGTTATCGATGTAAATCCTTTTTGACTGATTAGTTCTAGGAAAGCATCCCTAATTAACTTTTTTGTTCTTATAATACGAAGATCATGTTTTTCGGACATGCTCAAATCCCTCCTCATCTAGAATGTATCATACTATCAGACAGTATGTTCAATAAAATTTATTGAACAAATATCGTCATTTTGTACAAGATCATAAGAAAATTTTACAAACAAAGTTCATCTGTATGCTATCATACACTTTCTCTTTTTTTGGACATTGAGTAAAGCTTCACTATCTCCTATTATTTCCTTAAACAACCTGTTTGATAATGAACAGTTTGTTCAGTTTAGATAAATGGAGGAATAATAGATGAGTAAAGGATTCAACTTTTTAGCGAAAAAAATTACGCAAAGCCCCAAAAAGATCATTTTCCTTTTATTACTTTTCACTTTGGTAATTGGGTTTGGTGTGACGAAAGTTCAAGTTGATCTTGGGCAGGGGACGATGATCTCTCATAAGGATCCAATCTATAAAGCTACAGAAGAATATCATGATGAATTTGGTAGCGATACCCTGTTCATCCTGCTTTCAGGTAAGCAAGGTGATTTATTATCAACAGATAATCTCTCTGCAATTAACAAGCTTCAGAGTGAATTAGTGAAGAAGAAGGAAATTCAATCTGCATTCAGCTATTACAACATGATTGAAAACGGGACAGATCAAGCAACAAAAATACAGATGAAGATGAAAAGTCAACTGCAAGAAGCGGTTGAAAAAGCCGTTCAGGAAGCTGCAGCAAGAGGTGCAACTCCTGCACAGCAACAAGATGCAGCTCAGAAAGCGCAAATTGCATTTATGAAGAAGGTAAACGAACAGTCAGGAGCAAATCTTACCTCCTTACAAGCAGCAGGGGCACCATCTCTTCAAAATGAGAAGTTTGTAAAAGGGCTTGTATTAGACAAAGACGGAAATGTAAACGAAATGTTCAAAACGTTTATGCCACAAAACGGAAAGCACGCCTTAATCATTATGAAAGTAGAAGGGGGCATTCCCTATAGCGAACTTTCTGATTTAACAGAAGAAGTAAGTAACATGACAAAAGAAGCAGGGTTCTCAAATCTCGATACTAAGATATCTGGAACACCAAAGATTTATGGAGCAATCTACAATAGCATGATGAAGGATATGTCAATCATGCTTGGCCTTTCACTAGTGTTGATGGCAGCCATACTCTTTATGGTTTTTCCTGTTAAATGGAGACTCTTAGCACTTCCGGTTGTGCTTTTGTCTTTATTCTGGACGATTGGAATCATGGGCTATATCGGAGTTCCGATGAGTATGGTTACAATGGCGATTTTGCCCATCTTAATCGGTCTTGGGACGGATTTTGCCATCCAATTTCACAACCGTTATGACGAGGAATTAAAAGCTGGGAAGCCTGTAAAAGAAGCTATTCTGCAATCCATTCAGAAAATGGGGCCAGCTGTTGGAATTGCTGTATTTTCGATGACACTTGGTTTCATAACATTACTTATTTCAAAAGTCCCAATGATTCAGCATTTCGGAATCATGCTTTCTGTGGGGGTTATCGTTTCCTACACCGTCACCCTGTTGTTGATGTATGCCGTATTTATGTTGCGTGATCGTAAAGTTACACCAGAAACCGTTTCCACCCCAAGTAAAATGGAAGGTTTCATGGAAAAAATAGCTACATTAACTGTGAAGAAACCTATACTTCTTTTAGCAATAGGTGTGTTGCTTTCAGCTGGTGGATTTTATATAGACCACTCGCTTAAGATCGAAACGAATATTGAGAAATTGATGCCGCAAGAAGCCCCAGAGTTAAAAGAGTTAAATGAACTACGTAAGATTATTGGTTCGACTAACGAGATTTCTTTTATTCTTAAATCCGGTGATGTAACCGATCCGAGAGTGGTTAAATGGATCGCAGATTATGAGGAACAACAGCGGAAAGCTCATCCTGAAATTGAGACAGCAACAAGTATTGCATCCATTATGAAACAAGCAAACAAGGGGGAAGTTCCAGAAACAAAAGCTGAGATTGAGAGCATCTTGGCACAAGTTCCAGATGAATTAAAAAGCAATATTTTATCAAAAGACAAAGAATCTGCAGCTGTTTCTTTTACGATTGGAAATATCGGAATGAAGGAGCAAGCGGATCTGCTGAATCATATCGAGAAAGATATCAATCCTCCATCTGGAGTGGAAATGAAGCCAGCAGGCTCAAATGTTATTAACATTAAATCAGTGGGATCGATGACTGAAAACCGTCACTTATCTGCAGGTATTGGAGTTATTGCGATTATCGCCGGGCTAATGCTAGCTTACCGAAGATGGAAAATGGCGATGTATCCAGTTCTACCAATTGTGCTTGTTGTAGGCTGGTCCTCTCTTATGATGTTTCTGTTAGGTATTGAGATCAACCCATTAACGGCTGTACTCGGCTCACTCGTTCTTGGTATCGGAAGTGAGTTTACCATTCTTATCATGGAACGCTATCAGGAAGAGCTCGAAAACGGTCTATCCCGTGAAAAAGCACTAATCAAATCGATTTCTAAAATAGGAATGGCGATTACGGCGTCGGGATTAACGGTTATGGCAGGGTTTAGTACACTTATCTTTTCTGAATTTGTGATGCTGCGATCGTTCGGAATCACGACCGTATTTGATACATTCTTATGTTTGATCAGCTCATTGTTCATTCTTCCGGCAATTATTGTTTTGACTGATAAACGAAAGAGCGCTTCAGAAATGACAAAATAAATAAAGGAAGCGGGTGAAGAAACGAATCTTCACCCGCTTAACTTATAAATAAACAAAATATTATGAAAATTATTGGTGAAATATGTAGATGCGTGTTTTATTAAATGGTAAAATATTACTATATAGTATGAATCTTAGGGAAATTTATACTATGGAGGTTAAGGTTATTGGGGAATTTAAAAAACATTTTAGGAGGTTATGAATGAAGCGTAGAATTGTGCACGAAAAATTGGATAAGTATTTAATAACGAATAAGACCATTGCCATTCATCCTTTTATTAATCAATGGGGAAGAGTTTGTGCTGAAATTTATGAAAAAGACGCCGTCATCCTTGTTGAGAAAAAGCCTTTTCGAGTCATCAAAGATTCCTGTCCGTACTATGGAAGTACATACGATGGCAAGAAAGATGCAACACAAATAATTTTGGGGAGGATGTGCTTTCCTCCGATTATGATTGATACGAAGCTTGATATATTCTTTTTTCCCACGAAATCACCACGAAAAGACTCCTGCATTTGGCTTTCACAGCCACACATTGACGATATTATATCCATTGACCGGAAAAAGGTTAGAGTAATCTTCTCAAACGGAATGGACCTACCTATTGAAAGTACCTCCCGAGCCCTTAAAGGCAAACTCCATCGTGCAGCTCATTATAGAAGTGTACTAATCAATCGAACAAATCGAAGTCTAGAAAAGGATAGAGAAGAAAGTTTAGAAAGCAGTGAACTAATTTTTACGTGAAGCATTTTTTCGAACAGGAGCGCCTGATGAAGAATTACAGGCGTTTTTGTTGTGCAATTTAGTTAGAAATACATATATACTTGTGCATTCTTCTGTAAAAAACTTTAACTAACACCTTTGTAAATACTGATGTCGAAAGAGTTTGGGCACACTATTCATATAATTATCACTTTTTATCGGCTTTCAAATAATTTATAATTATCATATAATAAAGATATTAAAGACTTAAATATTAGTAATACTAGTTGATACGGTTTTCATGAAAACAGGAAAAGCAGCTACCAAGTTGTCTCTATATGTATGAGACAATGGCTTTTTACTGTAAATTTTAGGTGAAAAGGTTGATAATGATGAGCAACAGAGAAACGAACACAGACGTCCTTTTAATCGGCGCTGGAATCATGAGTGCTACATTAGGGACGATCTTAAAAGAAATAGCTCCAGAAATGAAAATTAAGGTATTTGAGAAACTTGATAAAGCAGGAGAGGAAAGTTCAAACGAGTGGAACAATGCTGGAACAGGGCATGCTGCACTTTGTGAACTGAATTACACATCGGAAAAACCAGATGGCTCTATAGATATATCGAAAGCGATTGAAATTAACGAACAGTTTCAAGTGTCTATGCAGTTTTGGTCTTATCTTGTAGATCAAAAGTTGATTCGTAACCCAGAAGACTTCATCATGCCTTTGCCACATATGAGTATGGTTCAAGGGGAAAACAATGTAGCCTTTTTAAAGAAACGTATGGAAGCGCTAACAGAGAATCCTCTTTTCCAAGGGATGGAATTCTCAGATTCTCCAGAGAAATTGATGGAATGGATTCCTTTAATTATGGAAGGCCGTTCGTTAAATGAAAGTATCGCAGCTACTAAGATTGATTCAGGAACTGATGTGAATTTCGGCTCACTCACTCGCATGTTATTTAGTCATCTTCAAAATAAGAATGTAGATGTTAAATACAAACATAGCGTGGAAAACTTAAAGCGTACTTCCGACGGCTTATGGGAACTAAAGGTGAAAAACCATAACACAGGTTCTATTGAACGCCACACAGCGAAGTTTGTATTTATCGGCGGTGGAGGGGGAAGCCTTCATTTGCTTCAAAAATCCGGTATTCCTGAAGGAAAACATATCGGTGGATTCCCAGTAAGCGGAATCTTTATGGTATGTAAGAATCCTGAAGTGATTGACCAGCAGCATGCAAAAGTATACGGAAAAGCTAAAGTCGGTGCTCCACCGATGTCCGTTCCTCACCTAGATACGAGATACATTGACAATAAGAAATCGTTGTTGTTTGGACCGTTCGCGGGATTCTCACCAAAGTTCTTAAAAACAGGATCGATGCTCGATTTAGTGACTTCTGTAAAACCTAATAACGTGTTAACGATGTTAGCCGCTGGTGCTAAAGAAATGTCATTAACCAAATACTTGATTCAGCAAGTATTATTGTCAAAAGAACAGCGAATGGAAGAATTAAGAGAGTTCATCCCAACCGCTAAGAGTGAAGATTGGGATCTCGTCGTAGCAGGGCAACGTGTTCAGGTTATCAAAGATACTGAAACTGGCGGAAAGGGAACACTTCAGTTTGGTACAGAAGTGATTACATCTGCTGACGGTTCGATCGCTGCATTACTAGGCGCATCTCCAGGAGCGTCAACAGCTGTTCACGTTATGTTAGAAGTACTGAACAAATGTTTCCCTCAAGATATAGGAAAATGGGAACCGAAAATTAAAGAGATGATTCCTTCTTATGGCCAGCGATTAATGAACAACCCTGATTTGTTGAAGAAAGTTCATGCTTCTACAGCACGTACACTTAAACTTAATGCGAAAGAACCTACTTTAGCTGATTTTTCGCAAATAGAAAATACATTTTTGCATGAAAAGATTTAGACTTGCTATTCGAAAGAGCCTTACTGAAAGGCTCTTTTTGCTTTTCTTTTGTCATTTATGAAGGAGTTATCTACCTTTTTAAGGAATGTTTAGTATGACTATATAAAGTTTAGGAGTTTTGAAGATGAATACCGTTAAACACAATAGCAGGGCATGGGACAAAAAAGTTGAAGATGGTGTGATCTATACGAAGGCTGTATCTAATGATGTTATTGCAAGAAGTAAAAGAGGAGATTGGAGTATTACCGTTACAACAGAAAAATCTGTTCCTAGACATTGGTTTCCAGAATCGTTGACAGGACTGAAGGTTCTTTGTCTTGCTTCAGGTGGAGGACAACAAGGTCCTGTTTTAGCGGCAGCTGGTGCAAACGTTACTGTTATGGATATCTCTAAGAAACAGTTAGAAAAAGATGAGATGGTGGCAAAAGAAAATAATTTGAGTTTAACGGCCATTCAAGGAGATATGTGTGATCTTTCTATGTTTAATGAAGGTGAGTTTGACTTGATCGTTCATCCTGTAGCGAACTTATTCGTTGAAGATATCTCTCCCGTTTGGAAAGAAGCGGCACGCGTGTTAAAAGACCAAGGCGTTCTCATATCTGGTTTTACGAATCCATTATTGTTCATTTTTGATGATGAAGAAGATAGAAAGGGGAACCTTGTTGTAAGAAACAGAATTCCTTATTCAACCCTTGATTCATTGTCTGAAAAAGAGAAAGCTGCATACCTTAAGGCTGATGATACGGTAGAATTCGGCCATACGTTAGAGGATCAAATACAAGGACAGATTGATGCCGGCTTTGTGATTACAGGACTATATGAAGATGATTTTGGCGGAAGAAGACCAATTGATACATACATTAAAAGTTTTGTAGCAACACGCGCGGTTAAGATTAAGTTTAACTAAAGACAGGAGAACTAGCTTAGGGGTAAACAAAACTAAGCTAGTTTTTTTCGTTTTCGGAAAGAAAGTTCTTTGCTAAATAATAAGCGCTTACTGTAAACAACTGTGTAATTTTTTTGTCATTTATTAATCTTTCCATATCAGTGAAATGAAAGACCTTAGTAGTTATGACTTCATTATCATCTAGACTTTGAGAAGTTGACTGAAACGCATCTAAGATAAGGAACGTTATGACCTTGTTGGTCTGAGTAGCGGGATTCACCATGAATTCTCCAAGTAAGATTGGCTTTTTAAGGGATGTAAAACCTGTTTCCTCTAAGACTTCTCTTAAAATACCTTCTTCATAAGATTCATTTTCTTCGATTTTTCCAGCAGGCACTTCTAAAAAGAATTCGTTACCGGGATACCGGTATTGTTCGACAAGCACAATCTGATTTTCTTTAGTAAGAACAACTGCATTTAACCAATCTGCATACTCATGTACGTAATAGCTATCAATTTTATTTCCGTTGGGCAGCTCACAGCTATCTTTTCTTAAATGACCAAAAGGGGTTTGGTAGACATATTGTGACTTTATAGTTTTCCATTTTCCCAAGAAGCTTGCTCCTCCTCATGATTTGCTGATTGCTTACGTAAAAGTTCTAACTCGCTTTTTATTGTGGACAGTTCAGTACGTATATGCATGAGTTGTTTAGAGTCATTCATTCCAGTTCTTACAGCAAAATAAATAACGAAAAATAAAATGAGATAGCCTGATAACGCTAATAGAATCTCCAAGTTCTTATATCCTTATTGGAGAAGATTCCCACTCTTCTCGCAGAATGCCCATCCTGATTGAGTCATAATACTCTCCGTTATAATAACGGCATTTTCTCAATCTGCCCTCCATTTTCATGCCAATCTTCTCTCCAACTTTAATCATTCGCTCATTTCCTGACCATGTTGTATAACCGACACGAACGAGTGGAAGTGTGTTAAACAAGTGGTTGATCCATAGAATAATAGCTCTTGTACCGTATCCACCACTCCAAAAGTTAGGATTGTAGATACCTATTCCGATCTCTAACCAGCGTGAAGGCTCGTGTTCCCAATAATAACTTACTGTTCCGATCAACTCACCAGCTACTTCAATAGCCCAACGTTGTTCATGATTGACATAGTGATCTTTATTCCACATAAATTCATCAAAGGGAATGTGTTTGTGTTCAAAGTATGGAGCGTCCCATTTTTTCCATTCTGGTGCTTTTTCTTTATAAATGAATTCCCAAAGCTTGGGTAAATCTCCAACAATGATCGGTCGAATTCTTAACTCGTTATCGTGATATGACATTCCAATCCTCCATATTTTTTGAACAATTGTTTTCTAATTTATGATACCATTATTTGTAAAGGTAGACTTATATAAATTTGGGGGAAATATGAAGCTGAAAATCATACATACGAACGATCTTCACAGTCATTTTGATAACTTTGCAAAATCAGTAACTCTGATTCATCAGCATAGAGATGAAAACACTTTACTTGTTGATGCAGGGGATTTTGCAGATTTCAAAAGCATTGAACTTCAAGGAACAAGAGGCATGGCAGCGGTTGAGCTCCTTGGTGCTGCTGGCTATGATTTATTGACGATCGGCAACAATGAAATGTTTAATGGGGCAGACACGTTAGTGCATATGGCAACTCAAAGTTCAGTTCCGTTTATCAGCAACAACCTTTTCAGGAAAGACGAGACGACGATTCCTGGTGTTCGTTCGAGTGTCATCCTTTCTAAAAACGGACTTCGAATATTCGTAACCGGAGCATCACCTGACTTAGGTGCTTTTAATGAGGGTCTAGGATTTCATAGCGAAAACTATATCATCGCCATCGCAGAGGAATTGGAGCGTAACCGCGGAAAATACGATCTGTGCATCCTTCTAAACCATGTTGGAACGGTAGCGGATATTGATCTAGCAAAAGAAATTTCCGGTATTGATATCATCGTGTCCTCACATGATCACGTCCTTTACCAAGAAGCGAAAGTAGTCAATGATACGTTCATCGTAAGTGCAGGAAACTTTGGTGAACATATTGGAGTATTAGAAATTGAAGTAAACGGATCACATAAAACGCTTTTACAATCTGCCGTTTATAGCACAAAAGACTCCAATCCAGACGAAGAGATTCTTTCGATTCTTAAAAAAAGTAAAAAAACGGCTATTGAGATTTTAGGGAAACCGTTATATCTGATTGATGAACCTTTATGGCATGATGTGATCAGTGAAAATCCGATCACAAACCTTATCGCCGATGGTTTAAAAGACATGCTGAACACCGACATAGGCTTGATAAACAGTGGGATTGCAAATGCAGGAATCTTTTCTTATGTTTCTGATAAGAAATTGATAGAGATCTGCCCATCTCCACTAAACCCAACATCCTTTGAGATTCAAGGGAAATACATAACAGAAGCGATTCAACAATCACTTGATGTTCAACACTGCTTACTAGATGGAAGAGGGCCTGGCTTCAGAGGGAAGTATGTGGGGGGATTGCATATTTCAGGTGCAGAAGTTGTTTATGATGGATTAAAAGTGGTAGAAATGAGGATAGGCGGTGAACGATTAGATGAAGAAAGATGGTATTCCGTTGCTTCATCAGATTATCTTCAACGGGGGTCAGGCTATCCATCTCTTGCTCACAACCGAAACGAGTTTTACCGACCAGAAGAGATCAAAGAGGTAATTAAAATTTATGCCGACAAAACTGAGTTTGTAAAGAACGCTTTTGATAAGCGGGTGACTAAATTACTAAATACAACAGAGATTAGAGGGTTAAGATGATGGAATGGTTAACTTTTATTATGGCTGCGACAGCTTTTATATTTGTGTTTCAAGAAATAGAAAAGCGAAAGAAGATTGAAAAACGACTTCAGCAGTTAGAGGAACAACAAAAATAAGCGCGATCTTGATTATGGGAGTGGTCGTTATGGAAAGATGTGTGTATTTTAAGGATACCTTTTTCTCGTCAGGCAAAACGGATATTTACAATGGCGAGCAACAGAAACGGGGAATGCTTGATTTAAAAAGCGCATTTTCTTCAGGCGTAAGTATTGAGGATGAATCAGGAATGGTCGTCGTTGAAGGCGGTTTTCCTTTCTTATCAGGAAAATGGGTCATTAAGCAACCAGATGGTAAGGAACTCGGCGTGGTGAAATCTTCATTTGCCTTCTTCTCTAAAAAGTATCGTTATTTAACAAAGGATCATACATATGAAATTGAAGCTCCTGCTTTTTCAAAGGAATATATCATTTTAAATGAAAACAGAACTGAGATTGCGACTTTCAAGAAAATAAATGGATTTTTCCAAGCTTCTGCTTATGAGTTAAAACACAACTCAGATGTTTTATTAACAGAAGAGCTAATTGCTGTAGTTATGGGAGTAAACGCAATTGAAAAACGGAACCAGTCTTCTGTTAATCCCGGGGCAGGAGGCGCTGGGAGTTAAATTCGTTCATAAAAAGAAGCTTTCTGCTCAACGGAAAAAAAGGCTGAGTAGAAGCTTCTTTTTGTGGGAGACAACAGCAAGAAATGGGATTCATGAACACGAGATTACATTATTCTGTAATCCCTGCTTGAGTTATTTCCACACGAACTTTTACGTTGATTGGAATATCGGGGTACTGCTCGTCCCAGCGTTTGAAATTAAATCCTCTTGTTCTGCTCCGTGCCAGATCACCTAATCCGATCGTATCAACCTTCGATTTTTGAAGCTTTTTTACGATCTTATTGGTTCGTTTATTCATAGCTTTTTCAGTTGCACTCTCAAGCTGTTCGATTAGCGACGGATCGCTTACAGGAATGTTAGGCGCTTCACTTACTCGCCCTCTCACTTTAACAAAAATGTCCACTGATGGAGAGCGTTTCACGTCTTTAAAACGATATTCTACTTTTGATGACAGATTTTGAATCGTAAAAAATTGATCATTCTTAAATTTCACTTCATAAATGCCTTTTTCAAAGGGTTCCATGAGAAGCTTTAAAAGAAAGGAATCTTCAAGTTTTAACTGTCCGACCATCTTGTCATCTTTTAACAGAGCTGTCCCTATTACTCTTATTCGATCTGCTTGCTTCTCTAAGAGTGGAAGGTTGGGATCCATCCCTTTTCCGTAATACGTATACAAAAAATCATGTAAGTTTGACTTTGGTATGTTCGCCTGCATATTTTGATCAAGAAGCTGTAGCAGGTACTTAGAAGGTGTTTCACTAAGGGGGTATCGTTGTTCCAACAATGTTTTCGTACTCCCTAAAACGACACCCATATATAGGTCTCGACCTAACGATGGATCACGCTGAAGTGTATCAACCAAATCGTAGATACCTTTTTCGGCTAATTGATCGTTATATAGAGCAATTTCTAATCGCCCGATTTCAAACGGTTTTGGCGATTCAGCTTGTTCCAATGCTCTAGCCATCTTGCTTGTATTCGTGGTTGCCGTGAATACTTGTGAGATCGGCGGGACATCTTCACCTCGCTGAGGAATGGCTACCATCCCGTTCAACTCAACTTGATTATTCGATTTATAATCATATCCAACTGCTGAAACGAGCTGCACGTCTTCTAGAATTTTTTTACTCGGAAAGCAACCGGTTAAAAGAATTAAAGTGAAAATGATGAGCAGTTTTTTTTTAGCCATTTTTTGCTTTCCTCACTTTTCCTGAAATCAGTTGGATAACAAATAAAAACGGAATATAGGCATAAAGAATATAAAAACCAATCTGTGACACTTTTGTATTTAGTATGTCTACTTGTTGCCGGTCAACGACTAAGATGCTACATATGAAAATAACGAAAAGCATTGTACGTAGCGCACTTTTTTGCTTAATTTTGTATAGACGGTGAATACCACGGCTGACTGCCCATAAGCCAATACAAAGGTTAGGAAGAATAACGAATAGCCAAAGTGCGATGCCTGCATATTCAAATCGCTGTGCGAAAGGTAGATCGACAATCTTCCACAGTGTTAACGTCGCCCAAATCGTATGTTGAAGCTGTTCTTGATTAAAATATACGAAAGAAACGAATACAGTTATGAGGTAAGTGAACATTGTAAACAGATTCCCAAAGTGAGCCCACTTTTGAGATTTTTCTGGTTGTTTCAAAAAGGGCAAGTATAACAAGATCAGCTCAAATCCTAAATAATCCAGAGTGACTCCTTTTGTTGCAGCCATCAGTTCGGTAAATGAATGGTCTAAAATGGGTAAGAGATTTGTATAATGCGCATGTTTAAGTGCGTAATATTTTAATAAAAATAAAGGAAGAGAGATAAAAAAACCTAATACGGACAGTCCTGCTACAACCCGGATTCCTCCAATGACATAGGAATAGGCTAATCCTAACAGTATAAGGGAAATAATCGGTGTACCTAGTTCAGGAAAGACCCAGATTTGAATCACTTCAATATACGTTCTAAGTACAGTAAGAATTGTAGAACTGAAATAAATCAAGAGAAGAAAACTTAATACACCGCCGATCCATCTGCCGAATAAGTTTTTATGTACGCCAATGATATCAGCGTTTTCTTTTGAAAGGATGCGATAGATCATCCAGATCAACACATTAAATGAAAGACCTCCGATGATTACGGAAATCCATGCATCATGGCCTGCTGATTTAGCGATATAACGCTCAAATCCCAGAATACCTACTCCAATCTGCATCGTTGTAACCATATAAAAAGCCATATAAGGTGATATCTGCTTGTTTTCACTGATCTGAGACATACATACCCCTCATTTTTAGTCCTCTATGTCATGCTTTGCTTTTGCTCGCTTTTTATTCATTCTTGCTTTATCCTCTGGTCTTAATAATGATGGCCGGGTATTTTGCATACTAAACGGCATTCTTATAAGTGCATCCTTTAAATCGTTTGTACGAAGCGGGTATATTGGTGCAATGTAAGGTCTACCAAGAGAAGTTAGCTTCAACAGATGAGATATTATAAATGCAAAACAAATCGCAACACCAAGTACTCCTAGGAACTGTGCAAACAATAAGAATGGAAAACGAAGTAAACGAATGGTGTTACCCATCTGATACACGGGTGTTGTAAAAGAAGCGAGTGCCGCTAAAGCAACAATGATCAACAGAACGTTGCTCGTTAATCCTGCTTGTACCGCTGCGGTTCCAATAACGATACCTCCAACGATCCCAATTGTCTGACCGACTTTAGATGGCAGCCTGGCTCCAGCCTCACGTAGCAACTCAATGGATAGCTCCAAAACGATAGCTTCTAGTATTGGCGGAAAAGGAATATCGTTACGGGAAGCAACCAATGTAGCTAATAAATTCTCCGGAATCATCTCATAATGAAATGTTAATACAGCTACATACAGAGGTGTTGATAACACGGAAAACATAACAGCCATCAATCTGATCAAACGAAAGACGGAAGCGAGAATCCAATTCAAAAAATAATCCTCAAATGCCGAAAAGAACTCTACGATGGTAGTTGGACCAGTCAACGCATGTGGAGATCCGTCAGCCATAATCGCTACTTTACCTTCGGATAACACACTTGCTACTCGGTCTGGCCGCTCTGTATCTATTAGCTGGGGGAAAGGAGAGTTCTCATTGTCAGATATCATTTGATTGATATAAGAACTGTCTACAACATGGTCATATTCGATATCATTAACACGCTGTATTGCCGTGTTCACATTTTCTTCATCAGCAATTCCCTCGATATAAATGATCGCTACCCTTGTTTTTGAGAGTTTGCCAACTCTTACTTCCTTAACCGTAAATTCAGGAATGGGTAATCTTTTACGAATAAGGTTTAAATTCGTATCGAGTGATTCAACAAATGCTTCTTTTGGTCCTACTACGCTGAATTCAGTTTCTGGGATTGAAATCTGTCTGTTTTCGGTAGATAAACTAGGAACCAACAAACCTTCTGCATCTTCCTTATTCATTTGAATAAGAATATAGCCTTCTGTCACTTTGTTAGCAATGTCATGGATCTCATTCGTTTTTACCATTCCATCTAACGGCAGATGCTTTTGAATATCATCTAAGCTTTTTAGAGGTTTTTCTGTTATATATGGTAATAAATCACGATGTACAAATTCAGGGTTTACAAGGGTTTTATAGTACGAGATATAGAATGTACTGAGAGATGATTGCTTAACAGTAGAAAAGTCAGCTGAAGCCGTTAGCTTTTTCATTAGTTCAGGGAATGTCAATGTACCTTTTGTATGGTTGGATTTTGATTCTGGTTGTTTTTTTTTCTTAAAAAATCTCATTGAGATCACCCGTTCTTTATTCCGTCATGTAATATTACATTTTTTTTAGCATTTCCTCGTCACTTAATAATATTCTGTAGGGAATTCTGATTAGGACTCGTTATTTTCATTGACATCAATTAGCAAGTAGCCTATGATTATCCTTAAATTAATAATCTAACTCTTATTAAGAGCAGGCGGAGGGACTTAGCCCAATGAAGCCCGGCAACCATCGGCGAAACATAAACTTTGTTTTGACCGAAACGGTGCTAAATCTAACAGCAGTTTTTGCTGAGAGATGAGAGAACGAACGGATTGTATGTATGAAACCGTGTTCTCTAATTGAACATGGTTTTTTTGTGTTGATATCAATGGGTAATTACAATGACAGCTATCTCAATAAATAGAAAAGGAGTGGGTAATATGGTTACATCGGATTGTATATGGTGGAAGGATAGAAAATTGGCTCACACCATTCATTTCCCTCATGAAAATGGAGTAGGTGAAAAGAAGTTACCGTTAATCATTATTTGCCACGGTTTTACGAGTACACGGATTGGAGTAGACCGCCTGTTTGTTAAAACAGCTCAGGCACTCGTTGAACTTGGGTTTGCTGTATTGAGGTTTGATTATGCTGGATGCGGTGAGAGTGAAGGGGAATATGGAGAAAATGAGTTCGCTTGTTTTATTGATCAGACAAAGGAAGTGATTTCATATGGAAGAAAACTACCTAACATTGATCAAAACGCAATAACGCTAATCGGTCATAGTTTAGGCGGTGCTGTTGCGGTATGCACTGCAGCAGATGATGAAAGAATTAATAATGTGATCACATGGTCTGCTGTAGGAAATCCATTTGAAGAAATTAAAGAAATAGTTGGCTACAACGGCGAGCATCCCGTAATTGATCATTTAGGTTATACCATAACGGAAGAATTTTTACTTTCTCTTCAAGCTTATTCACCATTAGAAGACATCAAGCAGTTTAGTGGGAACGCGCTGTTCATTCATGGAACAGGTGATCAAGTTATTTCTTCAAGTTATTGTAAGGACTATTATGAAGAATCAAATAAGCGAAATGAAGGTGTCAGTGAAATGATACTTATAGAAGATGCAAATCATACGTATTCTTCTATCAGGCATTTTGACCAGCTCATCACTACTACTTCTGATTGGTTATTAAAATTTGTTACTACTTCGGTTCAGAATAGTTTGAAAAAAAGTGTTTGACATTAATCGAGATATCTGTAATAATACAAAGTAATTTGATAGGAATACTCTTATTAAGAGCAGGTGGAGGGAATTAGCCCTATGAAACCCGGCAACCATTTACATTGTACTTAGTATCAATGTGAAAACGGTGCTAAATCTAACAGTGGTCACACTGAGAGATGAGAGGAAAATCGGATTTTTTCGAGAAGCCTTCTGTCTCTTTCATGAGCACAGGAGGCTTTTTGCATGCCGAAACTTTATATAAGAATTCTTAACAAAGAAAAATTTAGAAATTAGGGGATAGGGGATCGAAACATGAAAAGGATCGTTCAAGTTTTACTCGCAAGTTTGGCAGTATTCGTATTAGCTGCGTGTGGCTCATCGACAAGTGGTGGAGAAAAAACAGAAAAGCTTGTAGTGGGAGCATCTAACGTACCGCATGCTGAAATTTTAGAAGAAGCGAAGCCGCTTTTGAAGGAAAAGGGAATTGATTTAGAAATAGTAAAATTCCAAGACTATATCTTACCGAACAAGTCGCTTTATGAAAAAGAAATTGATGCAAACTATTTTCAGCACATTCCATATTTAACACAGCAAGTAAAAGATAACCCAAAATACAAGTTTGAAAATGCTGGTGCGGTTCACCTCGAGCCGATGGGTGTTTATTCAAAGAGACATAAATCACTAAAAGACATTCCAGATGGCGGGAAAGTAATCTTAAGTAACTCAGTTGCTGAGCACGGTCGTATCCTTTCAATCTTTGAAGCAGAAGGTCTAATCAAACTAAAAGAAGGAAAAGGCTATGAAGCACAAATAAGTGATATTGTAGAAAATCCGAGAAAACTAGAGTTTGTGGCAGACATCGATCCAGGACTATTAACAAAGGCATATGAAAACGATGAAGGCGATGCGATTGTTATCAACACTAACTTCGCAATCGATGCAGATTTGAACCCTAAGAAAGATTCAATCGCCTTGGAAGGATCTGAATCACCATTCGCAAATATCATCACAGTGCGTGAAGGTGACAAAGAGAAGAAATCTATTAAAACGTTGATAGAAGTACTTCACTCGAAAGAGATTACTGATTTTATTGATAAAGAATACAAAGGTTCAGTTCTAGCTGTTAAAGAGTAAAGAATAATCAGCTGCCTAGATGGGTGAATCCACTCATCTAGGCAGCTTTTCTCATATATGGATGGTTTCTTAGGCAGCGGGAGAGCACCTTTATACAACATTAAGTCTAAATAAGAAAAATTAAGTCTTAAAGAGGAAAATTAGTTCATATTCGTCATCAATTAAGTCGTTTCAGACAGGAATTGAGTCTAATTTCAAACATAAAGGCCGTTCGACAATTTCGAATATCTTTCATCTCCATCAAAGTTTGATGTGATATGATGAAGACGGATAAATTCAGCATTATAATCATTGTGTTAAGCGGGTGGAAAAGGAAATGGCAACTGATTTTTGGTCACCTGTCACATTATCACTCGGTATAGCGGTGACAGCTTCATTAATTGTGGTTCTAGCAGGCATATTTTTGGGCAGAATCATGGCTCATCAGAAATTTAAAGGAAAAATGTTGATTGAAACAGTATTCTTACTTCCACTCGTACTACCCCCAACGGTGGTAGGATTTTTGTTAATTGTTTTGTTTGGTCGAAATGGTCCAGGAGGACAGCTAGTAGAGTGGCTCTTTAACCAACCGATCATGTTTACTTGGTGGGCAGCCGTTATTGCTTCTGCAGTTGTTGCATTTCCACTCATGTATCAATCCGCAAAAGCGGGTTTCGAATCAATTGACTTAGACATTGAGAACGCAGCGCGTGTAGACGGGGCGAACGAGTGGGATGTTTTGCGGAAAATCTCTGTTCCACTATCTATTAGGGCAATCACGTCAGGTGCTATTCTGAGTTTTGCTCGCGCGTTAGGTGAGTTTGGTGCTACTTTAATGTTTGCCGGAAACATACCAGGAAAAACACAGACGATATCCACTGCCATCTATATCGCGATTGAATCTGGAAATATGGATCTTGCTTGGATGTGGGTAGGGAGTGTTATCGCGATTTCATTCCTCATGCTGATCGCTGTTAATCGAATAAGGACTTATTGAAGAAAGAACCCGAAAAAAATGGGTTCTTTTTTTAATCGTCCTCTACTTCCTCCGTGATTTTATCCTCATGTTCATCTGCATCTTCACGTTCTTGTACCTGTTCTGTATCACCATACTGTTCATTTATCTCTTGTGCGAGATTCGTTAAGTACTCATCAGAGAATAAAGGATTCTTTTGTTTAGCCATGTAAAAAACTCCTATTGTTAACGAAATGTTACGTTCAAATTATTAACTATTTCTATGTATAACCAATATGTACGTATTTTGATCAGCCTATTCAAGAAAAATTAGTATTTACTTTTTTATATCACGGGAGTATTATTAGTGAAGTTTCAAATTTCTAAATCGCTTAAACCAAATGGTGCGGGGGAACCGAACGGACTGCAGAACAGAGTCCTGGGGTGAATCCTTCTTTAAGGTAGGGCTACTCAAAGGCCCGAATCCGACAGCTAACTCCGTAAGCGTTTATGAGAAGGAAGGTGGAGCTTGTGGAGCCTAAAGTTTAAAGGTCTGCAGGTCAGTTTCGTGATGACTTGCGGCCTTTTTTTGTTAAAAATGTTTCTTCTAGTAAACATTAAAAGTGAATACTATTATGGACGGAGAGAGAATGATGTTCACATCAATTAAGCGTTTCTTAATCGGTCGTCCTTTGAAGTCGACTGCATTAGGCGAACAAAAGATTAACAAAACGAAAGCATTGGCTATTTTATCATCTGATGCATTATCTTCGGTTGCTTATGGTCCAGAACAGATTTTAATCGTACTTATTACCGTAGGTGCAGCTGCTTTTTGGTACTCTATTCCGATTGCAGTAGGGGTTCTGTTTTTATTAACTGCTCTTATTTTATCTTATAGACAAATTATCTACGCCTACCCTCATGGAGGAGGGGCATATGTTGTTTCGAAGACTAACTTAGGAGTAAATCCTGGGTTAATTGCAGGGGGTTCTTTGCTTGTAGATTACATACTAACCGTAGCAGTAAGTGTGTCTGCGGGTACTGATGCGATTACATCGGCATTCCCTGCTTTACACGATTTTAACGTTGAGATCGCAATCGTATTTGTCATTTTTCTTACATTACTGAACTTACGAGGAGTTACAGAATCAGCATCAATCTTAGCATATCCTGTTTATCTCTTTGTATTGGCTTTGTTTATTTTGATAGCAGTAGGCATTTATAAAATTTTAACGGGGGATGTATCTCAGAGCTTGCATACACCAATTGGTACACCTGTGGCTGGGATCTCTCTTTTCATTTTGCTAAGAGCATTTGCTTCAGGAAGTTCTGCTTTAACTGGTGTTGAAGCCATCTCAAACGCAATTCCAAACTTCAAAGAACCGGCACCTGTTAACGCAGCTCGAACATTAATGATGATGGGAGCGCTATTAGCGATACTCTTCTCTGGGATCGTTACCTTAGCGTATTTCTATGGTATTGTACCAAAAGCTGAGGTGACCGTAGTCTCTCAGATTGCAGAAGAAACGTTCGGTCGAAACTTTATGTATTTCTTTATACAGGGAACTACAGCATTAATTTTGATTCTTGCTGCAAACACTGGATATTCTGCGTTTCCATTATTAGCAGTAAACTTGGCAAAAGATAAATTTATTCCTAGGATGTTTTTAGTAAGAGGTGATCGATTAGGTTACTCGAATGGAATCATCATACTCGGACTTGCATCAATTCTGCTAATTATTGCTTTTCATGCTGAGACAGAACACTTAATTCCGTTATATGCTGTCGGAGTTTTCGTTCCATTTACGCTGTCACAATCTGGAATGATGGTAAAATGGTTAAGAGAAAAACCAGTTGGATGGGTATCGAAATTCATCATTAATACAACTGGTGCGTTGATCAGTTTCATCGTCACGATTATGTTCTTTCTAACAAAGTTTTCTCAAGTCTGGTCAATCCTAATTTTCCTGCCAATTATCGTATTGATCTTCCATCGAATAAAGAAACATTACGATGCAGTTGGTGATCAATTGAGGTTAACGACATGTGAAGTGTCTCCAGATATAAAAGGGAATGTCATGATCTTACCGGTTGCTGGAATGACACATGTGGTGGAGAACTCGTTGAAATATGCAAAATCTCTTAACCCTGATCAAATTATTGCAGTGTATGTAGCATTCGAACGGGAAGATGAGAGAAAATTTGAAGAGAAGTGGAATGAATGGCAGCCTGACGTTAGGCTCGTTACTCTTCATTCTCATTACAGAAGTATACTTGGACCGCTGACAAAGTTTGTAGATACGGTTGCTCATAAAGCGAAAGAAGGCGATTACCAAGTAACTGTAGTAATTCCTCAATTTATACCCAAAAAAGGTTGGCACAATATTCTTCATAACCAATCGAGTTTACTGATTCGAGCTTACTTATTGTATAAGAGAGATATTGTCATCTCGACGGTTCCTTATCATTTAAAGAAATAGACATCACAAAAAAACCGTGTCAGCTCAAAGTGGCTGACACGGTTTTTTGGTTAGACTATTAACTGACCTCTTGTTGATATTGCTCTGCTTTCATCGTGTTAAATTTACCTTCCCATTTGGACATTACAACAGCAGCTAACGAGTTACCTACAACGTTTACGGCTGTACGTGCCATATCAAGGATTCGATCGATTCCCGCGATAAATGCTAGGCCTTCTAATGGTATTCCTACTGTTCCAAGTGTTGCTAAAAGAACAACGAATGAAACTCCAGGAACACCTGCAATACCTTTTGACGTTACCATTAATACAAGCAATAACGAAATTTGTTCAGCAATTGTTATTTCAATACCGTACATTTGTGCAATAAATAATGCGGCTATTGCTTGATAGAGAGTGGATCCATCTAGGTTAAATGAATAACCAGTAGGAATGACGAATGAAGTAATGGCTTTAGGACAACCGAACTTCTCCATCTTTTCCATGATCTTTGGTAAAACCGTTTCTGAACTAGCTGTTGAGTAAGCTAAGATCAGTTCGTCTTTTAAAATCTTGATCAACGTAAAGATATTCACTTTTACCATCGCTGCTACAGCACCTAATACGACGATTACGAAGAAGAACATCGCACCATAAACGACTAGAACCAGTTTACTTAGTGGTACAAGTGATTCAACACCGAATTTTGATACAGTAACCCCTATAAGTGCGAAAACACCGAAAGGAGCAAGTTTCATGATTTGATTCGTGATATAGAACATGGCGTCAGCTGTTCCTTGGAAAAAGGCTAAGACCGGTTTTCCTTTTTCGCCGATCGCTGCAATTCCTAATCCGAATAACACAGAGAAGAAGATGATAGCCAACATATCTCCTTCAGCTAATGATTCAAAAAGGTTCGTTGGTACAATGTTTAAGAAAGTTTCTGCAAATCCATGGCTTTCAACTGATTCAGTCGTTTCCACATAGCTCGAAATATCACCTTTTGATAACGATTTCATATCCACTCCTGCACCAGGTTGGAATATGTTAGCGATAAATAGACCGATTACGATTGCTAATGTCGTAATGATTTCAAAATAAAGAATGGTTTTACCACCGAGACGTCCTAACTGTTTGATGTCACCAACACTTGCAACACCAACGATAAGGCTGGATACAACAATTGGAACAACGATCATCTTAATTAAGCGGATAAAAATGTCTCCAATTGGCTGTAAATAACCTTGGACTGTTTCATTTCCATAAAACAACGCACCAATGAGGATACCGACAGCAAGTCCAATGAGGATCTGCCAAGCAAGACTAATTTTTATTTTTTTCACATTAAGTCACCTTCTTCTTGATGTAATAAAAGTTGCCACATAAAAAACATTTTAGCGAGTAAAAGGAAGGGTTGTCAAAGCAAAAAAATGGAAGTGTCTTAACGGTGCAATTCAAAACAACTATTTACTTTCCATCTATTAGAAATGTTTGAAAATTTTAATGTTTACAAAAATATTAAATGCTTGTAAGATTACAAAAGTATTATTCGACATTTATCGACATTCATTGGAGGTCTTATGAACTTATTTAGAAAAAAGTTACTAACCAATCAAAGCAGTGATCAATCTTTAAATCGTGTTCTTGGCGCTGTTGACCTAACAATGTTAGGTGTAGGAGCCATTATAGGAACTGGAGTCTTTGTCCTGACTGGGGTAGCAGCTGCAAAATATGCAGGTCCCGCTCTTATTTTATCTTTTATTATCGCAGGGCTTGCTTGTGTGTTTGCGGCACTTTGTTATTCCGAATTCGCTTCAATGATTCCACAATCGGGTAGTGCCTACACGTACAGTTATGTTGCATTCGGTGAAATATTTGCTTGGATATTAGGCTGGGACCTTGTACTCGAATATGGGCTCGCTTCATCGGCTGTAGCGAGTAGTTGGTCAGGATATTACCAAAGCCTTTTAACCGGCTTTGGTATACATCTTCCAACAGCTATAACAAGTGCTTTTGATCCTTCGAAGGGAACATATATTGATTTGCCTGCTGTAATGATTATTTTGCTCGTCACACTTCTACTATCAAGAGGTGTTAAAGAATCCGCAAAATTCAATTCCATTATGGTAATCGTGAAAGTGGCGGTTATTCTTTTATTCATCGCAGTAGGCGTTTGGTATGTGGAACCTGCTAACTGGGAGCCGTTTGTTCCTTTTGGATTCTCTGGTGTAGTAACAGGAGCTGCAGTAGTCGTCTTTGCGTATTTTGGCTTCGATGCAGTATCCACAGCTGCTGAGGAAGTGAAGAATCCACAGCGAAACTTGCCGATCGGTATTATCTCTGCATTGGCCATTTGTACAGTAATCTATATCGTCGTTTCACTTATTCTTACAGGGATTGTTCCTTATAACATGTTGAATGTAAAAGATCCTGTAGCATTTGCGTTGCAATTCATCGGTCAAGATTGGGCTGCCGGCTTCATCTCATTGGGAGCAATTGTAGGAATTACAACGGTTTTAATCGTAATGATGTTCGGACAGACAAGATTGTTTTATGCTATGAGTCGTGATGGACTTCTTCCAAGTAAACTGTCCGCGGTTCATCCAAGAACGAAAGTACCACTTCCTAGTACGTGGACAACTGGATTGCTTGTTGCATTGTTTGCTGGATTTGTTCCGTTAGATAAACTAGCTGAACTTACGAGTATTGGTACTTTGTTTGCCTTTGCTACGGTTTCTCTAGGCGTTGCCGTTCTTCGAAAAACACGACCTGATATCAAACGGGGCTTTAAAACACCATGGGTCCCTGTGATTCCGGCATTAGCGATTATTTTCTGCGTTTATCTCATGCTTCAACTCTCAGCATTCACATGGAAAGGATTTGTGGTTTGGCTCGTCATCGGACTAGTTCTATATTTTAGTTATGGATACCGTAACAGCCACTTAAACTCAACTAAATAAATATGAAGAAAGCTACCTTTGTTAAGGTAGCTTTTTCACTTTACTTCAGAAACGCGTTGTTTCGTGTTATACTTGTAGTAGTAAAAAAGAAAGGGGGGAGTAAGAAATTGCGGAAATTTTCTTTATTGGGATTATTGTATGTATTTGCGTTTACATCACTTTTTCCTAACTACAATATGGAAAACCTGTTCTCGCCTCCACAAAATGACGTTTATGAATTGTCCTCAGCGTCAATCGATGAATCAACAATAATCGGCGAATATCCTACAAAAAGTAAAAAGTTAAAGAAGACTGTAAAAGCTGTTTATTCGGATGACCAGATACCTTTAGAAGAATCAAACGATCATTATGTATTCCCAGCATACAGCCAAGTGAACAACAAAATTGTACGTCTTACCCCCTATCAATTTCAATCGAATTACCTCTGACGATCACAACAATCTCAAAACCTTTAAAAGCGCCTTCGATGTAAGGTTTATTTAACAGAACCATCTATTCATAAGCACGCTTCGAAAAAACATGTTTCCGAACGTTTATTTGCTGTGCTTAAAAATACAAAAAAAGGGAGATTGTTATGATCGTTAAAGAAACAGAATTACCTGGAATCGGCAGAAAGTTCGAAGTTGAAATAGCTAATAAAGATAAAGTTGTCGTAATTGTTCATGATGATGGAAGAAGAGAGCTATATCATTTCGATAAGCACGATTATGAAGAAAGTCTCTCGTCGATTACGTTAAGTGATACGGAAGCAAGACAGTTTGCTGCCATTATTGGTGGAATGATTTATCGACCAAAAGCTCTTGAAACAATTGAAATGGCTTTTGATGAACTCATGATCGAGTGGTATCGAGTTGATTCCAATGCGTTTTCGGTTGGAAGGACAATTGGAGAACTGGATATTCGTCAAAAATACGAAGTGTCTGTCATTGCTATCATAAAAGGAAACGAAAAAGTCTTGAATCCTGGTCCTGAAACAATGATCGGCTCTGGAGATATGCTTGTTATTTCAGGTGAAAGACCTGGTGTTAAAAGAATTATTAAAGAGATGTTTTCAGCTGAGGTGAGCAGTGAATGACAAATCATCTTGTACTAGAAGTTGGTACAGCTCTAATCATCATCGCGTTTGCTGCTTTACTCGCAAATAAATTAAACTTCTCCATTATTCCGTTTCTCATCATATTCGGAATGATTGTAGGTCCTCATGCCCCTGTTATTGGCGTTTTGGATTTTACCTTTATTAACAGCAACGAGATCATTACCTTCTTTGGGAGGATAGGTGTCTTGTTTCTGCTGTTCTATCTCGGTTTAGAATTTTCGGTCGGTAAGTTAGTGCGCTCCGGCAAAAATATTGCTGTTGGCGGTAGCATCTATATTCTGATCAACTTCTCATTAGGATTGATCTACGCATTTATAATGGGTTTTCCTCTATTAGAGGTTCTAATCATAGCTGGAATCATCACCATCTCTTCCAGTGCGATCGTCGCAAAGATCATCGTTGATCTGAGGCGTACAGCGAATCCTGAAACAGAACTGATCCTCGGAATCATTATGTTCGAAGATATATTCTTAGCTGTTTATCTATCGATCATTTCAGGGTTAGTGTTAGGAGATGCGACTTCTATTCTAGGCGTTACAAAATCCATTTTAATCGCATTTGGTTATATGATTTTGTTCTTTGTTATTGCAAGAACGTGTACGAAGCATTTGAACAGACTGCTCAATATAACATCTAACGAGATCTTTATTATCGTGATCTTCGCATCGTTGTTTTTTATTGCAGGATTTTCAGAAACGATTCATGTTGCTGAAGCGATTGGTGCTTTATTGTTAGGACTTGTTTTTTCTGAAACTGAACATAGTGAACGTATTGAGAAGATGGTCATACCGTTCAGAGATTTCTTTGGTGCAATCTTCTTTTTCAGCTTCGGATTAAGTATAGATCCGTTTACGTTAGGTGGGGCAGTTTGGTTGGCGTTAGGAGCTGTTCTCATTACGATCATCGGGAACTTTATAGCCGGAATGATCGCAGGAAGAAAGGCTGGACTGTCACATAAAGCTTCGTCCAACATTGGACTAACGATTGTTTCAAGAGGAGAGTTCTCAATCATCGTAGCAAACATTGGTATGGCAGGCGGCTTGGCCTCTGTTTTAAAACCATTCTCCGCACTGTATGTGCTGATCTTGGCGATTCTTGGTCCATTGCTCACAAAAGAGTCGAAGAAAATCTATGGTGTATTAAATGGCATCTTTAAATGGAAAAAAGAAGAACAGCCTCAACTTAAAAAGAAGGCAAATTGAGTATGTGTAATGAAAACACAGCTTCACTATCACAGGGGCTGTGTTTTTTATATGCAAAAATACTTAATTGTTATTTTCTATAGTTACAGCGAACTTACTATGAGAAAGGTATTTTAGCCGAATAGTTTTGTTATTAAAATGATCTTCGTAGCCCTTTGTCGTTATATTCAAATGTGCGACGTTAATTTTTTTATCATTAATTGTTATAGAAGAAACATAATCAGGACCATTTTTGGAACCATCGTAGGTTAAGGATGAGGGGATACCTTCTACCAAGTTAAAGTTTCTAGCTTCATAGTCACTCATGTCTTTGAAGAGCTGAAACGCGGTGTGTGCAAAGATAATCGAAAATGTAATGGAACCAAGGATTACAATCAGAATAAGAATACGTTCTATCCAATTGTTTAGTCTAGAATAACACGTAACAAAACCAATAAATAATGAGATAAGCGACATGGCAAAATAAAGGAAAAGCTCCGACAAAACAAGGTGATCTTGAAATACTGACGAAGACAAAAATAAACTTAATGCAGACAATAGCAGAATCACTAAAAGTAGGATGAGAGGAAATGTATTCGGAGTCCTGAAGCTTCTAGATCCTGTGATTCTTTTCGGTTTGTAAATCAAAGTCATCTTCTCCTTTAGATAAAATATATTCAAGAATGCTAAATCACTATTCTTGAATATGAAGGTTTCCCTCGTTGCTTCTCGAATAACATTATTTGATGAAGGAAGAGGAGAGTATATTATGAAATTAACTCAAGCCCAACAATTAGCGATAGATCATATTGAACGGTATGCTGCACAACATAAACAAGATGCTCAAGCAACCATCCAACATCTATTAAAAATGACTAACATCTCAAATGATCTTTATCATAAGGCGGTCCATAAACTTAAAAAGCATTCCCAAATAGCACTTCACTTTCATCCAGATCGACCAAACTCATCAATGGTTAGTATTGCAGAAGCATTGTTTCAAGAAGGGATATACAAAAGTCAGTTTGAAACATTACTTTCAAACGGAAGTGTGTCTGCGTACCCTGGAGGATTTCGCGATCAGTGGGAAGAATTATTATTCGGAGGGGCTTACCAGATAAAAGGCACGAACCTTAATGAACGAGCAAAATATGGTGCGTTAAACATTTTGAATCATGCAGATGGACCAGCTCCTCGATTTGGATCATGTTATTTCTTACTTAAATCTGAAGTATCAAATCGAGCTACCTTTACATATCTTGATTCTCATCAAAATCCAAAAGAAAAGGGCACACTTCGAGAGTTCGATATGATACTTGCAGCATTATTTGAAGAGATATTTACGAGAGATTTTGCGCTCGGGGAGCATAATCTTATGTTGGTTTCGTTAATCCAACACCTTTTTCATAAGATTGAAAAGCCCTTTGAAGATCCAGCTAAAAAACAAGTTTACCGAAACCTCAATCATTATATTGAAGCACAAGTTCACGGTGCTGTTTCATTAAAAGAAGATGTAGAGATTCTTGTTGCAGACCCTTCATTTATAGAAACGAAGGTAGGACAAACGCTAACAAAACTTTGTGCGAAATATCATATAAAGCTCTATTACCATGCAGGATTTCAATTGTCTGTTGATCATATCCCATTTGATTTTCGTGGACCGGAAATGCCATCATTAGCAAAAAGAATTTCTAAAGATCAGGTGATTCATGCACATCTCATAGGAGAAGCTGTAATGGATTTAATGAAGAATCCAGAGACCTGGGGCGATAGAGGTACGCAGAATGAAATATTACAAGAATTGAAGCTTCTATGGCATGTGTTGGTGAAGTATGGAAAACCACATACTAAAAGAAGATAAATATGTAAGAAAATAACAACTTGCATTTATGACTTTTATCTGTTAATATCGTTTCAATGCTAACGATTATGATAATTGATAAGGAGTGGATCATATCTATTCTTTTGATGAATATGGTGAGTTGTTGCCGGAAGAGAAGGATACCATCAATCAATTGACGAAAGCACCGATTGAATCACTCAATTTACACTCTATTACGGTCGTCACAAACCTTTATCGAGCGGCCCAAGGACTGCGTAATAAGATGGAGCGAGAAGTATTAGCAAAACATGGGCTATCGTGGACGTCATTTTCGATTCTTTATGATCTGTGGATATGGGAATCCGTTGAAACAAAAAAACTAGCATTATCCGCTGGTGTTTCAAAAGCAACCATAAGTAACATCACGAATACATTGGAAAGAAAAGAATTATGCTATCGTAAGGTTGATAATCGCGATCGACGCATCACATGTGTTGTTTTGACGGAAAAAGGCAGAAAAGTCATGGAAGAGCTGTATCCAAAGTTTCACGAAGGTGAAGTCGAAGTCGTCTCTTCCTTGTCCGTTGAAGAACAGAAATTAATATCAAGCTTGTTGAGAAGAGTTATACGAGAGAATAACTTTTAAATTCATATAAAAATGCGATGACAGGAAACGCAGTAGCAAAGATCTCCCTGTTTTTAGAGAGCTGATGGTTGGTGTGAATCAGTACAAAGATCATGTGAATTACATTTCCAAGAGCTTTCTTCGTCTATTCTATTTGACGAAGAACGGGAATACCGTTATTAAGTTTGAGTGGAAGAATGTTTGTTCTTCAATTAGGGTGGTACCGCGTGTAAATAGTTAGACCACGTCCCTTGTGTTTTAGGGATGTGGTCTTTTTTATTTTTATAAACTAACATTTTGAAATTTTATAAGGAGGAAAAGAGGATGAATCAGGTTATAGAACAGCTTACAGAGAAACAACAAGTTGAAGTTAAGAGGCAGATGGCAATCTATAAACAAGGCGTTCAAGATATTATTCCTACAGAAGAGCTAGAAACCAAAGTAGCGAAGTCTATTTTAGAAAATCGACCTTTAAAAATAAAGCTGGGACTCGACCCCTCAGCTCCAGACGTACATCTAGGTCATACAGTGGTGTTGAACAAACTAAGACAGTTTCAACAAAATGGTCATGTCATTCAATTGATCATTGGAGATTTTACAGGAAAGATCGGTGATCCTACTGGAAAGTCGGTCGCTAGAAAACAATTGACGACAGAAGAAGTAGAGCACAATGCGAAAACGTATTTTGAACAGTTTGGAAAAATAATAGATATGGAAAAAGTAGAGCTACACTACAATTCTAAATGGCTTTCAAAGCTGGATTTTGAAGATGTCATCAATTTGGCAGGTAAAATTACTGTGGCAAGATTATTAGAACGGGATGATTTTGATGAGCGGATCTCAACAGGAAAGCCGATCTCATTGCACGAATTCTTCTACCCGCTCATGCAAGGTTATGATTCTGTTATGTTAGAATGCGATATTGAATTAGGTGGAACGGATCAGCACTTTAACATTTTAATGGGAAGACATTACCAAGAGAAGTTTGGGAAAGAAAAGCAGGTTGCTATGCTTATGCCTCTTTTAGAAGGTTTAGATGGCGTTGAAAAAATGTCAAAATCTAAAAGAAACTATATTGGAATTGATGAAGCTCCACATGAAATGTACGGAAAGGCGATGTCCATTCCAGATACGCTTATGATCAAGTACTTCGAACTGGTTACAGACTTAAACAAAGAAGAGATAGATACAATAAAGACAAATGTTGCGACTGGGAAGCTTCACCCACGGGATGCAAAGATGCATCTTGCTCGAACGATTGTCCGTATGTACCATGGAGAGGAAGCGGCGGAAGAGTCAGAAAAGCATTTTATCTCCGTCTTTCAACAAGGATCTTTGCCAAGTGATATTCCAGTCATCCAATGGGATGGTCCTCTAGAGACATCGATCATAGATTTAATGGTTGAGTTGAAGTTGCTTTCTTCAAAAAGCGAGGCACGTAGAATGATTAGCAACCGAGGCGTTAAAGTCGATAATGAAAAAGTGGAGGATGCAAGTTTGCGTCTAAACTTAACTGAGGGTATGGTCATTCAAGTTGGGAAGCGAAAATTTGTCAGAATTACATTGAATAAATAAAATTCATTTAGAGTTATTCATATGCTTGAAAAGAAAAAAGGCGGTAATCGTAAATGGATATCATATGGAAAGAAGTCACCTATTCTTATCAAGAAAATTTGAAAGAAGCACTTACTTTGTATCATAACTCTTTTCCGATCGAGGTTCGGGAACCAGAAGCGGTTTTTCTTCAAAGTTTGAAAAATGCTGAAATACATTTACCAAATCAGTATCATTTTCTAGTTGGTTTTCAGGATGATGAATTGATCAGTTTGGTTACGGCTCACTATTTGGCTGATGTGAATACAGGATTTATTGTGTACCTCGTAACGAATCCTAAAATTAGAAGCAAAGGCTTAGGAAAACAATCTCTTCAAAGTATTGAAGAAATTCTTCAACAAGATAGCATTGCTGCTGGATATGAGTCATTGGATGCCATCATACTTGAGACTGAAACGGAGGAGATGGTGCATACCAAAATAGAAAAGGAAGATTGCGTAAAACGAACAAACTTTTTTATGAGAAACGGTTTTCACAAAGTTGAGGATTTTCTTTATCTTCAGCCACCAATCCATGATGATGGTGTTGATGTACCTCTACACTTATTTATAAAAAATCGAAGCAGACAAGAACTAAAGAAATCCGAAGTGAAACGAATAGTGAAGGCGATGTATGTGGAGAAGTATCATCACGGTAATGGTATTGCAAAAGAGGTTCTAAATCGTTCATATAGTAAGATGAATTTGGAGAACTCTGATTTGTTTTGTAATTAAAATGATGAAGTGGTTTCTCTAGTACTTGCTTAAACAGTTAAACACAAGGCAACTTTCTATCGAGAAGTAGCCTTGTGTATTTTTCTAACTTTTCTAATGGAGTTTCTATCTACTTTTTATTGTAAAATTTATAAAATAACCGTAGGCTCCATAACTGTCAGAGTTCGATTCATCGTGTTCATGTTCACATTGATACCTAGCGGAATCGCCGCTTTGTAATAGCCGTGAGCGCTTGTTAAATTCGTCATCAGTGGTTTTCCGAGTGGTACAAGAAACTCATCGATTACATTTTCAAATGTCTTTGCATATGCAGGCTGACATTTTGTACATTCTCCCATAATAATACCGATACAGTCATCAAATTTACCAGCGAGTTTTAAGTGGTTCAAATATCTATAAACGGTATTTACCGGCTCATGAGTGTCTTCAAGAAATAATATTTTCCCCTTCGTGTCAATTTCATAAGGAGTTCCTAAACAATCGACAAACGATGTAAGGTTACCACCTACAATCACTCCTGTAACATTGCCTGCTACTTTACTTATAAGCGGTATATTTGGAGGATTCATGATCTGCCAAGGTGCAGTAGTTCGAGTGATGCTATTAAAAAATTGACTGAAATTATAGGATGGAGTACTTGCACGAAAATCTAAGAGCATCAAGCTTTGAAACGTAACGAGATCTGCTAGTTGATACAGCACATTTATTAGAACGGTAATATCACTGTAACCGGAGATGATCTTTGGATTGCTTCGGATTATATTGAAATCGAGATAGGGGAGGATGCCTGCTACTCCCACACCACCTCGTGTTGGCAGGATTAACTTCACCTGATCGTTTTGAAACATTTTCATTAAATCTGAGGCCCGTTGCTCTGGGGTTCCAGACAGAAAGCCATTCTTTGCGTATACATAATCACCAACGATCACCTGAAAACCCATATTTTTTAACATTGAGATTCCTTGATTAATAATGTTTGCTTCGAGCGGGCTACCCAATGTAACAATTCCAATGGTGTCGCCTTGCTGCAATTGCTGCGGTTTGATCGACATCCTAACAGCTCCTTTCGGAGAACCGAAATCCTATATGCTATTATATTGAGCAGTAGAAGATCGTATGAAAAAACGTCCAGAAACATGTTCTGAACGTTTACTCTAACGAACTATTTTAATATTATGAATATGGTTTAGCTTGGTAAAAATAATTTGGTTTTACGATATCGTTTTTGTACGGTTTGTGAAAAATGTGAGTCGTTGCAGGACTCATAGGTGGAATGAGCCAAGCCCAGTTACCTGTTACATTTCTGCCACTCTCTGACTCTTTTTCTTCAAATTTTTTGAACTGTTGCGCTGCGGTATGATGATCTACAATACTAACACCATCTTCACGGAATGAATGCAAAACTGCTATGTTCAGTTCAACTAGCGCTTTATCTTTCCATAAAGAGATGGAGCTTTTCGTATCTATGCCCATGCATGAAGCAATCTTCGGAAGCATGTTGTAACGCTCTTCATCCGCTAGATTTCTTGCTCCGATTTCAGTTCCCATATACCATCCATTGAAAGGAGCTGCCGTGTAACGGAGCCCGCCAATTTCTAGAGCCATATCAGATATGAGGGGAACACCGTACCATTTTAGCTCTAAATCTTGAAACCATTCAAACTCAGGGTGACGAATCTCTACTTCGAGCGTAGAAGATTTAGGAAGTTCAAATAACTTAGGAAGATTATCGTTTATTTGAATAACAATAGGTAAGATATCAAATCTCCCATATTGGGGTTCCCACCCAAGTTCGATGCATTTCTCTGTAAATTCAATAGAAGAAGGATCTCCAATGATACCATTCTCGGTCTGATAACCAGCATATCGAATCAATTGATGGTTCCATATACGTACATGGTGTTTATGGGATTTCGGAGGAAATATGGATATCGTTGGGCGAATGCGTCCTTGGTTAGTCGCATACTTCATGTGTTCTACGATCGCCATAAAGATCTCTTCTTCAGTTTCAAGATGTCGTTGATCGAACGTATGCATCTGATCCCAAAACAATCTTCCAATACAGCGATTGCTGTTTCGCCACGCTACTTTTGCGCCATAATCAATCTCAAAAGCTAAGTGACTGTATGTACCATCTAGTTGAATTTGTTGTGCGATGTCAGAAATTCGATCATCAATCTCACTCTGCGTTTTATGTAATTCCTGATAACAGGAGGTGATAAATTCAGTTGCTTCTTGTAAAAGATTCATTTCCAAAATAAAGCCTCCAACAAAAATAAGTGTATTATTATAATAGCCTAGTTTTCAAAGAATTACCGCTTGTAAGTGTTACAAAAATAGAACATGAAGGAGATGTGGAGAGGTCAATGAGAGCACCTTATCAGGTTCTGGTAATTCCATTTATATTGAAAGAACACCGTGTTGAATATGCTATCTTAAAACGTTCAGATATGAATTATTGGCAAGGAATTGCTGGTGGTGGAGAAAAGGGAGAGAACCCTGAACAGGCAGCAAGAAGAGAAGCGTTTGAAGAAACAGGTCTAGGTGAAGATTGCCGGTTAATTCAATTAGATACGGTAACTTCCTTGCCAGTCGAACATGTAGTAGGTCACTTTCTTTGGGGAGAAGAAGTGTTCGTCATTCCAGAATATTCTTTTGGTTTAGAAGTCTATAATCAGAGATTAAATCTATCAAAAGAACATACTACCTACAGGTGGGTTAGCTATGAAGACGCTATCCTAGAGCTAAAATGGGATAGCAACAAAACAGCGCTGTGGGAATTACATACAAGATTAAACAAACACAATCACCAAAAGGAAAATAATGTTAAACTATAAATATTGAAGGAGGTCATAAGCATGACTCATACAGATTGTTTAATATGTGAACGCATTGAAATGATTCACAACGACACAAATCCTTATTTTGTTGCTGAGTTAGAGACTGGTTTCGTCGTAATCGGAGATCATCAATATTTTAAAGGGTATACACTATTTCTTTCAAAACAACATAAGACAGAACTTCATTTTTTAGAGTCAGAAGAGAAGAAGACATTCTTAAATGAAATGAGTATTGTAGCTGAAGCCGTTTATAAAGCGTTTGGTGCAGAAAAATTAAACTATGAACTATTAGGAAATGGTGATTCACATCTCCACTGGCATCTGTTTCCACGAAGAGAAAATGACTCTCCTGTAAAAGGTCCTGTATGGTGGGTTGATAGAGAAGAGATGTTTGCAGATGAAATAAAACCTTCTCAAGATCAGTTGGAAGAAATGAAAAAACGTTTGTATGCTGAACTAAGCAAATTGATTTCTGTAGCCAACAGTTAAATAGAAAGATATGAATGAGATGATGAATCCTCCTATGATTGAAACGGACCACTTACTATTAAGAACGGTAAACTTAGATGATGCGAATGATATGTTTATCTATCTATCAGATTCTGAGGTCATACCTTTTCAAAAGGTTGAATCCGTACATGAAGAAATAGAGTGATACCTTTCTACCTTAAAAGAAAAACAGGGATACGATGGGGGATCACATTAAAGAATTCTCATACTGCGATTGGCAGCTGTGGGTTTCTAAACAGGATTTGAACATATGAAACTGGAAAGAAAGCCCTTATTGAATCTGAAAATATTTCATCGTAAAAAAGAGTAGAGAAGATAGATTTTGTTAAATAAGGATTGTTCAGACATTATGAATATACATATAGAGTTTGAAAAAACACGAACATTAAATAATTTTTAATGATTAACGTTAAGTTTTATATTGAAAATGAAATGCATTATTGTTATATTATCAAAGTAACATACAAAAAAACGAATTACTCGTATATGCTCGGTAATATGGTCTGAGTGTTTCTACCCGGTTCCCAATGAAAGAACTGGACTACGAGTTGAAGTAATAGGTTGAGTTATATTTTGAAATACAAGTATGTCAGCCATTAATTTAGCAAGATCACTTTGCTTAATGATACTTTAACTCCATTGGTCTAGAGGTAGAACGCATCTATATACTCTAGGCTATTTTTATTGCGTATATTTGTGTAATCCGTGACATCTGGAGGGTAATATACAATGAAGAAATACGGATTATTAGCAATCGCAGCTGTTCTATTTTTATCCGCATTAGCCGGGTTTAATTTCAACCAAACAGCATCTGGAAAAGAAAAAGCAAAACAACCGATCATCATCCAAGGACCAATGCCGATTGAGGCTGAGAATTTTGCAAAACGCTTAAAGAACGTTAAAGAAGAAAAGTCCGGGAACTTTGTTTTCTATAAAGGAACACTGAATAACTATCCAGTTATTGTTACAAAAACAGGTAAGGGCATGGAGAACACCGCAGCAGCTACTGCTATTGCAATTGAAAAATATAAACCAGCAGCTATTATTAATCAAGGTACATCTGGTGGACATGATCCAAGCTTAAACGTTTTTGATATAGTTCTAGGAAAAAGAACGGTTAATCTCGGTTCTTTAAAGACGCCACATAAAGAATCAAACGAAGGCATTCATCCTACATCATGGATTCCAATGGACTTGATGGCATCAGAAGGAAGTGCTGGGGAAGATCCGAATGCGGAAAAAGCGCGTTACTTTGAAGGTGATGCAAAGCTTTTAAAAGCGGCTCATGCTGTTAAAGATAAGTATACAAAAGGGAAAGTTGTAGAGGGTACAATCGGTTCAGCAGACGTTTGGAACAATGAAGTTGACCGTATCAAATGGTTCCATGAGAACTTTGGAACTTCTGTTGAAGAGATGGAAGGTGCATCTGCAGCACAAATTTCTAAAGCTTATAATGTGCCATTCCTAGGAATCCGCGTACTTTCAAACAACAAAACAAATGGCGGCCAATATGATCCTACAACAGCAGCAGCTAATCAAGACTATGTATTTGAGGTTGTTAAACAATACATCTCCATGAAAAAAGGTAAATAAGGATAAGGAAAACCCCGCTAAACATGCTTTAGTGGGGTTTATTTTTCTAATATGGCTTTATTAAATTTTTTTAACAGATGACCAAACTGTTGGCGTTCTTCATCTGTCCAATCGTCGGTAAGCACTTCAAAGCGATCAAGCCGAGCCTTTTTGTACTCATTAAAATCTTCTGTCCCTGATTCTGTTAACTGTAAGAAGTAAGCTCGACGATCCACATGATCTGGAACTTTGTACACATACCCTTTTTTCTCAAGTGACGCAGCTTGTCGACTGACTGTAGAGGTATCCAGCTGCAAGTTATCAGCGAGCGTCTTCACTCCAAGAGGTCCATGAACAGACAACTGATGTAAGAGAAGGTAGGCTGATCTGTCTAGATTACCAATTTTGTTTTTGGATGTGATCGAAGTGACGCGCCTTACAAGGACGGCCATCTCGAGTTCAATTCTTTCAAGTATGGAATTCTTCATCGTAATTGCCACCTTTGCATACAAAACTCTATCAACATGATAACCGATTAGAACACGATTCAACAACACAATCATAAGTTTGACAGTTATATAGTTGTACTATACAATTACATAGTTGTATTATACAATTATTTATAGTCATAATAAAATATAAAGGAGATGTGAGAATGTCATCAAGCACACAAAGTGTAGGCGGCGCTAAGGTTTCAGGAGCAACACTTAATAAACAAAATTTATTTCATCAGCCGATCTCTGTATGGGCTGTTTTTTTCGCTTGCATAACTGCTTTCATGGGAATGGGATTGGTAAATCCAGTTTTACCTTCTATAGCTGAAAATCTTCAAGCATCACCAAGTGAAGTGACGTTACTTTATACAAGCTATAATGCAGTGATGGCTTTTGCTATGTTGATTACAAGTACCGTTTCGTCTAGACTCGGCAATAAAGGAACACTTTTGGCAGGGGTCTTTATAATTGCGACAGTATCCGCACTAGGGGGATTTGCTGATAACATATGGACACTAGTTGGTCTTCGTGCAGGTTGGGGACTAGGTAATGCTCTGTTTGTAGCAACTGCTCTAGCTGCAATCGTATCCCTTTCGAGCAGCGGAACAGCTAAGGCTATTATTCTGTATGAAGCAGCGGTAGGATTAGGAATCTCAATCGGACCTCTACTCGGTGGTACATTAGGAAGTATTTCGTGGAGATCTCCTTTCTTAGGAGTTTCTACGCTCATGATTCTTGCATTCCTAATTCTTTTGGTATTAATGCCTAAACCGACTACTCAGTTAGCTGTGAAAAAGAAAAAAACGCCTTTATCGGCTCCGTTTAAAGCGATGAAACATCGTTCACTCTTAGTACTTGGAATCGTTGCGGCACTCTATAACATTGGTTTTTTTACGATCATGGCTTACGCACCATTTGTTCTTGGATTACATCCGAAGGGTCTAGGTTATGTGTTCTTAGGTTGGGGGACGTTGCTAGCGATCACTTCCGTATTTATGGCACCGAAGCTAGAAAGAACGTTCGGAACGGTAAAATCTATGGCAATCATGCTTTTCTTATTTGTAGCTGATCTTGTAATCATGGGGCTATTCACTTCAACTCAATGGGTGATCATTTCGGCGATCGTTTTTGCTGGAGCGATCTTGGGAAATACAAATACGCTGATTACAACAGCTGTGATGGAAGCTGCACCTGTTGAACGATCGACAGCATCAGCCGCGTATAGTTTTCTGCGGTTTTTAGGAGCGGCGATCTCTCCTTACATGGCAGCAAAACTAGCAGAGATCTTCAATTTACATCTACCGTTTTATGTAGCAGCTGGATTCGTTTTCCTATCTATCGTTTTCATCGGTTGGAACTACAAACATCTAGCGCACGTAGACCGAATGGATACTGCGCATTAAAATAGTAGAGAAAAAGCCTGCTCCACGACTTGGAGCAGGCTTTTTGTTTATGCTACAAATGAAAAAGGTTCGGATTAACACCGAACCGATCTTCTAATTTAATATAAAAATACCAACTAACGAGTAAACGATGACTGTTGAAAACAGAATCGTCATATGGATTAGAGAATAGATAAAGAGCAGCTTTGCCCATTTCTCAGAATCCTTGTTTTTCTTGTACCCATAGATGCTCAATACGAGCCATCCCACGTTCATAAGTAGGGCAACTAACGTTAAACCTAAGCTTAAAGGAAGGAACAAAAAGCTTGTTAAACTCAATAACACAAGATAGATGTTTGTTTGTGTATAGGTTCTTTTTACCCCTTTTACAACAGGTAGCATCGGTATACGAGCTGCCTTATATTCATCGTGTCGGCGAATGGCGATGGCATAAAAGTGAGGCATCTGCCAGATAACCTGAATGATGAAAAGTGCGGCAATTGCAGGATGTGCAAGCGTGCCTGTCATGGCTACCCAACCGATAAGTGGAGGCATCGCTCCTGAAATACTGCCTACCTCAGTGTTATAGATCGTTCTCCGTTTCGTCCACATCGTATAAGGAACGACATAGAAGAAAAGACCTAAGAAACCTAGTAGTGCCGCAAGCGGTGTAGTGAAGGCAAGAGCGATAATACCAAGTACAGCCATAATACCAGCGAGTGTAATAGCAAATTTCGTATCAATCTCACCAGTAACCGTAGGTCGGCTCTTCGTTCTTTCCATGATCGCATCAATATCGCGGTCATATACATTATTTAACGTACCAGCAGCACCGATTACTAAAATCGTTCCAATTAATGCGAATACAACATCAAGTAACTTCGTGCCAGGATCGATATCGTACGTATATAATGCCAGCGTAAGTCCAGCAAACATAGGAACGAGGTTAGACTTGATGATTCCCGTTTTCACAGTTTGTGACAGAATAGCTGACCGTTTTTGTCTTTCTACTTTTACAGTTTTCTCCATACTATAAGACACCATCTTCACAATAATTCTCTCTCTATATTATCCATATAGTGTAACCTTAAATCCACTTCTATTAAAGCACTAAATGAATTCCCAGTTCAAATAATAGAACACCTTTAGACACTTTACACAAAGGTTTTGTGAACGTTCTGTGAGGTTTATGTGATAGAAATGTGATACAAACGCTTACGTAGCTTATGACCGCTCCGTTTCCGCCCTTTGTTTTTTATTACCTATATATATATAACGAAGCGCGATTAACATCAAAAGGATCGCGAGTAATCGCTCCCAAGTGAATGGAACGGATAGACCTCCAAAAAATCCAAAATGATCGATAACCATACCCGCAGAAAGCTGACCGATGACGGTTGCGATGTTAGTTGCGATAACACCGATTTTCGGCACAGCAACCACTGTTAAAAACAAGTAACCAACCCCAAACCAAACAGCTGCAAGCTGCCATTTTGGCGCTTCAAAGACCTTTAAGATGTTACCTTCTCCAAAGAAAAGAATCAGAATGGCTAATAGGAGTGCACCTGAGAAAAACGTTAAAAACGCAGCTTCATACGTACCGGATTTTCTACTGAATGCGCCGTTAATGGAGGATTGTGCACTAAGAAGCACACCACCTATGACTGATCCTAGAAGAATAATTATGTGCATGTTGTAATCCCTTCTTTCCTAAAAAATGAGCAGCAGTGAGATTGTCATGAGCGTTACTGCAATAAGTTTTTCTTTGTTAATGCGCGCTTTTGAACTTCCTAGCCAACCTCTGTGCTCAATAAGCATACTCATAGCCATCTGACCGATGATGACAGAAATCATAGCAATACCTACGCCAACAATCGGTATAGCTATGATTAAAATTGTCAGATAGATGGTACCTAGGACACCACCAGAAAGTTCCCACTTTGGCGCTTGAAAGGTATAGGCGAGAGAACCCTTACCTAAAAACAGAACGACGATTCCTAAAATAATGGCACCTACAAAAAAGTTATAAAAGCTGCTTTCTAACTTTCCAATCGTTTTGCCAAGTTCTCCGTAGATCGCTCCTTCAACACTAAGTGAAACTCCAGCAAGTAGTGCTAAAAGGTAAGTCCAAATCTTCATAAACAAAACCCCTTCATATTTACATATTTAAAATTATCGATATAAAAAATAAAAAAGAAGAACCTATAATTCTTCTTTTAGATAGGTAGCTAACTCTTGAATGTTCTTTTCATTTCTCCGATAGTACGTCCATTTGCCATGACGCTCTGATTCAAGCAAACCAGCTTTCTGCATCATCGATAAATATTGGGATACAGTGGATTGCGAAAGATTCGCTTTTTCCTGTATATCTCCCACACAGATACCGCCTTTTTCATTAATCGTTTTTGATAGATGAGCAGTAGGTTTATCAAAGTGTTGTTGAGGTTCTTTGAGCCATTTCAGAATGTCAAGGCGAATGTCGTTAGAAAGCGCCTTAAAAACATCGATAGGATTATTCATGGTTTATACTCTAATCGGTTTTTCTCGATATGTCAATTTGTTAAACTACTTTAGGAAATTGGAAAAAAATGAAACATATTAGCATCGTGAATCGTAATATTTAAGTATGAAAACAAATAGGAGGGATGTAAAAATGGAATCTATTTTATCTATTCTAGTCCTCATTACGTTGATTTTCTCTATTACATATGTCACACGTCAAAGGCGAAATCAAGGAATAACAGGTCTAAGAACAGCCTTAACATCAATCTGTTTTTTCTTGATCGCGATAGTAAATCTTGTAGCATACTGGTTTGATTTCCTTGGGGTATGGAGCTGGGGAACATCGGTTGTACTGTTACTGTTGGGGGCATATTTCACAAAGTATTTAAGAAGAATTGAGCAAGCTTAAAGTCATATAACAAGGAAAGTGAAGCGACTAACTTTTATAGGTGAGAAAGGGAGCAGAGTAAAGCTGTGACCCTTTTTCATGTTAGGAACAAAAGATTAGGATTTATAGTCCATTAAATTGGGTAATGAAAGAAATCCATATTTAGTAATAATGTCAAAAAAAATAGAGAAGATCCGGAAGGCGACTTGAAATGAGAAAACATATGGGCATCGTATCACTATTAATACTTTTATCCACTTTACTTATTTTGCAATTCATTATTGAAAATCATTTAAGTGAAATTGGGTTTATCATTCTACTAATTGGGGTTGTATTAGCGTTTCTTACAGCTTTAATTAGTACAAAAGGATTTTGGAGAACTACTGCTTTTAGTGGTATCGGTTTGTTCTTTATTATCTTTATTTTTGGAATCTTATCTTTCATAGGAGTAATATAAGTCTTTCTTTTATGTCGTATAATAAGATACAATCTTAATTAACGATATAAAAAGAGGTGTTTATCATGCTTAATTCGTCAAAGTTAAATCAATATTGGACAGATATCTATTTTCACTTGCACTATCCACACGGAGAGAAAATTACTCATCAAGTGGTACGAATACTACAATTAATTGAAAAGAAAGATAGGGTAGTTGTAAATGATGTAGCGAATTATCTTGATATCTCTCACAATACGGCTTCTGAGCATGTGAAGCGGATGATCCATAAGAATTACATAGAAAAGAAACGCGATCAGGAGGACGAACGAAGAGTTATTCTTCGGTTAACGGATATTGGGAAAAAGGTACTTCACGAGAATACGAGTCTAGATGAAGAAAAGTTGAATCATATCTTCAGTCAAATGGACGAAGTTGAAATAGAGTTAATCACGAAAGCTTTTAAACTGCTTAGTGAGCGTGCAAAATCATGTATGTAGTTATGAAAATTCTAATATCTGCAGGAGTTATTGCAGCTGTTACCGAAATTGCTAAGAGGTTTCCTAGCTTCGGTGGGTTGATCGCTGCTCTCCCACTCGTTAGTTTGTTAAGCATCATCTGGCTTTATGTACAAGGAGAGCAGACCAAAACCTTAAGCAAATTTGCACTGGGAGTTCTTTCGGGATTTCCAGCGACTGCCGTTCTATTATTCATCGTTTATGTTTCTTTAAAGCAATCATTGTCACTAATGACTTGTTTAGGTTTAGGTATTAGCGGTTGGATTGTATGTATTTTGCTTCAAGAGGTAGCTATTAAGTTCATAAAAACTATAATCTGACGACAAGACATTAAATTTTGTAAAGAGGTGTAAAAATGCAAAATACAAATCTACCATCAAAATTAGCAAAACCGGCTGAAAGGGCTCTGACATCTGCGGGCATCACAACAATTGAACAACTAACGGATTGGAGGGAATCAGACCTTAAGAAATTACACGGAATGGGACCGAAAGCGATGGGACAGCTCCTTGCTGCACTGCAAGAAAAAGGACTGTCTTTTAAGGAATAATATACTGTTATAAACATAAAAAGGAGAACGCTTACATGTTACAGACTACACTTATAAAAGCAACAGTTAACGATGCAGAACAATTAACAGCCATTATGGAGAAAACCTTTGATTACGAAGCGGAAAAGTGGCTTTTCAATCGAGACATCATTGATTACAATATCCAGCCGCCTGGATACACATCCATTGAACTGACCAAATATATGATTAAAGAGTTAGAATATTTTAAAGTAATGTACGATGGGTTACTTGTTGGAGGAATCATAGCCACAATCTCAGGAAAGTCATACGGCAGGATTGATCGGATTTTTATTGATCCAGAACATCAAGGCAACGGGATTGGATCTACTGTTATCAATTTGATTGAAAAAGAATTTCCATTTGTAAGAGCTTGGGATCTTGAGACGTCGAGCAGACAGCTTAATAACCATCACTTTTATAAAAAGTTGGGTTATGTTGTGACCTTTGAAGGGGAAGAAGAGTTTTGTTTTGTAAAACATATTAAGCAGCCGGTGCAGCATGAGAGTTTGTTGAAGAATCAAAATTTATCTTATCAGCAATTTGAAAACTCTGATCTAAGTCACTCTGAATATTACCAAGTTACGATGGAAGGCAGTTCAGTGAGTAATAGTAATGTGAGTCATATACATATGAGCAATTGCAATTTAAGTCATTCTAAGTTTCAAAATATTAACTATAGAAAAACGATGTTTGCCGATTTAAATTTATCGGATAGTGAATTCATTTATGTAACGTTAAGTGGTGTGCAATTTACAGATACGAATCTTGGTGACAAGGCGAAACCTCTTGTATTTAATAGGTGCGATCTTACTGGTTCAAAACTAATAAATTGTGACCTCAAAAATGTTGAGGTTGAAAAAAGCAATATTTGCGGTATGAAAATTAATAACATTCCTGTTGAAGAATTGCTTCAATTGTACTATCAAACTAGTAAAAACTAAGACCCTTCTTTAAAAGACGATTGGAGATGAACAAATGATACAGCAACTTAACGGTCAAGAATTTGAAATCAGAGGAAAAAAGCTATATGTAGAACAGTACGGTAGCCAGGATAAACCGGCCATCCTCTATCTTCATGGAGGTCCTGGGGAAGGTTGTCATGATTTTTCCTTCCATCAAGCTGAAAGATTAGGGAAGCACTTCAATCTTATCTTAATTGACCAAAGGGGAGTATGCCGTTCTGAAAACATAGAAAAGGACGAACCTTTTGGATTTCAAGATTTGATTGATGACTGTGAAGCTCTCCGTGAATACTTACATATAAAAAAGTGGTCATTGATCGGACATTCCTTTGGGGGCTTTTTAGCTCTAGCTTATGTTCGGCAGCATCCCGATTCTATAGAGAAAGTCATTTTTGAAGGACCTACCTTTGATTTTGAGCTAACATCCAGAAGTCTTATTAGAAAGACTGCTCATTTACTTAAGAAGTATGGGAAACATGAAGGATACGAAAAAGGATTACTGCTCGCTGAGGGAGATCATACCATACGTGAATTAACAGAAGAATATATGAAGTTGAGTGATGAGTTAGGTGAAAACCGTATGGAGATCTATCGACATAATCATAATAACCCAACTGATTATGATTCATTTTATTCTGAAGAAGATTGGGACGAATTCTATGACCGTTCAGAGCGCCACTACAACTTATTAAGAGAAGAAAGCAAGATATTTGATTCTTTGCTAGGTGACATTAAGTTTGTTAAAACTCCGATGTTATTACTCGTTGGAAAATATGATGCTTGTACGTGTGAAAAACATTTCGAGGTGTTCGAACGAGATGCTATTAACGGAGAAATCTTTATCTTTGAAGAAAGTGGCCACACTCCTCATTACGAGGAGTCAGAGAAGTTTAAACAAGTTGTGATTGAATATCTGCAATCATAATAAAAGGAAGACCATGTTTCGTTTGTGGTCTTCCTTTTCATTTTGTAATCACTTGTGAATTTAATAAATTCTGTATGATGTTTTGTGGAAGGTGTATTTTTAATTCTTCTTTTGTTACCCACATATAGGCTGAATGTTCTACGGATAACAGAACTTCGTAAGTATCAGCATGGCATAAGTAGGTTAGTAAAACGACTTTTCGAGTGGGGTCTGTAAAGAAGGTTGTTGCATAAAGAATGTGATCCACTGAAATGACAAGTCCTGTTTCTTCATTTATTTCGCGAATTAATGCCTGCTTGATCTCCTCTTCAAACTCTATTTTTCCACCAGGACATTCCCAAGTACCTGCTCCAATTTCATCTTCATCTGAACGTTTAACAATCAAATATTGATCTTGGTACATAATTAATCCTTTTACCACAACATGTATTTCATTTTTTCCGTTCATATTTTCTCTCCATATCTTATAGAATTATTTTCCTTTTTATAGTAGCATAGGATAAACAATTTTTAATAGTTAGAGGTGGAGCAATGAAACTCGTATTATTATTTGGCCCACAAGCTGTTGGAAAGATGACTGTGGGACATGAATTAGAGAAGGTTACGAAATTAAAGCTTTTCCATAATCACATGACGATCGACCTTGTTACGCCATTCTTTAAATATGGTTCTAAGGATGGGCGAAGACTAGTGAACTTATTTCGTTCAGAGATTTTCCAGACATTTGCGAAGAGCGATCAGTATGGAATGATATTTACATATGTGTGGGCGTTTAATTATAAAGAAGATGGGGAGTTTGTTGAAAGTGTGTGTCAGGTATTTGAAAAGGAGGGAGCAGATATCTATTTTGTCGAACTTGAATCGGATCTAGAGACAAGGCTCCAAAGAAACGTAACACCGCATCGCCTCGAACACAAGCCTTCTAAACGAGATCTAGCATGGTCGGAAACCGACGTAAGAACCTCAATGGAAAAGTACAGATTAAATTCTTATGAAGGCGAGATAAAAAGGAAAAATTATCTACGTATCAATAATACAAATCTAAATGCGGATGAAGTGGCGAAGCTTATTCAACATACTTTTAAATTTTAATAAAACTAGTAGAGACATCTCAAATGAGTTGTCTTTTTTGTGTAAATATTAGCGGAATGAGTTCTTATTAAACTTTCTTTGGAAAAAGTGTGGAAAAACGATCGCCATTGTTATATAGTGTGTATATAGATATAAACACTATAACAGTTGCAAAAAGGTGGATGATGTTTATGAAAAGGTGGCAACAAGCATTCTGGCTCTCGAAATTTGAACTACTACATTCAAAGAAAAGTATATTTACTTTACTGTTTCTATTAGTACCCAATTCGTTTTTCTTAACGGTTTCGATCCCTTCCTACTTAGAAGAACACTTTATGCTGTACGATATTTTCTTTTTGCTTATATTTGGAGTTGCAGCGATATGGGCTAAACCAAAGGAATATCAATATCAAAAAATCGCTGACGATATGTGGGCACAGCCATTTACGGTCTTTCTTAATCAACTCCCTATTCCGAGAGAAATTGTGGTAAGAAGCCGTTTTCTTATATATTTTATTTACTCACTTCCGTTTCATCTAGCGGTTTTAGTGATCATGTATAGCTTTGGTCCTGAATTGCGACAAACGTTGCCGCCCCTTGAGTTTATAGCATTTTCTCTCATCTGGCTGAGCTTCGGAATTTGTTATGGAAGTGTATATCCGGCAAGTGATTCAGGAGATAAAGTCACGAATGTGAAGATGGCGTTTTACGCATTTGTTTTATTGGGAAGCTTCACGTTATTATTATTCGCTGTTCCTTATCTCTCGAGTCACGGATTAGTCGGACTTACCATTATGATCGCGAGCAAATGGCCGATCATTTCATCTGTAATATCCATAATCGCAGCGGGAGTAAGTGTTACATTTTGGATGAAATATATGAAAAATCACATGAATAAATTGGATTATTTTCAGTAAAGAAGGGAGGAAGCTTTTAAATGGAACTTCCTATTAAGCTTTCTAGAGATTCCAGGGTTCCCATCTACCACCAGATAGAAGGACAAATTAAAGCACTAATTGTTAGTGGTAAGTTACCAGCAGGTTCACCTCTTCCTTCCATTCGAGCACTTTCAAAAGATTTAGAGATCAGTGTTATTACTACGCGGCGGGCTTATCAAGATTTAGAGTATGGGGGCTTTATCAAAACAACGCAAGGGAAGGGAACTTTCGTTGCTGAAGTGGAGGTAAAAAAGATGGAGAAGTTAGCAATATCATCTGTATCTGAGGCAATTGAAAAAGGTGTAGAGACCGCTCTTCGACACAATTACTCGGTAGATGAAATTCGATCTGTGTTTGAAGAAGTGCTAGCAAGACTAAAAGATAACGATCGAGGTGGTCATGCATGAAGCTTTGTACACAAATTGAAAGAGTAGAGAAAACAGTGGATGATTTCACAGTTGGTCCAATAAATTTAGAAATTGAACTTGGTACGATTACGGCACTGATTGGTAACAACGGTGCAGGGAAAAGCACACTCATAAAAATGATGATGAATCTTGTGAAACCGGACAACGGCCAACTGGTGCACTTTGGAGCAAGTGTAAAGTCCAGTGAACATTGGAAACAAGAAGTTGCCTATCAACCACAATCTGTTCTAGGTTGTGACTTATTAACGGGAAATCAACTAAGAGATTTAATGGCACCTTGGTATAAAAAATGGGATCAAGAGATGTTTATGAAACTTGTAAAGACATTTGAAATTGATCTCCATAAAAGGTTTGGAAAAATGTCTAAAGGCATGCAGCAAAAACTAAACCTTGTCTTAGCTCTCTCTAAGAATACAAAACTTTTAATATTAGATGAACCCACTGCCAATATGGATATACCTTCAAAACAAAAGTTAATGAATATTCTAGTTGATTGGATGGAGAGAGATGAGAGAGCAATCGTTATTGCTACCCATCATGTTGATGATATTAAGAAGTTAGCAGATTACATCGTGATCATGAACGATGGCAAACTATTAGGTAAATATGAAAAAGAAGAATTAATTTATCGATACAAGCGATATTGGTTTGAAGATGCACTAGGGATTGAAAAGATTCCTGGCGAGATCGACCGCTTGAACGATCGTTTGCTCATTTCTAATGATGTAGAACAAACTGACACATTCTTAAAGAAAAACGAGTTAAAAATTATGCAGTCAGAGGTTTTAGAAATGGAAGAAATAATAACTTATATGCTTTCGGGGAGGTAAGAGATGATGAATAAGTGCATATTGAAAGTAGAGAGCTTAGGAAAATCGTTCAAAGATAAGAGAATTATTTCGGGTATCTCTTTTGAGGTACACCGTGGCGAGATCATGGGAATTCTTGGACCAAATGGGGCTGGGAAATCTACAACCATCCGTAACATTATGGGTATTATGTATCCAGATGAAGGATCCATTCATTTTCATGGGAATTCTGATATACCTCGTCATAAAATAGGCTATTTACCTGAAGAAAGAGGTTTATATAAAAACGTAAACGTGATGGATATCTTGCTTTATTTTGCTGAACTTAAAGATTATCCACCAAAAAAAGCAAAAATACGTGCTCTGCAGTACTTAGAAAAATTCGGACTTGCTGGTAAAGAAAACACAAAGGTAGAAGAGCTGTCAAAAGGTATGGGGCAAAAAGTTCAATTGATCGCGGCGATTATTCACGAACCAGAACTGCTAATTCTAGATGAACCATTTTCAGGTCTTGACCCCGTCAGCCAAGAGGTATTTAAAGACGAAATTAAAGAACTTGCAGCAAATGGTACAGCTATTCTCCTTTCTTCTCATCAGATGAACATGGTGGAAGAATTATGTGATCGATTATTCATGATACATCGAGGCAAAAAAGTGATTTATGGTGAGATGGAAGATGTAAAGAGAGAATACGCAAACTTCAAATGTACGATTATTGGTGACAATCCTGAAGAGCTATTACGTAATATACCATCTGTTCATCGCGTTGAAAGTAAAGAGGATCGATCTATTCTTTACTTAGAGCAAGATGTTCATATTCCTACCTGGCTTAGAGAGCTGCCAGTAGAGTTGAATGTATATGAATTAATAATCGATCGTGTATCTTTGCATGAGATTTTTATTGATATCGCTTCTGATAAGAACATGATTGTGAAAGAAGGTGTAAAGTATGCGTAACAGCTGGAAAGTCGCAAAGTGGGAACTGAAACGGAACATGAAAAATAAATCATTTATCATTTCACTTCTCTTGACGCCGCTTTTATTTATTGTGTTTGCTGGTTTTCCGACTCTCCTTGAAAAATTGGAAGGAGAACCTAATTCAGAGAACGTAACAGTTTACGTGAACGATGAACTGAACCTATTTGATGATGTTGATTCATTGGTTAAGTCTCAAAATTTATCTTGGAAGATGGAGAAAGCAACTGATGATCCAAAAAGCATTATTAAGAAGATCGAATCATCCGACAACCAAGCTTATGTGGCATTGACCGAGAATGCAGTAAAAACAGGAGAAGTGAAGGTTTTCGTAAGTAATGAGATGCCTGATACCTTTTCAAGTGAAGTGCAATTTCTAGGAGCACCACTGCGTCAGGTGAAATATGATCAACTAAATCTTTCGCCAGAAGTCGTTCAATCAATAACAAAAGGAATAGAGATCAAGTCAGAAGAAGCTTCCACACAAACTGATTCAAGTTCTGAAAACCCGTCAGATAAACAGAGTGCTGATGACAGCTCCATGGAACGCACAATCCCAGGCGCATTTGCTGGTATCGTACTCTTTTCGATCGTTATGACAGGAATGATGATTTTCCAGAGTGCCTCTCAAGAAAAGAAGGAAAAAGTAGCGGAGATCGTATTATCTTCCGTAACACCTGGAGATTTAATGCAAGGAAAAATCATCGGTTATTTCATATTAGGACTTGTTCAAGTAGGAACTTGGTTATTACTCGTTGTTCCGATTGCAGCATGGAGATATGATCTACCGGTCATGGAATATCTCTTTGTGCCTGAACTATTGCTCTTGCTAGCGATTTCTATTGCAGGATACTTGATGTTTGCTGCTATTTTCGTTGGTATTGGTGCAACAGTTGAAGATATGACAGCTACAAGCAATTTTCAAGGAATCGTCATGATGCTGCCGTTTCTTCCGCTCATATTTATCGGCCCTATATTGGCAAATCCGAGCGGCATCATCGCCCAAGTTGCAACCTATTTTCCACTTACATCTCCAAGCATCCTTATCCTTCGCCTGTCACTATTGGATGAATGGCCTTGGGTGGAAATCATTATAGCAATGGTCATCTTGTTAGCTAGTATTTGGCTGTTGATGAAACTAGCTGGTAAGGTGTTTAAGACAGGGATTTTACTTTATGGAAAAAATGCAACACCAAGTGAGATCTGGAAGTGGCTGCGTTACTAAGCAAATAGTAGAAAGAAACTCCTCTTCTGATCGTTTTATTAACAAGAAGGGGAGTTTTTAATATACTTCTTATTCATTTTCCCAGTTAAGAGGAGGCTTGTTTAATTGTGGCTTGTATCCCAATTCTTTTGAAGCAGCCACTATGAACTCTTTTCTAAAAAAGAAGCTTCTATGGTATACAATTTTGTTATTTTCGACTTCTTGATATTGGATATCGTGTACAAGCTGACCTTGATCTGACTCAGCTAAGACGACAATAACAAGTCTACCCCAAAGCTCACATTCCATAGCATGATGACCTGGTAAGCCGTAGGCAAGTGATCCATTTATGATTTCATCCTTATTTACTTCTAAAAACCCTAATGATGCTTCGTAATGAGCTTGATTACTTATGAGTGATAGCATCCCTTCAAGATCGCCATGATTAAATGCATTCAAATAGGCTTGTATAATCTTTGATTTTTGAGGTGACCTCTCAAACTTTGGTTTAACAGATTGATGAATAGTGTTTTGTAACTTGTGTTTCGTTCTTCTTACTGAGGCATATACAGCACCAGGTGTTGTTCTTACGATACTAGCAACTTCATCGGCATGAAAACGGAAAATCTCCAAAAGAAGAAACACGGCTGTTTGTCGCGGGGTAAAAAGGTCATCTAACTTTAGAAGAGCTTCTTCTAACTCTAGACTGTCCGAGAATTCTTCAAATCCTTCATTTTCTTCCGAAAGAACGCCAAGTGTTCGTTTTTCTTTCCTGCAGAGGTCGATCCATGTATTTGTTGCAATCCGAAATATATATGATTTTAGGTTGGTAGGATGCCATCTTGTACAAAGTCCTCCTAATACTTTAAGCATCGTCTCTTGATACAAATCCTCACCATCCCAAGGTGAACCAGTAAGATATCTACAATAGTTCCACAGCGCTTCACTAAAATCACTTATTTCTTCATCAAGTCTTTGTCGTAATTCATTCGACTGTGTTTGAAGTGTATTTGTTGACTGAGACATGGTTATAACTCCCTTCTTTTTTTACGTTCACTATGTACAACGAATATCATACTGAGAATTATACGCTTTAAAAATAAATTGTGTTATGGTTAACTTGGATAAAAAATACAAGTTTATGGTGTGAAGGAGTAAACAATATGCAGAGAGTATTAACAACATTAAAGACTGTTGAATCAAGTCAAGTAGGTATAATCATCTATTCAACCAAACAAAAAGAAGTTGTTTGTTCATTTAATCCTGACTTAATTGTTCCACTAGCCTCAGCCGCGAAAGTAATCCTTGGATACTGTATAACAAAATGGGTAGAGAAAGGTTTGTTTCATTGGGAAGACTTGATTGAGGATTTCCAACTTGATAAAGAGGAGAACAGCGCCGTTTTATTTCCACATTTTCAAGGTAGAATGTCTTTGTCTTTAGGAGATCTTGTTGAAGTGATGATCGCTTGTCACGACAGTAAAGCAGCTGATAGCGTTGTGAAATTTTGTGGAGGATGGGAGAAAGTAAATAGAGAGCTAAATAGAGTGTATAATCACATAAATGTAACCTTTAATCCACGAGATGTTGAAAATTGTGGAGAACTTGGTGAAGTGCTTCAAGTTTTGAAAACGATATTTGAAGGGTACGAAGTTCAACCCCAATTGTGGTTACCAGTAATGAATGGTCTAGTTCGCCCTCAAGATCACTTCGACGGAATTCCAGACCATCTTTTGAATCACATGAGCGGAGGTTTAGAGAACTTAGTAGTGGATATAGGGATTTTAGGAGAATTTCATCAACATCCCTTGCTCTATGTTCTAGGAGTCAATGATATTCCGAATCGTTATACTAACACCTTGTCAGATGAAAGAATAGTAGAGTCTATGAGGTTGTTGTACCACGAATACACCATTCAAAGAAAAGAACAGATGACTTAAGGAGAGATAGGATGAGTTACAAACTTCCTGATTTATTTATTGAACAGCTTAAAGGTGTTCATGGAGACAAAGCTAGTGAATGGCTGAATAATTTTGCAGGATTAATCGCTGACTGCGAAGAGATGTATGGATTACACATTAAACAACCTTTCAATCTTTCATATAATTTTGTTGCTCCAGCCACAACAAGTGAAGGAAGTGAGGTAGTTTTGAAAGTTGTGGTTGATCTGAAAGAATTTGAAGCTGAGCTACGTTCACTTAAGCTTTTGTCAGGTGAAAGTACTGTTAAAGTATTAGCATTTGATAGTGAACGAAGAATTATGATCCTTGAACGAATACAGCCAGGACAAACATTAGCAGAAATAGAAGATGATGATAAGGCTACTTTAATTGCTGCCAATGTGATGAAGAAGTTAATGATTCCTGCCCCAGTTGATTCTAATCTTTCGACTGTTCTTGATCGTGAATATACTTTGAAACGAATCTATCAAAATTACAACAGTTATCAACCTGTTTCAAAAGCGACCATAGAAGAGGCTTTATTCATTACAAAAAAATTAAACAGTTCTATAGACAAACCCTATTTACTTCATGGCGATCTTCACCACTACAATATACTAGCAAATGGAGATTCGTGGACGGTGATCGATCCTAAGGGTTTAATCGGAGACCGTGAATATGAGGTTGTTCAATATTTGCTGAATAAATTACCAAAATATCAAGTGGAAGAAGTAACAGAAAATCGAGTTGATATATTTGTGAATCTACTGAACTTGAATAAAGAACGACTTTTATTACGAGCCTATTCACATGCTGTGTTAGCAACTTGTTGGACAATTGAAGATGGAAATATACATGATGACTTTTTAAGAACCATTCAAGTCTTCAAAAACTTGTTGAGGAAGTGCATTAATAAATCCGCACTTCTCTAATTTGAGAAGTGCGGATTTTTATATTCAAACCACTCTTATGACAACGCTACCTTTCTTGCGTCCAGTTTCTACATATTCATGTGCGATTGAAATTTGGTCTAGCTTATAGTAACGATCGATGACGGGTTTCATTTGACCTGATTCAATTCGTTCTTTTAGAAATTCTAAATCCTCTGTACGCTCTTTTGCTATACCCTGTCCATCAACAGTTACAAATTTACCGTTTGTTTTTAATGCATTTTGACACTTAGACGTTGATGCTTTGCCTACAGCATCAAAAATGATGTCGTATTTATTATTCGAATTTGTAAAATCCTCTATTGTATAATCTACGACATGATCAGCTCCTAACGATTTAACCAGTTCTAGATTAGTTGGACCGCATACGGCTGTTACTTCAGTATCAAAGTACTTGGCAAGTTGGACAGCAGCTGACCCTACAGCTCCAGAGGCCCCATAGATCAAAACATTTTGTCCGCTTTGAATCTTTCCTTTTCTCAAAAAATGTAGTGCTGAAGTTCCTCCAAATGGAATGGCTGCGGCTTCTTCAAAAGTTACATTCTGTGGTTTATGTGTGACAATTCCATCCTCACGTAGACAGGTATACTCTGCGTGTGCGCCAAATCGCATCCCGGTCATTGCATACACTTGATCTCCCTTTTTAAACCGAGTAACCCTCTGTCCGACTTCTTCTACAACACCTGCTAATTCAACACCTAAAATCGGTTTCCGTGGCCGTCTTATCCCTAAGAATATACGCATGGGTAACCAGTATAAAAGGGGGCTTTTAAAACCACGAACCCTTACATCCCCAGATGTTACAGTTGTAGCATGGATTTTAATAAGGACCTCGTTTTCTTTTGGAGCAGGTTTAGGGACTTGTTGAAGAATGAGTACTTGTGGAGAGCCATACTTCGTACACAATACAGCCTTCATAGAAAACCTCCTGTTACATGTATTCATACATCTTATGTTCATTATTTGAACTAAATTTATAAGATTGAAGGTTTAAGAAGGAAAAATGAGACTTTTAAGGAATGAAATTTGAATCACATATTATAGACAGATATGGAGGACAGCTTATGAATATACTGAAAAGTTTCTTCTTTAAACGATCTAAGAACAATATCGGAGAGCTTTATGGACTTATTGTAATCCTCACAATTATACAATTTTAGATTTTGAACGTATTTGGGAGAAGCCTCTAAACTATATCTTATTAATTTTAGGAAGTGCTACATTATATCGAATACTTGTAGAGATATTTGAAAAAATCTTTGGTGAAAAAAATAAAGTTGTAGGAGCCGGATATACGTTCATTACAATCTTTGTATTTGTATTCCTGGTGAACTTCATTGATAAATAGAGGAAGAATGTGACGCTTTTAGACAGTTTTTTCACTGCACTTGCTATTGTTTTCATACAATATCTGTTTGAACGAATAAAGTACAAAGGAACACCATTGAAACGAACTGGACTATTAATGATTGAAGTAATCATTTTTACAGTGATTCTGTTTTATGGGAGTAAATTTTTAATTAGTGGGTGAAAATTCATGCAAGCATACGGAAAATATCTACTATATATCTTTGAACATAAATTAAATGTCTTTATAGAATGCTGGAAGTTAGGACTTTATGTTCAAGCGTTTACACATGATTTATCTAAATTTCATCCAGCTGAGTTTTTTACATATGCTAAGAAATTTTATTCAGATGAGAAACCGAGTGAAGTGGAATGGCAATATGCTTGGCTTCATCATCAACATCACAATAAACATCATTGGAATTATTGGGTAGTCGATCAGCTTAAAAGAGAAGCGGTGTCGATTCCCCGAAAGTATGTACTTGAAATGATCTGTGATTACAAATCTTTCTCAAGAAGATGGGGAAGGAAACGATCAGGACCGACTATATCAGATCTTTTGATCGCCAATCTTCTGACTGATCGAGTCATTCTGCATCCGGACACAAGGAAAGAATGTGCACAAATAATTGAACAGATGGAACCAGAGAATGCTCAGAAATCAATCTGAGTATTTTTTATTGAAATATAATTGTAAAAAATTGCAACTTTTCTTATGTTTAAAACGTGGTTGATATGAAAGGGGGAGCGGTTGTGCAACTAGAGGATGTATATAAACATTATATGAATGATCTGTACCGCTATTTGTATTCTCTTTCGAAGAATCACCATGTTGCGGAGGATTTGATGCAAGAAGCATTTTACCGAGCCTATTTAACTTTAGCAGACTATGAGATTAACAATATTAAAGCATGGCTGTTTAAAGTTGCGTACCATGCATTTATAGATCATCAAAGAAAGAATAAAAAAACTATAGTAACTGATGAGATTAAAGAAATTGTAGATATGAGAGAAAATACACCGGAAAGTAAGATGTTAGAAAAGGAATCATTTTTATTATTAATTGAGGATTTAAAGTGTTTAAAAGAAATCGAAAAACAGGCTGTTCTGTTGTGCGATTTGAATGAACTTAGTTATCAAGAAGTTGCTGAGATCTTGAATATTAAAATGAACACATTAAAAAGTCATATTTCAAGAGGTAGGAAGAAGCTAGTGGAACGAGTTAAGGAAAGGATGAACCTAGATGAGCGACGAGCATAAACAGGATCAAAATAAAGACCAAAATCTATATAAAGCTTACATGATGAAAACGAAAAGCGACATTCATCATTCACCAACTCTTTCTGAAGAAGAGCAAAGAGAAATCATTCGAGTAGGTTCAAATACAGCTCGAAATACAACTGTTATGATAAGTTTAGCGATCTTGCTTCTTATTCTACCCCTCATGACTTTGATCACTTATATGTATTATGGCATTGGTGGTAAAGCAAACAAGATGATTGATGTAGTAGGAAAGACAATTTATGTGACCGAACCTAATATTAGTCTAGAAGAGATGGAGATTGAGAGCGAGATCGGCTTGTTTTCCATGAATGTTACCTTCGATACGTTTAAGCGTATTGGAAGTGAAGATTATCTTGCTGAGAAGGTAAATGTATATTTCGGATTAGATGAGCCGAAATTCCCTGAAAAAATATCATTTTTAGAACAACTTCCTCCGATGGGTTATGGAATTGATGTGGTGAAGGATGGACAGAAAATGTATCACCCCGATGCAATGGTTCCATTTAATACAACTGAAGCAGAAGATGTGCTGAATAATCTTCCAGACGGAACGGTTGCAGAGGCATATGTTTCATTTTCACAATTATTGAAACCTGATGAAATTGAAAAGATGTTACCGAAAGAAATGGATATTCGCTGGTTAGCAGTTGATACAGGGTTAGAAGCGAAGCAACTGGACAAAGAAGGTGTTCCTATCACTCCAATAGGGTACCCTGCACAAGTTGATACAACTACTTGGTCGCCCTTTAACGGAAGAGAACAAACGAATGAGGAAGTATTTCTCAATATATTAAAGTTATTAGAGAAAAATGAACAAACAGCAGAAATGGTATCTAAAATAAAATCACTTGAGATAAAAGAACGCCGAAAATACGTGGAAGACAAAGGCATACAGGTTTATGGAGCGGTTGTAACAGGACCTGTTCCAGAGTTAAGGAAATTAGAACAAGTGAAAAATATTCGTGCGGTAAAAGTAGGGGAGGTCAAGTTATGGAATTGGAAATAAAAAAGAAAAGGAAAAGAAAGCTTCAGATGATGACTGGATTTATTTCCTTTATAATTGGATTACTCGCTCTAGCTGTATTAAACATGGGGTTATTAATAGAAACGATGGATATTCCTGAATTATTTCTATTTCCCTTACCTTTTCTTGGAGTTTTCTTAGGAGTTGTCGGGTTGATTACAAAGAATCGTTCCAAACAGTTCGCTTGGTGGGGAATAGGAATCAATCTTTTTATTCCTATCTTTATTGGCTTGATGTTCGGGTTGTCATGGACGATTAATGCAAAACCATAAGCTTCAGTGAGGGAAAGGATCTGAAATGTCAGATCCTTTTTTTCTTTTACTGATCAAGCGTAGGACGTAACCAAAGTTTAGAAAAGTCGACATATCCGAAATGCTTGATATTGACGTTCATCAATTCAGTTGAAAAAGGAATGTATCTTTTTTGATAATACAGTGGAATCATAATGGCTTCATCAATAAGTTCCTTTTCGACTGCAACATTTAAATCGGTCCAATCTTCAAATGGTGTATGAACATATTGAGAAATACGTTTTTGCCATCTCTTGTTTTTTCCTAAAATGAGAGGCAGTGGAGCAAAACCGTTTGTTAAGAAAAAATAGAAAGATAAGTTTTGGTTCAACTCAAAAATTTCACCATGTATGAACATGTCTGTTTCATCAGTAAGTTGTTTATTAAAGATTGCGTCTTCAAAAGATACTTTTATGACTTTAACAGGAATGTCATATTGAGCAAACGTGTCAAGAAGCCATCTTGAAGCTTCTTCTGTATGCTCAGCTACCCTTATGATAAGAGGCTCTTTAAATTCTGGCCGGATTGCTGAAGGTATCGAATAGGGTAGGCGATTTCCAATCATGCAGCTGTTGTCGTTCGGTATGGCTCTTGACTCATATTCTGGTATTCTATGACGATTCATCGCTAGAATTTGATGGATATATTGCCGTACTTCAACGTTAGCAATCTGTGATCCTTTACGGTATGCATTCATGATAAGTACTCCAAAGCCCGAATCGCTCTCTACTTGAAAGGTTTCATGATGATTAGCCTCTAACGATGAGTGGTAAATGATCGGAAAGTCTTTTGGAACTTTAACGAATTCAACAGCATCAAGTAATGGCCGCTCTTGGAAATGTTCCTTAAAAGCGGTGAGCGTAGTTTTTTGATCCGTGTCTTCTTCGACCAAGAATCCACCAGTCCCATATATTCTTCCTTTGCTTTCTTTGTAAATACTCGATGTCATCATGCTCAACAAGGGAAGAATATAGCTGCATCCTCTACTATACAAAATATCAACCACGAGTGGAGCTTTAGAAACAATCTCATCAATTGGTGTCCATAAATCTTTATTTTGTTCATGAAATCGCAGTTTTTCTAAACAATTGATTACATCTGTTGCCGTCAAAACAGATCCGTCGTGAAAGCAAACGTCTTTTCTTAAATAAAGTCGTAGCTTTGTAGGTGAAACATCCCAGCTGTGAGCAAGTTCAGGCAGGATTTCTCCTTGATCGGTTAACGAAACGAGTCGGTTGAATACATTTGATACCATATTTGCGCTATGAGCATCTGCGGCATCTAATGGGTGGAGGGTCCTAAACGGATAGCGTTTTGGAACGACGAGTTTGTCTTTCGCTTTCTGTACAAAACCAAATTGCGTATGAAATTTGTTCATCAATCTCAACTTCGTATCTGTTGACCAATCATACATTAAATATTTACTGCTAATCTCAACCGGTTCACGGTCCAATTTGAGCAGAACTTCATCCTCAAAGTTTTCTTCAATATTTTTCAACCATTGAAGACGTGAGACATTTCCTCTTCCCCGACCCGGAGTAAAGGTTAACCAGCCTTCATCGTTCCATTTTTTTAAGTATCGCGTAGTTTGTTTCTGGCTGATCTGAAGGGCTTCAGCTATCTCTTCTGTTCGAATATGACCTGATGAAAAGTATCTCCATAGAATGAGAAGTTTGTTATCCATGTTCTCCTCCAATATAAAAGTAGACATGTTTTAGTTAATTGTCCATTTTTATCATTTGTAGTCTAGTTTAATATTACAATACAGAGAAGGAGGGGACAACATGGGATGGAGAGAATACCCCCAAAATATTAAAGTACGGTTAATCACATCGTTCTTTAATCGAGCCGTTTCATCGGCCGTTATGCCATTTATGGCTTTATTCTTTGCAACTGAGAAGGGTAAGGTTTGGGCAGGAACATTTTTAATTTTGACGGTTGTCATTGGATTTATTGTAAATTTAATCGGTGGCTACATATCCGATCGTTTTCCAAGAAAGAAAGTGTTGATGACGACTTCTTGGTTAAACGCAGTCATGTTTTTACTCATGACCGTTAGCTTACTTCCAGAAAAAAATTGGATCATGCTCTTTGCGATCGCTTATATTGGATTCATCATTACGAGCAGTCTAGGCAGACCTGCTATGCATGCAATCATCATGGATTCGACGACACCTGAAAACAGGAAAGAAGTATATACGCTTGATTATTGGATGATTAACTTATCGATGGCAATTGGAGCAGCTTTAGGTGGATTGCTTTATGTGAGTCACCAGATTGAACTTTTCGTATTGTTAACCGTTACGTCAATCAGCATCCCCATTGCTTATGGTATTTGGTTACGTGATGAATTCACTGGTTTTTTGAAAAAAACACACGAAAATGTGTTTCTGGACTTGTTTCAAAACTACAGAGTGGCTTTACAAGATTCCGCATTTGTAAAAGTGGTTATTGGTGGAACATTTATTTTTTCAGCAGAATTTACTCTGAACAGTTATATTGGTATCCGATTGGCTGAAACATTTGACACTTTTCATATAGGTAATTTTGAGATCACTGGAGTCCGCATGCTCAGTATGCTAAACATCCAAAACATGTTGATGGTCGTATGCTTCACGTTTTTAATCAATCGAGTTATGGATCGTTTTTCTAAGAAGAATGCCTTGTTGATTGGTTTATTGTTATACGGAATTGGTTATGTGACCGTCACTTCAGCAAACGCTTGGTATGTTCTACTGTTATTTAACGTGATCGCTACGATGGGTGAGTTGATCTATTCTCCGATTAAAGAAGCGGAGAAGGCAAACATGATTCCTAGTGATAAGAGAGGATCGTACTCTGCTTTTGCAAATGTTTCCTTCAGTGGAGCAGATATGTTAGCTCGTTCGACGATTATCCTAGGTGCTTTTTTAGTACCTGTGATGATGAGTGTATATATGGGAGTAATTATCATGATCGGCGCATTCTTCATGTATTCTGGACTCTTTTTGAGAGAGAAGGTAACCGAAAAAGCATTAAAAAAAGACATTGTTGCTCAAGTCGTGAAGTAATAGGTAACAACAAAATAGCGAGTGTTCTATTCATACTTAAAATCCAGAAGAATACAAATGAAGCTTGGAATCTACTCCAAGCTTCAATGTTTAAGTATTCGATTCTTTTACAGAAGCAATTTCGATCTTTTCTACAAACATGTTGAAGACGCTACGTTTTTCTTCTAGCTTTTTTAGCTGTTGCTTCAACTCATTGTATTTTTCCTCAAAAGGCTGCTGATATGTTTTCTTGATGTTCTTGATCATTTCTTCATTGATGGTGGATTGGATGACTTGTTTCGAGTTGAAGTTCTGTTTTCACTTTCTCGTACTCTTCGTCTATTTCTTTCTTCTGTTGCTCAATCTCATCTTTCCATTCAAGCAGAGCATCCTTTACATACGGCTCCATGTTTTGCCTCCTTACAGTGTTCGTACGTGTGTCATTTCTTTTTATGTACTCTATACACTATTAAGAGAGAATCGTTTATTTATGGGGGTAATTTCATTTATTGACTAAATTTTTCCATCATCATATGATTGGTGATGATTCGAATATTCTTGAAGGAAAAATTCAGTACTTGATCTGTTATTCGAATAAAATTACAAAAGAGGTGTTGTGAAACATGCCGGTATTTGGATGGCTTTTTGTTTTAATCGTGCTTGGCGGAATCATTATAGGCTCGTTGATTCATAAGTATCGATACCGCAATATGAATCTTATCTATACTGCATTTGGTCAAGAAAACTATTTTAAAATCATTTCCAAACTTAAAGCAGATGGTGTGACATATAAAGTAAGAATTCCGGGGCAAGCATTTGGTGATAGAGAAAGACCCGTTGTTGACAACACGCAATACGATATTTATGTCAAAAAGGCAGATGTCCATCTAGCAGCGGATGCTCTCAGGAAATAGGGGGATGAAACAGTCGTGAAAGTAACGAATTATGTGAGAAGTCAAGAAGAACTAAGGCTTATGCTCGGAACCCCAAGCCTTAGGGGGCAGAATAAAGTCATCTCTCGAATAGATGAACATTGCAAAGACTTTATAGCCCATTCACCATTTGTAATTTTAGCTACGTCAGATCATGAAGGGAACTGCGATAGTTCTCCAAGAGGAGATGGGCCTGGCTTTGTATTTATTGTAGATGATCACCATCTCGTTATTCCCGACCGACCGGGTAATAAAAGAGTAGATTCAATGTTTAATATTCTCTACAACCCAAAAGTAGGATTGCTTTTTTTAATCCCAGGTATGGGTGAAACGCTACGTATCAACGGAGAGGCTGCCATTATTAAAGATGAAGAAATACTTGAAAAAATGGCTGTAGGTGGCAAAGCTCCACTCCTTGGAATCCTTGTAAAGGTAGAACAATGCTATATGCACTGTGGTAAAGCGTTTAAGCGATCTGGACTTTGGGAACCAGAAACTTGGGTAGAGAAAGAATCCCTGCCTAATGCTGCGAAAATCTTAGCAGCTCACGTTAATCTGCCAGATATGACCCAAGAAAGAATAGCAAGTGACCTTTTAGAAGGCTACAAAAACAGACTGTACTGATAAAGAGGTTATCGGGTAATTGACAAAAGCACTGTGCATACAGTGCTTTTGTCTTTTTTCGCAATAGAAATATGCTTATTTCTTATACAATTTTCTTATCACTCAACAGATTTTTTAAAAGATCATCCATCGTGTAGATAGAACTTTGGTTTACGGTATCTAAAAATAGTTCTTTTAATATAGAAGCAGATTCAGCCAAACAAATACCCGTTATATCTTTGGGATAGGTGGAAAGAAAAATCTTTAAAAAGTCATTATCTAACGAGTCGTAAGCTTTAAACTGATGAAGTTTTTTATTCTCGTTCATTGCCTGTACGATTAACGTGTAATCTCTCATCGATTCTAGCATCTTTAATGCATATACAAGATTATTGCGTTTCAACTCTTTGTCTAATCTTATGTAACAATAAACAAACTCAAAAGCAGGATCTTCGAAAGTGGCATACTTTACAAGTTTGTTAGAAAAAGCAAGATTTTCTTTTTCCATCTTCTTTGAAACTAATCCTGTTTTGTCCAAAACTACTTTCCACAACGGAGATCTTACACTCAATGAACTCCTTGGCAGAATAGAAACATTGAATTCCAACGAGTTTTCTAGGATGACAATGAATAGATAGATATTCTTTGAGAACTGCTTTTCTTTTATAATGACGGGATTCAATTCGCTGAAAAACTGTTGAATATTATCTTTCGCTCCCACGACATCATTCTCTGTTGAAGTAGCTACCATCAAATCAATATCCGAATATTCGTCTTTATAACCTGTTACACCAGAGCCTAATTGAACAACGCCTTCAACCATGGGTAATACATTTAACGCATCGACTGTACGCAGAAAAAAAGAATCTCGATCTTTTGGAGAATACATAGGACACCTCACATTATATATGTTTGTTAATATTAACATTATTTGTAAAGTGTAGTTATGTTTTTTTATGTACACGTCCTTTTCTAATAGTTGTTTTCACAAATCCTTGTCTCCTTTAAAAGTTGTTTGGAGTAGAACGTGGGAGACACTCGGCTAGGACAGGAGGGAGGGGATACACTTAAACGTGAAACGTACGAATGTAATTCACCGTCTGCCCCGCGGAAAGGGAGCCTTGGACGGAAATCAAGTACTTCAAAACTCACTATAACAGCTTATGTAAATAACAATAGTTACCCGATATTCAAAATATCGGATAACTATTGTAACTTTTTATTTTTAATACAGTGGTGGGACACTCTGAGGATGATTAAATACATTCTCAGGATCATATTTTGTTTTTACTCTCTGCAGTCTAGCAAAGTTTGTTGCCCAGTAAGCGGTTCCGAAGTTTTGAATGTTTTCATCTGGAACGTTTACATAAGAACCAACTGTATAAGGTTTTAACTGCTGACGCACAGACTCTACTGATGCAAGACTACTCGCTTCTTCAGATTTATTAACCCAGGTAGCGTTCCATTCGGTGTAAAACAGCGGATCACGCCAATAGAAAGCCGTCTTATCTTTTGGTACACTGCTAATCGCACCGCCCCAATTGGTAAAATAAAAATTGGTCTCTGTTCCAGGTGCTTCTTCTAAAAACTGTTTCATAACCTTAATCGGTTCCTTTGGCCAAAGACTAGTCGCCCAAGAGGATGAGAATTTAAAGTTTTGATCAGCATAAGGTGGTTCAGGTGGATCAAGGAAATCAATACAGTCTGGGTAGAATAGCGTTTCTATGACTACTTCGGAAGGTGTCCCAGCATTAAGTAAAGGTTGTAATATTTGAATCAATTCAGGTCTTGAACCTAAGAAAAGGCCAGTTACTTGACATAGTCCATTCACTTTGCTGAAGATCTCTATATAACTGCCCAATCGTGAATCTACAAACGGCATCAAATTTTGCCATGCTTCAAATACTGTTTCGAGCTGTTCCCATGGCCATATAATGTTAAAGACCGTTGCGGTTTCAGGTGCACGATGAACTTTAAACGTATATTCCGTATTGTAACCAAATGTACCACCACCGCCTCCTCTAGAGGCCCAAAACAAGTCTTCGTTGCAAGTTGGGCTCGCTTTAAGAATCCGTCCTTTTGCATCTACGGTCTCTAGTGCAAGAAGGTTATCTGATATGACACCAATTGTACGTGAGAGTAACCCGAATCCCCCACCCGTTGTGATGCCTCCGATTCCAACGGTCGGACTATCGCCAAAGACAGCCAAAAAGCCTTCTCGAGCTAGACCTTTTACAAGAGGACCAACACGAATTCCAGGTTGAACAGTAGCAATTCCTTTTTTCTTGTCTAGATGTACTTTATTCATATCACCTGTGTCGATAACGATTCCACCCTTTACCACATTGAACTCTTTGTCTAGAGCATGGCGGCCACTTCTGACTCTAAGAGGCACATCGTTCTCACGAGCCCATTTAATCGCATTACTAACGTCACATGCATTTTGAGCAAAAACGAATACAAGAGGATATGTGTTGACATAAGGGTTCCAGTTTCTAACGGCTTCATTATATCCAGGGTCACCTTTAAAGATTATTCTTCCTGTTAACTCTGTTGATCCCATTATTTCCACTCCCGGCAAAGACATATTTGTAGTTATATAAATGTATGCAGGGAACGAATAGTCGGTTAACACCTTTTGCTCAGTCAGAAAACACTTTAAGGAGTTTCTTCCGAAAAAGTAGGGATAGTGAGTTAAAAAAAGTGATAAATAAGGGAATACTATAATAGGTCGATGATTCACAATAGCAAAGCAGTTCATTTGGTTAGAAAACATCACGCATGATATCATTTTCAATTATAGTTTAGAAAAGGGGGGAAACCGTGCAACGATTATATAACAAGCATCAGTGGTTAGCGAAAATGGTAGCAGCTGATCCTGGATATGTACGGCTGCAAAAAGCCGGAAGAGCGACTGCTAGTTTAATTCTTGCTGTATTCACTACCCTACTTATCATGCGATACACCGGTCACTCTGGAGGCATCACACCAGCTATTGTTTCAGGTATGCTTGGGTTGATGGGTATCATGGTCGTAATGGATGATACAAAACAAGAGATGAGAGTAACCACGTTATGGCTCGGAGTTTCTGCTATGTTGGGCATCACGGTCGGTTCCCTAGTAGCGAACAATGCCTATTACATAGATGTAGTTTTAGTTTTAAGTGTGTTTAGCAGTTTTTATTTCTCAAGATTTGGTACACGCTATTTTTCCTTGTTCATGATCTTCTTTATGACGGTTTATTTTTCTTCTGTTTTAAAGTTATCTAGTGAGCAGCTACCATGGTTTTACGTTGGAATATGGCTAGGTATAGCATATGCCTTTATCCTGAATTTTTTCTTGTTTCAAGATACGGCAAGAAATTTAAAAAGAAGTATTCATTCGTTTCACATACAGAGTAATCTGACTCTTAACCTCTTGATTGAAGCAATGCAAGATAAAGAATCAAGCTTTAAACGTAAGGAAGAATTAGAGAAGAATGTTTCCAAGTTAAGAGATTATGCTCTTATTGTTTCTGGTTATATCACCGAGAATGATGTAAAAAAAATCTGGCCAGGTTTATTACCAAGTCAACTTCGGCTTTACGTGTTTGATACGGGTATGTTGATTGAAACGTTAGTTGATTCAGTACGAGGATTGAAAAAGGCAGATGCTCTTCAAGTTGATGAGATTAAGCAATTGCTAATTGCTGTGACAGTTGCTGTTCGTGATGCCGAAGTACTCGCTCCACATGTGAAAGAACAAAATATTCTCCCCGCTGAAAAATCGGTTCAGCAGCTTCGAATGTTAATCATGAAACTACTTGAACGAGAAGCGCCTCCTCAAGGGTGGATCTACCTTATCCGCCGAATTGAATCAATCGCTAATCACGTGATAGAAGGTGCTGTTACGATACAGCAATCTCTCTATTCTCAGTCTGTAGATAAAAAAGTAGAAGAGAAAGTTGAAAGAGTTAGCGAAGAAGCTACGAAAGAGGAAGACAAATCGTTAAAGCCCTCAACTAAAAAAGCATATCAAGCACTTGTAGCAGGAATTTTATCAATAATAGTTGGCTTAATAATCTCACCAGCACAGCCATATTGGGTTCTTCTTACAGCGTTTGTCGTTCTACTTGGAACTGAGTCCATCGGACGGATTTATACGAAAGGATATCAGCGTTCTTTAGGTACAATCATAGGAGCTGTTATCGGTTTTGTCCTTGCTAAACTTCTTTCCGGACATACCGTTTTAGAAGTCACCTTTCTCTTTGTTGTTGTTTTTCTAGCCTTTTATTTAATGACTGTTTCCTACACGTTAATGAGTGTGTTTATCACCATGCTAATTGCGTTTATGTATGACCTTTTATTAGGAGGAATTACGTTTTCGTTAATTGGAGCCAGAGTGCTAGATACGATTGCAGGTGCATCGATAGCTTTAGCTGTTTCTTATTTAATCTTCCCGAAGAAAACGAAAGTAAAGGTAGCGGAATCAATCAAAGAATTCTTAGAAGAACTTGCTCCCTTTGTCACGGAATACGTCAGAGGATTTAGGGAAGATGTTAACGTAAAGAATCTTTCAGAAAGTGCGTTTAAGCTGGATCTAAAACTTCAGGCGATCAGAGATGAAGCGCAATCGTTTCTTCAACGACCAGGATCACCGATCTATGCTGATATGGTCAGTTGGATGACAAGGTTAGCTGCGATTAACTATTACGCAAAACATCTGGTCGCTTCTGCTTACAGAAAGGGATTTGATTATCCGGAGGAACTTCTTGAAGGATTTATTCAGATCGAGACAAAAATAAAGAACAACATTGATTCATTATCTGCGCTTGTAACAGAAAATGAAGGGGAGTATGTTCTTTATTCATTAGAAGAAGAACGAGAGAAGTTTGAACGTCTTGCGCCAAGCCGTAAGCAATCTCAGCGTGATCTGATTCATCACCTCTATTATGTATGGCGCATCAACCAATCACTTGTTGAGTTAGGTAATGAATTGGGAGGAGTAATAGAGAACCAGAGTACAAATAAATAATGGATGTAAAAAGGAGATGATCATTGCGTGGAATTGGAACGAAAAGTAATTTTGTATATTGCATCAAGTGTTGATGGATTTATTGCAAAAGAAAATGGTGCTATTGATTGGTTATCTGTTGTTGAACGTCCTGGTGAAGATTACGGATATGAATCGTTCATTGAGACCGTAGATACGGTGATCATGGGAAGAAAAACGTATGACAAGGTGTTATCATTTGGAATTGAATTTCCTCATAAGAATAAAGAATGCTATGTTATCTCAAGAACCAAAACGGGCAATGATGAAAATGTTACTTTTTATGGTGGGGATGTTAGTAATCTAATTCAGGAGTTAAAGAACAAAGAGGGAAAAAACATTTTTATTGATGGTGGATCAGAGGTTGTAAGAGAACTGAAATCACATAATCTTATTGATGAATACGTGATATCTTATATTCCTATCATGCTAGGTAATGGAATCTCATTGTTTCAGGAAACCGAAACAGAAATTAAACTTGAATTAATTGATAGTAAATCGTTTGAAACAGGATTGGTACAGGTAAGCTATAGAACGGTATAAAACGGAGCAGCAACTTTAGAGTTGCTGCTTTTCATTATTCATGGGGGAATTTGGAAGGATTCACATAAAGAATAAAGAAGTTAGTTTAAGTATAAATAGGAGGTAGATTTTTAATGCACTCGGGGAAATCAATATATGTTCAAAAAGCATCTCAAGAATATCAGCAAATAATTATAGATTGCGAGGCAAATTATATTAAATTTAATCAGTTTTATGTTGAAAATGGATTTGAATATATAGGTGAGAGCGATGGTCAATGTATACACAAAAATCCATTTATTGGGAGTGATGATGAAAGAATCTTTTGAGCAATTTTATAGAAATTATCTAGATAGCTGGAGAAACTTTTCTATCAAAGGTATAGAGAATGTTGTTTCGCCTAAATACGCAGCACGGGAAATTAGAGGCAAAGAGGTTTATGATTTTGGCTATGAAGAATCAATTGAAGGATGGAAATATGCATTTAAGGAGTTAGGAGAAAAGAGGGCGAAGTGGATTCTAAAAGAAGATGTAATCTTTTCTTTAAAAGACGATGAAGTGATGGCGATTATTTGGGCATCGCTGAATGTTAATGATCAACCTATTGAAACGGCTAGCTTGTTCTTTAAGACTTTTAGATGGGAAGATGGAAGTTGGAAAATGGTTAGAAGTTATATAGAGGCAGGAATACCAACAGAAAAGATGCTGAGTTTAGAGATTACGACAAAAGAAAGGTAAGATTCGTTATGAACTTTTCAATAATAGCTGCTATGGGGGAAAATAGAGTAATAGGCAAAGATAATGATTTACCTTGGAGGTTGCCGAGAGATTGGAAGTATGTTCAAAAGATTACAATGGGAAAAACCATTGTTTTAGGTAGAAAAAACTTCGAATCTATTGGGAAAGCACTGCCTGGTAGGAGGAACATCGTGCTTACGAGGAAAATGGATTTCATACCCCAAAACTGTATCGTTTTCCATTCTATAAAAGAGGTGCTAAATGCTTGTGAAGACGATGAAGAAGTTTTTATTTTTGGAGGAGAGGAAATCTATTCGCAGTTTATGCCTATGGTAACTAAAATGTATCTAACCAAAATACACCATGCCTTTGAAGGGGATACTTACTTTCCTATATTCAATGAAAGAGATTGGAAAGAGATTTCTAGAGTTAAAGGAATTCAGGACAAACAAAATCCTTATACCTATTATTTTCATGAATACATAAGGAAAGTTACAGTTAATGATTGAACTTCATGAATATAATTCTCGTTGGGAAGAAGCGTATATTAGATTAAAAACAGTTTTTGAAACTGAGCTAGGAAATTTAATAAAAGGAATTGAACATGTACTTCAATAAAAGGTATGATTGCAAAGCCAATTGTTGATTTAGATATTATCATTGAGAATTATGATCGACTTCCAGAAGTAGTTACTAAACTAAACGGTTTGGGATATATTCATCAATTACAATGGAGCTTTAAGGGAAGAGAAGCATTTGAAAATTTAAATGAAAAATCAACATGTCTTTCTAATCGTATTAAGCATCACTTATACGTTTGTGATGAAAATAGTATGGAATTGAAAAACCGTTTGGATTTTCGAGATTATTTAAGGACTCATCCAAAAGCTGTTGAAGAATATAATCATCTTAAAACTTGTTTAGTTACATCGAAAAGCACGCGAGCAGAATACACAGAAGGAAAAACGAAATTCATCTCTAACATCTTACATAAAATCAGAAAAAACAAACTTGACAGAAATTACTAATCATCTTATCATTAGTAAAAGTTTTCCATCGTTAAACGTGATGATTAGGAGTAGTAGGGGTCTTATTGTTGTTTAGAGAGCTGCAGAAGGGTGAGATGCAGTCAACAAGTATCCTGAACTTGCCTTGGAGTGGACAGACTAAAATGAGGTCTGTACGGTTAACCACCGTAATCAGGTTCTGAGGTTTGCATGGATTTTTTGCAAGCAAAGAAGAGTGGTACCACGTTAGGAATTGCCTATCGTCTCTTTAAGAGATGATGGGCTTTTTGTTTATTAAAGGGGAGATCAGAAGTGAGTGAGGATTGTTTTATTTGCGACAAACATAAAGGCACTATTGAAACAGCAGGTGTAAAAATATTTGAAGATGAATTTGTTTATGTGGGTCATATTGATAAAGGAGGCCAGCCATCATACCTAGGGCATATCATGATCGACCTGAAGCGACACGCAGCAAGTCTTGGTGACCTGACCATACAAGAAGCAAATGCATTCGGTCAGATCATGGCTCGAGTGAGCAGAGCCATAAAGGAAACAGAGAATGCAGAACACATTTATGCACTGGTATCTGGAAATTCTGTTGCCCACCTGCATATGCACATCGTTCCGCGTTATCCAAATACACCAGAGGAATATTGGGGACCGAATGAAGTCTATGGTTGGGCGGATGCTCCGTTTGGAAGGAATGAAGATATTGTCAAAGTTTGCGAACGTGTAAAAAATCATTTGGAGGAGAATAGATATGAATACTAATTTGACTTGGGTTGGAAGTCATAAGACATTTGTAGATCAATTAGATGTAACACAAGTACATAACGTTTCGGTAGGTAGATTTGGAGGTAATTCTGCAGCGGGTTCATATAAAAATGAAGATGGATGTTTAGTATGGATCAACGAAGCGGAAAACTGGGAATTTACAATGGTCCTTGATGGGCATAAGACAGCACAAAGTGTCGAACTCGTTTTGAATCATTTTCTAAAGAATGAGAACGTAATCAAGCGTGTGCTCGCAGAGTCCGCAAGTGTAGCCCTTAAAAAGTTAGATCATCTTATACTAGATATCTTTCAAGATCCTGATTTTATGGAATCTTGCCGGAAGACTACGGGTGAAACAGCTTGTTTAATCGTTGTGCGAAAAGAAAAGTATTTATGGTGGTTCTCCGTGGGAGATTGTATTCTTCATCTATTTCATCCTGAATTGATAGCACTAGGTGAAAGGCAGCTTGTTCAGCGAAGTTTTTACGAATGGGTTGGTGAAGTGAATACATTTGAACTTCCGGTACCTTGTTATAGTACGGGGAAGAAAGAAATGAGAAAGGGACTTAACCAAATTTTCATGACAACTGATGGGCTGACTGAATGTCCAGGTGTTCCATACGAAGATGCGGCAGAGGTTCAAAAAGTATTGAGCGATATGAGTTTAGATGAAGGCGTTCATTTTCTTATGGATGAAATAAAAAGAAATCATGTAAGGGATAGTACGACCATCATCGCCTGGTCTGTTTATATAGAGGAAACAGCTAGTTTGCCAAGTGATCTGTAAGCTGCTTCCTCCTATTCTATTTTTGGTTTGGGATCTATTATTTGATATCACTATAATGCTGAAGCACGCGCGGCGGAATATATTTTAGTGGAAGTGGGCGTAAGGAAACAATGATAGTGTGAGGCATGATTAAGTCTTTTTGAGCTTGTTTAAGGCAATTGTACATGTTCTTGCCACCAACAGAATTCGCAGAGTGAATGGTTATTCGATTTGCAAATAACTTTTCCTTAATCATCATTTTTACGAGCATGAGACCATTTCTTGTTCTGCTCAATAAATCGTGATCTAATGATAAATGCTCAATGTCATGGTTCCTTAGAAGTTTCATACATTCATCTATCGTTTCTACGAAGACATATCCTTCAGGCGGACTACGATAATCATCCATAAATACACTGATCTTTTTCATTTTCTTGCACTCCCTTCCTTTAACGGAGGGTGACTAAGAAAAGTCTAAGGCCCTAAGTTATTTTAATATATTAATTATAACACATCATTCCAAAACAAGTTTTTTTAAGAGGTTTACAAAGATCATGATATACTCCTTCAATTATCAGAATAAAAGCTGGATAAATATTTGTTCAAATTAAATATTAAATCATTAAATTCTTCATCATTTTCTTTTTTCCTTCAAGAACAGTATGTTTTTTATCAAAAATTAACAAATGAAATTTAATCTTGTATAAATTTGTTGAAAAATCTCAATCAGGGCTTGAACATTCCGAATAAGTCCTTGTTTATTTACGAACAAATATTCGTTAAAATAGAAGGGAGGTGGTAATCATGTTTCGAAAAAAATCTATCCAGCAAGTTATGGACGTTTTACGAGAGCCAGAACTAGCTAAACAAATTGTTCATTGGAAAACAATTGAGCCACGAGAGGCGGTTTCAGTGCCACTTCCTGACTCTTTGCATCCAACTATTCAATCCGCTCTTTCAAAAAGAGGGATTTCTTCCTTATATATTCACCAGTTATCAGCCTATGAAGCAGCTTTACGCGGTGAAAGCTTTGTAGCTGTAACACCTACAGCGTCTGGAAAAACGCTTTGTTACAACCTGCCTGTACTACAAGAAGTCGCTAATAATCCCGAGGCAAGAGCTCTCTATCTTTTTCCTACAAAAGCACTGGCGCAAGATCAGAAGTCAGAGATGAACGAATTGATCGATGAGATGGGATTGGATATTAAAAGCTATACGTACGATGGGGATACACCCGCAAATATTCGACAAGTGGTCAGAAAAGCGGGAAACATTGTCATGACAAATCCTGATATGCTTCATGCTGCTGTTCTTCCACACCATACCAAATGGGTATCGCTATTTGAAAATCTGAAATATGTAGTGGTAGATGAGCTTCATACATATCGAGGCGTCTTTGGGAGTCATGTGGCTAATGTAGTTCGCCGTTTGAAGAGGATCTGTAACTTTTATGGCAGTGATCCCATTTTTATCTGTACATCTGCAACCATTGCGAATCCAAAAGAGTTGGCTGAACAGCTTACTGGAAATCTCATGACGCTTATCAATAACAACGGAGCACCAGCGGGTCGTAAGCATTTTCTCTTTTACAATCCGCCAGTTGTCAATAAGCCACTAAACGTAAGGCGAAGCGCTACCCTTGAAGCTAGAAACCTGGCGAAGCTATTTTTAGAAAACCATATCCAAACGATCGTTTTCGCACGTAGTCGTGTACGCGTGGAAATATTGCTTACCTATTTGCAAGAACTTGTTAAAAAAGAGTTTGGTACAAAGTCCATTCAAGGGTATAGAGGCGGATATCTTCCTAAACAGCGACGTGCGATCGAAAAAGGACTTCGTAATGGAGAAGTCATGGGAGTTGTTTCAACAAATGCTTTAGAATTAGGGGTAGATATTGGTCAGCTTCACGCTTGTATTTTGACAGGTTATCCAGGATCGATTGCCAGTGCGTGGCAACAAGCTGGACGTGCGGGGCGTCGTCAAGATGAAAGTGTCGTGATTATGGTAGCTTCTTCATCACCACTCGATCAATATGTGATTCAGAATCCAGATTACTTTTTTGAAAGATCACCAGAGTCTGCTCGTATGAATCCTGACAATCTGATTATTTTAGTGGATCATCTAAAATGCGCATCGTATGAACTGCCATTTCAAGAAAATGAAAAATTTGGTGATCAAGAGATACAGGATGTTTTAGAATTTTTAGTGGACGAACAAGTGCTTCACAAAAGAGGAAAGCATTTCTATTGGATGAACGATTCTTTTCCTGCGCATAACATTTCCCTTCGATCTGCTTCACAGGAGAACGTTGTTATCATCGATCAAAGTAATGTGGCAGACGTAAAAGTGATCGGTGAGATGGATCGTTTTAGCTCAATGACGCTTCTTCATGAAGAAGCGATCTATCTTCATCAAGGTACGCAATATCAAGTAGAAAAGTTAGATTATGAAGAGAAGAAAGCGTTCGTTCGTGAAGTGGATGTTGATTATTTTACAGACGCAAACCTCGCTGTCTCGTTAAATGTGCTTGAGATAGACAAAGAAACGAATGAAGAACAGAATGCAAAAGCCTACGGGGATGTTATGGTAGTCGCAAAGGCAACCATCTTTAAAAAAATTAAGTTTGAAACTCACGACAATATTGGCTCAGGCCCAATTCATCTTCCGGAGGAGGAGTTACACACTTCTGCAACATGGCTTACTTTTGAAAATAACGACTTAAGCGAAGAGAAGCTTGAAGCAGGACTCCTTGGAATCGCACATGTTTTGCGCCATGTTGCCCCTTTATTCGTTATGTGTGATGCAAACGATCTTCACGTTGTACCACAGGTCAAAGCGGTTCATAATCAACAGCCTACCATTTTTATTTACGACAGATATCCAGGTGGTATTGGTCTTAGTGAAAAAGTGTATGGCTCGTGGGATACGGTTCTTGATCAGGCACTCTCTATGATACAAAGATGTCCTTGTGAAAGTGGCTGTCCGTCTTGCACAGGAACATTAGAAGAAGGGAATAACAGCAAGAATCTAGCTGTAAAATTGATTTCTCAAATCAAAGGAGCGACAAAACATGTCGATTAAAAACAAGCTGAATCGACTAAAAAAGCATATGGTCAATACGGTTTCCGAGCCTCCTGTTGAAAGTAAGTCACATTTGGAGAATTCCACTAGTGAAAGAATTCAACATGCGGACTATTGGGAAAAGTTTGGTGCTTCAGCTTATTTTTTCGAAGATGATTATTGTATCGTTCGAAAAGTAAAATACCCTCTTGATACACAATGGGGGCGTTATCAGTTTTCAGATGTTTTGAACGCAGTATCGAATTGGCAAGATATTGATGCCGCTCATCCTTTACACGCTAGGGATTTAGACGCTTCTGATCTTTTGTTCTTTGATACCGAAACTACAGGTCTGAGCGGTGGAGCAGGTAATACCATCTTTATGCTTGGGATGAGTCAGATCAAGGGAGATCACGTTTTAGTGCACCAATTCTTTTTACCGGGACCAGGGTCTGAAGTGGCTCTTTATCATTATTTTTTAAATCATGTGAAAGAACTTCGAAACCTGGTTACGTATAACGGAAAATCCTTTGATTGGCCGCAAGTAAGAACGCGTCATACTTTAATACGTGATTATGTGCCTTCATTGCCTGAGTTTGGCCACTTTGATCTGCTACACGGAGCAAGGAGACTGTGGAAAGATAAGTTACCTGCTGTAAAGCTTTCCGTTGTTGAAAAAGAGATACTAGGTGTGAACCGAATTCATGATACGCCTGGTTTTCTAGCGCCTATGCTCTATTTTCAATATTGCAATGAAGGAGACCCATCGCTACTGGAAGGTGTTTTTCAGCATAACGAGTGGGATGTACTTTCTCTCATAACTCTTTATACACACATGTCTCGGATTGTAACAGGTAATGGATTTCGAACAGAAAAAGAGACATATGAATCAGCGAGATGGTTTGAGGCGATGAACGAAAAGGAACAAGCTATGTCTCTTCACCATGAAGTTATTCAAACCGGAACTTCACTTGCATCTCAATCCAAAAAATCTTTAGCTGCTTTATACAAAAAATGTAACGAAATAGAGATCTCCGTACAATATTGGCTGGAGTTACTAGACGAGAATGAATTAGATGAAGAACCGGCCGTTGAACTTTCTAAGTATTATGAGCACATTCAAAAAGATTATGATAAATCTCTTCATTTTGCTGTATTGGCTTATTCGAGATGGAAGGGTAAAAAAAGGCTAACGAAAAGAAAAGAAGAACAGGAAAAACAGGCTTTTACAAAAAGAATCGAACGATTAGAACAACGCGTTATCCAATATTCGTAAAAATTCGTCAAATTTATGAATTCTTGCAAAATATCTCTTCTCAATCGGCTTTGTTTTTTGTAGAATATAAGAGGACATGGAAATGTTCCTAATAAAATAAATTCCCCCCTTTTTTATTGCCCGGGTAAGCGCATAAAACGCCATAAAACTTCATTTTTCTCCTAAGTTTTCGTCAAATTTCTTAGGTGTTCGATTGTTTTCGCGCAATAACCGAAATTAAGAATAGGGAAATATATATTTTAAGCTATGGAGAGATGGTAAGTGAAGCAGTGGATTGTTGTTCTATTTTTTGTAATCGTCGGGTTAACAGTAATGATTGGCAATCAAATCAGTCACACAACACAAAACTTTTAATGAAGCCCCGGCTATTGACAGAGCCGGGTGTTTTTCATTAATAGGAGGTTTTTTCCCATGCTTCAAACACTACTTGTTAGTGGCTACAAAGCTCATGAACTGGGTATTTTTAGTGATAAACATGAAGGGGTATACTACATTAAGAAAGCAATCCAGCAAAAGTTGATTTCTCTTCTTGATGAAGGTCTAGAATGGGTGATCATCAGTGGGCAGCCTGGTGTCGAAATGTGGGCTGCAGAAGTGGTATTTGAACTTCAACCAGAATTCCCCGATTTAAAACTAGCTGTTCTAACACCGTTCTTAGAGCAAGAAGCTCGCTGGAAAGAAAATGTGCAGGAAAAATATCACGAAATTTTAGCGGGGGCCGACTTTGTTGATTCGGTAAGCCGTAAGCCATACGAGTCGCCAGGACAGCTTCGAGCCAAGAATCAGTTTCTTGTACAAAAAAGCGATGGTGTCTTGCTCCTTTACGACGAAGAAAAAGATGGTTCGCCGAAGTATTATTTAGATACAGCCAAACAAAAGCAGGAAATGGACAATTCGTACGAAATATTCTATATTACTCCTTATGACTTGGATGTTCTTGTACAAGAGGAACAATACAATCGTAATGAATAAATGAATCTAAAGTCGAAAAAAATTGACATTTAGGTCAGGTAGTGAAAAAATAATTTTAGAATCTTTGTGTGAGGTGATTCACATGAGTGAACAGCGTTTTCATTTAACGGCGAAAGAAATTTTGGAAAAAGACTTTAAACAAGGCTTTCGTGGCTATGATCAAGACGAGGTAGACAAATTCTTAGATCTTATTATTAAGGATTATGAAAATTTCCAAAAAGAGTATGATGCAGTTGTACAAGAAAACAATCGACTGCGTAAAGAAGCTCAAAATTCTTCTGATCATCAGCAAACACGCAGAATGTCTGCAGTAACATCAAGCACGACGAACTCCGATATTCTTCAGCGTTTGTCTAACTTGGAAAAACATGTTTTTGGCAGTAAATTGTACGATTGATTCCAGTTATTATCCATTTGTTTTTATCCATTCAGCATGCTATAATGAATCTTGCTTTTAAAAACTAAATCAATAGCGTTCGGGTAATCGCTGGATCTGATTTTTCAGGTTTAGAGGAAAGTCCATGCTCGCACGGATCTGAGATGACCGTAATGATCGTGCCTGGCCAAAAAATAAGCCAGGGTAGCTTGGTTTGCTTGAATAAAGCTTACTGGACTAACGGCAGGGAACGCACCTAAGTCCTTTGGATATGGTGTTAATACCTTGAAAGTGCCACAGTGACGTAGTCCCGATGGAAACAGAGGGAGTGGAACGCGGTAAACCCCACGAGCGAGAAACCCAAATTATGGTAGGGGAGTTTCCCATTTCGGAATTGAACGATTGGGAGAACAAGAAGCCAAGGCTTTTTGTAGATAGATGATTACCACCGGTGTACGAGGCTACCAGCCGTTTGTAGTACTAAGGAACAGAACATGGCTTACAGAACGTTATTGGTACCTAAATTAAAGCTGAATGAGGGCCCCGTTTACCGGGGCTTTTTCTATTTACATAAAAATGTCCCCTGAAATAAGGGTATACTTATTACTATACGAAACGATGAAGATTAAGGAGTTCATACTATGACACAATTACGACTGCTGGCAACAGCGGCTATGGGACTAGAGGCTCTAGTGGCCAATGAAGTTCGCGCACTAGGTTTTGAAAATGTGAAAGTTGAAAACGGGAAAGTTTATTTTGATGGTGATGAGAAAACTTTAGTAAAAGCTAACCTGTGGTTGAGGACGGCAGATCGCGTAAAATTAGTGGTTGGCGAGTTCAAAGCGGAGACGTTTGATGAACTTTTTGAGCAGACGAAGGCACTTCCGTGGGCTGATTTTATTCCTGAAGACGGAGAGTTCCCTGTAATCGGCCGATCTGTAAAATCAAAACTATTTTCTGTATCTGACTGCCAAGCAATCGTGAAAAAAGCAGTAGTAGATAACTTGAAAACAGCGTATAACCGTAAAACGTGGTTCCCCGAGGACGGTGCACTGTATCGAATCGAGGTTGCGATTCATAAGGATATCGCGACATTAACTCTTGATACGAGTGGCACAGGTCTGCACAAGCGTGGATACCGTGAGTTGCATTCAGGGGCGCCAATTAAAGAAACGATGGCTGCGGCTCTGATCATGCTAACAAATTGGACGCCAGACAAGCCTTTCGCAGATCCTTTCTGTGGATCCGGAACATTACCGATAGAAGCTGCGATGATTGGACAAAACATTGCTCCTGGACTAAATCGTGAGTTTGCTTCAGAGAAATGGAACTGGATTGATAAAAAAGTATGGTATGAGGCAGTAGGAGAAGCTCAAGATGTTGCAAAATACGATCTACCTCTTGAGATTCAAGGATCCGATATTGATCATAAGATGATCGAACTGTCCAAGAATAATGCAAACGAAGCAGGATTCGAGGATTTTATCACGTTTAAACAGATGCAAGTCCGCGATTTTACGACTAGAAAAGATTACGGATGTCTTGTAACGAACCCGCCTTACGGAGAGCGACTAGGTGAGAGAGAAGAAGTAGCTCAAATGTATCGTGACCTAGGCATGGCAATGAAACCGTATGATACTTGGAGTGTATACGTGATTACTTCGAATGAAAACTTTGAAGAATATTATGGCCGTTCAGCAACGAAGAAGCGTAAGTTGTACAATGGTGATCTGAAGACCGATTATTATCAATACTTCGGCAAACGTCCGCCTAGACAGCATCAAGGCTGATGAGTGCGTTATGTAAATATGGTGTGGGTGTTGGTGCACGTTGAGTGTCGAAGATTGTAGACTCGCGGATAAAAGCCAAAAATTTGTGGATTGAGAAGCAAAACTCGTGGATTGAGCTACAAAATTTATGGATTCAAGGCAAAAAGTTTTGGATTCATCTCACCAAAAAAGATAAGGAAGGCTGACTCAATAAAAAAGTCAGCCTTTTTTGATATGAATCGCACAAATATAAGCATTAAAACAATAATAATTTCACGTACCGTACATATTTCATATATTTTCAAAGAAAAAATACAAGTTATTAAACAATTTGAACCTAATTTAGTCAAATCTACACCGCTTTGAAACTACATTGATCTAACTCACCTAAAAAACAGCAATCACATACCATACAATCTGCTCAAATCACTTCATTTAACTACTTGTACAAAGTTTAAAGACCCAATAAACACGTACATACTATGCCTAACTATAAAATAAAGGCAGGTTATTATTATGTACGCTCAATTCAGCCATCTAGATAGCATTAGGAAGGCATATCAGAATATACATCCGCACCTGGAAGATCAACACAAAATTGAAATTCAAAGTGTTCTTCATCAGTCAATCGGTCATGTAAACAATATTGATCCGTCTTTTGCTGCGTATGCAGAACTATTCAAAGAAGATTTTTAGAAAAAAATAAAACCGACCAGCAGGACTTTTTTATTGCGTCACGAATTCATATAGCGGTATGTTTTTAATGAAACCGTGAAGGGATGGAACAAAAATGACACAAACAAAAGTAACTGTTGAAAAAGAATTCTTAGATTATGTAAAAAAAATGGTGCACATCAATGAAGCGATCGGCCTCATGTATTGGGATCTTCGCACGGGCGCACCTAAAAAGGGTGTTGAACAACGTTCTGAAGTAATTGGAACATTATCTTCGGATGTATTTGCGATGTCTACTTCTGAGGAAATGAAGAGTTACATCGAAGAACTTTCTAAGTCAGATATACAGGACTCTCTATCTGATGTTACGAAAAAAACGCTTGAGGAAGTAAATAAAGATTACGAGCGTAATGCTAAGATTCCTCCAGCAGAATTTAAAGAATATGTCATTTTACAATCAAAAGCAGAAACTGTGTGGGAAGAAGCGAAGAATGCTTCAGACTTCTCCTTATTCCAGCCATACTTAGAAAAGCTTGTTGAATTCAATAAGAGATTCATCGGCTATTGGGGCTATGAAGGGAATAAATATAATACACTCTTAGATATGTATGAGCCTGGTGTTACCGTTGAAATCTTAGATGAGACGTTCTCTAAACTTCGTGATCGAATCGTGCCTCTTCTTCAAAAAGTTACAGAAGCAGGACAGCCAGATACGAAGTTCTTATTCGAACATTTTCCGAAAGAAAAGCAAAAAGAATTTAGTCTTCATGTTCTAAAAGATATGGGTTATGACTTTGATTCTGGTCGATTGGATGAAACGGTTCACCCGTTCGCGATCGGATTAAACCCTGGAGACGTTCGTGTAACAACGAAGTATATGGAAAATGACTTCCGTACGGCAGTATTCGGAACGATTCATGAAGGTGGACATGCACTTTATGAGCAAAACATTTCAGATGAACTCGTTGGAACACCACTTGCTACGGGTACATCAATGGGCATTCACGAGTCTCAGTCACTGTTCTGGGAAAACTTTGTTGGTCGTCATTTTGGATTCTGGAAAAATCAATACAACATGTTAAAGACGGTTTCTGGTGCACAGTTTAACGGAGTAGAACTTGAAGATTTCTACCGTTCAATCAACGTGGTCGAGCCTTCGCTCATTCGTATTGAAGCTGATGAGATGACATATCCACTGCATGTTATCGTTCGTTATGAAATCGAAAAAGGTTTATTTAACGACGAAATCGAAGTAAAAGACCTTCCACGCATCTGGAATGAGAAGATGCAAGAATATATCGGTGTAACGCCGAAGAACGACGCGGAAGGTGTGCTTCAGGACGTTCACTGGTCAGGCGGTAGCTTTGGTTACTTCCCGTCTTACGCATTAGGTTACATTTACGCGGCACAGCTTAAACATGCGATGCTGAATGATATTCCTGACTTCGACGCACTTGTAGAGGCTGGTAACCTTCTTCCGATCAAAGAATGGTTAACAAAAAATGTTCATCAATATGGAAAGATGAAGAAACCGATTGAAATCTTAAAAGACGTAACGGGTGAGGGACTCAATCCTGATCATCTGATCGCTTATTTCGAAAAGAAATACAGTGATATTTACCGCTTAGAGAACTAACTACATCCTACCGGCGGACTCGAATTTATATATCGAGAATGCCGGTTTTTTACATAATCTAAAAGTATAACTTGTTGTCAGAATGATTTTATACGTAACAACAAGTTTAATACGATCGTATAGGTTCACCGAATATTATCTTGAAAAGCTTGGTGTCAGCCAAGTTTTCTTAATGAAAATGTTTCATTTGTACATATTTTGTCTAAAACTATATAAAACGACACTAGGAGGAAATAAAGATGGGAGCTGCAACGACACAAGATATCCAGAACCTGTTAAAATTAAGAAAGCGCATTGCTGTAGTCGGTCTATCTGATCAACCTTTTCGTACGTCCTATATGGTTTCAGAATATATGCAGAATGCCGGTTACGAGATAATCCCCGTAAATCCTAATGTCAAAGAGGTTTTAGGGCAAAAAGCGTATGCATCGCTTGAAGAAATTGATGGCCACGTTGATATTGTTAATGTATTTAGACGCAGTGAATATTTGCCTGAAGTTGCACGTTCTGCTGCTAAAATTAAAGCTGGTTTCTTTTGGGCTCAGTTAGGTCTTTACAGTGCAGAAGCAGAAGAGATTTTGCAAAGTGCGACGATTCCTTATATTATGGATAAGTGCATTAAAGTGGAACATGCTATGATACGGTAGTAATGAACCACCCGCAATCATACGGGTGGTTTTCCCATGCTATCTAGCAAAGTAACATTTTTATTAGAAAATATTCTTTTCGACACTAAAGGTTTTCAGTTGATATACCGAGAAATAAGAGGAGAATATACAGACAACAGTAGTATAGAAACAAACGTTCTGCTATTATAGTAGTACTGCAGCAACGCGAAAGGAGCAACACAACTTGGCTAGTAATAAGTCATTAATGGAGTATAACGATGATGCCATACAGGTGCTCGAAGGTTTAGAAGCCGTTCGAAAGCGTCCAGGTATGTATATTGGAAGTACGGATGCTAGAGGGTTGCATCACCTCGTATATGAAATTGTAGATAACGCTGTTGATGAAGCTTTAGGCGGATTCGGTGATTACATACATGTGAAAATTCACAAAGATAATAGTGTGTCGGTATCTGATGATGGCCGAGGAATGCCAACAGGTATGCACAAACTTGGGAAACCAACACCAGAAATCATTTTTACTGTTCTTCACGCTGGTGGAAAGTTTGGTCAAGGGGGATACAAAACATCTGGAGGATTGCATGGGGTAGGAGCTTCAGTTGTAAACGCACTATCTGAATGGTTGGTGGTAACCATCCACCGTGACGGAAAGACTTATCGCCAGCGTTTTGAGAATGGTGGAAAACCAGTAACAACACTTGAAGTGATCGGAAATACGCGTAAGTCTGGAACGACCGTCCATTTTAAACCAGACCCGACCATGTTTTCTACGATCAACTACAACTACGAAACACTAAGTGAACGTTTACGAGAAGCAGCGTTCCTGTTAAAGGGAATCAAGATCGTACTTGAAGATGAACGTAACGGTGAAAAAGACGAGTTTCAATTTGATACAGGTCTTGAGGCATTCGTAAAATATTTGAACGAAGATAAAGATTCCCTGCACACTGTGGTGAGTTTTGAAGGCATACAAAACGAGATCGAGGTGGATTTTGCGTTTCAGTACAACGATGGATATGCCGAAAACGTATTATCGTTCGTAAACAACGTGCGCACAAAAGACGGTGGAACGCATGAATCTGGTGCGAAAACGGCGATTACTCGAAGCATCAACGAATATGCTCGTAAAACGAACATGTTAAAAGAAAAAGATAAGAACTTAGATGGATCTGATATCCGTGAAGGTTTAACAGCTGTTGTTTCAGTTCGTATTCCCGAAGAATTTCTGCAATTTGAAGGGCAAACGAAGAGTAAATTAGGAACGAGTGAAGCACGTTCTGCTGTAGATGCCGTAGTAGCGGTTAAGCTGGCGTATTTCCTTGAGGAAAATCCTGCAATTAGTGAAATGCTCATCCGTAAAAGTATTAAAGCCGCACAAGCGCGTGAAGCAGCACGTAAAGCACGTGAGGATGCTCGAAACGGTAAAAAGAACAAACGTAAGGATTCTATGTTGAGTGGAAAGTTAACGCCAGCTACATCAAAGAATCCTGAACGCAACGAACTCTATCTTGTCGAGGGTGATTCTGCAGGCGGTTCTGCTAAGCAAGGACGTGACCGTAAATTTCAGGCAATCCTTCCGCTACGAGGGAAAGTTATTAACACAGAAAAAGCAAAGCTTGCTGATATCTTTAAGAATGAAGAAATCAACACAATCATTCATGCGATTGGAGCTGGAGTGGGCTCTGATTTTACTTTAAAAGATGTGAACTACGATAAGATTGTCATCATGACTGATGCAGATACAGATGGTGCGCACATCCAAGTTCTATTACTAACTTTCTTCTATCGATACATGAAGCCGCTTATTGAAGAAGGAAAAGTATTCATCGCACTTCCTCCTCTTTATAAAGTAAGCAAAGGAACTGGTAAGAAGGAAGTCATCGAGTATGCTTGGGATGAGGACGAGCTTAGAGAAGCACAGAAAAAGATTGGAAAAGGCTACATTATCCAGCGCTATAAAGGTCTAGGTGAGATGAACGCTGACCAGTTATGGGAAACAACGATGGATCCCGACACTCGTACATTGATCCGAGTAAGAATTGATGACGCTGCCCGTGCTGAAAAACGTGTATCTGTCCTAATGGGAGATAAAGTAGAACCACGACGAAAGTGGATTGAAGAACACGTGGCGTTTGGCATAAACGAAGAAACTAACATACTAGATAACGAGAACTTGTCAGCATTCTGAGGAGGTTTAAAGATTGTCACTGCTTGAGAAATTTAGAGAGCTGCCGTTAGAAGACGTAATCGGCGACCGCTTCGGAAGATACAGTAAATACATCATTCAGGAGCGTGCATTACCTGATGCAAGAGACGGCCTGAAGCCCGTTCAGCGCCGTATTTTATATGCGATGTTCGCAGAAGGAAACACGAACGAAAAACCATACAGAAAATCAGCAAAAACGGTCGGTAACGTAATCGGTAACTATCATCCACATGGTGATTCTTCCGTTTACGAAGCAATGGTCCGTATGAGTCAGGACTGGAAAGTAAGAAATGTTCTGATTCAGATGCACGGTAACAACGGTAGTATTGATGGAGACCCTGCAGCTGCCATGCGTTATACAGAAGCGAGGCTATCTGCGATTGCTTCTGAACTGCTACGTGATATTGATAAAGAGACAGTAGAGTTCGCACCAAACTTTGATGATACAACCGAAGAGCCGGTCGTATTGCCAAGCCGTTATCCGAATCTATTAGTCAATGGATCAACGGGAATATCTGCCGGTTATGCGACAGATATTCCACCGCATCACCTTGCTGAAGTTATCGATGCGGTAACGATGCAGATCGATAACCCCGATGTTTCTCTTGAGGAATTAATGACTGTGATCAAAGGGCCAGATTTCCCAACAGGCGGAATCGTCCAAGGTCTTGATGGCATTAAGAAGGCGTTTGAAACAGGAAAAGGACGCTTTGTCATTCGTGCAAAAACGGAGATCGAGAGCTTAAAAGGCGGTCGTCAGCAGATTGTCATAACGGAAGTTCCTTTTGAAGTGAACAAAGCGAACCTCGTTAAGCGCATGGATGAGTTGCGTTTAGATAAAAAAGTAGATGGTATCGCTGAAATTCGAGACGAGACTGATCGCACGGGTCTACGTATCGTGATCGAGCTTCGTAAGGACGGTAATGCTGAAGGAATTCTAAACTATTTCTTTAAGAATACCGATCTTCAAGTCTCTTATAACTACAACATGGTAGCGATTCATAACAAGACACCGAAACTGATGGGTTTGAAGGCCATTCTTCATTCTTACATTCAGCATCAAAAAGAAGTTGTTACTCGCCGTACACGATATGATCTAAGAAAAGCAGAAGAACGTTCACACATCGTTGAAGGTTTGATTAAAGCTATTTCGATCCTAGACGAAGTGATCGAAACGATCCGTGCTTCAAAAGATAAACGAAATGCAAAAGACAACATCATTGAAAAGTTTCAGTTTACAGAACCACAAGCTGAAGCGATTGTGACTTTACAGCTTTATCGTTTAACAAATACGGATATTACGACGCTCCAGTCTGAAGCTGAGGACTTAGCGAAAAAAATTACGTATCTACGTTCTTTATTAGACAGTGAGAAAAAGCTATTTAACGTTATCAAAAAAGAGATGGCTGAGGTTCAGAAGAAATACGCCGATCCACGCCGTACAATCATTGAAGCGGAAATTGAAGAGATCAAGATCGACATGGAAGTGATGATTCCGTCTGAAGATGTTATGGTGACTGTTACAGAAGACGGATATGTAAAACGTTCTAGTGTTCGTTCTTACAGTGCTTCAAACGGAGAACCGCCAGGCATGAAGGATACTGATTCACTTCTCATGGCGTCTCAGCTAAACACAACCGAAACGCTTCTCATGTTTACGAACAAAGGTAACTACGTTTATCTGCCTGTGTATGAGATGCCAGAGATTCGCTGGAAAGACATGGGGCAGCACTTAGCGAGTCTTGTTGGACTAGATAAAGATGAAAGACTGATCAAAGCATACCCGATTAAAGAGTTTGCAGAGAATCAATACCTCATCTTCTTTACAAAGCAAGGTATGGCTAAGAAAACAGAACTTAAGTCTTATAAAGCAACACGATATAACCGTCCACTGATGGCGGTGAAGCTTAAAGCAGACGATGAAGTTGTTGATGTTTCGTTAACAAACGGAGAGAAAGACGTTTTCATTACGACACATTTTGGATTGGGATTATGGTTTGCAGAAGAAGAGATCTCAATCGTTGGACAGAGAGCTTCAGGAGTTAAAGGAATTAACTTAAAAGCTGGTGACCATGTGGTTAGCGGATTTGCGCTGCCAAAAGATCCAGAAAAAGCACAAGTTGTTATTGCGACACAGCGTGGTGCACTTAAAAAGATGAAGATTTCAGAATTTGAGAAAACCTCACGTGCAAAACGTGGTCTCGTCATGGTGAGGGAGTTGAAATCAAATCCTCATCGTATTGTGGGTATGAAGTTAATTACAACAGATGACATACAGTTTGTTTTAGAAACAAGTTCAGGAAAAGTTGAGACGATTTCTCCATCAAATTACAAACCAGCTGATCGGTACAACAATGGTTCGTTTGTTGTGGATACAGGAGAAACGGGACCAATAACTCGAATCAAATCATTGGTTTCAACTGAACAATCAAAAGAGTAGCTCTTGCTGCTCTTTTCTTCTTTTTTAATACTTGGTAGTTCTTGAAAGTAGTTGATTTTCGTTCCAGGATGCTCGCTTTCCATGGGGCGTACAGTGAGCCTCCTGCCGCTTTGCGCCTTTAGGAGTCTCCACCTGACCGCTCGTCCCATAGGAGTCTCGCACCTTGCACTCCAATCAACTTACCAAAGAAGTCAAGAATTAAAAATCAGCAGCAATGTAGATAAAGAACCCTCTGTAACTTGTAAATGAGGAATATAAAACAGTTAGGGAAACTACACAACTAGAGAAATGAGAGATACATAACATGAAGAGCAACACACATTTACTTGGAGGAGTTGTTGCAGGTGCTGCTTACAAGGCTTTTACAGATCTGCCTCCAGAGACTCTGCAGCATGAACTGACTTTTTTTGGTGCGGCTGTTCTTGGTAGCCTGCTTCCTGATCTTTGTCATCCAGGATCATATATAGGAAAGAAAACGGTATTTTTATCTAAAACGATATCTAAGACATTTGGTCATCGTACGATTACTCATAGCTGGATTATAATTCTACTATTATTTCTGTTGCCAGAGTGGATAGATTGGCAATATGAACAAAGTTTATGTACCGGCTTGGTCGTAGGGGTACTTTCGCATCTTATTTTAGATGCTGCAACATCGAGAGGTATTCAGCTTCTGTATCCGCTGCCCATTCGTTTTCGTTTTCCATTCTACACAAAAACAGGTTCAAAAAAGGAAACAAACATAGCCTCGTTACTTGGTTTAATAGCCGCTGTATTAATGATTCATCTATATATCGTCTCCTTGTTTTAAAGCAAGAATTTAAAAAGGGGTTTAATATACTTCCTCAATGGTAATACAACAAATGTACACACAAAATTGAGGAGTGGTTAAAGAATGGCTAAAATTGCAACAGTACTCGCAAACATGTTTGAAGATGTAGAATACACAGAACCAGCAAAAGCGTTTCGGGAAGCTGGCCATGAGGTAACCGTTATCGGCTCAGAAAAAGGTGCAACACTTGAAGGAAAGCAAAAGGAAGCCCAAGTGACGACGAATGCCGCGATCTCAGAAGTGTCACCTGAAGATTATGACGCACTTTTCATTCCTGGTGGATTCTCGCCTGATATCTTAAGAGGTGATGATCAATTCGTACAGTTTACGAAGCATTTTGCTGATGAAGGGAAGCCTGTATTTGCAATCTGTCATGGTCCTCAGCTCTTGATTTCTGCCGAGGTTTTAAAGGGGAGACACGTTACTGGATTCAAGTCTATTCATGTTGACTTAAAGAACGCGGGAGCAACAGTTAAGGATGAAGAAGTAGTTGTTTGTGGTGGTAATCTTGTAACGAGTCGCCAACCAGATGATATTCCTGCCTTTATTCGAGAGTCATTAAAAGCACTGCAACAATAAGTGGTTGTAAGATGAACCGTCTAGAGATAGATTCTAGGCGGTTTTTTTCAATGGTTGAAACTAAATGTAGCACAAAGCGTAAAATAGATATGAAAATATAGATGGGATGAAGAACGATGGAAACAAGGGAGTATTTATTGAAAGAACTTCAACAGATTGAGAAATGGGAAAAAGATCAAAAAGGGATATGGTTTTGGGAGCGGATAACGCGCTTGCCGTTTAAGCTGCTAGATAAAGTGACACCAAAGTTTATTCAAAATAAAATTGGTACACTTCTCGATGAAATTGGTGGATACATACAGAATGGTGGTCAATATCTATCCAAAGAGAAATCTGTTTTTCAGTTCTTCGAAAAACAAACGGGTAGAACGATTCATGATTTAGCAGACTTTAAAACAATACCAGTAGAAGAAATGAAGAAGGTTTCTTTAGAACTAGCAAACAAACGAAAAAGTGCTGCAACTCTACAAGGAGCTAGTACTGGAATTGGAGGTATCTTCACGCTAGCGATTGATATCCCTACTATATTAGCAATCTCTTTAAAAACTTTACAAGAAATAGCGATTATACACGGATATGATCCAAACGATAAAGAAGAACGAGTCTATATCCTAAAATGCCTTCAATTCTCTACTTCTGATTATATAGGTAAAGAAGCGATCCTTAATGAACTTGCTGCAATTAGTGAGGAAGAGAAGAAATCTAGAGAAGTTATTTCTCAAATTCAAGGTTGGAGAGAAGTTACTTTAACGTTTACAGAGTCATTTGGTTGGAAAAAGCTGTTTCAAATGGTACCTATCGCAGGAATCCTCTTTGGTGCATTCGCGAATCGGTCTATGATCAATGATCTTGCAGAAACAGGAACGATGCTTTACCAGAAAAGAAGAATTGTAGAAAGGTTAAAGTGTGATACGACCGCTGCTATAGAATCGGAGTAAAACGAATATACGAAGTAGACATTTCTAACATTTTATGGAAATGTCTTTTTTTGTGATCTATCTCACGCAAACTATACACAAATGATAATCGTAATTCAGTTTTGAAGGACTAATTCGCTTATTTGTTGAAAGTACATGTAATATAAAAAAAGAAATAAATGTAAATGAGCGGGTGACAAGTAAACATGGAACATATTGATAAAAGAAACCGGCTGGAAGAAAAACCTTTTAGTTACCGAGAAACAAAAGATCACAGCGTATTTTTAGATTATTATGGAAAACAAGTGAAAATTCTTAAAGGAAAAGAAGCAGAAAAGTTTTTAGATAAGATAAATGCTGCAGACAGTGATTTGGCGAAACAGTTGATTATGGCTAAAGTAACCGGCAATTTTAAAAGGGGTAATGAACGTAAAATATGACATGACTTCAATTCCTTCGGGTGCACAAATTCTAATAAACAATGATTATAAAGCATACTCATCAAAGTTTTAGGAGTGAAATAGATGAAGGGGTTCAACTACAAAGATTATGATGGATTAGGGCTTGCTGAGTTAGTAAAAAAGAAGGAAGTACAGCCGATGGAATTGGTTGAAGCGTCCATTAAAAGGATTGATTCTACAAATCCAAAAATCAATGCTGTTATTAACATGATGTATGAAAAGGCACGGGTGATGGCCATCAATGAACAAAGTGGGCCGTTTGCAGGTGTACCGACACTGTTGAAGAATATTTCACAAGAGGTGGAAGGCGAACCGATCACAGCTGGCTCGAAAGCTTTTCTTTCTTACCGAGCCAAAACTGATTCTGAATATGTACGAAGGTTAAGAAAAGCAGGCGTTATATTTCTCGGACAGACGAACGTACCAGAGTTTGCTTTAGTCGCTTATACAGAACCTGTTCAATATGGACCCACCCGGAATCCGTGGAATCCGAATCATACACCTGGTGGTTCGAGTGGAGGTTCAGCTGCAGCAGTCGCTTCTGGTATGGTTCCTTTTGCCGGTGCGAACGATGGCGGAGGTTCCATCCGAATTCCAGCATCTTATTGTGGTCTGTTTGGATTAAAACCAACGAGAGGAAGAACTCCAGTAGGCCCAAACTTTGGACGTTCTTGGCAAGGAGCATCAGCTGAACACGTTATAACACGAACTGTTAGAGATAGTGCAGCTATTCTCGATCAATTGCAAGGTCATGAAAAAGCAGGTGCCTTTCATACTCCAAAATTTGAAGGAAGTTTTATAAATGCTGCTAGCACTCCCCTAAATCGAAAGTTAAGAATTGCTTTTTCTGTCTCATCTCCCATTGGAACAGAAGTTCATGCCGAATGTCGAGATGCAGTTGTTAAGTCAGTAAAATTATTAGAGTCTATGGGGCACGATGTGGAAGAGATAGATGCTCCTATTGATGGACAGAAAATAGTGAAGAGTTATCTAATGATGTATTTTGGTGAAACGGCTGCAACATTAACATCACTGGAAAGTATTCTTGGACGGAAAGTGACTTATCGAGATGTAGAGCCATCTACCTGGCTACTTGGTTTGCTCGGAAAAGCAACTTCAGCAGAAGAATTTGTACTCAGTATTAGAGAATGGGATAAAGCAGCTCTACAGATGGAGACCTTTCATGAAATTTATGATGTTTACATAACGCCTACGACCGCTTTTGGACCCGCTAAGATTGGAGAACTTCAGCCAACAGCTTCAGAACAATTTCTTATTCGTACTGTCGGTCAGTTAGGGCTTGGAAGGTTTTTAAAGAAGGCAGGAATTGTCGATCAGATTGCTCGAAAAAATCTAGCTCGGACTCCTTTTACACAGTTGGCCAATCTGACTGGACAACCCGCTATGTCTATTCCATTTCATCTTACAAAAGAAGGGCTACCAATCGGAGTACAATTCATGGCTGCAAGAGGTCAAGAGGGGTTGTTGCTTCAATTAGCTGGAGAACTCGAACGATCTGATCATTGGATAGACGTGCGTCAAAATCCGTTATTTTAAAAAAATATGATACTTCAACCGTCTAGCTATCGCTAGGCGATTTTATTTGGGCTGAATAATTTTTTTCATTCACATAAGTGACAAGTTCATGTTCATATAATTAGAATGGTTCTTCGCTTTCTTTCATTTTTAATAAATTTTAGAAGGAGGTAACGTGTTGAAAACGAGTGTTAAATCAATAAAATTTTTGGATTCACTCCACAATCCTTCAAAGGAAGATCTCAAAACAGCTCTCATTTCTTTAAATATAGAGCTTGAAGATGTTCAAACAGAACTTAATACTTCAGAGAGTAAACCTTATTATAGAAAGCTATTATATCAGAACGAAGAAGTAGAATTATTGGTGATGAATTGGTCTCAATTAGAGTGTGCTCCACATGATCATGGAGCGTCGCAAGGTTGGATCAAAGTGCTTAGTGGTTCATCCAAGAATACCGTATATGAGATTAAAGAAAATGGGCTACCATCTGAATTATTTACAAAGACTCATGATAAAGACCAAATTTTTTACGCACCTGTAAACGGCATTCACAAGATGAAGGCTGAAGAGAATAGTGATCTTGTCACACTCCACCTCTATTCACCACCAATCAGTGGTATGAAGGTTTATGATCTTGAGAAATGTTCGGTATGTATAGTCTCTGATGATTGCGGAGCATGGTGGCCAGATGAGCAGCGACAAAAGTTAAAAGAGATGCAGTTAAATTCTTGAGAAACAGAGAAAAAGTCCAATTAATATCCAAATTTAATTGGACTTTTTTTATTCAATCATTACTTCTATTTTCTAAGTCTTTCGCAGTAGCACTCCATTCAACATCTTTTTCATCCTTTAAAGTCCCGAATAAAACATCTATAAAGGGAGTTGAAACGCCATACCAATAGTTCTCGTTCTTAAAGTGATGTAAGGTGTGTGTCTTTTTAATCCATCTGCCAAATCTGGTTTTCGGCTTGAGCGGTCGGTGGGCCACATAATGTTTCCATTCATAGATGAAAAACATGAACAAAAGACCGATAGAAAAAGACAAGGTGTACTGAACTGATTGTGTGAGGATAAAAAGAAGAGTGGATAGAAGAAAGAGGCTAGGAACGCTATACCAAATTGGCAAGAATAATAACTTTAATTCATTAGGCTTTTTATGATGATCATAGTGTAATCTTTTTATTAATTTGAACAGAAATGTATTTTTAGGTGCTTTAATATGAAAGAAAAAACGATGCGTAAGATATTCGCTGAACATGTAAATCAAAATACCAAGTGGAAAGAAAAGTAGAACAGTTGTCGTAAGGTTCATCGTAAATAAGATGCTGATTATTAGGATGAAAATAACCATCATTACTAAGATATCAAAATGAAAGAAGAAATCTCGATACATCCCTTTACTCTTCATAAGTCTCTCCTCCATTCAACTTTTTCTTCCAAAGATCTAAACTTTTTTCCATCATGGATTGCGTTATCTTTTCAGTCTTCTCTATGTCACCCATCAGAATAGATTCCAACAAGACGAAGTAATATTGTTTAGAAATTGAGCGATGGGAAGAGTCAGCGAAATATTTGAGTGCCATTTTGTAATAAACATTTTTAAAGCTATTCAAGATCAGGCGATAAATGGGGTTTGGAGATAAATGAGCCATATCTTGCTGTAGATTCCAATCAAATATGGCAAATGAATTTGGTTCATCTTTCAATTCATCCAGTGACGAGAACAGTGCGATCAGTTTTAAACGGTTATGATGTGCTGCATCTCTTATATAAGCTGGAGTTAAAGAAATTCTCAGTTGGAGCATATGCAGGACAAAATCATCGGGAATTTCGTCTTCCAGTTCTAGCATATTAACGATTGTCATCAAGTTTCCTTGTTTCCAATAATCATTCACTGTGGCTGGCATCCCTTTGTGTATGGTGATCCAACCATCCCGTTCCAAACGTTGCAAGGCTTCTCGAATCGTTGGTCTTCCTACATCAAATTGAGAAGACAAATCTCTCTCAGATAGCATTGATTCATGAATGCCGAGTTTTCCTTCTAAAATCGATTGGATGATTTGCTGTCCTATAATCTCTGAAGAGCGTTTTCCCACAGCAAGCTACACCTCGTTTCTGGTGGTAATACCAATGATTGATAGTGGTATTACCAAATATATGAATGTAAAAGAGTTTCATACCAATCTTTTATTTCAAAGTACCTATACTGAGATGCAGGTGTTTTATGTTTGTATAAAACAGATGGCAGTTACAAAAGCTGAGAACATCAATTATTTAGAAAGGGGAAAAGAGATGAGCCAGCAATTTTTCAAAAGAAAACGTCATGATTCTTCATCAGCATCTGAAAAATATGATCATCTTCATGTATCCTCTGATCTAAAGACGAATTTACTAGAGATTAAAAACATTCTAGGCGAAAGTATCGATGTGAAAATTGTAGAGTTTTTAGAGATGCCTGTTCCTTTTGGCATTTGTTACATCGAAGGATTGATCAACAAACAGCAACTAGAATTATCCATTATTGAACCTATAAAGCGGACACAACTAGAAAATAATAAATTACAACCGAAAGAACTTATCCATCAGACAGAAGTTTCCGCAATAATAAGCCCATGTCCTCATTTCGATTTGATCATTACTCCCGTTTTAAAAGGACAAGTTATTATTTTTGTAGACGGAATGACTAAGGCATACTCTATTCCACTTGAAACGTGGGAGACAAGAGGTGTAGAAGAACCAGAAGCACAAACGATGGTAAGAGGACCACGTGAAGGATTTATTGAAACCCTTCAAACAAATACAACCTTGATTAGACGCAGAATCTCAAATCCTACTTTGCGTTTTAAGCCATTTCAGGTGGGAAAGATTACGAAAACAACGATCTTAGTTTCATATCTAGAAAGCCAGGTTGATCAAGAAGTCTTACAAGAAGTGATAAAACGGATTACGAACTTGAATACGGACAAAATCTTTGAAAGTGGAATGCTTGAAGAGTTGATTGACGAGAACGGATACTCACCATTTCCTACCTTTCAATCTACAGAACGGCCAGATGTAGCTGCAGCTGCTCTATCAGAAGGTAACGTTGTAATCATGTTCGAGGGTACACCATTCGTCCTTATCACACCAACAACATTCATATCGTTTTTTCAAGCGGCTGAAGATTATTACCATCACTTTGATCTCTCAAGTTTCATACGTGTGATCCGAGTAATTTCGTTCATGATTTCTCTTGCTCTTCCGGCGGCTTATATTGCAGTTACTACCTTTCATCAAGAGTTGATTCCAACTAACCTTCTAGTCAGTTTAGCAGCTCAAAGGGAAGGAGTGCCATTTCCTGCATTCGTTGAAGCTCTTGTTATGGAGACGATCTTCGAAATTCTTCGTGAAGCAGGTATTCGTATGCCCCGTCCCATCGGTTCAGCGGTATCCATTGTAGGAGCGATCGTTATTGGTGAATCTGCGGTAGCCGCAGGACTAGTTTCACCAGCTATTGTCATCGTCGTTTCATTAACCGCAATTTCTAGCTTCGTTTCACCTTATTATGGCTTTAGTGGTGCTGCACGATTGCTTCGATTCGTTCTAATGATCTTAGCAGCAACAACCGGCATCTTTGGTATGATTTTTTTCATGATCGGACTGTTAATCCACTTGTGTTCACTAACTTCTATGGGAAAACCTTACTTCTCACCGTTAGCTCCTTTTCAATCAGGTAAGCAAAAGGACAGTCTACTGCGTCTCCCTTTATGGTGGACTCAAACGAAAATGCATAGAAAATGGGTAAAAAAATCATGAGAAGTTGGAAAATATTTGCGTTGATCTTCTCTTTTACTTTAATCTTAACCGGTTGTGCTGGTCGAATAGAGCTCAATGAACTTTTGATCGTATCTTCTATTGGTGTCGATTACAAGAAAAATAAAACGATTGTTCATTTTCAGGTGGTCAATCCGGGAGGTACAGCAGGTGGACAAGGTGGTGCTCCATCAGGAGGGTCTGGAGGATCGGTCTACACCTATACGGTAGCAGGTGAAACTCTTTATGATGCGGTTGAAAAAGGAAGAAATATACTACCTAGAAAATTGCTTTTTTCACATATTACAAGTGTCATCATTGGTGAAAAGTATGCAAGGACAAAAGGATTAGCACCATTATTTGATTTTATGGAGCGTAATCATGAAGTTCGGGATAATGTCATCATGTTTGTTGCAAAGAATTCGACTGCGAAAGATATTCTTTCCATGTATACACCGATTTTTAAAAACCCTGGAGAGTCTTTAAAAAATAGAGTTAGGTTAGCTGCTACCTCCACAGGTATATCTGAAGGAATTAAGGAAAAAGACGTTGTTCGTTGGAGATATGGAGAATTTAGAGATCCCGTCATTCAAGGGGTAGAAATCGTGAAGATTAATGATAGTCAAAGTGAGACGTCGAATCTAGAAAATATTAGTGCGAATGATAAGACTTATCGAATTTCAGGATTGGCTGTTTTCAAAAAAGAAAAAATGGTGACATGGTTGAACAATGATCAGACGAGAGGCTGGTCTATTATCAATCGAAAAGTGAAGGATATCTTTATTTTGAGTCACAAATGTGATAGTAAGAAAGGCAACGTAGGATTTATGGTAAAAAGTGTGGACTCAAAAACAAAGGTCCATTATAAGGATGGAAAATTAAAATACGTTGTAAATGTTAAAGGCAAAGCAATCTTACAAGAAGTTACATGTGCAGTTGATGTCGGAGATCCTAAAACGCTCCTTGAGATGGAAAAACGAGTGAACGAAGAATTAGCGAGACATATAAAAGGTACTGTGAAAAAAGCACAGGATGAAAAGACAGATGTATTTGGATTTGGGAAATTGCTTTATAACAAGGATCCCGAAGTTTGGAAGAAATACAAAGAAAATTGGAAAGACGAGTTTTCTAATGTAGAACTTGAAACGAATGTGTCCATTAAACTTGAATCTGTAGGAGCGAGGGTGGAAACCATTCATGAGCAAAAGTAAATCCTATAAAATTACACTTACGATCTTTTGGATCTTCTCGATGATAAACTTGGCAAGTTTTCTCTCGAATAGACAATGGCTTCCTTTTTCTAAATGGATTGATGCTCTATATTCACCATTATATAAACTGATGTTTGGAGGATAAACATGAACCATACTATAAATCGATGGCAGCTTGTTTTAATCGTAGTCAGTTTTATAATGGGCAGTTCCTTGTTAATGGCACCAAACTTAACCGCTTTCTTTTCCGCTCAAGATGCTTGGATATCCATGTTTATTGCGGTAGTGATTGGATTGATCTTGAATGTAACTTGGATATTAATCTTAAAGCGGTATCAGTTTCGCTCAATCTTTCGAATAACCGAAGTCGCTGGGGGGAAAGTGCTTGGAACGGTATTAAATATCATAATCATCTTTTATGCTCTTCATTTAGCTTCCTATGTCGTTCGGAATCTTAGTAACTTTATGATTTCGAACGTCATTCCAGAATCAAGTCCATGGACCTTTCAGATCATGATCATCTTACTTGCCGTCTATTCTTGCTTTTATGGATTAAACAATATTGGGCGTGTAAACGAATTTCTAACACCTTTTATGATCCTCTTCTTTATTAGTTCGTTAGCACTTACTACAAATCAGTTTAGATTTGCACATCTACAGCCTTATTTTGAACAAGGGTTATTAAAAATATCACAAGGCGCATACACGACGACGGGATTTCCGTTTATCGAGATCATTCTGTTAGGAAGTGTTCTCACCTATGTGAAAAACAAACATAAACTCTCCAAAAATTATCTAGCAGGAATCTTGTTTGGTGGAGTGGCTCTTATCTTAACCGTATTTATAGCTGTAGGTGTAGAAGGAGCTTATATGGTAAGAAGACAAAGCTACCCTACTTATGAATTGATGAGAGATATATCAATCATTAATATCTTTGAAAGGGTAGAGGTCATAATAGGTGTTGTTTGGATATTTGGCATACTTGTTAAGATTGTTGTAAGTCTTTTTACAGCGTTGAAAGGATTACAGCATCTATCTAAGTTTCCCAACTACCATCCTTTTCTACTTCCTGCAGGACTATTGATTTGGGCGATGAGTAACCATATCCACACGAATGCAATGGAGTTTACAGATTTTGTAGGACGAAATTGGACGTTATGGTGGTTTACTTTATATCTCGTTTTACTTGTTGTATTGGGTATAGGTATTTTGCGAAAAAAAGATAAGAATCAGGATCAACATGAAGAAGATTCTTCTCAATAAAACTTTTTATAATAGTGAGAAAGTGCAAGAAGTGGCCAAATTTTATCATAACTATGATAACGAATATAAAATGCACCAGGTAAGCCAGCTCCAGTTGGATAGCTGGCTCTTTCTTGTTTAGATAGCAACCATGTAGCAGCTTCCTCCATTTCCGGAATGGATTGGTCGTAGATTGAAGTTAATGCATGAAGCGCCCAAGCTGTTTGAGAAGGTGTACTTTCATTCAAGCTAACGTAGGTTCTCTTTGAATCACTTGCACATGATTCACCCCAACCACCATCTTGATTTTGAATCGATAGCAACCAGTATTTCGCTTTCTGAATTTCTTTATCTCTTGGATGAACACCACATGCCATTAAACCTGTAACCGCTGCCCACGTTCCATAAATGTAACAAACACCCCAACGTCCGTACCATGAACCATTCACTTCCTGATTCGCTCTTAACCAGTTCACACCTTTTTTGATAGTGAGGTATTCTTGATTCAAGCCATGGTAATTTCCTAAGAACTCTAACGTCCTGCCTGTAATATCAGGTGTGGAAGGATCAATAAGAGCATCTTTTGCATGCTTAATAGGAAGGCTTCCAATTAAATAACGATTTGTATTCTTCTCAAACGCTGCCCATCCGCCATCATCGTTCTGCATGGACACAAGCCATGCAAGCCCTTTTTCATAGCTAGAATAGTATGAGGAATGAGTGCGAGAGTATTGTGCCATTGTACGTAGTGCCACTTGGGTATCGTCTAGATCTGGGTGCTGCGTGTTACCTATAGAGAAGCCCCAGCCACCTGGGGTTGCATCTGGATTATGAACAGACCAATCACCATATTTATTCTGCTGTTGTGACAGTAGAAAGTTGGCCCCTTTTAATAGTTGAGCGTTTGTATGTGGAACACCCGCTTCCAGCAATGTATATAGAATGAGAGAGGTGTCCCATGTAGTGGAAGGTGAATTCTGTAGATGCATCGTGTGATCTATTTCACAAAACATCTTCATCAAGCCACTTAGTGCGTTTTGAATGATGGATGATGACCGTTCAAAGCCATTAGAAAGGAGACCATACACCATAAAAATTGTTGTTAACCCATAACTAAGAAGTGTCCCATCCGGTTCAATATGGATTTGAATATAAGAAAGAATGTTTTCTTTCTTTGTATTCATGTATGAGTCTCTAATATTCAACACAGAAAACAGATTGATCCAATCTTCTATGTTAGAACCTTGATCTGATTTTCCTAACAGTTCTGATAGATCAGGCGTGTAGCTTGAAGTTAATTTCTTTTTACCTTCAATCATCAATAAAACAGGTGCGAAGTGGGCTCTTGCATAGCTGCTTATATCATAACGGTTAATGGGAGAAGAAAGTGGAAGTGAAAAGAGAATGGCTGGGTCGATGGGCAGGTCTGGCCAGTGATATAAACCGTTCATTGCTAAAAAGACTTTTGTTAGAAGGTCCGCATTTTTTAATCCTCCATTATTTATGATGTAGTGTTTGGCGTTCTGAAGCGTTTCTTCCGTGTGTGAAAGGGGCTTTACATACAAAAGAGCTGTATAAGCTTGGATGGTCGCGGACAAATTACCAGGCTCCTCATCAGGATATACACGCCATAGCCCATCTTGAGACTGTTTGGAAAGGATGCGTTCAGCAATTCTATTAATAAGTCTCTCATTCCTGTAATCAATTGTTCGTAATAAAATGAGCATATAAGCGTCTGTGATCACAGAATTCTCAAAGCAATAACGCCATGTCCCATCGGGTTCTTGTAGGGAAAGGAGTTCATTACACCGTTTATAAATTTCTGATTCTATCTTCTTTTTAACGTTCAAATTTCTCACCGCACTTTATCCATAGTGGTTACAGTGTATGTAGCATATGGGTTATCCTATGAACAAGGAAGTTCAATCACTGTTCTTTTTCCGTCTATCACGTTAAAATCTTTTTAAGCAATGAGTTTTTGTTTTAAGGAGGAATGAGTTTGAGTAATAAAGAATTAGCAACATTCGCAGGGGGTTGCTTCTGGTGTATGGTTAAACCATTCGATGAATTACCCGGCATTCATAGTATCGTATCTGGTTACACTGGTGGACAACTTGAAAACCCATCATACGAACAAATAAAAAAGGGTGAGACAGGGCATCGTGAAGCGGTTCAAATCACATTTGATCCGAAGGTTTTTCCTTATCAAAAATTGTTAGATCTATATTGGCCACAAATTGATCCAACAGATGATGAAGGTCAGTTTATCGACCGTGGAAGTCAATATAGAACAGCAATCTTTTATCATACCGTGGAACAAAAAGAACTAGCAGAGAAATCTCGAAAGGCTTTAGAAGAAAGCGGCCGGTTCAATAAGCCGATCGTAACAGAGATTCTGCCAGCAAGTGAGTTTTATGAAGCAGAAGAGTATCATCAGGATTTTTACAAAAAGAATCCTAAAGCTTACAAAGAAGAGCGTGAAACGTCTGGCAGAGACAAGTTTATAATCGAAAACTGGAAGTAGGACACCATAATAATATTATGTAAACTAATTAAAAGAGACTTTAGTCATAAGTCTCTTTTTTTTACTTCTAGATTTTTAATTTATACTTAAGGCAAAGTATATGACATTCAAAACTAGCGGTTCAGTTTTCTAAGTTAGGTGTGCGAAATAAAATTCGAAATTGGAATACGTTCAAGAAGTTAGAAAGCAAATCAGAAAACATTTCTATGGAAACCTTTTAAAACATGGGTATTTGTTTGAATATAAAGTGGTCACTTTTTCCTCTTCAAAATGTTGGTTAAAAAGTACATTGAGATATCTATATCATCTTCTCGCTAAACCAATTTAACGCTTTTTTCGCATCTTCGGGTGACATACCTTGAGTTATATTTTTTAAGGATGCCCGCCAGACGGAAGAAAGAATAACTTCAACTCCTTCTACTAAATTATCTCCTAATATTTCATTGAACAGGATGGCTACTAGGTCTCTATTAGAGCTATAATCGGGCTCACTTAGTAGTTTACACGCATTAAGTTTTACAGCAGCATTAAAACCGACCAACATCGCCGATTTTAGTGAAGTCAATGAATCGTCATGAACTTCTGCAGCACCTTCCATTCTGCTCGTAATTCTTCTTTCAATCTCTTCGCGAACAACTTTATACAGTTCGATCTTATTACCAAAATGATGATATAGAGCTCCAGTTGTTACGCCTATTGATTTAGCAAGTTGTTGAACATTTACTCCTTCATAGCCGTGCATGCCAAACTCTTTTATCGCTTGGTTTAATATTTTTTCTCTAATTGAACCTGGAATTGGAATATTTGATTTCATGATTAGAGTATATCATGTTGACACATTAACGTAAATGATTTACGATTTACATAAATCATTTATGTTCTAAAAAATGGAAATAAGGAGCGTTGTCACATGAAGTTAGTTTTTCATTCTCAACCAGTAAAAGACATTAAAAAAGCTGTGATTTTTTACCGTGATGTTTTAGGAATGGAAGAAGCGTGGAGAGAAGGAGATCATACAGTAGCTTTGAAGACAAATGCGGATACTCAAATCTTGCTCGAAGATGATAATGGGGAACATGAATTTGGTCCAGGTAGCGTTTTTTTAGTTGATAGTGTTGATAAATACTTCAAAGAAAATAATCGAGCGCTTTCTTTTGTCAAAGAACCATGTGATATCCCTCCAGGTCGATATGCAATTTTTAGTGACGATTCAGGAAACCCAATCAGAATAATTGATATGTCAAAAAGGTCTTGAAACCTTGTAGATCCTACAAGGTTTTTTTGCTCTTATTCCACATCCAAAGGGGACTTAAGCTGATCATCATGTGTATCTATATAAAGTTTATTGCTGCTCGTTAATAAGGCATAAACAACTTTTTCCGCTGAGAGATTCCGCTTGATGAGTTCGGTTTGCAGCCACTCACGGGAGATGTTGTTTTCTTTTAAATTGTTCTGTAAGATATCGCCATCCATAATCAACTCAATCGGCAGTTTTACTTCAGGCTTGTACATACTTAAGTCTTTACGCGTAACGGTAAGGTGCTGTTCTTTCTTCTTCACAGATAACATTCCGTTATTTTCAACTAGCGCATAATCCACTTCGTCAACAGAGAAAATATCCTTTTGCCTAAGCTGTTGATTCAAATAATCGAGTGTGTAGCGCATTTTCTTCATGTTATGTTCGAGTATCTTGCCATTTTCTATTACGACAGTTGGATCACCAGCTACAAATTTTCTAGCTCTTTTGCTTTTTAATGAAAGATAAGCAGAAAGATAGATCAAGACAACAAAAACAACCAATCCGAGAAAAATGTACCGCGCTTTGATTTCAAGCGCAAATGATAGGTTTGCTGTAACAGAACCAAGTGTTACAACTGCGATAAAGTCAAAGATAGTCATTCTAGAAACAGTATGTTTGCCTAGTATTCGGGCTGCAACGTATAAGGCGATAAAAGCAACAATGGTACGTATCACAACATCTATATAAGTGTTCAAAGACATCACTTCCAATAACCAGCATTATTTATCATTTATTATTCTTTTTATCCAAATATATTGAATTTAAGACCGTATTCGTAATAGGTCATAAAGATTTGTGGTTTTCTGGAATTATCGTTTCTACATATATAAAAAACGCACAGATTTTATCTTGTGCGTTTTAAACTTCACGATTTGGTTTTCTTGTACTGATTCAACACGTGAACCATGCCTTCTTCGATAAGTTCATTTGCTGGCTTATCCAGTTTTTTTGCTAAAGCCTTAATTTCTAAGTACAATGAATGGCTTAATGTGGTATTTATATTTTTACGGTCATGATTTTTCTTTCGTATTTCACTCGTATACATCTAGCTACCTCCACTTCAAAAGGAGTTGATCCTCATTTGGCTCATGTTTTCATTCATGGCATTCTTTTAGCTTTCGGTCTGATCTTGCCATTAGGTGTACAAAATGTTTTCATTTTTAACCAGGGTGCTCAACAACCATCGTTCTGGAGAACTCTTCCTGCTGTTGTAACTGCTGGGGTTTGTGACACTTTGTTAATCGTTTTAGCTGTAGCAGGGATATCGGCTATTATTACTGCTTTTAGTACGCTGAAATTGTTGTTAATGATTGTCGGTATTCTCTTTTTATTGTATATGGGGTGGTCGATTTGGTCTAGCAAAACTAATCCGGAAACCTCTCAATCTAGTATGCAGCTGAAACAACAAGTCATTTTCGCCGCAACCGTATCCCTTTTAAATCCGCACGCTATTTTAGATACCTTTGGTGTGATAGGTACGAGTTCACTCGCCTATTCAGGATCTGAAAGGGTAGTGTTCACACTAACTTGTGTCGCGGTGTCATGGCTCTGGTTTATAGGATTGGCATTAACGGGAAGGACCATTGGAAGAATAGACTCTGGGGGAACCATATTAAATCTGATTAATAAAGGATCAGCTATCATTATTTGGTGTATTGCAATATACCTAGCGACTATTATTTTTTAAAGAATCTAGTTCTTTAAGCATCCCCAGAAACGTTGACATGCAACTTATTACTTACAAATACTAGAAAATAAAAATTGTTAAATCCTTCCTTTGACTCTAGGTTAATTTGCTGAATTTTGAAATAATTTAATTCGTTAGCGAACTAAAATCATTGGGAGGTACATATGAACAGAAAATTTGTTTTAAGTCTTAGCCTTGCAACAGCCTTAAGTATTGGGAGTATTGGTTCATTTGTTTTAGCTCATGATGAATTAGGATCTGATATTATTGAAAAGGGAACAGGGCCTGGTTATGAAGCCATTGAATCAACGATTGAAGGGTCTCAAAGTTTTAACTGGAAAGAGGTAGCAGCTGTACAAATCAAAGAAAAAAATGGCAAACAAAATAACACAGCTGACGTTTATGTACATAAAGGTTTTGCGTACACTGGGACACACACGAAGAGCGGTGGTGAAGGCGGAGTTCGTGTTTGGGATGTTAAAGATCCATCAAATCCTAAAGAAGTAGCATTGTTTGCTGATGATATCCCCGGCACTTGGCAAGAAAAAGTAATCGTGAAACGTGTTAGCACAAAACACTTTCAAGGAGACTTAGCTGTTGTTTCCGTTCAGCAGCTTAATCGTAAAGCAGAAGGATCTGTTGGAGGATTTCTTTTATATGATGTAACGAATCCTTATCAGCCAAAAAAGCTTGGATTCTGGGAGCTTGATAAGCGTGTTACTGGAACACATGAACTGTATTTGACCGAGCAGGGTGGCAAACCGTATGTTTTGACTGCAAATCCATACGCTGATTATTATACACATGGAGAGCAAAAGGACTTCCAAATTGTTGATGTGAGTAACCCAGCTTTACCACAAACGATCTATCAATTCGATCCTCGTGAATTACCAGAAGTACCAGAGGACTTTGACGGATATAACTGGACAGATTCAAATGGAAAGCAACGCGCTGTATTTAACCACAGTACGATGGCTGATGTAAACGGTAAAACAGCTTATCTGTCCTTCTGGGACCTAGGTACAATCGTATTAGATTTGAAGAATCCGGAGAACCCAACATATTTGGGAAGAACTACATTTAGTGCAGCACAGCAAGGATCTGCTCACTCTGCGGCTCTTGCTAAAGGCGGAAATGTGTTGATTGAAACACGTGAAGTGTATAACCCTACAAAACCAGGCTATGAACAATCATACGGTTATACACGTATTTTTGATATAAAGGACAAGAGAAATCCTAAGCTACTAAGTGAATTTAAAACAGAACTTGTTGATGATGTTCAATATGGAGTCACGTTTGCAAACACTGTTCACGATCCGAAAGTACATGGCAATACACTGTACCTTTCACATTATGGCGGAGGGGTCCGTTCAGTTGATATTACAGATCCTAGCAATCCTGTAGAAATCGGTAAATACATTCCTGAAAAATCAAACATCTGGGGTGTTGATGTAGCAGGTAACTATGTCTACGCTTCTGATATGGGAACAGGATTAAAAGTTCTTAAACTGACGAATGGTGAACAGTAATCTTAAGAAATCAACGTTCACAAGTATTATAATTTTACAAACGACCAAACAGTCCCACATTCATACAAGGGGACTGTTTGTTTTGGCTATATAATAATTGAGTAATAATCTTATTTTCTACTTCTTTCTACATAAGGATAAATCGGGTCTTTTAAATGGTATTCATAGGTCTCACCATCAACGATACCCACAACTTTTTCACTATCATATAATTGGAGTAAAAACTCAGCCATCTCTTTACTTGTATGGAATTTAGGAACTGTACCCTCATACTGAAATTCTTCAAGATCCATGGAACGCTTCGCAAATTCTGTCTCGGTCGCAGCTGGAGCCAACACTTTTGCTTGCATGGCTTGTCCTTTACTCTTTAATTCTTGTGCAAGTCCTTCTGTAAAGGCACTTACATAAAATTTGGATGCGCAATACGTTACAGCATCCGCAACAATTGTGTAGCCACCGCCAGAAGAAATGTTGATAATTTGAGTTCCTTCCACGTCAGCGTAATCTTTTACATAAAGAGAAGAAAGAACGGTTAATGCTTCTATATTTAAATGAAGCATTGTTTCAATTTTATCTAAATTTTGCTCACCGACTGAAGCAAAGTTTCCAAACCCTGCATTGTTGATCCAAGTTTCAATCTCATAATTCTTTAGACTTTGGTAAAAATCATGCGCATTGGATGTAACGGATAGATCAACTGTACGAACAACAACATCCAGTTCTGGATACATAGATAGAACGTTTGATTTCAGTTGCTCTAATTCCTCTGTTCGCCGAGCTGCAATAATTAAATTTTTGCCTCTTGCTGCGAATGCAAGGGCAGTTTCGTATCCAATTCCAGAGCTTGCTCCTGTAATAACCGTGTATTTCATTAAATTTCACTCCTTAAATTTATTCATTTGGTAATTGTTCTTGTGTTTTATTATACTGATTAGAGTAAACTCTAAGTCAAGGAACTAGATACCAGTTGAGGTGATAAAACATGTATACCATTGGAGAAGTTGCTAAACTCCTTAACATTACTACACATACACTTCGATTTTATGAAAAAGAAAAGATCATTACACCAGAACGAACAGATCAGGGTGATCGTCGTTATTCAGAGTCTCATATTCAATGGCTGCGTTTTGTTATAAAACTTAAAGAAACGAAAATGCCGCTTGTTCAAATTCAGGAGTATGCTTCATTATTCTTACAAGGTGAGAAAACCACTTTAAAGAGGCTGAGCTTATTAAAAAATCATCAAGATCATGTTCAGAATCAGATTCAAGTATTAATGGAAATTGATGAAATCTTGCGTAAAAAGATTTCAGCTTATGAAGACTATCTCCTGAAACGAGATTTCAGCTAATACATAGAGGGGTGCAACTTACATGCAGCAGAAGAGGATTCGAGATTTTGGTGTGACAATCGGGAAGCTTAAGACAGGAGCAAATAACTCGATTACAGATGTAGAGGGTGTTTCAGTAGGACATGTGACGCTAAGTGATGGAGATAAACAAACTGGAGTTACTGCCATCATTCCTCATGAGGGCAATACATTTATGGAGAAACTTATTGCTTCGAGTCATGTGATCAATGGGTTCGGAAAAACGTTGGGAACGATTCAGATGAAAGAACTTGGAGTGTTAGAAACTCCTATTATACTAACGAATACGTTAAGTATCGGTTCAGCCGCAGATGCTTTAATTCAATATATGTTAGACAAGAACCCTGAGATTGGCAGAACAACAGGAACGGTAAATCCAATCGTTGGTGAATGCAATGATATGTTTTTGAATGATGTAAGAGCACAATTTATAGAGAAACATCATGTAATTGAAGCTTTAGAAAATGCCGGAAAGAAAGTTAAAGAAGGCAGTGTTGGAGCTGGAACGGGAATGCTTTGTTATTCCTTAAAAGGTGGAATTGGAACGTCTTCAAGGTGTTTTTCCATTGACCAGAAAGCGTATACGATAGGAGTACTTGTTTTATCAAACTTCGGCATACTCAGCGACCTTTAGATAAACGGTAGAGCTATTGGACAAGAATTAAAGAAAGCTTTATTAAAATCGTGGGAGGAAAAGGACAAAGGATCTGTCATGATTATTGTTGCAACAGATCTTCCTGTTTCAGAAAGACAGATGAACCGAATAATTAAGAGATCTGTAGTAGGTTTGTCGAGAACGGGTTCAATTATTACACACGGAAGCGGGGAAGTGGTGATTGGCTTTTCAACAGCTACAAAGATCCCTCATATTAAACCAAATCATATGACTAGCATCCCAACGATACATGAAGAAGATATGGATCTAGCATTTCGTGCTGTTGGAGAAGCTGTAGAAGAAGCCGTCTTAAACTCGCTTGTAACAGCTTCGCATGTTAAAGGAAGGGATGGTAATGAACGACCAGCCTTTAAAGATCTTTTAGAAGAATTCAATATACAGATAGTCTAACGTTAATAAACGTATATATGAAATACAAAAACCCTATCGAAACTGCGTCGATAGGGTTTTTTGCCTTTTATACAAATAGACTTAACAGTAGAATAAAACCTAATCCGGCAACAGAGATAATGGTTTCTAATAAAGTCCATGTTGCAAACGTTTCTTTCATACTCAAGCCAAAATATTCTTTGAACATCCAGAAACCTGCATCATTTACGTGTGATGCTATTAAACTACCCGCTCCTGTTGCAAGGACGACTAATGCAAGGTTAACATCTGTTTGACCTAATAACGGAATGACTAGACCCGCTGTTGTTAATGCAGCAACCGTTGCAGATCCTAACGAGATTCGAAGGATGGCTGCGATAATCCATGCTAGTAAGATTGGAGAGAATGTTGTATCTTTAAACAATTCAGCTACATAATCACCAACGCCACCGTTGATCAATACTTGTTTGAAGGCTCCGCCTCCACCGATGATTAAAAGCATCATTCCGATATGTGTGATAGCTGTCGTACATGAATCCATAACTGTTTTAATCGGTATGTTTCTAGCTAATCCCATCGTATAAACGGCTACAAGTAAAGAGATCAACATGGAAGTTGAAGCGTCACCAACAAAGCGGATGACTTCAAATGTCTTTGAGTCTGCAATACCCATCGTGTTTTGAACAAGTGTGATCACAGTAGCGATAGACATTAAGATAACAGGAAGCATGGCTGTAAATACTGAGATACCAAATGAAGGAGTATCTTCTAATTTAAATACTTTTTGTTCACCTAACGAAGCAATATTTCCTGTTTTGTTGAATGAGTCAGGAACAATCTTTTTAGCAATCTTCGTGAATACGGGTCCAGCTAGAATAACAGTAGGAATCGCAATGATAAAACCATAAAGCAGTACTTCACCAATATTAGCTCCAAATTCTCCTGCAATTACCGTTGGACCCGGGTGAGGAGGTAAGAATCCGTGTGTTACTGAAAGAGCTGCTACCATTGGAATTCCTAGATAAAGAATGGAAACGCGTAATTGTTTTGAAATGGCAAACACGATTGGAATTAATAAAACAAGACCTACTTCAAAGAATAAAGCGATACCAATGATGAACGAAGCAACAACAATTGCCCATTGAATTTTCTTTTCACCAAATTTTTCTATAAGTGTAATAGCAATTCGCTGTGCACCGCCAGCATCAGCGATTAGTTTACCTAGCATGGCACCTAGACCGAAAATTAACGCCAAATGACCGAGCGTTCCGCCTAAACCTGCTTCAATGGATTTAACGATTTCTCCTAGTGGCATTCCAAGTACTAATGCGACACCAAATGAAACGATGATCAAAGAAATGAATGTGTTTAATTTGAAATACATGATTAATAACAGTAATGCTAAAATTCCACAAGCTACAATGAATAATGGCATGATAAAACCCCCTGATGTTAGTTTTTTCTATTGCTTAAGCTTCTTTGGTAAGCGGCAATACGTGAATAATCTTCTTCTAGTTTTCTAGATAAACTAATAAAAATAGGCAATAATTCTCTATATTCCTTTACGGCTTCCTCATTAGGCGAGTGTGTGTAAGTACTCCCGATCATTTTAGAAGCTGCTTCAAATGATTCTATTTTTCCAGTTGCATACAAACCGAGAATACAAGCTCCTAAACAGGAACTCTCATAAACTTCTGGTACAGCCACTTCTGTATCAAATATATCCGACATCATCTGACGCCAAATTTCAGACCGTGCGAAGCCTCCAGTCGCTTGAATTCTGCTTACAGGTTCATCCATACATTCAATCAATGCTAGATACACGGTATATAAGTTATAGATGACACCTTCAAGTGCAGCTCTAATCATGTGTTCTTTTTTATGAGACAACGTTAGACCGAAGAAGGATCCTCGCACGTCTGAATTCCACAGTGGTGCTCGTTCTCCGGCAAGATATGGGTGAAACAACAAACCATCAGCACCAGGTCTCACACGTTCTGCTATCTTTGTCAGAATTTCATAAGGGTCTATTCCTAGTCGCTTTGCTGTTTCTAATTCTGATGCTGCAAATTCATCCCGAATCCAGCGCAGGACAACACCGCCGTTGTTTACTGGCCCACCGATGACCCAGTGATTCTCTGTTAGTGCGTAGCAAAAAATTCTGCCTTTCTCATCTGTTTGTGGCTTATCTATAATTGTACGAATAGCTCCGCTCGTACCAATGGTTACAGCAATTTCGCCTTTGCCAATCGCATCAACACCAAGGTTTGATAAAACGCCATCGCTTGCTCCAATAATAAATGGTGTATTCGAATCGATCCCTATCTGTTTCGCTATATCCATTTGACAGTGATTAAAGATCGTTGTTGTAGGAACTAGGGTAGATAATTGATTACGATTAATACCTGCAACACGTATAGCTTCATCATCCCAATCCAAATTTTTTAAATTCATCATTCCCATCGCTGATGCTAAAGAATGATCCACAACATATTCATTAAATAAGCGGTGGAATATGAACTCTTTAATCCCTATATACTTTTTGGCTCTAGCTGCAATCTCAGGCTGATCATTTACGATCCAAGCGATTTTGCTTAATGGACTCATCGGATGGATAGGAGTTCCAGTTCGTTTATAGATCTCATGTCCATTACGTTGTGCTTTTATTTTTCGTGCCCAAGCTTCACTGCGGTTATCTGCCCAAGTGATGCAAGGTGTTAATGGTTGATCGTAATCATCCATTGCAATCACGCTATGCATGGCACTGCTAAAAGATATGAACGAGATAGCGCTGGATGGAATAGAAGAGCGTTTGATAACATTTGTAAGGGTTTGCAAAACCGTTCGGAAAATTTCTTCTGGATCTTGTACCGCTGTAGAAATATCAGGTGTGTGAAGCGGGTACCCGATGTTTTCCTGTGAGAGAATTTCACCGTTTTCATTAAACAATACTGCTTTTGTACTTGTAGTTCCGATGTCGACTCCTACCATATAGCTTCTTCTATGTTGCGTACCGTCGATATCCTTCATTTAATTACTCCTTTTCTTGCTCCCGTGCTTTCGATAGCATTTGTTGTGACATCCATAAATCATCTACTTTTCCTTGAACATCATCAAAGTTTTGATGAAGTGATTGAATCATAATTTTTCTATTTTTTGATGAGATTGCATCAATATAAAGTTCATGGTTTCTCATGATTCGAGAAAGGTCATCGTATTTTTCATTAAAATGCATACGCATGGATAATAAGATGAAGCTTTCCATGACAGGTTTTGTGTTGTTCCAGATCATCGTGATATACGAATGATCGATAGAACGAATAATTGTTTCATGAAATAAGACATCCTGAAGAGCGAACTCGTCAGCATCTTTGTACTTAATTGCAATCTGCATCATTTCTAAAATTTTTGTTAGTTCTCTAACAACGTGATCTGTGTCGTTTTTAACAAGTCGTTCAAAAACAAACGTCTCAATAAGAAGTCGAACATCATAAATTTCTTCTATTTCTTTTTCCGTTAAGCCGACCACAACTGCACCCATGCGTTCTAAACGAATTAAGTTTTCATTTGATAGAACTTTAAGTGCTTCTCGTATAGGAGAGCGGCTTACATTATATTCAGTTGCTAATTTATTTTCAGAAAGCATGGTACCGCTTTCAATGAGTCCCGAGATAATCCTCATTCTTAGTTCACATGCGACACGTTCTCCGGTTGAAGCTTTGGAAAGCCACTTTTCAGGATAAAGAAAATCCTTAGAATCGTTCAACATAAAAACCTCCTTTTTGTAGAACGAGTATACTTGTATACAAGTATTATAGTACAGTGATTTTAAAATGCAAGCGCTTTTATTTAAAGGTAGAAAAACAATTAACTATAATGGATTAGTTTAGAAATGAATAAGGTAAGAGATAGGGGAGGTATAAATTTGGAAGTGAATTTGATGATGAGAGACTAAAATTTATCCCTGCTTATCTGAATAAATAGAAAAGAACAATCTTGTTGAAGAGATTGTTCTTTTCTATTTATTTTATTCAATTGTTAAAGGTACTTCTTCTTTTTTTATTTCAGATTCATGGAACTCATTATATCGTGGGTGCATTTTTAATAATTCATCAACCGTAACAATTTCAAAACCCATTTGTTTGAGCTTAGGAAGGATGATTTTTAATGCAGCAACCGTTTGACTGCGATTACCACCAGAATCATGTAATAGAATAATGTCTCCGTTTTTTAAATTTGTTAATATATGTCTTGCGATTCTTTCAGATCCTGGATTAGTCCAATCACGAGGATCTTGATGCCAAGACCAAAGGATAACCTTGTATCCTTCTTTCTTTAAGATTTTTAAACTGTTCTCTGTAACCGTTCCGCCTGGAGGACGAAATAACTTTATATAATCTGAGTGATGAGCAGGATCTAGAAGGTGCTCGGTCTTTCTTGTTTCAACCACAACTTTATGCCTTGAGATAGTATGAAAACTAGGATGATTATACGTATGGTTTCCGATTTCATGTCCTTCCCTTAGTTCTCTTTTAACAATCTCGGGGTACTTCTTAATCCGCTTACCGATCAGAAAAAATGTAGCGTGAACTCCTTCTTTTTTAAGTATATCTAGAATTTGGGAGGTGTACACTGGATCTGGTCCATCGTCAAATGTAATCGCTACTTGTTTCTTATTTGAAGGGACTTCCCAGATCACATCACCATATTTCTCAACTTCGAAACGATTTACAACGCCTGCATACACTTTAGGTCCGAAAAAAAGAATATGACATAAGAACATAGTGATAATTACTTTTACAATGGTAGACATAAGGAGCCCTCATTCTAAAATTTATTACTATTAGTATTTGTAAGGGGAAACTGATTTATTACAGGCGTAGCTGTCAAATCGGGGATGAACATATTTGAGTTATAGAACGCAATCATGGTTAAAAATTTGCTTTTACAAAAGAAGTTTTGGCAACAAAAAAGCTGTTCAAAGGCTTTCTTTGAACAGCTTAACTGTTGTATTTTACAATCCACTTGGGGAAAGTGAGATCGCTTTTAATGCGTGATCTAAGTCGTAGATTAAATCATCTACTGTTTCGATTCCGATTGAAAGGCGGATTAATTCTGGACTCACGCCTGATTTTCTTTGTTCTTCTTCAGATAGTTGTTGATGAGTAGTGCTAGCTGGATGGATAATCAATGATTTTGAATCTCCAACGTTTGCAAGGTGAGAGAAGATGCTTACATTTTCGATTAACTTCTTGCCTTCCTCAATACCACCTTTTACCCCAAACGTTAAAATAGCGCCTGCTCCTTTAGGCAAGTATTTTTGAGCAAGCCCATAATAAGGGCTGCTTGGAAGTCCTGCGTAATTCACCCAATCAACAGAAGGGTGATTCTCTAGGAACTTCGCTACTTTAACTGTATTTTCCACATGTCGTTCAATACGAAGGGCAAGTGTTTCTAACCCTTGAATAAATAAAAATGAGTTGAACGGTGCAATAGAAGATCCTAAGTCTCGAAGCAGCTGCACACGTGCTTTTAAAATATATGCAAGTGGACCAAACGCATCTGTGTATACAATTCCTTTGTAGCTTGGATCAGGCTCGGTCAAGCCTGGGAATTTCCCATTGCTCCAATCAAATTTTCCAGAATCGATGATTACACCACCGACTGATGTACCATGTCCACCAATAAACTTCGTTGCAGAATGCACAACGATATCAGCTCCATGTTCGATCGGACGACAAAGGTAAGGAGTAGCCAACGTATTATCGACAATGAGCGGAACTCCTGCTTCATGTGCGATATCAGCGATCGCTTGAATATCTGCAACATCGATTTTCGGATTGCCGATTGTCTCGATGTAAACGGCTTTTGTTTTTTCTGTAATGGCATCTTTAAACGATTGAAGATTATCAATCTCAGCGAATTGTGTATGGATGCCGAGCTTGGGGAGAGTTACAGAGAACAGGTTATACGTTCCACCATACAGAGAGGTAGACGCTACGATTTCATCACCAGAGCCAGCGATGTTAAATATTGCATTTGTAATGGCAGCCTGACCGGAAGCAAGAGCAAGTGCACCAACACCGCCTTCAAGCTTCGCGATGGTCTGTTCAAATGCATCTTGCGTTGGATTCATCAAACGCGTATATATGTTACCGAACTCTTTTAGGGCAAATAAGTTTGCTGCGTGCTCTGTTGAATTGAACTGATAAGAAGTGGTCTGGTAGATCGGAACAGCGCGAGCTCCTGTTGTAGGATCTACTTTTTGACCTTCGTGTAATGAAATTGTTTCAAACCCGTACTGTCTTTTTGAATTTTGATCAGTCATTTTCAAATCTCTCCTCAACGTTAATATTTTTATATCCAATCACATTCAGTTTCAACTTATCCCAGAAAAAAAGACCTCTTCCAAAAGAAGAGGTCCCGATGATTTCACCCGATCGAAGTCTCATCTTTCAGAACAATGATTGTTCTGCTGAAATTAGCACCATGCGTTTCCGCTGGTTGCCGGGCTTCATAGGGTCAGTCCCTCAGCCTCTCTGGATAAGAAGATTTGAATATTGAATTAAGATTTATAATACATACGTCCCTATCAATAGTCAACAGAATTTTTTAAAAATTTCGGATTTTTATTTTCAGGATTGACTTTGACCGCATAAATAACTCCAATCGCCCAAAATGCAGCAAGTACAAAGTAGATCGAGAACAACATATTATGGGATACACCAAGAGTATGAAGAAGAGTTCTTGTATTGGTAATAATGATCAGACCTCCCACCAAAACCCCTAGTATGTGAGAGGGAATTAGGCGTACAAGCCAAGCGGCAACGGGAGCCGCAATCACTCCTCCTAGCATTAAAGCTCCGACCCACAGCCACTCAACTTGTTCCCAGCCGAGTGCGATGAAGAAACCGATTGATGCAGATACAGCTACTGCGAATTCGCTCGTATCTACAGAACCGATTACTTTTCTGGTTTTCAGATCTTGTTTTGCCATTAGAACCGGTGTAGTGACTGGGCCCCAGCCTCCACCACCTGTAGCATCTAAAAATCCTGCTAATAATCCAAGTGGAATAAGTTGTTTCTTTGTAAAGGGTTTACCACTCGCTGTTGCTTTCTTCTCTCCAAGCTTAAACAGAAAACGATATAAGATATAAATCCCAAGGATAATTAAGAAGATAGAGATATATGGCTTTATAACATCTCCAGGCAGGTTGCTTAAAAAACAAGCACCTACAAAAGCTCCTATAGAGCCGGGGAGGATTAAACGAAGAACCACTTGCCGGTCAACGTTTCCGAACTTAATATGAGAAGCGCCCGATGCCGCAGTGGTTACGACTTCAGCAAGATGTACGGAAGCAGATGCAGCTGCAGGAGCAATTCCCGCTACTAAGAGCAATGATGTAGATGTAACGCCATAAGCCATACCTAGAGAACCATCAATCAACTGTGCAACAAGACCAATTAGAGCCAATACGATTAACTTTTTCATTTTCTTCCTCCTCAAAATAAAAAGGCCCTTAACAAGTGATGTTAAGAGCCTTCGGTTTACCGATCAGCGATACGGATTAAATTTTAGTTAATACTATATGTTCCTAAAAGATAAAAAGTCAACTGTTTGTTTAATTTTTTTGAAAAAATAGAAAAATTAAAAAATAGGTCTTGATATCCATTTCAGATATGTTATGATTTTATAAAATTTAAACTCTTATCCAGAGTGGTGAAGGGAACTGGCCCGATGAAACCCGGCAACCTGCGATTGTAAGGTGCTAACTCCAGCAGAATGTTTTTACATTTTGGAAGATAAGGTAATATGCTTACCTCCACTATCTTTCCGAAATGGGAAGGTTTTTTTTATTGTTGTTTTCATATTCGTTGTTGCTTTTGAAAGAGTTGATTTCCGTTGCAGATACTCGCTTTCCGTGGGGCAGGCGGTGAGCCACATTTGTACGTTTCCGTATAAGTGTCTCACCTGCCCGCCTGTCCCACAGGAGTCTCGCATCTTCCACTCCAATCAAAAGACAAAGAAGAAATAAGTAACACTTAGAAAACAACAATTTTTAGGAAAGATACTTTAAAAGATAATGAATGTTGTAAAGGGAGGCAGTGGAGTGGCGAACGAAAAGAGTGCAAACGATTTTCTTCCTCAGCTTCAACAAATGCTGAGCAGTATCAAATTTGGATCAATCACATTAATCGTACAAGACGGAAAAGTAATTCAGCTGGAAAAAAACGAGAAGGTAAGAATTAAATAGCTCGCTGACTAGAAAACTAGAGGCGGTTTTAACGAATGGGCAATGTCCTAAAAACGTTAAAGCCGCTTTTTTAATGGCAAGAAGGAGGTAACAAATTGCTAACGTACGAAACATGGGACGAGAAAACCCATGATTTTAATAGTGATAATCCCACAAAAGGTGCACTGCATGCTTTGAAGTGGGCTTATGAAACGTATGAAGATGATCTGGTTTACGCCTGCAGCTTCGGAATTGAAGGAAGCGTCTTGGTTGATCTTGTTCATCAAGTAAAGCCTGATGCTCAAATTGTTTTCCTTGATACGCATCTGCATTTTCTAGAAACGTATGAAGTTATTGAAGCAGCGAAGAAAAGATATCCATCTCTTCGCATCAAGTTGAAAACACCGGTTTTATCTCTTGAAGAACAGGCGAGTAAGCATGGTGAAGAGCTTTGGAAATCAAATCCAAATCAATGCTGCAATATTAGAAAAGTGATTCCTTTAGAAGAAGAACTGAACGGCGTAACAGCATGGCTTTCAGGACTACGCCGTGAACAGTCACCTACCCGCCAAAACACGCAATTTGTTAATCGGGACGGGCGATTTAAAAGCATTAAGATTTGTCCGCTTATTCATTGGACTTGGAAAGACATTTGGCGTTATGCCCACAAACATGATGTGCCGTATAACAAACTTCACGACAATGGTTTTCCAAGTATAGGTTGCGAGCCATGTACACAGGCTGCACTAAACGCAGATGACCTTCGTTCTGGACGTTGGTCTGGTTTAGGAAAACTAGAATGCGGCCTTCATCAAAATGATAGTCAATAAAGAGAATTTCAGGAGGAGAGAAACATAATGAGTACAATACAGCCCCATGGAGGAAAATTAATCAACCGTTATCAGCCAGAGACACCTTATCACCATATACAAAAAGAAATCACTCTCGATGCGACAGCACTTAGTGACCTTGAATTAATCGCTATAGGAGCATATAGCCCGTTAACAGGATTCTTAAATCAAGAAGACTATCAATCAGTTGTTCATGACATCCGGCTAAGTGATGGAACGGTTTGGAGCCTTCCGATCACGTTACCTGTTGATCCTGTAACAGCAAATGCACTACAGAGACACGATGATGTTCGGTTAACGTACGAAGGAGTTACATACGGCATCCTGAAGGTTAGCGATATTTATACGCCTATTAAGCAAATAGAAGCAGAGAAAGTCTACAAAACGACTGATAACGATCATCCTGGTGTAAAGAAATTGCTGGATCGTCCTTCTGTGTATGTAGGCGGAGACATCACCCTCGTTAAACGTCCTCTGAAAAAGGAATTCAAAGCCTATCATCTCGATCCTAGTGAAACGAGAAAGACGTTTCGTGATTTGGGATGGAAAACAGTTGTAGGCTTTCAAACGAGAAATCCAGTTCACCGTGCACATGAATATATTCAAAAAACAGCGCTTGAAACGGTGGATGGCCTCTTCTTAAACCCGCTCGTGGGTGAAACGAAATCAGATGATATACCAGCTGATGTTCGAATGGAAAGCTATCATGTTCTTTTACAAAACTATTATCCAAGTGACCGTGTCTTCCTTGCTGTTTTTCCAGCTGCAATGCGCTATGCAGGTCCACGCGAAGCAATTTTTCACGCTCTCGTTAGAAAAAATTATGGCTGTACACATTTTATTGTTGGCCGTGATCATGCAGGCGTTGGTAATTATTACGGAACATATGAAGCACAAGAAATTTTTTCACAGTTTATAGCAGATGAAATCGGCATAACGACACTTTTCTTTGAACATAGCTTTTTCTGTAAAAAATGTGAAGCAATGGCCTCTTCTAAAACGTGTCCTCACACAACTGAAGATCATGTGATTCTATCTGGCACAAAGGTACGAGAACTGCTTCGTAATGGTGATTTGCCGCCTAGCACTTTTAGCCGTAAAGAAGTAGTAGAAGTCTTAATAAAAGGGCTAAAAAGACATGAAGAAAAAGAGCGAAAAGGAGATTCAAATGAGCAAACCGCACAACTTAACCTGGCACGATAGCTCAATTAAAAAAGAAGACAGACAAAAGCAAAATAACCATTCTAGTTTTGTTCTTTGGTTTACCGGTCTCTCTGGTTCTGGAAAATCAACCATTGCAAATGCACTTGCAAAAGAACTTTACGATCGAAACATACGGAATTATGTACTGGATGGAGACAACATCCGAAATGGATTAAACCGTGACCTATCGTTTTCAGATGAAGATAGAACGGAAAACATTCGCAGAATCTCAGAAGTTTCTAAGCTGTTTGTTGATAATGGAACGGTTGTGCTGACAGCGTTTATCTCCCCATTTATACAAGATCGAGAGAAGGCAAAGGCAATTGTTTCAGAAGAAGAGTTTATTGAAATCTTTGTATCATGTCCAATCGAAGAATGTGAGAAAAGAGATCCAAAGGGATTGTACGACAAAGCGCGAAAAGGTGAGATTCCAGATTTTACTGGAATTGATTCACCTTACGAAGAACCGGTATCATCTGCTCTTACCATTCATACGAACGAACAAAGCGTTACCGAGAGTGTTGAGGTCATTTTAAACTATTTGAAAAACAGGAAGTTGATTTAACTAACGATAAAGGAGATCAAAAACGATGGCATATGAAAAAGCGTGGGCAGATAATCCGAAGATCAACAAAACAGAACAAAAAAAGCTCGTAAAAGATGGATTGAAAATATTTGAAGATATTCCTCATTACGCAGAAAACGGCTTTTCTTCTATTCCGAAAGAAGAATGGGATAGTTTCAAGTGGGCTGGCTTATATCTGCAGCGTCCTAAAGAAGACGGCTATTTTATGATGAGGGTTAATGTTCCATCAGGCATTTTAACTTATGAACAAGTAAAAGCATTAGCTCATATTTGCAAAGATTATGGAAGAGACGTATTCGATATCACGACACGTCAGGCCATTCAATTTCACTGGCTGACCATTGAACAGATCCCAGATATCTTTAATCGGTTAGAAGCAGTTGGGTTGTCGAGCGCGGGTGCGTGTGGGGACATTACGCGAAACATAATGGGGAACCCGATCGCAGGTATCGATCCACATGAACTCTTTGATACCACTGAGATAGTAAAAGAAGTATATGAGTTCTTTCAGCACAATGAAGATTTCTCTAACCTGCCAAGGAAATACAAAATGTCCATTAGCTCCAATGTGAACAATAGTGCACATGCTGAAATCAACTGTGTGGCATTTACGCCGGCTTATAAAGAGATTGAAGATAAAGAGATACCAGGATTTCACATAAAGATCGGCGGAGGTCTTTCTTCTCGTCCTTTCTTAGCACAGCCCCTTGATGTGTTTATTGAACCGCATCAGGTAAAAGAGGTGTCAATCGCGATCACTACTATTTTCCGTGATTACGGATATCGGGAAAAGCGTCACCTTGCACGCCTTAAGTTCTTGATGGCGGATTGGGGGCCGGAGAAATTTAAAGAAAAGCTTCTAAAATATACCGGACAGCTTCACTCTAAAGGAAAAGATGCTCTTAAAACATGGAACGGCGGATATTTTTATGGTGTTCACCCTCAAAAGCAAGAGGGATTAAGTTATATCGGTTTTAACGTACCTGTTGGCCGACTTCATGCTGATGAAGTTTTAGAGCTTGCTGAAATTGCAAAGAAACACGGAAACGGCGAGATTCGAACGGTAAATTCTCAAAACTTAATTATTCCTAATGTGAAACACGAAAACGTCGAGTTGCTTTTACAAGAAGAAATTTTCAAACGCATCACCACGCAGCCTCTATCTTTCATTGGTCATTCTGTTTCTTGTACCGGGATCGAGTATTGTAACTTGGCACTCGTTGAAACAAAAGAACGTATGCGTAGGATCGCAGAAAACCTCGATCAGAAAATCGCACTAGATGTTCCCGTTAGAATTCATATGGTAGGCTGCCCTAACTCATGTGGACAGCGTCAGATCGCAGATATTGGCCTTCAAGGCGTGTTGTTAAAAACGAAAGAGAAAAAGATGGTTCAAGCCTTTGAGATTTATGTAGGAGGCACACTTGATGATGGCGGAAAGTTTAACGAAAAGCTAAAAGGAAAGTTCCATGCGGATTCACTAGACGAAGTACTTTTCTGCTTCCTTACTACATTTAAGGATACAAAACTTCCAGCAGAAAGCTTTTTTGACTATGTAAACAGACTTGGGCTCGAACAGCTTCAAAAAGAACTGGACCGGATTGCAGAAGAATTAGAAGAAAAAGTCTCATAAAAATGGAGGTCTCGCTATGTATTTATACCGGTTTGAAGTGATTTCGAAATCAGAGGTTATTCCTGTTGTAATAGCCGCTTCAACAGATGAGCAGGCGTTTCAGCTAGTAGACGTGGAACTTGAAAAGTATTTTCTGAAACAGCCTGAAGTCGATGAGATCTCTCTTTATGAAAAGAAAAGAATTCGTACGGGCAACGGCTTCGTGCTGTATGAACGTGAAACGATATTAAATCCTTAAGGAGTGATGATGATGGGAAAAGTATATCTTGTCGGAGCTGGCCCTGGTGATCCAGGGCTGATAACCGTAAAAGGTCTGCGTTGTATTCAGGAAGCGGATGTTATTTTATATGATCGTTTAGTGAACAAAGAACTGCTCTCATATGCAAAACCGGACTCCGACTTAATCTATTGCGGTAAACTGCCAAACTACCATTTCATGAAGCAAGAAACAATCAACAGTTTCTTAGTTAAACACGCTCAAAAAGGAAAAGTAGTAACTCGGCTAAAAGGCGGTGATCCCTTCGTGTTTGGAAGAGGCGGAGAAGAAGCAGAAACGCTTGCAAAAAGTCGTATTCCGTTTGAGGTGATTCCTGGAATAACATCAGGGATTGCAGCCCCAGCTTATGCGGGAATTCCCGTAACACATCGAAACATCGCTTCAAGCTTTGCGGTTGTTACCGGTCATCGTAAAAAAGGTGAAGAAGATGAGCTGAAATGGGAGAGTCTAGCGAACGGTATTGATACGTTAGCGATCTATATGGGAGTGGGCAACCTAGGTTATATTTGTAAGCAGTTGACGAGACACGGAAAAAGCAAAGAAACACCAGTTGCACTAGTTCAATGGGGATCTTTAGAGAGTCAACGAACCGTTACCGGTACACTGGATACGATTGAGGAAATCGTAGTTAAAGAACAAATTGAGAATCCGAGCATGATCATTGTCGGTGAAGTCGTTCGTCTTCGCAGTGAACTGAAATGGTTTGAACAGCTGAATGAAGAACCGAGTAAGCTTGCTGCCGTAAGAGAGGCTCTGTAAATGAAGGCATTGCTCTTTATCTGTCACGGTACAAGACTGAACAAAGGACGTATGGAAGCGGAAGAATTTGTGAGACTTTGTATGGCACAAGTTGAGGTGCCCATTAAAGAGATTTGTTTTTTAGAGCTTGCTGAACCCTCTATCACCCAAGGCTTTGAAACGTGTATACAAAAAGGAGCAACGAGTATCTCCGTTATTCCTGTGTTCTTACTAAGTGCTAATCATATAAAAATAGATATTCCAAAAGAACTTCACCACTTGCAGAATCAATATCCAGAAGTTGAAGTGATTTACGGGCGTCCATTCGGTGTACACAAAGCCATTTCGCATTTGTTGTGGGAGAAGATCACCAAAAGCGCAGTTAGTTTGAGAGAAAATACACATATTCTGCTTGTGGGCAGAGGCAGCACCGATCAAGATGTTAAGCGGGACCTAGAGACTATCGCGTCTAACGTTCAAAACCATTACGGAATTCCTAGTATACAAGCTTGTTTTCTAACCGGTTCAGAACCGAGCTTTGAAGAGGCTCTATGGAATAGTCGCGAGTTATTTGACCAAGTCATCGTTGTGCCTTATCTTCTATTTTCAGGGCTATTAATAAACGGGATGAAACAAACGACAATTCGTTATCAAAAACGAACCACACAAAACGTAACTCTTTGTGAGACGCTCGGCTACCACCCTATTCTTAAAGATGTTTTACTCACGCGTATCAATGAAACACTTGAAACAAAGAATTATGCATTTTCATAAAAAGCGAGGAATACTATGTATCCCATACATGTAAACTTGTCTGGTAAAACGGTGGTTGTAGCAGGCGGTGGAATAGTCGCGTATCGAAAAATTAAAGATTTATTGAATGAAGAAGCAAAAATTACTGTAATCAGTCCAACTGTAGTTAACGAGATTCAGCAATGGCATGCAGAAAAAAAGCTGACTTGGATTGAAGAAGAAGTGAAACGTGAAGATTTGGAGAAAGCATTTCTAATCATTGCGGCGACAAATTCCAAAGAGGTTAACTCTTGGATTGCAGAACAGGCAAATTCTAAACAGCTTGTGAATATAGCGGATCAACCGCACCTTGGCAATTTTATTGTTCCTAGTGTTGTAAAAAGAGGTAAACTCATACTCTCTGTTTCCACCTCTGGAGCTAGTCCAAGTCTATCAAAATCTATAAAAAAAGAGCTTCAGCAAAAATACAGTGAAGACTATGAAACGTATTTAGATTTTTTATTCCAATGCAGATCCATCATTAAGAAGGAATATACGGAAAAATATCGAAAAGACTTATTAACAAAGCTAACAGATCGGTCCTTTTTATATGATGTAGAAAAACAACGCTCGTATAAACAGGAATTAGTAAAGAAGATAGATCGGAAGTTAGTAAATGAACCCATAAATGAATAGACCCTTATCAAGAGAGGTAGAGGGAGCGGCCCTATGAAACCTCAGCAACCAGCAGCTATAAGCTGAAAAGGTGCTAATTCCTGCGAGTTCAATTGCTGAACTTGTAAAGATAAGAAGACCCCGACGCTTAAAAAAAGTCTTCTTTTATAGAAGGCTTTTTATTTTTATATAGGAGGCTATCATGAGTTTAATCACAGATTTAGAACAAAACAAGATACTGATCGGTGATGGTGCGATGGGAACACTTCTGTATTCGTATGGATCTGACTTTTGTTATGAAGAGTTAAATCTTTCTCAAGAAGAGCAGATCTATAACATCCACCGGGCTTATTTAGATGCAGGCGCGGATATCATTCAAACCAATACGTATGCAGCGAACTATTCGAAGCTAGAACGTTACGGACTTCAAGATCACGTAAAAGAGATCAATAAAGCCGCTGTTCAAATTGCTCGAAAAGCAGCTCAAAGTGAATATGTTGTAGGTACGATCGGTGGAATACGTGGCATAAAACCAAATAGCATCTCCCTTGATGAGATCAAGCGCAGTTTTCGTGAGCAGCTGTATTGTTTGTTGATGGAGAATGTAGACGGCATTCAATTAGAAACGTATTATGACCTGCAAGAACTAGAAACGGTTTTAGAGATTGCTAGAAAAGAAACGTCTCTTCCAATCATTGCTCAAGTGTCACTGCAGGAAGTAGGCTTTATGCAGGACCGGACGCCGATTTCAGATGCTTTGACCCGGCTTGAGAACTTAGGTGCTGATGTCGTGGGATTGAACTGTCGTCTTGGGCCATATCACATGCTGATGACGCTTGAGGAAGTTCCATTACCAAATCGGGCTTATCTTTCAGCGTTTCCTAATGCATCGCTTCCTTCTTATACAGATGGCCGTTTTAAGTATGAAGGGGACGCTGATTATTTTAAAGAATGTGCCCATTTGTTCAGGCAGCAAGGTGTTCGTCTATTAGGCGGATGCTGTGGTACGACTCCTGCTCATATTCGTGCCTTCTCAAGTGAACTTCAAAACTTAGAGCCTGTAACAGAAAAAGAAGTGAAGCAAAGAAAGCGAAAGATTGTCATTCAGTCTGCATCAAAACCTAAATACGTACCACTAAGTGAAGAAGTAAAGAAGAAGCAATCCATTATTGTAGAATTAGATCCACCACGTAAATTAGATACATCACGTTTTATGGAAGGAGCCAAGGCGTTAAAAGAAGCGGGAATCGACGCACTTACCCTCGCTGATAATTCGCTTGCTTCACCACGTGTTTGTAACTCTGCATTAGGATCGATTGTGCAGTCCCAACTTAATCTTCGCCCGCTCGTTCATATTACGTGCCGCGATAGAAATTTAATCGGCCTTCAGTCTCACTTGATGGGGCTTCACACGCATGGAATCCATGAAATACTTGCAGTTACCGGAGATCCCGCAAGCGTCGGAGACTTCCCAGGTGCGTCGTCTGTTTATGATGTCACGTCTTTCGAACTGATCAAGCTCATCAAACAGTTTAATGAAGGGTTATCACTTTCAGGTAAAGAGCTTGGAGAAAAAACATCCTTTACGGTAGGAGCGGCATTTAACCCTAACATCCGGTCCATCGATAAAGCGGTTGAGCGGTTGGAGAAAAAGATTGCTTATGGCGCAGATTACTTTATCAGTCAGCCTGTTTTTTCAGAGCAAAGACTTATTGAAACGTACGAGGCTACAAAGCACATTGATAAACCGATCTATATTGGGATTATGCCGTTAACATCTTCCCGAAATGCAGAGTTTCTTCACCATGAAGTTCCAGGAATCAAACTATCTGATTCTGTACGTGATCGCATGAGCAAGTACAAAGATAATCCAAAACAGGCGTGCAAAGAAGGTTTATTGATTGCTAAGTCATTATTAGACACAGCCATGGAACTCTTTAACGGCATCTACCTGATCACGCCATTTATGCGTTACGAATTAACCGTGGAATTAGCACAATATGCACGAGCTAACCATCCATCACTTTTAGCCAGGAGGTCACAGAATGCCTAAGTCATCAATAGAAAAACAGCTGGAATCAAAGATCTTAATCATGGATGGTGCGATGGGTACGATGCTTCAAGAAGCCAAACTTACACCAGAAGATTTTGGTGGCGAGGCGTTTGATGGTTGTAATGAGTATTTAAATGTAACGGCACCCCATGTTATTGAATCCATTCATTATAAATACCTTGATGCAGGAGCTGATATCATTGAAACGAATACATTTGGCGGTACGAATCTTGTACTAGATGAATACGAACTCGGCCATAGAGCTTATGAGATCAATAAGCTTGGAGCACAAATTGCAAGAAAAGCCGCTGATGCTGTTTCAACAGAAAATTGGCCACGTTTTGTTGCGGGTTCACTCGGACCGACTACAAAAACACTCAGTGTTACGGGCGGAACTACGTTTGATGTGTTAAGAGAAGCATATGCTGAGCAAGCACGCGGTTTGATTGATGGTGGTGCGGACCTACTCCTTTTAGAGACAAGCCAAGATATGCTTAATGTAAAAGCTGGCTTTTTAGGGATCGAGCAAGCTATTGAACAAACGGGAAAACGAATCCCGCTTATGGTTTCTGGAACGATTGAACCGATGGGAACCACACTTGCGGGTCAGTCGATTGAGGCCTTTTATATTTCGTTAAAGCATATGAACCCGATCGCAGTGGGATTAAACTGTGCGACAGGTCCTGAATTCATGCAAGATCACATACGTTCCCTGTCGAATCTGTCTACAAAAGCAGTGAGCTGTTATCCAAACGCAGGACTTCCTGATGAAGAAGGAAATTATCATGAAACACCAGAATCACTAGCCGCTAAACTATCCGGATTTGCAGAAAAAGGGTGGCTGAATATCGTTGGTGGCTGCTGTGGAACGACACCTGCTCATATTGAAGCACTATCAAAAGTTATGAAGAACTATACGCCACGTCACCGGCAAGTAAACGAAATTCATATGGTCTCTGGAATCGAACCTTTTATATATGATGATCCAACGTTAAGACCGATCATGGTAGGAGAAAGAACGAATGTTATCGGTTCACGAAAATTCAAACGATTGATTGCTGAGGGGAAGTTTGAAGAAGCGGCTGAAATTGCAAGAGCCCAAGTGAAAGGTGGTGCCCATGTACTCGACGTTTGTTTAGCTGATCCTGACCGAGATGAATTAAGCGATATGGAGAAGTTCATGAAAGAAGCGGTTAAGAAAGTGAAAATTCCCTTTGTCATCGACTCTACGGATGAGGATGTTCTCGAGCTAGCTTTAAAATATTCACAAGGAAAAGCCATCATCAATTCTATTAATTTAGAAGACGGTGAAGAACGGTTTGAAAAGGTGATCCCGCTTCTTCATAAATATGGAGCGGCAGTAGTGGTTGGAACGATTGATGAGATTGGAATGGGCGTTTCGGCTGAACGGAAATTGGAAATTGCAAAGAGATCATATGAACTATTAGTAGAAAAATATAGAGTTTCACCGACAGACATCATATTCGATCCACTCGTATTTCCTGTTGGAACTGGTGATGAACAGTACATTGGCTCAGCGAATGCAACGGTTGAAGGCATTCGTCAGATTAAGGAACATTTTCCCGATTGCTTAACCATTTTAGGTGTCAGTAACGTATCCTTCGGATTGCCGCCGGTAGGCCGTGAAGTATTAAATGCTGTATACCTTTATCATTGCACACAAGCGGGACTTGATTATGCCATTGTAAATACAGAAAAGCTCGAACGTTTTGCTTCGATTGCACCGGAAGAAATTGAGATGGCAGAAAACCTATTATTTCGTACATCAGAGGAAGCTTTATCTGTTTTTACCGACTTTTATAGAGGAAAGAAGAAAGAGACGAAATCAAAGCTGCCTGATATGTCTTTAGAAGAGCGGCTTCACTATTACATTTTAGAAGGTACAAAAAAAGGTCTCATTCCTGATTTAGAAATTGCTTTAAAACAGTACGCTACACCTCTAGCTATCATTAATGGACCATTGATGGATGGCATGAAAGAAGTCGGCCGACTTTTTAACGAAAACCAGTTAATCGTTGCGGAAGTTCTTCAAAGTGCAGAAGTGATGAAGGCATCTGTTGCTTACTTAGAGCCTTACATGGAAACGAGTGATGAGTCTGCATCAAAGGGAAAAGTTCTGCTTGCAACCGTCAAAGGTGACGTGCATGATATCGGTAAAAACCTGGTAGACATCATATTAAGCAACAATGGCTTCAAAGTAGTGGATTTAGGCATTAAAGTAACCTCACAAGCATTGATCGAAGCGATCAAAAAAGAAAAACCCAATATTATCGGTCTCTCCGGGTTGCTTGTTAAATCCGCACAGCAGATGGTGTTAACCGCAACTGACATGCGTGAAGCGAACATCTCCACGCCTATATTAGTTGGTGGTGCAGCGTTATCAAGGAAGTTCACCGATACGAAGATATCTAAGGAATACGAAGGAATGGTACTTTACGCGAAGGATGCAATGGAAGGACTTTCGCTCGCTAACCAAATTCAAACACCTGAAGATTACGATAAACTGGCCTTTGAACTTAAGGAAAGGAAAAAAAGGGTAGTGCTTGATACTGAGAGTCATGGAGGCTCCTCTTCGGTGGCAACAGCCGTAAGGGTCCGGTCAAAAGTATCTCAGACAGCTCCTGTTTTTGTTCCAAAAGATACAAAAAGGCACATTTTAAGAAATTACTCGATATCCCATATACAGCCTTACATCAATTTACAAATGCTTTTAGGGCATCATCTAGGGATTAAAGGGAAAATATCTCGACTGCTTCAAGAGAAAGATGAGAAAATCCTTCAAATCAAATCAGTTGTAGACGGACTGTTGGTAGAGGCGAAGGAAAGAAATTTAATCACTCCTTCAGCACTGTATCAATTCTTTCCAGCGCAAAGTGACGGTGAACGTGTACTCATTTATGACCCTATCGATCAACAAACGGTTATCGAGACATATGATTTTCCTAGACAAAACAAAGAGCCATATCTTTGTATAGCGGACTACTTAAAATCGAAAGACAGCGGGGAAATGGATTACGTCGGTTTCTTTTCTGTAACAGCAGGCACTGGAATTCGGGAGCTAGCTGCAGAACTGAAAAAAGAAGGCCGTTTTCTAGAAAGCCACGCTCTCCAAGCATTAGCTTTAGAAACAGCAGAAGGCTTTGCTGAACTTGTTCACCAACAGATGCGAGATCGCTGGGGATTTCCGGATTCAGTAGACTTTACAATGAGAGAACGTTTTTCTGCACGGTACCAAGGACAGCGTTTCTCCTTTGGGTATCCAGCCTGTCCAGAACTTGAAGATCAGCAAAAGTTATTTAAACTGATTCAGCCGGAAGATATCGGTATTCAACTAACAGATGGCTGCATGATGGAGCCAGAAGCATCTGTATCCGCTATCGTTTTTGCACATCCAGAAGCGAGGTATTTTAATGTGTTGAGTTAATCAATAGCACCTGGGATCAGGTGCTATTTTTATTGATAATCTCCTCATGGAATGTTTTTAAAATTTTCAAAAAACTAAGACGTTATAGTGTAAATGCATTCTTTTTTCTATTATGATGATGAAAAAGAGGAAGGAGTTATGTTCATGAAAAATATCGAATTTAAACTGCCAACCATCATCCGAGCTGGAAACGGTGAATTTAAAAAAGCGGGGACATATTTAAAAGAAGTGTTAGAGGGAAAACGAATCTTTATTGTAACAGACTCTGGAATTGAGCAAACGGGGTTTGTAAAACAAGCTATTCAAATGTTAGAACACCAAGGTTTTGTAATCCAAACGTTTAAAGAAGTGCGACCAAATCCGCGGGATATCGATTGTAAATTGGGCGGTGAAGAAGCTAGAAATTTTCGTGCCGATGCCATATTGGCAATAGGCGGAGGATCAGTTATTGATTCAGCGAAGGCAATAGCAATCTTACAATGCCAAGGTGGTGAGCCGCAGGATTACGCTGGTCGTGATAACGTTATTAAAAAAGTAACTCCTATCATCGTTGTTCCGACAACTGCTGGTACAGTTGCAGAAGTAACTCGTTCATCAGTTATTACTGATACGGCAAAAAAGATTAAATTCACGATTAAGGACGTCAATATCGCACCAGTCTTAGCGATCGTGGACCCTGAACTTACCTACGGACTACCTGCTCATTTAACTGCATCCACAGGAATGGATGCGTTAGTACATGCAATAGAAGCTTTTACTTGTAAACTGTCGAATCCTATTTCGGACGGTCTTGCATTACAAGCAATGAAACATATATACCCTTATTTAAGAACTGCCGTAAATAATGGCAACGATCTAGAAGCCCGATACAACTTAATGGTCGGTTCAACAATCGCAGGCATGGCTTTTTCTCATGCTGATGTAGCATCCGTTCATTGCATGGCGGAGGCAATCGGTGGATTATATGACACTCCACATGGGGTCGCAAATTCCATGTTCTTGCCATACATCGTTGAATACAATGCAGTGACGAATCTAGAAAAACATGCAACGATCGCAAGAACAATAGGAATTGCTTCTCCAAATGATTCTGATGAGGATGCATCCGCACTTCTCGTAAAAGAAATGAAGCAACTGGCAGAAGATCTATCTATCCCAACGTTCTCCTCATTACCAAAAGTGAACGAGAACGATTTCGATTATCTTGCAGAGTCCTCATTCTTGAATGGCTCTACACCCAGCAATGCTAGACAAATAACAAAAGAAGACTACCTGAAATTATTTAAGATTGCTTACTCAAAGAAACATAGTGAAAAAAGCCTGCATTAATAGATCTACCTTATATGATGAAAGAAGGTAAGCGAGGATGCTAAAACAAATTGAACAAGCATTACTAAAAATGATTTCTTCAGGAGAAGGAACATATGGCGTTTCGATCTATCATTTTGAAACGAAAGAATGCTTCGAATCTCATTCAGATGAGCTTTTTTACTCAGCTAGCATTATTAAAGTGCCAATTATGGCTGCTGTATTTGCTCATGCTACAGCAGGGAAATGTTCACTATCTGATAAAATTGAGGTGAGGGAAGAAGACATTGTGCCTGGGGATGGTGTCATAAAGCATTTGTCACCCGGTATTGAATGGACCATTCATGACTTAATCGTATTAATGATTATTAAAAGTGACAATACAGCTACTAATGTTTTAATTGATTTAGTAGGTATAGATAAGATTAATACATACATGAAAGAATGGGGATTTGATCAAAGTCACCTACATCACAAACTACAAATTAAAGCTGCTAGAGATCCTGAAAAGATGAATGTAGTAACCGCTCATGAAATGAATGGATTTTTGAAGAAAATAGCGGTTGGATCTGTGGTTTCTTTGAATTCTTGTAAAAAGATGATTGATATTTTGAAACAGCAGAAGATGAATGATTTGCTGCCAAGTCTGCTTCCTGAGGCAGATGGTGTAATCGGAACGATTCCGAATTGGGAAATTGCTCATAAAACAGGATATGTGCCAGGGATAGAGCATAATGTAGGATTACTTTACTTGCCTAGTCATTCATATGCTGTAGCTGTTCTTAGTAAAAATGTGCCGAAACGTTCTGAGCCAAGGCGTATTATGGGTGAGATAGGGCAATTGTTATATCAAGTTTCCTCTAAATAAAGAACAATAAAAAAGCTAATGGACGCTAAGCCCCATTAGCTTTTATTTGTTAACAAACAGAATCTGTAGATTTTGGATTTTTTAATCCGAACAATGGTCGAACGAATAGAGCTAAATACGTACCTAACATAGCCATAACTGCCCATACCCAGCCGTGAAGACTAAATGAAGCAATTCCGCTAAAGTAAGCACCAATGTTGCAGCCAAATGCTAAGCGAGCACCATAGCCCATCATTAATCCACCAATTATAGAAGCGCCAGCAATACCAGGTTTGATCTTTCCAGGTTTAAACGTTCCTTGGAAAGAAGCTGAAATAAATGCACCCAGCATAATACCGAAATTCATTACGCTTGTTCCATCTGTAAGAACACTTTTTGTGAGAGCCTCGCCGTTCTTGCCATCGAAATAACCCCATGTAGATACGTCAACACCAGTTGCCATCATGGCTTTACCGCCCCATAATGCAAACGCTGATGTGATACCCCATGGACTTCCTTTAACGGCTAATGTTAATGCGTTTAATAATGCGAGAACGATTGCAGCTGTAAACAACGGCCATGAACCACGAAGTACCTTTTTCCACCCAACTGTAGTCGGTAGTGGCTTCATCATAGGCGGATTCTTCTTTTTAGCAATTTGCACGGTTACCCAATAAATTAGAGCAAACAATCCTAACTGGACCACTAAAGCTCCGAAATAACCGAGTCCTGGAATCTGATTTAAAGAAAGCGGTGGAAGAGAAGGCAATCCCATCCAAAATGTGAAGTGGTAAGCACCAAGAACAGATCCAGCAATAAAAGATATAAGGGTTAAGATCATAGATGAAGATCCGCCGCCTAAAGAGTAAAGTGTTCCCGACGCGCATCCGTTTCCGAACTGCATCCCAATACCGAACAGAAAAGCACCAACTAAAATACTAATGCCAACTGGTGATACATTTCCTGTTGGTTCAACACCAGTAAAACTAAAACCAGTAGTGAAAATAACGGCAAACAATACCGATGCAACTGCAAGCATTACCATATGTGCTTGAAGTCCTTGGACGTTACCTACTGAAACTAATCTACGGAATGCTGAAGTAAATCCAAAGCGTGCATAAAGCAGAGTTCCACCAAGTGCTAAACCAATGATAAATAGGCTACCTTGTGTCCAATTTGCAATTTTTAATATCGACACAAGCAGGAATACAGCTGCAAGAAGGCCTAATAGCACAAAGGGCTTTTGTACAGGCTGTAATTTTGTAACAACAGTAGTGGGCTGAAACACTTTTTGTTTATTTGATGAAAGATGAGTTTCTGTTTGTTCCATAACTGTAAACCCTCCAATTCCTATGAGTTATGTCGGAATTATAGCATTATACTATGAATCCATAAATATGAAAAGTATTTTTGATTTATTCCACTATTGTCCATGTCAAAAAATGAGAACTTACATTAAATAATATGAATAGACAGGAAAGGAGACTATAAATGGGTAAAAGAAGAAATCAATTTCACAACGACTGTTTTTCATGTGATGACCTGAACAGAGCAGGACTTGGGTCTGGAATAGCAGCAAAAGAATCCTCTTTCCAAGCATTAACGACAACGACAACAACTTTCCCAATTCTAATTACACTCGATGATGCTGTAACTACAACAGGTATTGAATTCTTGAGGAACGGAGTAGCATCTGGACTTCAAACGACAACTGGTGGGATCTACGATATTGCATATATTGTTAGTTCAACTGTAACGACTACTACTGGTGTCGCAAATACATTATTATTCGAGCTAGTTACTAGCACAGGTAGGGTAATATCAGATTCAACAGCAACTCAGTTCTTTCCAGCAGCTTCTGTAGCAGGTTTCTCTGCGAATACAAACCTGGAATTAGCACTTAATGTAAGGTTGTTACCAGGCGAAAGTGTTTCAATCGTCTTACGATCAATTACGCCGTTAATTACTGCAGGGACCATTACAATAAATACAGCATCATTGTTTATTACACCAACTCCGACCATTGAAGAGTTTAGAGAAGAGTCATCGAGCTGTCACATAGAATCAAGTGTTCATCATTGTAAGAAAAATAGTTTATTTAGTAGTCAAAAGAATTCGCAGTATAGAAAAAGATAAATCCATTTTTGCCGCATCTTGATGTAAATTAAAAGATGTGGCAATTACATAATTAAAACAACTAATTTTTTCATTCTGTCTCACTTTCTTAAGTAATCTTAGTTTTTGAGATCAGTTTCGTTATGCTTTACATGGTTGCCGAGAATAGATATTACGTTAACTAGTAATAAATAATTAACTTACTTTTATTCACCTAAACACCCCCGTTTTTTTGTGTGTCCAAAAATAAAAAACCAATCCAAAAGTTGAGATTGGTTTTTTATTGCACTATATTTACTTTTCACTACTAATGGAATTAAATTTAAACTGAAACTCTCCATCATTCTTTAACCAGCGATAAAAAGTATTTATTCCTATATTCGCGCTCTTACAAGCCACTGGCAAATCTCCATTTAAATTGTAATGATAAAGTAATTCCAATTTCCTTGCTTTTATTGCAGATTTATTAACCTTAAATGGACGATCTTTTAATTGATCTGGTGGCATCTTTTCTCTATTAAATTCAATGTGTTTTCTAACAATATATAAATTTTTATCTTTGTAAATCCATTGCCCAAAGTTATGAACTGTTTTTCTCCCTGATAGGAATAATCTGTGATACTTTTCCTTACTAACTATGAAAGGTTCAAATGAATAACGTTCTAATTTTTTCTTAAGATGTTCCATAAATGTTTGTGAGCCACCAACAAAAGAAACTGTTCTTTTTTCAAAGTTAATATTTCCATCACCATCAAAGAAACCCCTTACAAAATGACTAAAATACTCTTCTGGTACATAAGGAAACTCGAGTGAAGTTGACTTTTTAGGAGTCATCCCATGTAACTGGATAAGATCTTCTTTCATAATTTTACTTGAGATGTTTAATAAATGTACGCCTGTTCGAGGATTTGTTTTGATCGGGTGTGTAGATTGAAGTTCTTCTCTAATATCTTCGAGGATTTTAGGATCTTTTTGTGAAAAACTAACCATCTGCAAATTTTTTGGCAAACAACCATCTGCAGCAAAAAAGCCTAATACATATGCCATGGATGCTGACCATGTTTTGAAGTAATCTTCATTCACTGAATAACGTCTTAACCAGCTGCTGTGTGGTTGTCTTGCAACGTTGTTTTGTTGCAGAACAGAATTGATATATCTCGCTGTAACATTTGCCTGTAATGCAATCTCTTTGCTGCTCATTCCGCTTTGAAATCGTTCAATAATCTTAGGAATACTCATGGTGCATTTCTTTTTCCGCATACCAATCAACTCCTTTATTCACTTATCTATATTATACCGAACATTTGTTCTCTAGTCGAGTTTTTGGCACTTTTCACAATAAAAAGACGCTATCACAAATGACAGCGTCCTTAAAAATTTCTATTTCATTAACTTTTTAATGATCTTTAAACCATGTTTGGCATTCGGATATCGAAAACTAAAGTCGAATTTGTTCGTTTGGTTGAGAACACTTTTGTTATGAGAAAACGCAACAAAACTGGACTCACCGTGATAACTACCTATCCCGCTCTCTCCTACTCCACCAAACGGCAGATAAGGTGTTGCGATATGCATCAATGTATCGTTGATTGATCCACCGCCAAACGAGATATTATTCACCACTTTTTCTTCGATCTCTTTGTTAATCGTAAACAGGTAAAGTGCGAGTGGTTTTGGACGCTCGACAACAAATTCGATCACTTCATCGATGTTTTCATATTCCATGACTGGGAAGATCGGTCCAAAGATCTCATCACTCATAACTGGTGAAGAAGTATCGAATGGTGCTATTAGAGTTGGTTCGATCTTTTCACTTGTTTCATCGTATCGACCACCGAAAAGTCTTTCTCCTTCTGATAAGTAACTTTTTAAACGATTAAAATGACGATCATTTACGATCTTACCGAATTCTTCGTTTTGTAGTGGGTTTTCCCCGTAAAATTCTTTTATGACTTCTTTAAATGTATCAATGAATGGTTGACGTATGTTTTTGTGCAAATAGATATAATCTGGTGCTATGCACGTTTGTCCAGCGTTCGTAAACTTTCCAAACGCTATACGCTTCGCAGCAAGCTTAAGGTCTGCTGTTTCATCTACTATACAAGGACTCTTGCCACCTAATTCTAATGTGATAGGAATAAGTCTCTTACTTGCCGCTTCCATAACAATTTTTCCTACAGGTACGCTGCCTGTGAAAAAGATATAGTCCAATGGTTGATCCAGCAAGATTTGATTAGTTTCAACTCCGCCTTCTACTACTGCGATAAAGTCAGGATGATAGTACTCTTTAATCAATTCATCTAACAGTTTTGACGTTTGTGGCGTCAGTTCAGATGGTTTTAATATAGCCGTATTTCCCGCTGCGATAGCACCGATTAATGGAGCAAGTTGAAGTTGAAACGGATAGTTCCATGGAGCGATGATTAACGTGACGCCATATGGTTCTGCTATTGTATAGCCCTTTGAGCCAATATGGGTTTTTGCTGTTTTCACTTTTTTAGGTTCCATCCATTTTTTAAGATGTTTTTGCGTATGTCGAATCTCTTCTAATAAAAAGCCGATCTCAGTTGTATAGGCTTCGGCTTCAGATTTATTTAAGTCTGTCTTTAATGCGTGAAGAATCTTAGTTTCGTTGTTTCGAATAAGCTTAGAAAGATTATTTAATGCTTTCATACGGAAATCATATGATCGAGTTACTCCGCTTCTAAAATAGGTTTTCTGAGCTCGTACGAGTTTATCAATGAATTCCTTTGTGTTTTCTTTCAACGTGTTTAGCTGATTCAAGCTTTACGCCTCCTATCATATAAAATTAAATGTTTAAACTTATAAACATGTATTAGTGAAATCACTATAATATGTTTATGATAGGTAGTCAATGATTTTGACTTTTCTCATCCATTATAATGATACATTATTAAAATAACCCTAATAAAAGCTGACTAAACAAAAAGACCCTTTCTGAATGTAAAAGAAAGGGTCTGTATAATCTGTAGTTAATCTTGTTGAACGGCAGAAACTTGCCACTCGACACCATATTTATCTGTTACTTGTCCATACGATGGGCTCCAGAATGTTTCTTGTAGAGGCATTGTCACTTTTCCCTCTTTAGAAAGTTTCTCAAATACTTGTTTTGATGTCTCTACTGAATCAATATGAATGGCTATAGATACTTGATTTCCGATTGTATAAGGCATTCCAGGAAAATTATCCGAAAGCATCATAACGGTATCGCCTACTTTAAATTGAGCATTCATGACACGGTCCTTTGCTTCTTCTGGAAGCGGATGATTCGGATCTTCTGGCATCTCTCCGAATGTTTGAAGTGAAATAAGCTCTGCGTTAAAAGCATCTACATAAAACTCTACTGCTTCTTTTCCGTTTCCATTTGTTACTACATAAGGATTCATTGCTACAATCATTGTTAGCACCTCATCGTATAATTTTTTCGAGCATGGAACGTTTGTTCGTATTCATTGTATCAAACTTTATTTCTACTAGCTACAATTTTTATATTTCTACTAAAATAAAGCTACACCTTCTTATTACATAAAAAAAGAGAACCTTTCAGGCTCTCTTTTATCCTCTTTATTTTAGATCAATACTATAAATTCCGAATCCGTTTGCATCTGTTTTGTTTGTATATTGAATCTTGCCCGCATCACTCGTATATTTTTGACCATTCGGTGATGATAGGAATGTTACGTTAGCATTTCCGCTAATTGGAGCAATCGACCAGTTGTTGTCAGCAGTCGGGGTGATCTCTTTCATCTCTGTGATGTAATCCATTAAGATCTGACGGTTCTCGTCAGCAGAATCTACTACATACTCGCTTCCTTTTACACCTGGGAAGTTACCGCCGCCACCCGCTCTGTAATTGTTCGTTACAACGATAAAATCTTGGTTAGGATCTACTGCTTTTCCGTCGTACGTTAGATTCACGATACGATTGCTATCAGCATTGATCACAACACCGTTTTTATCATATTTAGGAGCTTTTGTTACATCGACTTGATAACTAACACCATCAATTACGTCAAAGTTATATACAGGAAAACCTGAATCTAAAAGCTCTTGTGCCTCTGTTTTGTTCGGATCAATCGTCTTAAATTTACCTGCAGACATTTCTAGCCACTCTTTCACAACAGATCCTTTTACTTTTAATGCTTTTAACGTGTTGTCATAAAGGTAAAGGTCACCTGCACTGCGAATCGTAAGTGGTCCTTTTTGAATCTCAGTGAATTCAGTTACACCGTTTCTTCCTGCTTTAAATGGAGCCCCTACTGAAAGTATTGGAAGATCTTTATATTCTGGCTTGTTTAATGAGATGTATTTTTCTACATACCATTTTTGAGCGTTCGTTACAACTTGAACAGATGGATCATCTTGAACAAGTGCAAAGAAGCTATGAATATCATCAGTTGTTGAACCGATTGGAGTGTTTACGTACTTAATCGTTGCTTCATGAACATTTTTAACTGTATTAACTACTTTCTCGTCTGGTTTAACGGCTGCTGCACTTCTTACAGAAGATTGAGAGGAAACTACTTTCCATCTTCCACGATCTTGTTGAAGGGTTAAGTCGATTAGACCAAGTGACCCTCCCCCATATCCTGCTTGTACTGCGGGCACACCGTTTATCGTGCCTTTTGCGTTATCAACGCCAGGAAGAACATTGCCTTTTGCATCTTTAAACAGCGCATCTAATGATTTCTCATCCGCTGCAGGGAATATTTTATGTGTGTGCGAGAATGTAATGGCACTGATTCCTTTTACTTTGCTAAGTGAATAGATGACATCTTCTGTGTTCGTTTCACTTCCATTAAAACCAGAGTGAGCTTGTGCAATGATGATATCTGCACCTTTTTTCTTCATCTGCGGAATAAATTTTTCCGCACTTTCGATGATATTCTTTGTAATTACTTTTCCATCGAGATGTGATTTATCCCATTCGTTTATCTGTGGTGGTACGAAACCAATGTAACCGATCTTCAAAAGCTTGGGTCGGCCATATTCATCTCTAACGAATTTCTTTACAATTTTGTATGGTGTGTACTTGTTAACGTCATTCTTAGGATTGTTATCTTTATCATCCACGTATACGTTAGCATTTACAAACGGAAAGTTAGCATCATCGTACGTTTCTGCTAGAAAATCGAGGCCATAGTTGAACTCATGGTTTCCTAGTGTTGCCATATCGTAATTCATTAAATTCATAGCTGCGATAGCTGGATGAACTTCCCCGTCCTTTAGTGGGGCGATCTTTGCTTTATATGTACCAAGTGGTGTACCTTGAATCAGGTCTCCGTTATCAACTAATACACTGTTTTGACTGTACTTTAAATCTTCTCGAGCCGTTTTAACAAGTGTAGCTGTCTTTGCTAAACCAACGTTTTCAGAAACAGCATTTTTGTAATAATCGAAGTTTAATAGGTTTGTATGAATGTCGGTTGTTTCCATAATTCTGAGGTTAACTTTACTTTTGTGTTTCGTTGGCGTTTTTGCAATCGCTTGACCTGCTAAAGGTGAACTTAAAAGACTGATAGCTAGTGTAAGTGAAGCTACTTTTTTAACATTTTTATTCACATCAATAACCCCTTTAATTCATTGATTGAGACAAACTTGTCAGATTTAGGAAGATTTTATGAAAAGATCATTTCTAAATGATTGTTACTGTATCCACTTCATTGACTGTTGATTGTAATGAAAGATGCGAGACTCTTAAGTGCGTAAAGCGGCAGGAGGCTCACACCGTTCGCCCCATGGAAAGGGAGCATCTTTAACAGAAATTAACTACGTCCCAGAGTAACATTTTACTTGAATCATCCAAAAATCCTAACATTATGGTCCCAAGGAAGATTATAATCTTCATCTTCTGATAATACTAGCTTGTTTTTATAAGATTCTGTAATTTCTTACACAACATGTATCTTTTCATCGTATAAATATAGTATAGTAATCTTGTGTTACCCATTAGCTACCATCTGATGAACGGAAGGAATGAAGAATATGGCTAAATCGAAAGCAAAGAAAATGAGAGAAAGAGTTGTTCGTGAAGGTAAACGAGATCCTATCAATGACAGAAGCGCATTTGCTCAGCAAGACATGTATAATTTTATGACAACAAAGACGACAAAATCGAAAAGGGAAAAACTAAACAACATCAAACATAAAAAGCGGCTATCATCCACTGGTTACACTGAGGATCATAGCCGCTTTTTTGTTTATACCGCTTGCTTCTGACTTTGTTGCACCTTAGAAACGAGCACTTTTTTAGACTTTGTGTTAAATAATAAATTTAGTAGAACAGCCATCAAACTTCCAGCTACGATTCCGTTTTCTGTGAGGATCTGAATACTTTCAGGAAGTCTGCTGAAAAGTTCAGGTTCAACCGTTACGCCTAAACCCATTCCTACAGAACAGGCAATAATGAGAAGATTTTCTTGTTTAGCAAGGTTAACTTCACTGAGCATTTTGATACCAGAAGCAAATACCATTCCAAACATGGCAACCATCGCTCCCCCCATAACAGCTGTTGGGATTAAGGTCGTAAGTGCGGCAACTTTTGGTATTAAACCTAGGAAAATTAACATCCCCCCTGCCACATAGATCACCTGTTTTGCTTTAACTCCAGACAACTGAACAAGGCCAACGTTTTGTGAATAAGTCGTATAAGGAAATGCATTAAAGATTCCACCTAACATAATGGCAAGACCTTCTCCTCGGTATCCTTTTGTTAAATCTTCCGGTGTTAAATCTCTGTCGCATATCTTACCTAGAGCCATAAACACACCTGTTGACTCGATCAAGCTTACGATAGCAACTAAGATCATTGTGATGATCGCTCCGATTTCAAAGGTAGGAACCCCAAAATAAAAAGGCTTTGGCATGTGAACCCATGAAGCTTCCATAACTGGTGTGAAGTCCACTAAACCTAGAAATACAGAAACTACTGTTCCAGCTATCAGACCGATCAGGATGGAAACGGAACGAATGAAACCATTGGAAAAACGATATAAAAGAAGGATGAATGCTAAAACGCCAAAAGAAAGAAATAAATTTTGTGCTGAACCAAAGTTCTCGCTTCCCGCTCCCCCTGCCATATCTTTGATGGCAACGGGGATTAAAGTAATTCCTATAATCGTTACAACGGTTCCGGTAACGATGGGTGGGAACAGCTTAAGAATTTTTCCGAACGCTCCAGCAAAAATGACTACGAATATACCTGCTGCAATAATTGAACCGTAAATGGCGCTCATCCCATATTGTCCGCCAATCGCGATCATCGGTCCTACTGCAGTAAAAGTACAGCCTAGTACAACGGGTAGACCAACTCCGAAGAAACGGTTCTGCCAAACTTGGATAAGTGTTGCTAGACCACACGTTAGGAGATCGATGGCTACTAAGTAAGCTAATTGTTCAGGAGACAATTTTAAGGCACTTCCTACAATTAATGGTACGATTACTGCTCCAGCATACATCGCAAGAACGTGTTGAATACCTAGAGAAAACACTTTCCCTTTTTTCATGATGACATCACCTCAGATTGAATGAACGTTATCCCATTTGTATTCATTTCTTTTACTCTTGCGATCGATTCTACACGATATCCTTTTTCCTCAAGTTTTTGACGACCGACTTGAAATGATTTTTCGATTACGATGCCAAATCCAGCAATTGTAGCATCTGCTTGATCAACAATGTCCGCCAGACCAAGTGCTGCTTCACCGTGTGCTAAAAAGTCATCAATGATCAACACTTTATCACCAGGTTGAATAAATTTCTTGGCAACAGAAATTTCGTTTTGTTCTTGTTTTGTGAAAGAATAAACGCTCGATGTTAATAGTCCTTCTGTTAAGGTTAACGATTTCTTTTTACGGGCAAAAACGACAGGGACTTGAAGTTTTATTCCTGCGAATACAGCAGGTGCTATTCCAGACGATTCTATTGTTACGATTTTTGTTATTTCTTCATTTTTAAATCGTTCGGCAAATTCAATACCTATTTGCATCATGAGTTCAGGGTCAATCTGATGATTCAAAAACGAGTCTACTTTCAATACGGACGAAGACAATACGATACCTTCATCACAAATTTTCTTCTCTAAAAAATTCATTTCTCCACCCCATTATCTTATTTTACACACAAAAAACCGGAGAACGGCTTCTCTCTGAACGAGTGAAGCAATTCTCCGGTATAAAAAACGGAACATATAAATAGCCCAATACATCTTATAAGAAGATGCATGGAAAGTTTGCGTCACTCGTAGTCAAACCCTTAACGGGGGCTTGGTAGAAACTTGCAGGCCATATCCCTGCGATTATACGAGCTTTATGAAGTTAACTCACATTATACGATAAAGGTTCCAAAAAGAAAACCTCTTTAAGCGACTTTACGATCTTTACTATTCTTAGGAGTATACCTATGAAAGATCGGATAAACGAGAAAACCTAAGAAAAATAATCCAATTCCTAAAGTAAAGGTCTTAGCATCTGATGTTCCAGAAATGATCACCCAACTAGAGTAGATGAATGCTAACAAAGCAATCACACCATCTCTTACGCGTGATCCTTTTATTTCGTTATAAGTTTCTCCACTATAGACAAGCTTTAAAAAGTAAACCGCCGAAATCAAATACGGAATCAAATAAGCTAGCGTGGCAGAAGTAGTTAAGAACGTGTAAGCTTCACCAATCGTACCTGATATCGTAGAGAAGATAAAAATCTGAGACATAATATTTGTAACTGCTAATGCGTTTACTGGACTTCCGTTCTTATTTACTTTACCGAAGAAAGCGGGAAAAACACCTGATTTAGCAGCTTGATACGGTACTTCTGAGCTTAAAAGTATCCAGCCGATCGTTGAACCGAACAAAGAGATAACAGCTAACAATCCCATTAAAGAAGCTCCTGTATTCCCAATCAATACGGATAGTACATCAACGAATGGTTTATCTGAACTCATCAGAACTTCTCTAGGCAGAACGTTCATCGTGAGTAAAGTTGTGATCATGTAGATGCTTAATGCAATAAGTAGACCAACAATCGTAGCCTTTTTTACATCTCGTTGCGAAGAAGCTCTTCCGGATAAGACAACAGCTGATTCAATCCCAACAAATGCCCATAACGTTGCAATGGCAGCCATATTGATCTGACTTCCAAGACCATGAGAGATGCCAGCATCATCTACAATCGGGAAGTAAGCATCAGCAAAGATCGTTGACTCGACTGCGAAAAGTGCAGCGACAATAAACAACATAAATCCGATTACTTTTGAAGCAGTTGCCACAAAGTTAAGTTTCCCTGCTCCATTCATGCTCTTTATTAAAATAAAGTGCGTAAACCATAGCAATACCGTACACACTACAAATGTAATAAGCTTACCCAACTGAATATCTTGGTTGAGTATTGTTCCTATAACCTTTGAACTTCGCATCATTGGAAAGAACGTTGATAAATATCCGGCAAAACTAGTGATGATCGCGACGTTGCTGATCCAATTTGCAACCCAGTATCCCCATACCATACTAAACCCTGCTACATTTCCTGCTTTTGGGTTTGAGAACAAAGCTCTTGCATAGCTTTGAGGACCTGCGGTTAATTCAGGTTTTCTTATAGATAGAGATCCAAAGACCAACGCTATCATCAATACTCCAAATCCAGTAACTGCCCAAGCAGCTGTAACTCCTAGTGGACTTGCTGTTTGAGCTAATGTGTTCGGCAACATAAAGATTCCCGAACCTACCATGTTTCCAACAACAAATGCTGTTAGAAGCCACACGCTCCAATTGTTATTTTTCATGCTGAAAAACCTCCTGTTGATTTAATGCCAATAAAAAAAACACGTATGGAAACAGCCCATACGTGAATATAATCAGCTTCCCCCAAAAATCTCTCATAGCTCAACGCAGACAATTCTGCGACAGTTCTGCACTTATTCAATGCAGCCCCAATGGATTTTCAAGTGGATAAAAAACCATTTCGGCATCAATTCCTTTTAAACTGTTGTCAAAAGCACCACTTGCCTCTAACAGTTCTACTCATAATTAATGCGACCTCTACCTCACCGAGATTAATGTGAGGACTTTATATGAAATTTATAAGTTCATAACGTTTTGAAGAATAACAGATTTTTTCAGCTAGGTCAATGTTTTGTTTATTTAAAATCTGAGCTTTGTCGAATAGTTTCGTAAACTCTTTTTCCAATTAACGCATAACCTTTTTCGTTAGGATGAAGTTTGTCAGAGAAATAATCACGTTTATTTTTGTCAATGAACAGGTCATCTGTACGTATATATGCTGTATTTTTGTTTTTCTTCGTTACTTCTATTGTGGATTGATTCCAATTTGATACGGCTTTGTTGACGACAGACATATCACTCCATTTAGCTTTAGGGTTATAGATACCTAAGATATAAATGGTCTTCGGATTTTCTTTATTCTGTATATTTCGAATGATTTGGTTCAAATTCTCTTTGTAAATTTCCTCGTTTGCCGTTAGCTCTTCTTTATTGAATTTCGTCAATCGATCTGTACTTTTTAGAAAATCGTTCGTTCCTATGTTTATGAAAATCACATCAGAGCTTTTAGCTGTTTCTGCTATCTCAGGATTTTTTAACCGCTTAAGTAAATCTGTGCTTGTATCATTAGGAACTCCAAAGTCATGAACAACAAGCTGTTTGTCTAAGTCTTCTTCGTATCGTTTTTCAACATCTCCTATATACCCATTATCTTTGGTATCACCTAATCCATATGCAAGAGAATCACCAATAGCTGTTACTTCCATTTCTTCGGAGTTAATAGAGTACACTCCAAAAGCAACACCTAACAAAACAATGATACTGATTGCAACAATCAATGTGATTTTTTTCATGTTTTCACCACCGGCTTTCTAGTTGTTTATACTAAGTATGTATCAGGGGGAATGACTTTAGACCAACATACATTATTGGTATTCATACCTGTTTTGATTATCTTTTAAACAAGACAAATATACGCCCGTTGTAAATGGGGTCAAAAAAAAGACAACAGAAAAGTGTCTGTTGTCTTAATAGATTATGTTAATTTTTGTGATATCAAGTCTGCGACGAGAATATACCTTTGAGGTGATGCACCAATAAAATCAAAGGGATAACACGTTGAAACAGTTAATGTTGCTCTCGGTTTAGGTACGATGACAGTTCGGTCGTCTTTATCTACGATGCGCACCTGTCGAATCTTATAAGTAAAGGTTCCTGCTGATGTTTCTACGACCAACTTATCACCCTTTCCCACCTCACCAAGCTTGCGAAAAACAGTATCTCGGTGTCCAGAAAGAACAGAATTATCATGTTCTCCTGGTAAGACACTTTTCTCGTAATGACCCACACCTCTTTCTAATTCTTCTTCATCTGTTCCATGAAAAATAGGTAGTGTAGCATTTAACTTCGGTATGAGTAGGTTACCAATATTCTCACCTTTACCTGGTCGTATCGAATAGAGAATATCTTGATCAGAACTCTTTATGTGTGGTTTGGAGAGCATTTCCGAACTCTTTACTTTCTGGGTCTGACCTGTTTGAAAGAGCATGTACCCTTTTAAAAAGGTATAAGCATTTGTAGTACTAAACCAAAGACCAACCAAGATTAAAACAAATGAAAAAATAAGAAGTGTCGTTCGAATGCTACTTCTCGTTTTCATTAGATTCCTTTTACACGAAATCTTCTAAATAGGAATATTCCTGCCGCTAAAACACCTAAACCAATTAACGAGTTCTCTAAATGGTTTGTCGCGGTTGTTGGAAGTTTTCCGCCTTTCACTGTTTTTACAGGTGGACTTACTTTAGTCGGTGTTGCAGTAACAATTTTTTCAACTTTTTGAATATCTTTACCTGTTTCTTGAATTATTTCAGAGCCAAACATTTCAGCTGTGATACGAATATCAGCCAATAATTCACTATTTAAATTATAAATTTCCATGATAAGATCATTTCCATTTGTAGTTTCCATCTTCATCAATGAATCCATTGACACAGCTTGTTTTTGTCCATCAACAACTAAATAGTATTTTGTTTCAAGTTGTAATAGCTGCTTCATTTCAGAAAAGATAGAAAGTAGTTCGGCAACTTGTTCAGAAGAAAGTTCATCAGATGTTTCAAAATCTTCAAACGCCATCATTCTTTCTGCAAGAACCATCATTTGATCAAGAAAGGCTGGATCTTCCCAATTAAGAGTTTCCATATGAGTTAAAAGCTTTTCTATTTCTTCCTCTGTTAAAGCAATCTCTGTAAATAGATCCTCGATATCATCACCCATATAGTCATCGCCATTTATATAGAAATCAACGGCTCCTTCAAGATCTTCAATGTATTCATAGTTTTCTCTTGCATCATCATTTTCTTTTAATAAAGCGTCCAGTTCAGCAAGAGAAGCTAGGTTGTAATCTCTTAATAACTGTTGAAGGTTTTCATCATTAATAAGAGTTCCTTCCCAGTCATCTCCATTGATATAATAATCAACAGACCATTCTAGGTGTTCGATATATTCATAGTTGTCACGTGAATCATCGTTTTCTTTTAATAAAGCATCTAGTTCTTCAATGGATTTTAGATCGTAATCACTTAATAACTTTTGAAGGTTTTGATCGTCTATAGGTGTGCCAATCATAAAATCAACTTCCTCAAACAATTCCTCTTCAAAAATAATATAAGTTCCGTCGAGTACATCTTGTCCTTCTTCAATATTTCCATATTCCACAAGAAGTTCATTGAGTCTATCTCGACTGATGTCAAACTCTTTTAACACTGCTTGAACACCTTTTTCTGATAATGGTGTGCCTAGCTCATCGACCGATTCAAAATCTCTTAGTGCCCACTCTTTACTGTTCAAATACGCAACAAAATCCTTCGAGTTCCAACCGATCTCTTGTAAAAACGCTTTATACTCTTTGTCGTTTGCATTTATCGCAAACGCTGACAATGGCAAGATGCCGAGGCTAATCGTAATAGCCAATAAGAAAGTTACAACCTTTTTCATCCCTGACCCCCAAAAAACTAGTTTAGTATAATTTCTAGAAAATTATACTGCCAAAATCTACTTTTGCATACAAGTTTTTTTAGAATTTTTACCTTCAGGTAGGCTATCCATAATCAGAAAAGACATAAAAACATAATGTTCGATATTTCTTCATTGTAAATACTGTCAACTTTGTTTACGATAAAAGTAACTTCTTTTTATTTAGTAAAAATTCTACGAGGTGAACAATGGGTAAACAAAAAAAGAATAAGGCATATGTAAACAGCTCAAAAACAAAGAAAAACTCGTCTCCTGTCTGGCTTTTTTGGACGATTGGAATTTTGACTCTAGGACTGATCATTTTTCTATTTAGCGGTGCACTTGATAATAATGATACGTCCACAGCTGATATTTCCTATGAAAACCAGCCTTACTTAGGTGAGAAAGATGCAACTGTTAACATTATTGAATTTGGAGATTACAAGTGTCCTGCATGTAAGAACTTTAACGAGTCAACCTTCCCGCTTATTGACAAAGAACTTATTCAAACAGGTAAAGTGAAATTCTACTTCTTAAACTATCCATTTATTAATGTAGATTCAGAACGATCTGCTATATTTGGAGAAACCGTTTATAAAGAATTAGGAAATGAAACGTTTTGGAAGTTTCATAAGACACTATATGAAAAGCAGCCTGACGATCAGAGTCTAGAACGACAGGACATCTTTACCGAGAAGTTCTTAACAGAAACTCTTGGCGAGGTTACTTCAGAAGAAGATGTTAAGAAAGTGACCGAAACTTGGGAAAACAAAGAAAACGAAAAAGCATTAAAAACAGACGAAGCACTTGTAAGCGAACTTGGTGTAACTAGTACACCTACATTGTTTGTTAATGGTAAAAAATTTGAAGGTACTTCTATTCAAGATTTAGTGGAAATGGTTGATGATGCTGCGAAGGAGAGTAAATAAAGGTGGGTAATAAACCTTTGTTGATCGCTTGGATCGCATCGATCGTTTCCATGGTAGGAAGTCTGTTTTTTAGTGAAGTCATGAAGTTTGTGCCATGTAATTTTTGCTGGTATCAACGAATCTTGATGTATCCGTTAGTCATTCTGCTAGGTGTTGCCTTTTATAAGCAGGATTATAAAGTCACACGTTATGTCCTTCCTCTATCCATACTGGGCATCATCGTTTCTGGCTATCATTATGCTCTTCAAAAAATACCTGCATTAAAAGCATTTGAGGTGTGTACATCAGGTGTTCCATGTTCTGGCCAGTATATTAATTGGTTGGGATTCATCACGATCCCGCTACTTGCGTTCGTTGGATTTACGATCATTACAATTAGTATGTTATGGATGAGAAAGCAATCGAATTAATCGGTTGCTTTTTCTTTTTGCCTAACACATGCATAGAAAAAAGCAGGCTCACTAAATGGAACCTGCTCATCATATAAAGAATTAGTTCAAATCAACATTATGATACACTTGCTGCACGTCTTCTAGATCTTCTAAGGCATCGATCAATTTCTCGAACTGAACCTGTGATTCTTCAGAGAGTTCTACATCGTTTTGTGCAAGCATCGTCAGTTCTGCTACTGAAAACTCTGTAATCCCTGCGTTCTTAAACGCTTCTTGCACAGCATGAAACTGATCAGGTTCAGCGTAAACAATTACAGATTCATCCTCTTCGATCACATCTCGAACATCTAGATCCGCTTCCATCAACAGCTCCAATACATCATCAGCTGATTTTCCTTCTAGACCAATTACAGCTGTTGCATCGAACATGTATGAGACTGCACCAGATACACCCATGTTTCCATTATTTTTATTAAAAGCAGAACGAACTTCCGCTACTGTACGATTTACATTATTCGTCAAGGTATCCACAATAATCATCGAACCGTTCGGACCAAAGCCTTCATAACGAAGCTCGTCATAGTTCTCGTCAGAACCGCCTTTGGCTTTTTCGATTGCTCGGTCGATGATGTTTTTAGGTACACTATATGTTTTTGCTCGTTCTAGAACAACTTTTAACGACTGATTGGATTCTGGATCGGGCTCACCTTGTTTTGCGGCTACATAGATTTCACGACCGAATTTTGCATAAATTCGGCTCGTATTTGCGTCTTTTGATGCTTTTTTCTCTTTAATATTATTCCACTTACGTCCCATATTGTTCACTCTCTTTCAACTTTAAATCTATGTAGAACATTATACATCAACTGAACTAATTTTTAGTAGTATAAGAGTCGAAACAAAAGCAACCCATCATGTGGTTGCTTTGAACTAGAGTCCATATTTGTAGATTCTTTCTGGTCTGCCTACTCCTCCATAGGTGATGTCCGCTTTTGCTTTTTGTTCTGAAACAAGATATTCTAAGTATCGTCTTGCCGTCGTTCGACTAACTCCCGTACGATGTCCGAGGTCTTCTGCAGTAAAGCCCTTTTTGTGTTTCATCAAAATGGTCAATATTTTATCTAAAGTAATAGGATCTATACCTTTTGGTAGAAAGGATGGTTCAACCTCGACTTTTTCGCGTTTTAATAAAGAATCGATCATGTTTTGATTGATTTCTTTGTCAGCTGACAGTTGAGTCATTAATAATTTATGCTCTTTAAATTGTAATAAAGTATCTTTAAAACGCTGAAAGATTACAGGTTTGACAATATAATCAAAGATACCGTCCTCCAGAGCGTGCTTCAATGTTTTTACTTCAGTTGCAGCTGTTACCATGACAACCTCGATTCCTCTAAACTCACTTCGAATCCACCTAAGTAGATCAAGGCCATTCATGTCTGGAAAATATATATCTAATATGACTAAGTCAGGTTTTAATATTGAAATCTGTTCTTTTGCCTCTTCTTCGTTCAATGCGATCCCACATACCGAAAAGCCTTCTACTTTTTCAACAAATTTTCTGTTGATCTCGGCAATGCGAATGTCGTCTTCTACGATAAAAACTTCCCATGTACTCATGATGTCTTTCCTCTATTCTTTTGGGATGATAACAGTGAAAAGCGTTGTATCAGCTTTTGTTCTCTCATAAAAGATATGCCCGTCTAATACTTCTACAGCTTGTTTGATCAGAAATAAACCGTATCCACGGTCTTGACCTTTTGTAGAGAATCCCTTTTCATATAACATATTAGCGATATTTTTAGGAATTCCTTCTCCATTATCTTCAACTTCAATAATAAGCTGTTCTCCAAAATCAGAAAGACTGATTTTTACCATTGGGTCATGAGTTCTCGACTCCATTACAGCATCCATTGCATTGTCTACTAGATTTCCAATAATCGTAACAAGTAACTGTCTGTCAATTGAGTCAGGAATATCTTTTAATTGACTGGCAGAATCAATGGTAAATGCAACTCTCAGCTCATTTGAACGATTAAACTTGCCGATTAACAAACCACCTATATAAGGATCAGAAATATGATCCATGATAAATTGTGTAAAGTGCTGATGAACATTTGATTCTTTCGTTATAATATCTTGTGCCTCTTGATAAGAACCTAACTGAATGAGACCTGATATTAAATACAGTTTATTTGAAAACTCATGAGTTTGAGCTCTTAAACCTTCACTATAGCTTTTTACTTGCGCGAGCTCCTCATTTAATCGATAAAGCTCATCTCTGTTTCTAAATGTCGCAACCGCCCCAATTACTTGATTATGATTATCCACTATTGGAATACGATTCGCTATAACCTTCGTATTTCCTAATTTCATTTGTTCGTCAAATTCGTTTTGGCCAGAGGCGATGACGTCAAGTAATCTTGTGTTCGGAATTGCTTTTAACACATTCTTTCCTATTAGCTTCTCACTTCCTGTTTGGAGCATCTGAAGTGCCGTGTGATTGGCAAGTGTTATTTCACCTTCTCGATTAACAGCGATAACCCCTTCTCTTATCGCTTCTAAGATCGCGCTTTTTTCTTTGTATAACAGTCCGATCTCTTTAGGTTCCAATCCATGTGTCGCTCTTTTCACACCTTTAGCGATTAATACTGAGCCCAATATTCCTAACAACAGTGTCAAGATGCCTATGATAATAATTTTTAGTTTATAAGGCCAGATATCCTCTTTGATTTGATCGGTCAGAAAACCTACTGACACTAAGCCAATGATTTCGCCGTCATTACTTTTAACAGGGGATTTTCCTCGTACTGCTGGACCTAGAGAGCCTGTTGCTTCAGTTATACTCGGTTCACCAGATAAAGCTTTTTGGTTGTCTCCACCTACCATCTTCTTTCCAATTCGTTCTTTAATGGGGTGTGAATAACGAACACCTTCTCTGTTTCCCACTACGATGTAATGAGCTCCTGTTTTCTTTCTGATCTTCTCTGCGTAAGGCTGGATCGATTTAGAGGGATCATCACTTTTAAACGCCTCAACAACAAGTGGATTGTTACTTACGGCATAAGAAACACTTAACGCTCTCTCCCCAATTTGACTCTTCATCGTGTCTTCAAACATATTTTGAAAGATAACTGCTAAAATGGTGATCACTAAAAAGATTAGGGAACAGCTGATGAGAATTAATTTTGTTTGCAGTTTCATAGTTTCCCTCCGTAAAAATAGAAAAGACCTTCTCAGAATAGAAAGTCTTCTCTACTTATCATCTTTTATCCTTCAACGTTAACAACAACATTTTTTCCTTTTAACCGAAGAACAAAAGGTATTAGAATCCATAGAACGGCACAAATCAGGAAGAATGCTGAAATGGGTTGTTGAATAAATACTGTAAAATCACCATTTGATGTTGTTAATGCGCGTCTCATGTTGTTTTCAATCATTGGCCCTAATACTAAGCCGAGTACTAGAGGAGCTATAGGATAGTCATTTTGTGCTAATAGGTATCCTGCAAGTCCAAAGCCAATCAATAAAAACAGATCAAACGTCGTTACTTGTACCGCGTAAACACCAAAGACAGAAATAGCAATAATGATGGGCAGCAAGTATTTAGCAGGTGTTTCAATGATTTTTGCAAAAATCTTAACAAGAGGCATGTTAAGGATGAGTAGCATCAAGTTTCCTATAAACATTGAAGCTATTAGTCCCCATGCTACGTCGGGATGATCACTAAACAATAAAGGACCTGGCTGAACGTTATACATGATCAGAGCTCCCATTAGAATCGCAGTTGTTCCTGAACCTGGAATTCCGAGTGTTAATAAAGGAATCATCGCTCCACCTGAAGCTGCGTTATTTGCTGACTCTGGAGCTGCAACTCCCGCAATCGCTCCTTTTCCAAACTTTTCAGGATTTTTACTTATCTTTTTTTCAGCAATATATGAAAAGAAAGAAGCTAGTGTTGCACCTGCACCTGGTAAGACTCCAATAAAGAATCCTAGAAAAGACCCTCGTGCAATTGGTCCGGCACTCTCTTTAAGATCAGCTCTAGAAGGGATGACTCTCCCAACTTTCGCCACTTTTTCAGCCTCTTCTTCTTTATGCAGAACCGTCTTAAACACCTCACCTAATGCAAACAAACCAACAGCAACCGTTAGAAATTCTAGTCCGCCAAACAGTACAGGAATGTCATAAGTGAATCGTGCCACTCCAGAAACCGAATCGATTCCAATCGTGGCGATCAAGAGGCCTGTTACGGTCATCATCCACGCTTTCGTGATCGATCCACCCGCCAAACCGCTAACTGCAGCTAGTCCTAACAACATTAAAGAAAAATATTCTGCAGGTCCAAATTTCAATGCCATCTCTGAGAGTGGTTCAGCTAATAAGACCAATCCAATGATGGAAACAATACCGGCAAAAAATGAACCTATGGCTGCAATCGATAAAGCTGCTCCTGCTCTGCCTTGCCTTGCCATTTGATAACCATCAAGTGTTGTAACGACAGATGAAGATTCACCAGGTGTGTTTAATAGAATGGAAGTAGTTGATCCACCATACATGGCACCATAATACACACCGGCTAAAAGAATAATCGAGCTTGTAGCTGCTGCAGAAGGATCCATTCCACTCGTAAAGGTAGCTGTTACAGGGATCAAAAGTGCAACACCGCTCATCGGTCCAATACCCGGTAAAACGCCAACTGCTGTTCCAATTAAAACACCGATAAAAGCAAAGAAAATGTTTTGTGGCTGTAAAGCTGTTTGAAATCCCTGCATTAAAAAATCAATAACACCCATATTAATCCTCCTAACTAAACCATATTGGCATTCCAGGCAAAGAGCCTTCTAACACAACAACAAATAAATAGTAAACAAAGAATGAGAAAGCCAAAGCTACGATTCCGTTTTTTATCCAACTTCCTCTTTCCATCGCTTGAAAGGAAACATACAAAAATAAGAAAGTACTTAAGATATAACCCAGTATCTCAATGAAACCTGCGTATAGGAGGCTAGCTAGCAGGATAATGACAAACCTTTTAATCTGTAAGTTATTCTTGTCCGTCTTTTCTTTCTGCATGTTTTTGAATGATTCAAGAAAGAGTTTAACGCTAAGTAGTATAAGAATAAGTCCTAAGAGAAATGGAAAAACGTTTGGTCCGACTTCACTTCCATAAGCACTTTTTGAAATGTTCCGGCTTTCGATTAAGAAAGCTGCTCCTAGTAAAGCAAATAAGATGCTTGCATAACGATCAAATTTACCAGTTTGCAAAGTACTTCCCTCCTTATTTGAAAAATGGAGAAGTAGAAATACTTCTCCATGTCAGATCTATTTATTCATTCCTAATGATTTCAATAAGTCTTCTACTTGTTTTTCTTGATCTTTTAAGAAGGTTTCAAATTCTTTTCCATCCTTAAATTCTGCTTCCCATCCGTTACGTTCTAGCTCGTCTTGCCACTCTTTGCTTTCATTTAATTTCTTCAATGTTTTATCCCAATAAGCGACTGCACGATCAGACATCTCTTTTGGTCCGAATACACCTCTCCAAATCGTAAAATCTGCATCGATTCCAGCTTCCTTAAATGTCGGAATATCAGCAAGGTCACCTTTTAATCGTTCCGTTGAAGAAATACCAAGCACTTTTACTTTCCCAGCTTTTAAATATTCACCTACTGCAGAAGCATCAGTTGCGATATAATCTGCATTGCCTCCTAATAAGGCTGCAATCGCTTCACCACCGCCATCGTATGAAACATACTTTACTGTCTTAGGGTCAATGTCAGATTTGTAAGCAGGTAGAACAGCTACGAGATGGTCCATGGACCCAGGTGCAGATCCACCTGCTGCTGTAACAGACTTTGGATCTTTTTTAACAGCGTCCATTAGTTCTTTTAGATTGTTATATTTTGAATCTTCTTTAACAACGATTGCTCCAAAGTCTTTTGTTAATTGTGCAAGTGGTGTTGTATCTTTATAGCCGTACGGGCTGTTTCCTTCTTTTTTCAAGTTATTGATCAAGATTGGCGGAGAGTTTACATAAAGCTTATAATCATCTTTTTTATGTTGTGTCGCAAATTCTGCAAGATAGACAGCTCCGCCTCCTCCAGGTTTGTTCTCAACAGTCATTGTTTGATCAACCGTTTTTGTTTCTCCTAGAATTTTGGTTATTGAACGTGCCGTTAGATCCCAACCACCTCCAGCACCCGATGGAGCAACAACTGTAATTGGTTTTTTCGGATAATCAGAGTCACCAGCATTTGAGCCCGAGCCTGAGGTGCTGCAAGCAGTAAGTGAAGAAAGTATAACACCTGCTACAAGCCAATTTTTCCATTTCTTAGTTTTCATCTTTCACATCCCCCTCTTAAATGGTAGCGCTTTCATTAGCCTTTTCATTATCCTACCATTCACATTTTTAAATGGAAGTTTAACCGCATAAAATGCATTTTGTTCATATTGTTCACACAAAAAAGACCACTAAATATGATAGTGGCCCTTGTAACTATAAGGTATTAGCGTTTAGAAGAATTAATATTTCTTCCGTAAAATATCTCGTCCATCTCAGCATTTATCAACCCTGTGATATGTTTTTGAGTTTCGCTATCCATTTCATCCTTTGTATAACCGAAAAGATAGTTATTGAGTTCAAAATTCTTTAATTTGCACTTCGTATGAAAAATATTCTCTTGATAAATATTTGTATCGATCATTGTATATGTCTCTTTAATATCTGAAGAAAGATAATTTTGTATCGAATTGATATCATGATCAATGAACAGCTTGTGACCTTTAATATCCCTCGTAAATCCTCTAACCCGATAATCCATCGTCACAATATCCATATCAAATGAGTTAATAAGATGATTAAGTGCTTTGAGCGGTGAAATTTCTCCGCATGTGGAAACATCTATATCCGCTCTAAACGTACTGATTCCTTCTTCTGGATGAAACTCAGGATATGTATGAACCGTTAAGTGACTCTTATCAAGTTGCATCACAACAGATTCTGGCATAGCAGTTGAATTCTTATCAAATGAATCTGTTGGTACTTCTACGATGGGTCCTTCTGAGACAAGTACAGTGACACTAGCGCCTTGAGGCACATAATCTTGTTTGGCTATATTTAGTACATGAGCTCCAATCGTATCGGAAACGGTTTGCAAAATGTTTGTAAGTCTTTCCGCGTTGTATTGTTCATCAATATATTCAAGATAAGCTTCACGCTCTTCTCTCGTTTTCGTATAACAAACGTCATACAGATTAAAGCTAAGTGACTTAGTTAGATTATTAAATCCGTGTAAGGTTATTCGTTGATCTGGTGAGATAGACATATGTTAGATTCCCCTTATATTCGATATTCATTTCAATGGTGGAAATATATCTATAATACCCATTTATACAATTTAAAAAACGGTTTGAGGATGAAATGAGGAAACAGCACTTTATGATGGTTGGTTTTCTGGCCGTAAATTAAATATTAAATTGGTGAATCCACAAATTTAGAACCCCAATCCACGAGATTTTGCTGTTTATCCACGAGTTTACAATCCTCGGCACTTATCGACACATACCCCATTGCGATTCAGCTAGAGCTAACACGATGAAATAAAAAAAACCCTCAAAAGCTATCCCAAGCTTTTGAGGATCTTTTCATTTAGGCTTTCTCAACCTCAGCCACTGAAACACCCTTCTGGCGGATAAGTGGCAGCATCGTTAATATACCGATTGCAAATAGAAGTGCTGCCCCTTCAAACATCAATACAAGTGAAAAAGTTTCTTTTAGCCAACCCGTAATGGACATCGTAAGCACCATCGCACCCATAAATAATGGATTTAATATACCGTTAACACGGCCGATGAATTTAGCCTCAGTATTCTGGAGAATGAGTGTATTGATACCGATATGAACGCATGGCATGAATAGACCACTTATAAACTCGGCCGATAAGGTTAACCAGAAATGTTCGGAGAATCCCATAATCATAAATCCGATCGCACTTGCTCCCATTCCTAGAGCCAATAATAATTGTGGTTTAACTTTGCTTGCGATTCCGATGGTCAAACCCCCACCTAGAATCATTCCAGTACCGAAAGCGGCCATGAGCCATTGAAGCTCTTCTTTCGGAAGACCTAGTTGTTCTGTTACTAAGAAGACGGTTAACGGCTGTGTTAAGCCTAAAGCTAATCCGGCTACAGCAAAACACGCACCTAGTAAGGTTAAAGAGCGTCTGTTTAGCACATAGCTGAAACCTTCTTTCATCTCTAACCAAATAGATGGTTTCTCTTCCGTTTTTTCTACTTCTTCATCAGGAGGAAGCAATAGAAGAATTACAGCAGACAATACGAACGCTATTCCCATGATTGCGATTGCAGCTGTAATCCCAAATTGCTGGTATACGTAAGTTCCGAGAATTGGACCTAGAATCATAAATACAGCAAAAAGTGTTTGATACATCGACATCCCTAACTGCACCATTTCCTCAGGTACATGAATCTTAAATAACTTCATACCTGATGGCTGAGAAAATTGAGACAAAATCGATGAAACGAGCGTTGCAAAGAATATTACCTTCCAGCTTCCAAAAAGCAGCGTTAATAATACGACAAAGATAGAAACAGCGCTTAATAAATCACACCAAATCATCGTCTTTTTTGGTTTCCATCTATCAGCAAACGTTCCACCGATAAATGAAAACAAGAATATGGGAGCAAACTCTGCTACTGATATTAAAGATACCGCGATAGGATTTTCGTTCGTTTTTTCTATCACGTACAATAGGATGGAATAGTTACGAACCCATATCCCAATCTGTAAAAAGAGTACCGAAAAAAGAATGGTACGAATTACTTTGTTTTGAAAAAGCATACCCATTGTGATCTTGGGTTTGTTTTGATCTTGTTCCACTTCATTAATCCCCCTTATTAGAAGAGAAGTTATTTCCACTCTCCAAACCAATGTTTCCATTTATTTAAAATTATATCCTTTAATGGTGGAGAATCAATTCCTTTTTGTTTCTTGAATTCATTATAACTAGCAAAACCTATGAGAAGGATACCTGTTAATAATAAGTATACCCACCATGGCATGTTCCCCCAATATGGACGTGTTTGAACCAAAACATTCAGAAGTAGTACGATCAATCCAGTAAAGAAATAACTTTTTTGTTTTGAGATAAATCCATAAATGATACTAGCGAATGATAAAGAACCTAGTATGATCGCATCCATGACTTGATAGCTATCTATCGCATCGATCATCAATGTTATCCCTATGATACCAAGCAACACATATTGAATCACATTAGCTATATGTTCCGAAATGTCCCACATTTTTCTTGTGATCACATAACTTAATAAAATCCAAGGAAGTACCATTAATTCAGTTTGAATAATCACTGGGATCTCGAATTGATCAAGAAGTGAGTAATAAGAAAACAGGACAAGTATGCTAGAACACGTTTGGAGTATTTTCTTTCCAATCAAAACATCCAACAACCGGTTTCCTTGTACATAAAAAAGAATAGCAAGTATGACTAGACCAATCGTTGTTAACACATTTTCTGATCGCACCAATCCTGTAAGTACATAAATCATTCCAAAAACTGCAAAGAAATCAAATTGAAGATAATCTGATTTTTTGTATAACGTTGTAAAGAAATACATACCAGCAAGTGAAATCGAAATTCCAGAAATGTACCAAGCGAGTGAATACATTTCTGTAGCCATATTATTCATCACTATCCAATCTTCTATATCTATCATTAAATAGATCAGCAATATTACAGATGCGTACGTCCAGTATCTCTTTAACGATTGATAGAACAAGATGAATCCGATTAAGACAAGAGCATGGATTATAAGATAGACCTCACTATACTCTCTAATCGTAATATATTCTCCCAAGAAAATGACGGAAAAAGGTACAATGAAGAGCCTTAATCGCTTTTTCCATTCATTGTTAAAAATAAAGTAGAAACCAGCTAGAAGTATACTGTAAATAACAGGACCTTCATTCGTCACCCATTCTCTAATAAAGTAATGGAAACCAATTGCTAAGAATATCAAGCTAGCATAAAGATTATATCTGATCTCTAACTCCTTGCGAGCAAGGAACACGTAAATTCCATACACGACCGCAAGTAGAATGAACGGAGCTGCTGAAGTTGTTACAAGTAAAGCATAAAAGCCTATGAGTAAGGTAATGAAGTGAGAAACTGCCTTCGTAGGATATTCACTGCTTGAGTCGATCTTTTGTAATACCTCGCTACTCATTAATAACAAATAGGAAATGATGATGAACGCATAAACGGATCCCTCAGTACCCAATGTAAATCCAAGGAGTTCCGCCACATGATTAAGTGCAAAGAATAATGCAATCTGTATACCAGAGAACCCAATCGCCCACTTAAAATGTTTAGTGAAAAACCATAATACTATCATTAGGAAAATAGACGAGAGAATCTTTAGCCATGTAAAATCAGTTTCGACTAAAGTAACCAGGAAATTTAAAGTCGTCGTTATGGTTGTTATAGAAATAAATGAAGTCGCAAGCTGCTTCTGCTTTCTTTTCCAAAGATAGACTACTAAAGTGACGACACTGGCCAAAAGTAAAGAGTAAGATAAAGTCGGTGATGGCAAGTACTTCATCCCCACAAGGCAGACAGTAAAAAAAGTAAAAATGGGTACAAGCCAGGTGGCTAATACTCTTTCTTTTCCATTTTCAATTAAGAAATGACGAACAGATAGTATGATTAAAATAACAGAAATCATACTTCCTTGACCATAATGATCGAACTCCAAGGATAATAGAAAACTAATAAATAATCCTCCACCGCCTACTATTAGGCTTGCTCTCTTCAGTGGTTTGAGATACTGTCCAATAGAATAAGATAATGCGCTTGAGATACCGATTGCTAGAGTCCAATAATCTTCAAAGCGATCACCGGTCACATGATACACTTCCATAAACGCACAGAATAGATAAAACGGTGCCAAATATTTAAAGAAGGAAAACGTAGAGTTGTAGCTTAAGAATATAAAGTTACCAGCTAAAACAAGATACCCTAATAACAACCACACACTGCCTTCTCCTACAGACAATAACACGCCTTCTACGGTTATATATAAGAAAGCAAGTATAGATATTACTCCATTAGCAAGCTGATAATATTTTTTTAATATTGTATCTGAAAAATTAGCAACCACCACTAATACGAGTGGTATAAGCACGATTAAGAACAAACGATATTCTATTAATAGAGAGTTTTGAATCAATTGATAAAGACCGTACGTGATAAAACCAATAAAGAAAAGTTCATATTCTTTTCTTTGATTTACCATTCTCATCGATAAATATAATACGGCAGTTAAGATTATATTGAAGCTTTGATAAAGTTGATTTTCAAATAGAATTAATATGAACAGCGTCGACAAAATCAAGTTAACTTGTATGAACAAAGGTATGATTTGAAGAAATATAGATTGCTTTGCTTTTTTGAAATGATATAAAAGAATAAACCCTACATTTCCTAATGCATAAACAAAGTAAAAAGCTTCCTTTGTTAAGCCAAACGAGAGGATTAAATACGCATACCCAATTGCAATAGCGACAAAAGTAAACCAGCTGAATAGTTTGGATTTAAAGTACATTCCAAAATAATAATAGATTGGGGCACAAACAACTGTCGTCATAACTCCTAATATATATCTTCCCTCGCCATAAAAACTGAGCCAACCCCCAAATAATTCAAAATAACCAGCTGAGAGTACGGTAATCGGGATAAAAAGAGCAAACAGAACAAAGAACGTAAAGGCAGTTTTTCTAATATGAAGTACTTTTTCCGAAAGTGCGCCTAGGCCACCAAATAATAAAGCGATACCTCCAACTAACATTGTTTTTGTAATGGAACTAAACACTTCCCAGTTGCTTGTAGCTAGAGTAAGTCCTCCTAATAAAAGCAGAATGACTCCCGCTGCCATAATGGTTGTAAGATTTCTTTCTCTTCTCTGTTCAGGTGTGATTTCCACTTTTGGCTTTGTTGGTGGAGGAGTTATTGTTTTTACTGTCTGTGGATTTTGTTTAGGTTCATCACTCGTAACTTCTGCTGTATGTACAATCGTATCGTTTATTTCTTTTCTTCTAACATCTTCTCTATATCTGTAATAACCATCAAGCACGTTTAAATAATCCTTCTTCTTTACATATCCTCCTTCTCTTAACTCGTTTAGATCTTTAATAAACCTGGACTGGTCCATCATACGGCCCCCTAATCTTCTCCTTTGTTGAATGTATGTAACAAAAATAAAAGAGATAACATGTAGTTACCTCTTTTCGTTATCGTACTTATAACAGTAATAATTTTACATTAATTACAATTCGGTGTCACTAAATACTGTTGATAACGTTCAGAGAATTTAACATAAAATGTTGGAACGTCAAAGAAATGTTCATACTGATAGTGGTGTATAAATTCTTAAAGGTGGCACAGAAATGGAACGTATTTATTCCATTGATTATATAAAATTTTTCGCGATTTTTGCTGTTGTTGTTATACATGTTTTTCCTCTGGATGGTTTTGCGGGTTATTTCATTATTGATAATGCAGCTAGGTTTGCTGTTCCCTTTTTCTTTGCAGCATCTGGTTACTTTTTTGCTCAAAAGATGAAACATGAAGATGTCCCTTTTCTCTATTTTAAAAGCTATTGTATAAAGCTGATTAAGCTCTATTTCGTATGGTTGATTTTTTACACCAGTTATGATGTTGTTCTTATCCTACAAGATAGAGTTCATATTGAGGAAAAACTGAGAGCATATTTTAAACAATTTACTTTATTAAATCTTCTTTATTATGGAAAAGGAACGAGCGGCTATCAGCTTTGGTTTTTGACAGCTTTAATTTGGTCAACGTTCGCTGTTTATATATTTTTTAGGTTTAAACAAATAACTGTACTCTTTATGATTAGTTTTTGTTTAAACTTGATCGGCCTATTAGGTCAGGCATATACAATGTTTGTTAAATTACCTATTAACAGCACTCGTGATGCAATGTTCTTTGGGTTGTTTTACACGACACTTGGGGCATTGTTCGCATTAAATAGTAGACTGAGCGGCTTAAATAAAGTAAGTGGTCAGACGTTTTTGGGTTTAGCTCTTATCGGTGTAGTTGTTCAAGCAATGGAGGGTTATATATTAGATAAAGTATTGTCAGGTAGCCATGGCGAATACTTTTTCTCAACGATTCTTTTAACAGCGTTTTTATTTTTATTTGCCCTTAATTATAAATCGCTAGGAAAAGGTTTATATGTAACAAAAGTAGGAGCTAATGCTTTAGGCATATATATCATTCACGTGTTTTTATTAGATGTGTTTAATAAATTTATTAAATTTGTAAATTTAGATCATATATCGGAGAACTTTTTCTGGAATTTGTGCTATACCCTTTTTATCTTTATAAGCTCATATTTCACTTATGATTATCTTCAAAAAATAAAACGCAACATAAAGCAGTAAAAGTTCCCTTCACCCCTTTTCCTCCCCATCATATTCTGTATTACATTACGAAAGGGCTAATCACCCATTTCACAGGGGAGGAATACAGATGGGCGTTGAACTTACAGCGCTGCATTGGATTTATGTTGTGTTTATCGGTTTAATTATCGGCTTTATGGTGAAAAGACGGGATACGACTCTGATCTGTATTGTTGGTATTTTTTTAATTGCTATAACAGCAACAGGTTCATTAAGTGGTTCGGTCAGCAGTATATTTAATAGTTTCATTTATGCGATCACCGAACTTCTACCTACGATTCTCGTTATCTCCATTATCGTTGCCATGAGTAGAACCCTCACCACAACAGGAATTAATGATGTGATGATCTCACCGTTTTCTAAACTTATACGTACACCGGCACTTGCTTATTGGACGATAGGTATTCTGATGATGATCATTTCGTGGTTTTTCTGGCCTTCCCCAGCGGTCGCACTTATGGGAGCAGTACTTCTTCCTGTAGCCATTCGTGTTGGTCTTCCTGCTCTAGGAGTAGCCATGGCCATGAACTTGTTTGGTCACGGTATAGCTCTTTCAGGTGATTTTATCATTCAAGCTGCTCCAAAATTAACGGCTGATGCTGCTGGTCTTCCGGTCAGTGAAGTAATAGATGCGAGTATTCCGCTCGTATTTGTAATGGGACTGGTTACTACAATAGCGGCATTTTATTTTCTAAAGCGAGATTTGAAGTCAGGTAAATTGAATAGCACGACGGGGGTAACAGCTGAAACGGTAAAGGAAACAACTGCTCAAGAGTTAAGTTTATTGTCACAGAGACAGAAGCGGTTCTTTGCTCTGTTTATTCCGTTAATGTTTGCTCTTGATGTCGCAGCCATGTCAATTCTCAATTTACAAGGCGGAGATGCAACAGCGCTGATCGGTGGGACCTCAGTCTTTATCCTTCTTTTAATTACGATGGTGAGTCATAAGAATAAGGGTTTAGAAAAAACAACTTCTTATTTAATTGATGGTTTTCAATTTGGATTTAAAGTTTTTGGTCCTGTAATCCCAATTGCAGCGTTCTTTTATCTTGGTGACTCAGGTTTTGCTAAAATTATAGGTGATTTTCTTCCAAAGACGTCTCATGGAATTGTGAACGATCTTGGTGTAGCACTTGCATCTATTGTTCCGTTAAGCAAGGAGATTGGTGCCATAACTTTAACAGCTGTAGGAGCCATTACAGGTCTAGACGGTTCTGGTTTTTCAGGAATTTCGTTAGCAGGCTCGGTTGCGAACATATTTGGAACAGCAATTGGTGCAGGTGCCGCTACACTGACAGCATTAGGTCAGATCGCAGCCATTTGGGTTGGTGGCGGAACTTTGGTGCCTTGGGCATTAATTCCTGCCGCGGCGATTTGTGGAGTCGATCCGTTTGAACTGGCTAGAAGAAACTTAAAGCCGGTTACCATTGGCTTAGTTGTTACAACGATTGTTGCGATTTTCTTAATATAAGAAAAAGAGGAGTGTGGCGATGTGCCTCACTCCTTTTCTGCTGTAACATCTTTTGTTTGATCATAAATCCTTAGAAAGTTTCTCCCGAGCAAATTCAACAAAACGTTGCATGTCTTCTTTTGAAGAAAAACCAGCTTGAGCGGATGTATCGCTTCCGCCCCCCTTACCGTTGAATGAGCTAAGGTTTTCTTTGAAAAATTTGCCGCACTGAATTTCGTTTGTTCCATTATGCATTAATATAATACGATTATCTTGTATTGAAGCAAATAAAACGAATAACTCATTTTCATTTACTATTTTATTTGCAAGCTCTTTTGTATCATCAAACGATTTTCCTTCAAATACATACGTAAGGAAATCATTTGTTACATGTGTAAGAAGTTCTTTTGCTAAATAACTATTATTCTCTTCTTTAAGTCGCTTCATTTCCGTTTCCATATCTAGCTGATCAGCTTCCCATTTTTCTATACGATTTAAGACATCATTTCGGCCGGTGTTAAATTTAGCAGATATCAATCCAAGGATCTTCAAACTCTCATTATAATCAACAAGTGCTCGTCGTCCGCATTTAAAATATAAACGTGTGGCACCTTTTTGTTTCTCAGCTTTGAATAGTTTTACGATTCCAATTTCAGCTGTTGAACGAACATGCGTGCCTCCGCAAGCATTGTGTTCAATGCCTTCAATTTCAACAATTCGTATGTGCTCTGTAACTTTGGGCATTTTCAATAATGGTAATTGTTGAAGCTCTTCATCGGTAACAAAGTAAGTATGTACCGTTCTGTTTTTATAAATTTCTTCATTAACTGCTTGTTCGAGCCTATCCATTTGATTCTGATTCAGCGTATCAATCTCGATATCAATCGTTGCATATTCTGTTCCCAGATGAAAACTGAATGTGCGTGCCTTAAATAAGGAATAACAAACAGCTGATAACAGATGCTGTCCGCTATGATGCTGCATGTGGCCAAACCTTCTTTCCCAATTCAACTTACAATTTACCGAAGATGTTTCTGGCAGCCTGTCCAATTGGTGAATCACTTCATCCTTTTCAATAAAAACGTCCAAGACATTTATACCATTGATATTCCCAGTATCATTCGGCTGGCCGCCACCTGTAGGATAAAAAGCGGTACCCTCTAAAACAACAAAAAAATTTCCGTCTTTTTCAAATGATTTCTTTATGGATGTTTCCCATTCGGTTTTATACGGTGAAGAATAAAATAGTTTTTCAGTCATGTCATGTCATCCCTTCTTACACTCTTCTCTTAGTTTAAACGAACCTGGGTAATGAATAAAACAAAAAGAAGATAACCTTAGATGGTTATCTCCTTTACTGGTCTTGCTAAATCGCTAATTTCTCTTCCCTGTATAAATGTGGATCGCATCTCTTAAAAATTTCGCCGTCCCTGGCTGCTCTTTATCATAATATGC